>JAAFIR010000063.1 GCA_013297885.1 Leptospirales bacterium | reverse complement strand
GTTTCTCAACAAATTTTAAGAAAATTAGACAAAAACTATACTTCTTTTTTTTCATTGATAAAAAAATACAAAGCAAACAAAAATGCTTTCAAAGGTGTGCCAAGACCACCAAAATATATCAAAAAATCAATAAAAACTTACAACCTAATTTATGACAAACAACGTTTTCAAATCAAAAATAACAAAGTTATTTTAGAGAAAGAAACAGATTTAAGCATTTCAATTCCTGAAAAAATCCTAAACAAAGAAATCAAACAAGTTGAAATTATTCCAAAAATCGCTTTTTTTGAGGTTATTTTTGTGTTTGAAGATAACGAAATTTATGAAAAAGTAGCCCAAAATGACAACAAAATGGCAATAGATTTGGGACTAAATAATTTGGCAACTTGTGTAACAAACACACGAAAATTGAAACCTTTTTTTGTGAATGGAAGACCTTTAAAATCACTCAATCAATATTTTAACAAAAAATCAAGCAAAATAAAAAGTGGTTTGAAAAAAAGAAATGCAAAAAGTTGGTCAAAAAGATTGGAAAAACTAAATACAAAAAGACAAAGAAAAATAGATGATTATTTGCACAAAGCAAGTGCAAAAATTGAAAAAAAATGTGTTGAAAATGAAATTTCAACCGTCATCATTGGCAATATTTCAAAAAACATCAATAAAATAAATCTGGGCAAAAAAAATAACCAAAATTTTGTGAATATTTCACTCGGTCAGTTTGTTTTAAAACTCAAAAACAAACTTGAAAGACACCAAATAAAAGTCATTATACGAGAAGAAAGCTATACCAGCAAAGCAAGTTTTATAGATGATGATAAATTACCTGAAAAATACGAAGAAGGCAAAAAATATACTTTTTCAGGAAAAAGAGTACAAAGAGGTTTATATGTAAGCAAAGAAGGCAAAAAAATAAATGCTGATGTAAATGGAGCTTACAATATCCTAAGAAAAGAATCGCCAAAGTTCTGTTATGCTTCTTTGGGGCATAATTCCGATGGTGTAGAGGGCTGGTTAATCCCGCATAAACTTGTTGTATAAATTTTATAGATATTTATATAATCTTTTATGGAATTTTAACCTAGATAATTTCAATGTTTGGAAAGTTTCAAACCCTCCAAACGTTTGGGCGGAGAAACAGAAATAATCGTCTTAGTTCAACCACTTTTTGGTTGTTTAAACATATTTTTTGCATTAAAAAAACTGAAAGGTTTTAACAATGATAACTTCGCGTGAAACGTGGGGAACAACAAAATATAAAATGTTAGAGTAGATCGCAGTTGTAATATAAGTTTTTAAAATAAGTAAAATAACCAAGTGTTAAACCTCAAATTTTTAAAACTAAAAAATCCATCATGAAAAAAATCATTTTTACCTTTGTTTTTATGTGTATGTCTGTGTATATGTGTGTATATGCACAAGGGCAATTATTGGATAGCACAGCACTTGCTAATACTAAAGAATATACAAGCCTTGATGAGGCTTTGAAAGAGCCTTTGAAGGTGTATAAATTGAATTTATTTGGTAATCAATTAACCTCTTTACCCAAAGAAATTGGAAAATTAAAAAATTTGCAAATATTAAATCTAAGCAGAAATCAATTAACCACTTTACCCAAAGAAATTTTAGAATTGAAGAATTTGGAAGAATTGGATTTGGGTTATAATCAATTAACAGATTTACCCAAAGAAATTTTAGAATTGAAAAATTTGAAACAATTGGATTTAAGTTTTGCTCAATTAATAACTTTACCCAAAGAAATTTTAGTATTGAAGAATTTGGAACAATTGAATTTAGGTTATAATCAATTAACAGCTTTGCCCAAAGAAATTGGAGAATTAAAAAAAATAAAAATGTTGTATCTTTGGAATAATCAATTAACATCATTTCCCAAAGAAATTTTAGCATTAAAAAATTTGCAATACTTGTTATTAAACAATAATCAATTAACAGCTTTGCCCAAAGAAATTTTAGAATTGAAGAATTTGAAACAATTGGATTTAGGTTATAATCAATTAACATCATTTCCCAAAGAAATTTTAGTATTGAAGAATTTAGAAGAATTGGATTTAACTTCTACTCAATTAACAGTTTTGCCCAAAGAAATTTTAGTATTGAAAAATCTAAAAAAATTGGATTTAGGTTATAGTCAATTAACTTCATTTCCCAAAGAAATTTTAGAATTGAAGAATTTGGAAGAATTGGATTTAACTTCTACTCAATTAACAGTTTTGCCCAAAGAAATTTTAGTATTGAAAAATCTAAAAAAATTGGATTTAGGTTATAATCAATTAACTTCATTTCCCAAAGAAATTTTAGAATTGAAGAATTTGGAAGAATTGGATTTAACTTCTACTCAATTAACAACTTTGCCCAAAGAAATTTTAGTATTGAAAAATCTAAAAAAATTGGATTTGGATAAAAATCAATTAACTTCATTTCCCAAAGAAATTTTAGAATTGAAAAATCTAAAAAAATTGGATTTAAGTCATAATCAATTAACAGTTTTGCCCAAAGAAATTTTAGAATTGAAGAATTTGGAACAATTGGATTTAAGTTCTGCTCAATTAACAGATTTACCCAAAGAAATTGGAGAATTGAAAAATTTGGAACAATTGGATTTGGGTTATAATCAATTAATCACTTTACCCAAAGAAATTGGAGAATTAAAAAAAATAAAAATGTTGTATCTTTGGAGTAATCAATTAACTTCATTACCGCAAGAAATTGAAAAATTAAAAAATTTGCAATACTTATTATTAAACAATAATAAATTAACAGATTTACCCAAAGAAATTTTAGCATTGAAGAATTTGAAACAATTGAATTTGGGTAAAAATCAATTAACATCATTCCCCAAAGAAATTTTAGAATTGAAGAATTTGGAAGAATTGAATTTAAGTTTTACTCAATTAACAACTTTACCCAAAGAAATTTTAGAATTAAAGAATTTGGAACAATTGAATTTAGGTTATAATCAATTAACAGCTTTGCCCAAAGAAATTGGAGAATTAAAAAAAATAAAAATGTTGTATCTTTGGAGTAATCAATTAACTTCATTACCGCAAGAAATTGGAGAATTAAAAAATTTGCAATACTTATTATTAAACAATAATAAATTAACAGATTTACCCAAAGAAATTTTAGAATTGAAAAATCTAAAAAAATTGGATTTAAGTCATAATCAATTAACATCATTTCCCAAAGAAATTTTAGAATTGAAGAATTTGGAAGAATTGAATTTAGTTCATAATCAATTAACAGTTTTACCCAAAGAAATTTTAGCATTAAAGAATTTGAAAGAATTGGATTTGGGTTATAATCAATTAACTTCATTTCCCAAAGAAATTTTAGAATTGAAAAATCTAAAAAAATTGGATTTAGGTCATAATCAATTAATAGTTTTGCCCAAAGAAATTTTAGAATTGAAGAATTTGGAAGAGTTGGATTTAAGTTCTACTCAATTAACAGCTTTGCCCAAAGAAATTTTAGTATTTAAAAATCTAAAAAAATTGGATTTGGATAAAAATCAATTAATTTCATTTCCCAAAGAAATTTTAGAATTGAAGAATTTGAAAGAATTGGATTTAAGTTTTGCTCAATTAACAACTTTACCCAAAGAAATTTTAGAATTAAAGAATTTGGAAGAATTGAATTTGGGTTATAATCAATTAACCGCTTTACCCAAAGAAATTGGAGAATTGAAAATGTTGAAAAAGTTGTTTTCAGAAAGAAATCAACTAAAAACTTTACCCAAAGAAATAGAAGGATTAAAGGGTTTGGAAGAAGTACGTTTATATGGAAATCTTATTAACCCGCAAGAACAAGACAAAATAAAAACATTTCTGCTCAATTGTAAGGTAATTTTTTAAAACCAAAAAAATCATTTTATCTTCGTTTTTATGTATGTCTTTGTATCTGTGTATGCACAAGGACAAGTAACTAATACCAAAGAATATATAAGCCTTGAGGAGGCTTTGAAAGAGCCTCTAAAAAGAGGTGTTCAATGGTAAATTTGCTATTTTACCCAAAGAAATTGGAGAATTAAAAAAAATTAGAGCATTTATTTTTGGGTAAAAATCCTATTCCTGAACAAGAAAAAAGAACCAAATCACTTTCTAAAATAATAAAAATTATGATTCTATGACAATTTTTGTAGAAAAAAAAAATAACTTTGTCATTCCATAAAAATCTGGCAGTTTCTTTACAGAACAACCACATTTTTACGGAATGATAATGTTGTATAAAGCACATTTCAAAAAAAATTATCACACAATCATCAAATTATTGTAATCATTT
>JAAFIR010000023.1 GCA_013297885.1 Leptospirales bacterium | reverse complement strand
ATTCCTAATTCATCATTCCTAATTCATCATTCCTAATTTACCATTCCTAATTTACCATTCCTAATTCATCATTCCTAATTCATCATTCCTAATTCATCATTCCTAATTCATCATTCATCCTTCATCATTAACAAATACGTTTTGTTTAAAAATAAATCTTTACATCATTTCCTTTTATAGATTTCTATTTTTATGAAAGAAATTGGAATTTTAGGTGGTGGAGCAGCTGGATATTTTGCTTCGATTCTAATAAGTGAAAGTAAAAATTTAAAAATCACTTTGCTTGAAAAAAATTCTGAGCCGCTTGGAAAGGTAAAAATTTCTGGTGGTGGAAGATGTAATGTAACCCATCATTTATTTGATCCAATTTTACTTTGTGAAAAATATCCAAGAGGATCAAAAGAATTAAGATATGCATTTGAAAAATTTCAACCAAAAGATATGATAGAGTGGTTAGAAAAAAAATCTGTTTCTTTAAAAACTGAATCAGATGGAAGAATGTTTCCTGTTTCCAATAGCTCTTCAACCATAATTGAATGTTTTCAAAAAGAAGCAAAAAATTCTGGTGTAAATATTTTCTTAAATAAAAATATTGAGAAGATTATTTATTCTGAAAAAAAATTTATTTTAAAAACGGAATCAGAAGAATTTTATTTTGATAAACTTTTAATCGCAACAGGTTCCAATAAAAGAGTTTGGTCTATGCTTGAAGAAATGGGTCATAAAATAGAAAAAGCAGTTCCCTCTTTATTTACATTAAATATTGAAAATGAAAATTTAACTAGTTTGACTGGTCTGTCTGTAAAAAACGCTGAAGTAAAAATTTATCCAAAAGGAAAACCTCAAACTGGTCCAATTTTAATTACACATTGGGGTTTAAGTGGTCCTGCAGTACTACGTCTTTCTGCCTGGGAGGCAAAAGAATTTGCAGAAGAAAATTACAATTTAAAAATAAAAATAAATTGGCTTGGTAAAACAAATTCAGAAGAATTTCAAAAAATTTTACTAAATACAAAAAAAGATCATGCAAATAAAAAAATCATTTCTATAAATTTTGAATTTCCATCCAGGCTTTGGTCTTATTTTTTAAATTTAGCAAATATTGATTCAGAAAAAATTTGGTCATCAATTTCAAATTCAGAAATTCATTCATTAAAAGAAATTATCACAAATCATATTTTAGATGTAAATGGAAAAGGAGTTTTTAAAGAAGAATTTGTAACTTGTGGGGGAATAAATCGAAAAGAAATTAATTTTAATACAATGGAAAGTAAAATTATTCCCGGTTTATTTTTTGCTGGTGAAGTGATTGATGTGGATGGTATTACTGGAGGGTTTAATTTTCAGAATGCTTGGACAACAGCTTTTTTAGCTTCAAGAGGGATGATTTATTAAAAATAATGAATAAAAGTTTATTTATGAACAAAAAAATAAATTTTAAATAAAATTTTCTCTTTTAAAACAGCTTAATTAAAATTTTTCCTTCGATATAACTTTTTTATTAAACTATAAAAATCACTTGAAAAAAAAAAGATAAATTTATAATTTTGAAAAATGACTTCTTCTATTGAAAAAAAGCACACTGAAAAACTCTTTTTATTAACGAATAAAATTAATAAAAGACTCTTAAATGATATTGAACCAACAATAGAAAAAAATTTATCAAGACTCATTAAACTTTTAACTGATATAGAAAAATCAAATGATTTTGTTTTAGTAGAGAAAGCTGAAATGGTTTTTACTTCTCTAACAAAAAAGAAACCAAATTTAGAACTAGCTTCAGAAATTTTAAATGATCTAGAAGATAGACTTTCTATCAATATAGGGATTATAAATTTTTTATACAATTTTATTTTTAAATTAAATTCTCCACTTTCAATTTTGTTATTAGGACTTGGGGTAAATACAATTCTTGGTCATTTAGTTGTAATTTTAGGTTATACTTTTTTTAAGAATTTAACAACTGAATTAAATTTAGACATTACGATTGTTTTAATCACTGCACTTTCAGGTGGTTGGGGAGCAGTAA
Organism: Leptospirales bacterium; assembly: GCA_013297885.1. Taxonomy (GTDB): domain Bacteria; phylum Spirochaetota; class Leptospiria; order Leptospirales; family Leptospiraceae; genus UBA2033. The sequence goes on along the minus strand of JAAFIR010000023.1, from coordinate 71,981 downwards.
TTAGCATTGGAGTTAGGCTTCATAATTTACAAAATCGTTTTTATGATATAATTGATCATAGAGTTCTATTTTTAACTGGATTTTTCAAACCTGTGATTGGAGTTTTTTTTGCAGTCTTTAGTGCAGCATTTTTTATGAGTGGGTTTATTCCAATTAGTATTAAACCTGAATCTTATAAATATTTTTTTGCTTGTTTAGGCTTTCTTTCTGGTTTTAGTGAAAGATTTGCAAAAGATATTATTACAAGAGCAGAAAAATCGATTATAGAAAAATAATCATACTATTTAAAGTGAAGATTTGTTAAATTATTTAATCAAGTTAAACTTAATAGTAAATTTTATTTCTGAACCTATTTTTTAAATTAAGATAGAAATATCAACTTATTCAGATTTAATTAAATGTTTTTTTAATTCTTTATCAATTTGAAAACTAAAAGTATAAACAAACATTTTCCAATCTGAAATAAAAGATTTAATTGGATATTTAAAAGTAGCTGGTTTATTTTTCTGAATAAAAAAATGACCCAACCAAGCAAATGAATACCCAGAAACTAAAGCAATAATTAAAAAATAAAAATTAAAAGTTAAAAAAAACTGTACAAGAAAAAATAAAGCAAAACTTGAGCCTAAAAAATGCAAACCACGGTTTAATTTGTTGGAATGTTCCTCCAAATAAAATGGCCAGAATTCTGCTAAAGTTTTGAACTCTTTTTTTTTCATTATACAAAATCTTTATTTGAAAGTGTAATTAATTTAAAAAACTCTTCTCTATTTTTTTGGTCATTAAACTTTCCAGAATAATAAAGAGTTTGAGTAGAGCTAGATATATCCTGAATTCCACGGGATGAAACGCATAGATGTTTTGCATCAATAACTACAATCACAGAATCACTTTCTAATTTTTCTTTTAGCTCTTCATGAATTTGTCTTGTAAGCCTTTCTTGAACTTGTGGTCTTCTAGAAAAATAATCTACTATGCGATTTAATTTAGAAAGTCCAACAACTTTTTTATCTGGAATATAGCCAACATGAGCTCTACCAACTATTGGCAAAAAATGATGCTCACAAAATGACTGAACATTAATATTTTTTTCAACTAACACTTTATCATATTTGTATTTATTATCAAATACTCTTAAGTCAGGTTTATTTTTTGGACTTAAACCTGAAAAAATTTCTTTTACAAACATTTTAGCAACTCTTTTTGGAGTTCCTTTTAAACTATCATCTTTCAAATCTAATCCAAGAATATTCATAATTTCTGCAAATTTTTCTTGGATTTGATTCACTTTTTCCTCATCTGAAATTAAAAATGCGTCTTCTCTGAGTGGGGTTTCTAAATTTTCAGAGAAATGCTCTTCACCGATTTGATCTTCATCAAAACTATGTAATTTACTGTTTAGAACAACCATTTGAACCTTACCTTAATTTTATATTTCAAACTTATGATTCTAAACTATCAAAAATCTAGAATCTTATTAATTTAATTTGAAACTAAAATTTAGACAAGATTAAATTGAAAAAAAATTAAATTTATTCTAATTACTTTAATGTAAAATTAAAAAAACAATAAAATTATTCCTAAGATGATTTGGGCGAATTTTTCGCTTAACAGCGAAAAAACGAGCTTTTCATTTCAATCTTCGATTTCCATTTCAATCTCTTTCGCATTAGAGTTGAAAAATCAAACTATTATAACATTAATAAACTTCTAATAGTTAATTTGTTAAAAAATCATCAAAAATAGAGTCTAAGTTTTTTTCAAAGTATCTTAATTGGTTTTTATGGTAAAAATATGGATTATTTTTTCTTAATAAATTTACAGTTCTAAATTCTGTTTTTGATAATTTTTCAGTTTTCTGAATCATATCTTCTTTTATTTCTAAAAATTTTTTATTTAAAATTTCTTTAAAAAATAAATCAAATTCTTCCGGAAAATTTATTATTAATTTTTCAGAAATAAACATAATATTATTTATTTCAATTTTTTTTAAAATCGTAGTCAATTTTGATTTTAATTCATTTAAATTTAAATTTTCAATTTTTTTAAAAACAGAATAAGAAAAAAAATTTCCTGAAGTCAAAACAAAACTTTCACCTAATTTTTGTTTTGCGAACTCTGAAACTTCTTTTTCTTCTTTAAAATTGAATAGCGGAAAATTTTCTCCAAAAGATATATGCAAATCCATTTTGGGTTTTGCTAAAAAATCATAAGTCAAATTTATAAATGAACAATTTAAGTTTTGAACTTTTGAGTTTAGTAAAAAAATTCCTCTTCGAATTGATTCCAAATATCCATCCCCGGAAAATTTACCTTCTGGAAATAAAAACAAATTTCTTCCCTCATTTCCTTTTTTTGCAATTTCTCCGAATTGTGATTCAACTAAATCTCTAAGTTCCCCAGATTTTGCTAATTTTCTTGCATCATCCCTAAATGGTCTTTTAATTCCAACTCCCCCAATATACAAAAGTAAAATTCTAATAATTTTGGATTTATCAATTACCCATAAAATAAATTTTAAAAAACCTTTTGGGGAAAACTCTTTTATTAAAAAATCTGGTTCAACAATATCTTGTCTCATCGCAAAACCAAATTTTATTTTTGGACTTACTTTGTGATATACATGTGCTAATGCAATTATATCTTCTTCCATGATATGATTTGCAAAAATTACAGTTGGGTAGGGAGTGGACAAAACTTTGTCTTCTCTTTTAAAGTAAGTATATACTTTATTAAATGCTAGACTAGTAACTGCTCTAACAAGTGAAATTAATCCATTATAAAAAAAATTTGCTTTTTGCTCTTTCATGAGCTTACATTTTTTTATATTGAATTGATTTGTCTAGGAATTGTTTAACTTCAAGGAAGTTTTTCTAGTTTACAAAATTTTTCAAAAGGAAGAACTCGAATATTTCCATCCTGGTAGTCTTTTGTTCCTAAATGAACTTGGTAAAATTTTGGAATATTCGTTCTTGTTTGAAAATATTTTATATGTTTGCTAATATTTTTTTCACCAGTTTTACATTCTACTCCGAAAAGAGGTTTTTTATTTTTTAGCACAACAAAATCAATTTCTCTCAAATGAATATCTCGAATAAATCTAAGTTCCATATCATGACCTTCAGAATCTTCTAGAACATGGCAATATTTTAAAAGTTGAGATGCTACCATATTTTCAAATCTTGGACCTTTTTCTTCCACTTCAGCCCAGTCCCAAAGATATAATTTGTTGGATTTTTTTACAGCTCGAATTTTTTTATAACCATAAGGTAAAATTCTATAACAATAATAAATCATCTCTAAAACCTGAATCCATCTGCTAACTGTGTTTGGAGAAATTTCTAAATCCTCTTGTAAACTTTTTATGGATAAAACTGATCCAACTTTTGAAGGTAATAAATCTACAAGTAACTCAATCAAAGATAATTCTTTAATTGTTTCTAGATCTCTTAGGTCTTGGTAGATCACTCGATTTTTTCTTTCTCTTAACCATCTTCTATAAAAATTTTCTTTTGCTTTTAAAAATGGTTCAGGAAATCCCCCAAATTGAAATAATTTTTCTGTTGTGCTTCTTTTATATTCTTTATCTACCTCAGCTAAACTAAATGGATGTAACCTATAAAAATGGTATCGTCCAACTAGTGAATCCCCCCCTTTTCTAAAATAGTCTAACCTTGCTGAACCTGTTACAAAAATAGAAAGTACTTCTCCATATTTATCGAATAAACCTTTTACCAATGTCCTCCATCTATAATATTTATGAATTTCATCCAATACTACCATTTTAAGTTCAGGATCAATTTGATGTTTTTTTAATATGACTCTATCTTTTAAATCATCCCAACTAAAATATTGTTCATTGGATTTTATAAAAGTTTTAGAAAGAGTTGTTTTTCCAACTTGTCTTGGACCACTCATAAAAACTATTTTTGTTTTTAAATCTTCCCGAACAAATTCTGTTAAGTATCTAGTATCCATAGGGTAAGTCTGTTTGTTAGTAAAATTCAGTCAACTATGTTTTACTTATTAGTAAAATTCAGTTAGGTATGCTTTAGTTATTGACAAATAGATCATTTATAATGAATCTATTTTTTTGCGATTTAGAAAAAATAAAAAATATCCAATACTTGCTAATAATGAAAACAAGGATAAAAGTTTTAATGAAACTGAATAGTTTTGATTTGTAAATTCTATAATTTTACCACCAATATATGGACCCACTGACCAACCGGCAACTGTCACCATGGAATAAAACCCCATGTACCTTCCTGTCATTTTATCTTTAGCAAATTTTTTAACAGTTGTTTGTATCATTGGAATTGCAAAATTTTCACCAAGTGAAATAAATATTAAAATTAAAATGTATTGGTAAAATTCTGTCGATGTCCCTGAAAAAAAATATCCTACAAAATAAAAAAAAGCACCAATACTAAGTGAAACGAATGAATTAATGTATTTTGAAACTAATTTTGAAATTGGGATTTGAAAAATAGAAACAATTAAACCATTCATTGCAAAAATAATTCCTACTTGTTTTTTATCCAATTTTTTGATTTCAGAAAAGAATACATTAAGTGAAGAAAACATTTGAGAAATTGTTATGCTAAATAAAAAACCAATAATACAAAATAAAATAAATTTTTTATCTAAAAATATTTTTTGTATTGGCTCTCTAGTTTCTTTGTTATCTAAAATTACTTTATCCATAAAATAAAAATGAATTATTAAATTGGATAAAATAGAACTAATTGCAGATAAATAAAAAATATTTTTTAAATCTATACTTGCTAAAATCCCTGTTATAAATGGAGCTAAAGCCCAAGGTATATTCCCAAACACTCGAACAATACTAAATGCTTTTAAAAAATTTATCTGATCAAAATTATCTGATAACGAAGAACTTACTAGAGGTTGAAATAAAGAAGAAAAAACATAACTTAATCCCAAAAATAAAATTACTAAAATTTTTATTTCTATAAAATAAATTAAAAGAAATAATGAAGCTGCTCTAAAATATTGAGAAAATAAAATTAAATTTTTTCTACCAATTAAATCAGATAAATCCCCAATATAAATTTGAATTATTCCTCTAAAAATTGCAGTAAACATAAAGAAGTATCCAATCTGAACTAAATCTAGTTGGAATTTTTCAGAGAGAAAAATAGATAAAAAAGGTAGAATACTCGCAAAACTAAAAGCTGAAAAAAACCAAGAAAATAAAATCGAATAAAATTCTCTAGTATTAAAATTATTCTTTATTTTCAATTCCCATTTTTTTTTCTATTTCTTTGATTCTAGAAATGATTTTATTAAATCCAATTAAGTGTTTTATATTCACTCTAGCTTTTTGGAATTCAGGATAAGTCAGACCCCAGTCCCATCCAATAAATACATTTGGCTCTTTTGGTGAAGTCCTCATTCCAGTACCACCTGCGACAATTGAATTTGCTGGTAATACTAAATGATCAGAAATTGCACAAGCACCCCCAATCAAACAATTGTCACCAATAATTGTGCTACCAGCAACACCAGACTGACCTGCGATAATAACATTTTTTCCGATTTTGACATTATGACCCACATGAACCATATTATCAAATTTGCAACCATCACCAATTACGGTATCTTCTATTCCACCCCTATCAACTGAACAATTGGAACCAATTTCAACATTATCACCGATAATCACTTTTGCTATTTGAGGAATTTTATAATGAATTTTTTCTAAAGTTACAAATTTAAATCCATCACCACCAAAAGTTGAATTTCCAAATACAGTAAAATTTTTTCCAATAATGATATCACCATGAAAAACTGTATTCATCCCTATTCTTGCATTTTCACCAATTCTTACATTATCACCAATTTTTACTCCATCTTCAATGATTGAATTTTTTCCAATTTTAGAATTTTCTCCAACTGAAACAAAGTTGCCAATGTCTACATTATCTTCAATTTCTGCAGTTTTAGAAATAGAAATAAATTCTCCTCTTTTTCCAATTGATTTTTTTGGAGGGAAAAATAAATCTAAAACTTTTCCAAGAGCAATATCTACATTAGGAACTAATAATGAAGGTTTGTTAACTAAACTTAGAACGTCTTCGTTTATGAGGTAAACGATGGCTTTTGAATCTTTAAATTCTTTTTGATTAGACTTAGTATTAAAAATAGAAATAGAATTTTCATTTGCTTCAGAAAGTTTTTTTACCGAATCAAATTCAATTTTTTCAGGTGTTTCTGTATTTATAATTTTGGAATTTGGAATTAGATCAGCTATTTGTTTTAGATTAAGTTTCAATTTATTCTCCTATCTGTAAATTTTCAATCGTATCAAAAAAACCATTTTGCATTAATTTGGAAAAATCTATCATTTCTTCAGAACTAATTCTAAGAACACCATCTGAATCGTGAGCTTGTAGTAGACTTGCAGAAGCCAAATGGAGTTCATCTAGTTTAGCATGAGCTCTTGCTTTAGTGATATAATCGTCCCCGTCTAAATCTTCATAATAAAGAAGTTGTTTTTCGATATAAAGCAAAGCGTTTTTTGCATCTCCTAGAATAAGATAAGATTTTGCTAAAAGTGAATAATGTAAAAAGTTTTCTTCTTTATCCATATTCATAGATTTTTTTAAACATAAAATACAAGAATTAAAATTTCCTCTTTCAAAATATAAATTACCTAATTCAGCCCAAATATCTTTTCTTAGAATCCCACCTTTACCTTTAATTAAATTTTCACGTTGTAAAGCTTGTTTTAAAACTTGAATCGACTCATTTGCTCTTTCTGAATCTTTTAAAATAGAAGATAAAGTTAAATATAATTCTAAATAGTCAGGAAATTTTTCAATTCCTTTTTGTAATAAATTTTTTGATGATTTTAATTTGCCTGTTTTATAAAAATACAATGCAGAAATAAGATAGGCATAAGCATGGTCATATTTTTTTAATACAGAATTAAAAATTTCATTTGCTTGTTCAAAATTTCCAATTTTATTTAAAGTCCAACCCCGATAAGATTCCAATCTGATTTTTGTAATTTCAGAATTGGTTATATCTAAAGCTTTTCCATAAGTATTAAAAGCTCTAGTGTACAGTTTTGATTTCTCTTCATATCGAGCTTGTCGTATGACAGAAATGATGTTCATTTATTATAAATTGGTTTCGTTTTATTCTTAAAAGAATCAATTGCAATCCCGAAATCTTTGGAAGCTAGAAAACTAGAATTCCAAACACAAACATAATTTAAACCAGCTTCCATAGGTTTACCTTCTGAATAACGCATTACTTCTTTTACACCTTCAACTACTAATGTTGATGAAGTTGCAATATCTTTTGCAATTTCTTTTGCATGATTTAAACATTTTTCAAAATCAGAAAAAACTTCATTTACTAAATTCATTCTTAGTGCAGTTTTTGCATCAATATCTTTTCCTGTTAGAGCAAGTTCTCTTGTGTATCCTTGTCCGATTATACCAGGAAGTCTATTGATTGAGCCCATGTCTGCAACAATTGCAACTTTTACTTCACGTAAAGAGAAACTAGCATCCTCAGTACAATATCTCAAATCACAAGCTGAAATTAAATCTAAAGCTCCACCAATACAATGTTTATGAACCACAGCAATAGACGGTTTGTTGGAATTATAAACGGCATTAATACCTGATTGCATTTTTGAAATCAAATCATAAAATTTTTTTCTATCATCTGCAAGATTCTCTTGTAAAAAACCTTCATTCATTGCTGTAAAATTTACTACATCTAGTCCTGTTGAAAAAGATTTTCCACGAGCAGCAAAAACAAATGCACGGATTTCAGGATTGTTATTGATTTCATCTACTACTAAAGGCAAGTCTCTCCAAAAAGACCAATCCATTGCATTTCTCTTTTCAGGTTTGTTTAAATAAACAACTGCTATATTACCATCTACTTCTATTTCAAAAAATTCAAAAACTGTTTTCATCTAATAATTGTATAAGGATGCTCTATAATTTCCTTAAATTCTCCTAAAAATTTTGCACCAACAGCACCATCTACAACTCTATGATCACATGAAAGTGTAACTGTGATTGTTTTGCCAGCGACTATATTTCCATTTTTTACAACTGCTTTTTCTACAAGACCTCCAACAGCCATAAGAGCAGCCTCTGGTTCATTGATGATTGCTGAAAAACTTGTAATTCCAAACATACCTAAATTAGAAATTGTAAAAGTTCCGTCTGTAAATTCATTTGGTTTTAATTTTCTATTTCTTGCTTTATCAGCAAGAGATTTGATTTCAGTATGAATTTCAACAAGAGAAAGTTTGTCAGCGTTTCTCACATAAGGAGTAATCAAACCACCATCCATAGAAACTGCAATTCCAATATCCACTCTTCCGTGTTCTAAAATATGATCTCCTCTCCACGAAGAATTTACTTCTGGAATTCGGGATAATGTAATAGAACAAGCTTTTACAATAAAATCATTTAAAGAAACTAAATCTGGTTTTTCTTTTTTACGCTCAGCTTGAGATTTTAAATCTAGGTTTAACATCTCTCTCATTTTTACAAGAGGCTCTGCATCAAATTCTAAGTTTAGATAAAAATGAGGAATATTATTTTTTGCATCATGAAGTCTAGTAGCAATTATTTTTCTCATTCCAGAAATTTCTAATTTACGTTCAAGCTTAGCAGGAGTATAAGACTGCATCATGGATGAAGAAGAGGATGAACTTGGATTTGCAATAAATTCCAAAACATCTAGTTTTGTAATTCTACCCTCAGGTCCAGAACCAATTACTTTTGTAATGTCCACACCTTTTGAAAGTGCAATTGATTTTGCAAGGGGAGATGCTAAAATTCTTCCATCAGTTCTTTTTTCTTTTTTGGGAGAAACAACTTCAGGAATTTTTTCTTCTACTTTTAATTCAACTGGTTTTGGAGCAACTACTTCAGGAGGTTTTTGAGGTTTTGGGGCTTCAACAACAACTGTAGCAGCTGGAACAGATGATAATTTTGATTTTGCAGAAGATTCAAGTGCTGAAATATCTTCACCTGCTTTCCCAATAATTGCAACAGGAAGACCAACTTTTACTTTTTCACCGTCTCCAATTATTATAGATAGTAAAACACCATTATCATAAGACTCCATTTCCATAACTGCTTTGTCTGTTTCAACCTCAGCTACAATATCTCCAACTGAAACTTTATCTCCAACTTTTTTAAGCCATTTTACAATCGTACCCTCTGTCATTGTGGGAGAGAGTTGTGCCATTTCTGCAATTTTAGCCATATAAATTCCTTAAGACAACATTTCTTTGATTTTATTTTTTACTTTTTCTACGGAAGGTAAAGAGTGTTTTTCCAAATTTGCTGCATAAGGCATTGGAACATCTTCTTGAGTAATTCTTTCAACTGGTGCATCCAAATAATCAAAACAATTTTTTTGAATTAAATATGCCACATGGGAACCAACTCCTGAATGATACCAACCCTCTTCAACTACAATTGCACGATTTGTTTTGCGAACAGAATTATAAATAATTTCTTCATCCATTGGACGAATAGTTCTTAGATCAACTACCTCTGCTGAAATTCCTTCTTTCTCTAATTCTTCTGCTGCTTCAATTGCAAAATGATAAGCCCTAGACCAAGTGATTATTGAAATATCTGTTCCTGCTTTTTTAATTTCACCTTTACCAATTGGGATAGAATATTCTTCGTCTGGAACTTCACCAGTGTAGCCATACAAAACTTCACTCTCCATAAATATAACAGGGTTGTTATCTCGAATAGATGTTTTTAAAAGTCCAAGTGCATCTTTTGGAGTTGCAGGTGCTACAACTTTTAATCCTGGAATATGAGCATACCAACTTTCAAATGCTTGTGAATGTTGTGCTGCAACTCTTCCACCAGCCCCCCCTGCTCCTCGAAAAACGATTGGGACAGAAAATTGACCACCAGACATGTACAACATTTTTGCTGCAGCGTTTACAATTTGATCAATTGCAACTAAAGAAAAATTCCAAGTCATAAATTCAATAATCGGGCGAAGTCCAACCATTGCAGCCCCCACCCCAATTCCCGCAAAACCATTTTCAGAAATTGGAGTATCAATTACCCTTTGGTCACCAAATTTATCTAGCATGCCTTGGGTAACTTTGTATGCTCCTTGGTAGTGTCCAACTTCTTCACCCATTACAAATACATTTGGGTCTTTTTCCATTTCTTCACACATTGCTCTATTTAATGCTTCTCTATAAGTTAATTTTGCCATTTATTTCTCCTAGTCAGCATATACATGATTGTGAAGCCAACCAAGAGGCGGCTCTTCCGATTTTTCTGCAAAATCAACTGCTTCATCAACAATATCCTGCACTTCAGATTCCAATTTTTCAATATCCGATTCTGATGCACCACCATCTATTAAATCATGTCTTGCTCTAAATAACGGATCATCTTTTTTATGCTCCTCCACTTCTTCTTTGGTTCGATACTTTGCTGGATCAGACATGGAGTGACCTCGAAAACGATACGTGGAAACTTCCACTAAAGTTGGACCTTCCCCTCGTCTTGCACGTTCCACTGCAACTTTGATATGGTCACGCACTTTACGAACTTCGTCACCTTCAATTCTATCTCTAGCTATATTGTATGCAGTTGCTCTAATCGAAACATCTTTGATTGTGTAACTTCTTGATTCTGGTGTTCCCATTGCATAATGATTGTTTTCACAAATTAAAATCAGTGGCAATTTCCAAAGTGCAGCTAGATTCAAAGACTCGTGAAATGCACCAATATTTGCAGCACCCTCTCCAAAAAAACAAATACATACATCATCTGTTTTTTTGTATTTTGCTGCATATGCAGCACCAGCAGCAAGCGCAATATGCCCACCTACAATTCCATGACCTCCAAGAAAATTTTTCTCTTTGCTAAAAAAATGCATTGAGCCACCGTTTCCTTTTACACAACCAGTTTTTTTGCCGAATAATTCTGCCATCAATTCTTTTGCTGTCATTCCACGAGCAAGTGCATGTCCATGATCTCGATAAGTTGAGACTATATAATCAGATGATCTGAGGGCAGCAATTGCACCAACACCAACTGCTTCTTGTCCGATGTACAAATGACAAAATCCACCAATTTTTCCTGAACCATATGCTTTTGCGGATGCTTCTTCAAATCTACGAATCAAAATCATTTCTCTATAATATTCAGTTAATTCTTTTATATCTTCTGTAGATAATTTTTTTACCATTTTAATTTCCTAGTTTGTTTTGTAAGAACCACCAGCTGGCTCTTTAAAATTTATTTCAAATAAATCATAATCTGATTTTCTAAATCCATCTACATATGCCACAGAAATTCCAAAGAAAAATTTTCCACTTTGTTTCATTGAGTCTAGAGCAAATTTAGCCATTTCTTCATCAGTTACTGAGAAGATATGAACTTTGTTTCGCACTTCATCCATATACAAACCTTCATAAGTTTTTACAAAAGTACCTTGTCTATCTAACTTTAAAATTTTTCCTGCAACAGAAAAATTTCTTTTTCCACCAGACTTGTTTACTTGGAATTTATCTTTTCCATTTACAGAAGTTTGTGCAGATTCTTGCCTCATTACTTTTAAAATTTCAAAATCGGAAGAAAGGGCAATTGCTGTTATGCGATGAATATTGTATTCAAAAACAAATTCTTGGTTTAGTCCTTTATTTAAAATATTTACAACTTCCGCATTATCTGGTCTGACACTTATATTAATAATTTTTTTTGTTCCAATATAACATTCGTCTTTTGATTCATCACATTTTTCTTCTTTATTAAAATCTGAAATCTCAATCATTCCCTCGTAAGAATCAAAAATCAAACCCCTACTTTCAAATTGAGTTAATTTACCAACCACTTTTCCTTCAGCATAAGTTCCAATAGAAAAAACAGAAGTCATTGAAACAGTTAATACTAAAATTCCCAAAATTAAATTCATACAAATTCCTTTAAATCAAACTAGTAACTAGTAATTAAAAAAATACATTCCCAAAAAGGCAAGAATTTTTAACTTGGGCGATTTTTTTTGTTTGGCATTTATAAAAAGTTTATCAAGCTAATCTTTCAGATAGATAGAAAGCAACTATGTTTACTTGTAAAACGATACCAATGAACATTTTGATTTTTAGAACTTCTCTCTGATGATTCAAGTAGATAATTAAAATATTTATCGTTAAATATTTTTAAAGTGTAGGTTTTGTTCTATGAAAGAAATAATACTTTAACAAGAATATATTTTAAAAAAAAGAATCGACTTATAAGACGAATTTCATAATTTATGTGAATTATAAAATTTTACATTTCAATTAAGTTAGAAAAAAAAGTAAGCATTCTTGATTTATAAAAAAAATTCTCCATGAATGTTCTCCTAGAACTTAAGTTTTAATCTCAAATTCAATAAATCCAATTTTTATTCAAAAACGTACAATTACATCTGTCAATAATCCCGAACTAGCATCTGGTGCAGCAATTACAAAATGATTCGCCCCTGAATTAGATATAAATACATATTTCCCAAGTGTTTTGTATTGAGTTCCATTTGAAACAGTACAAGGTAAAACAATTTTATTTACGAAACCTAGATTGCTTAGATTATGTTGGTATAAATATTCATTTGTATCTTTTGTATTATCAGCTACTGTTGTACTACCAAAAAATAAATTTGAAGGTATGAATAAAATTTTTGAGTTATCAGTATTTAAATGCCTTATTCTAAATACACTTGAAGTATTTAACTCACCTGCATAAATTATATCACTTGCTTGTACACCAGAAATACTGAAAGTAGTGAGTCTTCCATTAAATAATCGTGATGCATTTCTAGAAATCCAAATAGGAGCATTCATATTGTAAGTCCCATGGTAAGGTGAGTCATAAGCGTAAACAGAAATATCAACACTTGGATTAAATCTTACAATATCAACTGGGCTTACTCCATTATAAATTCCATAAAATGTATTAGCAGTACTGTTTAATACCAAATCATATTGGTATGAAGAAAAGCTTCCAGTAGAATTTGCAATTGCACCTGTAGAAAAAACAATATTTCTAATAAAATCATTTCCAGATTGTGAATCTTTAGAAACAAATACATGTGTATTATTCATAATTATATCTTTGGATTTGATTGAAGTAGCAACTTCCCTAGCAATTGTACTTGGCAAATTAATTAATGTTGCTTGAGCATCATGACCTACTGCGGCTTTGGTTCCATCAGGACTTACTGTTACATTTAATGGAGCAAAATTTAAGTTGGTAATACTATCAGTATTATTTGAAGGATTATAATAATGAAACTTATTATTTGAGTCAATCATTACTATTCGATCATTTACTAGATCATATTCAGCATCAACAACTGAAAAACTTAGATTAGTTAAAGTACCGTTTGTGGCACCAGAAGCAATACAAGCTGCTGGTGTTGTACCTGTTCCTGTTCCTGTTCCTGTTCCAGAACCAGTTCCAGTTCCAGTTCCAGTTCCAGTTCCAGTTCCTGTTCCAGTTCCAGTTCCAGTTCCAGTTCCAGAACCAGTTCCTGTGCTTGTACTTGCTATTCGTTTGATTAATCCATCTGTTATTCCATTAAGAACATAAACTGGATTCGCACTAGAAACATTTGGTTTGCAGTTTATTAAAATAAATAAAAAAATAAGCATGCCTGATTTATAAAAAAAATTCTCCATGAATGTTCTCCTAGAACTTAAGTTTTAATCTCAAATTTAATAAATCCAATTTTTACTCAAAAACGTATAATTACATCTGTCAATAATCCCGAACTTGCATCTGGTGCAGCAATTACAAAATGATTTGCCCCTGAATTAGATATAAATACATATTTCCCAAGTGTTTTATATTGAGTTCCATTTGAAACAGTACAAGGTAAAACAATTTTATTTACAAAAGCTAGATTGCTTAGATTATGTTGGTATAAATATTCACTTGTATCTTTTGTATTATCAGCTACTGTTGTACTACCAAAAAATAAATTTGAAGGTATGAATAAAATTTTTGAATTATCAGTATTTAAATGCCTTATTCTAAATACACTGGAAGAATTTAATGCACCAGCATAAATAATGTCACTTGCTTGTACTCCTGAAGTGCTGAAAGTAGGGAGTCTTCCATTAAATAATCTAGTCGAATTTCTTGAAATCCAAATTGGAGGACTCATATCATAAGTCCCATGGTAAGGTGAGTCATATTGAGAAACTGGTGGATCTACCGAAATATTTATCCTGTACATATCAGCTGGAGATAGTCCAGTGTCAACTAAATATAAGGAGTTTGCAGTTGGATTAACTACCATTGAAGTAGGGTAGAATGTTGAACCTGTCTGAGTTGTAACAACACCAGTATTAAAATTTACTGAACGAATATTGCCCCAGGATGTGACGCTAGAGCTGATATAAGCATTTGTATTATTCATTGCTATATCAAAGGCTTTAATAGAAGTTGTAACTTCTCTAGCAATTGTACCTGGCAAATTAATTAATGTTGCTTGAGCATCATGACCTACTGCGGCTTTGGTTCCATCAGGACTTACTGTTACATTTAATGGAGCAAAATTTAAGTTGGTAATACTATCAGTATTATTTGTAGGATTATAATAATGAAACTTATTATTTGAGTCAATCATTACTATTCGATCATTTACTAGATCATATTCAGCATCAACAACTGAAAAACTTAGATTAGTTAAAGTAGCGTTTGTTGCACCAGAAGCAATACAAGCTGCTGGTGTTGTACCAGTTCCTGTTCCTGTTCCTGTTCCTGTTCCTGTTCCTGTTCCAGAACCAGTTCCTGTTCCAGAACCAGTTCCAGAACCAGTTCCTGTGCTTGTACTTGCTATTCGTTTGATTAATCCATCTGTTACTCCATTAAGAACATAAACTGGATTCGCACTAGAAACATTTGGTTTGCAATAAAAGACCAACATAAAAATAACAAATAAAATTAATTTACTAATAAACTTTTTCATAAATATTCTCCTTTAATTAGAAACTGAATGTATATCCAAAATTATAAATTTGATCTCTCATGCCTTGATTAGAATTAAAAGCTTTTGAATTAAAAAAGAACGAATCTCTTGGTCTTTCAAACTTTGCCTGAACCGTTGAGTTGTCTTTGGAAAAAACAATATCAATAAGATTATATATATATACTCCTACTAGCAAAGCTGAGGCACCTTGTATTTTTTGAGCAGAGTTCTGCATTTCAGAACTGTAATAATTTTGATTTGCAAATGCAATATATCCAAAATTACCAAAGCCACCAAAAAAGGAAATAGTACCTAAAGCTGTTGTTGAATCAAAATTTTCTCTTGCTTGGCGGTAATTTGAATACTCTGAATAAGTAAAAGTAGCTAACCCAAAAAATGCAACTGTAATTAATGACCCTTTTATATAATTTTTTTTATAAATCTGACCAACCCCTGGCATAAAAATAGAAAGTTCTAATGCTTCTCTATTTTTTTTAATAGAAGAATAATTAGATGTTTCACTATTTAAATAATCAGAATTTTCTGAATCTGATTGATAATTAGAGTAAGTTGGTCTGAGATTATCAGAAATTTTTGAAACTAATTTGTTACATGCTTCATCCATTTGATCTAGAGAAGGAGAGCTTTCTTTATCAGCAAAATCGTTTGTTCCTTTTTCAACGTCAGTTAATGAAGCATTTAAATAAAATGTTGATCTAAATCTAGTAATGCTACCAGTTAGAATTTTGTTCGCAGAAAGTAATTTTCCAATTTGAACCTCACACGCAGTTGTATCACAAATCCCTTGTTGAATTTTTTTTTGCTCTTGAAGTACTTTATTTATATTTTGTCTATCAATAATAATAAATGATTTGTTTTTTATCATCTCTATTCTCACAAATTCAGTTATTTGTTCTGCTTCTTGCGAAGTGACACCCTCACCTGCTTTAAAATTTAAAATTGCAATCCTTGACTTTTTTTGTTTAATTTCATCAGAAAACAAATTAAATATAAAAAATAAAGATAAGAACACAATACTGAATATTTTTTTCATCTAATTACCTAATTTTCCAATAGCTTTGTTTAAATTAATAACAGTGGTTTCATGATACCCAAAAGATTCATATTTAATAACTCCTTTACGATTAATGATGATAGAAGTGGGAATCAATACTTTAGGCTTAATTAATAATTCAGAAGCAACTTGTTGAAAATCAAATAATAATTTTTTTTCAATCTTTAATTCTTTGGCAATTTTTATAGCTTTTTCTTTGTCTGTTTCAGGGTCAGTATTTATAAAATAAATCTGTGTTGTAGAATCAATTGTTAAGTTAGCTAGTAAATCAGGAATCTCTTTTTTACAAGGAATACAATTTATGCTCCAAAAATTAATAAGCGTATTCTTATTACCCAAGATATCGAAAAATAACTTAGGCTCTTCTTGGCCATTTTCTAACAACATAAAACCTGAGAAAACTTTTTCGCCTACTTTAGCTTTTAGTTCCACAATTAGAAGTAAAAAACTTGCTAATAAAAAAAAATTTTGTATATATCTCATTTTTGGATTCATTAAATTAAATCTCTCTTTGAATCATTAATAGAACTTGGCAAAAATTTGTAAATCTTTTTTTCTATAGTAAATAATGGTAAGTTAAATTGTGATAATTTATTGATTTATTGGAAATCTTGAACTCATTTTTAAAACTATCATCTTCTTCTAATAAAGTTTATTTAGAATACTTTATTGAAAAATTATTCTTTTTCATAAAATTTTAAATTTAATTATAATAATTCTAAACCTCTTTATTTTTTTTTAAGTTTTATATTATTTAAAATCATTTTTATGCTTTCTACTTTTACTTATTAACTTAATTAAAATAAATTCAAAACTTATTAAAATTCGGTGAAAGTCTAATAGATTGGCAATATGATCCATTGGATTTTGTGTCTATAGCCAAGACTCTTTGGCTAAATCTAGGTGATAAATAAATTAAACCATTTGTAGCTATTTTCCCAGCACCTGCAAATTTTTGAGCAGTAATATTTGCCAAACTTGAATTATTCAAATTAATTAGTGTAGTTGTATTTGTAGTGTTTGTATTTGTATCTATCATTAATACTTGGTTACTACTTTCTGGGGTTCCATAAATTTTTCCATTAGGAGCTAAAACTCCCCCAGCCCATTTAAACCCTCCTAATCCTAAACCTGTAATTGTTGTATCATCAATTGCATCATTATTTGGATCAAGAATTGTAACTGAATCAGAATCAAAAGGTATTAAATACATTTTATCATTTGGAGCATATACAATTCCGATAAACGCACCAGTTGTATGATTGTAACTTAATTCTGAAATACTGTTTGTAATTGGATTTATTTTCAGTATTGAGCAAGTAGGATTACAAGTAGATAAAGCAGCACAATAAATCATTCCAGTTTTATGAGCTAAAGCACAACCATAATATTGTTGATTCTTTGTTCCAGTTAATGTTGATGAAGTGTTAGTATTTGTATTGATAGAAAAAACATTCGTACTTGTTGTTCCTAATTGAGGAACATAAATTCTATCAGTGTTTGGAGAATAGATTCCTGACACTGATGTTAAACTACTTGGCATAGCAAAACTTAGAGTTATCGTTTCCGAAGTTGGATCAAAAATTTGAGCATTTGCTCCAGCTTGATTCATCATATAAATTAAACCACTTGGAGCAAGAACACCACCATGCCTAAATGAACTAACAGATGTGCCAAGAGTTGTAAAAGAATTATTTGTAGTGTTTGTTCTTGTGATTGCTAAACTTGTAAAAGGTGTAGTGTATATGTTTCCATTTGGAGCAAGTACAGAGCCATAAGCCATTTCAGTTGTTACACTTCGATCAGCTATAATTTGAATTGTTTCAGGTCCTGAACTTCCTTTTGCAGCTTGTTTTTGAAGTTCTTCTTGGAATGGAATTGAATATTCTATTTTTGCAATTTCAGAATAATTTAGTGTACAAATATGATTGCATTGAATAATAATTTCAGTAGTAGCGGAAACTGTTCCAGTTAAAGGAGTTGCCAAACAAGAAATATGAGTATTTGGTCTTGTAAGAGTAATATTAAAATTTTTTCCATTTTCAAGTTGGATATTTCTTATTACATCAGCAGTTCCAGTTTGAGTAATTGTTAAGTTTTGGTTTGAAATAGTTTCTGTATAACTTAAATTTGTTTCCACTAAACCTTTAACTGTTACTTTAATAGATACCATATTTGTGGGAGTTGGAGTAGGAGTTGTCGAGGGGACAGGGTTTGAATTTATCATGGAATTAGTTCTAGCTGGAAAAAACAATAAGCTTCATTTTGGTTTATTGCTAATCGAAAAATCAATTCTTTAAAAAATAAATCTGATTTTATATCACAAAATTTATTTGTTCTAGGTTGTGAACAAGAAAGTATAAAAAAAGTAATCATAAATAAATTTTTTAACATTTGAAATATTTTATTTGAGTTTAATCTTTTTGCAAGAAAAAAAATCAGAAATTAAAATTAAAATAAAAGATAAAGTTTAGTGATTAATTTTTAATTTACTTAAAAAATTCTTTTTATTTTTTTTTAAATTTATAATTCTTAATTCAAAAGTGGATCTTTTGTGTGCTCAGCAAAGTATTTGTAAATTCCACCTTTACTTTTTAATGCTTCACGCCACACTTTTTCTGGATCGTTAGGAAATACAAAACCTGAATTTGCTTGGTGAGAAACCCAGGATTTTCTTTGAAACTCTTGTTCCAATTGACCACCAGACCACCCTGAATAGCCTTGGTAAATTCTATAATTGCTATCGTTTGACGAGAGTAACTCCATAAGAAGTTCAAAGCTTCTACTGAGATAAACACCATCTATGACTTTTAAACCGGGGTCAGGATAATTTCTATTATCATGAAGAATGCTGATAAATGTTTTGTCAACTGGACCACCCCAATAAATATCTACATTTGAATAATCTATTGGAATTCCTGTTAAGATTTCTGTAATTTTAAATTCTGATTTTTTATTTACTGCCAGTCCAAATGCTCCAGTTTTATCATGATCTATCACAAAAATCACAGACTTGTTGAATTCGTCTGTGATGATGCTAGAATTTGAAATTAAAATTTTGCCTTTGTAGGACATTAAGTTTTTGAAATTTCTTTTAGGACTCTATGAGCAATTTCCAAAGTTTTAATATCATTTTCATTGTTCACATTTGGCTCCACTTTTCCAAGAATACATTTTATAAAATGTTCGTGTTCTTGTTTTAATGGATTGTCTTTATGTACAAATATTTTTTCAACAATAGATTCTTGTTTGTAACGAATTGAATCAAGACCCATTTGTGTGTTGGAGCTAGCTTGTCTATGAAGTTCAATTTCTTGGTCAGCAAAATCTAGTTTGATATAAGCTGATTTATCAGTGATATTTAATGTTCTTACTTTTGCTTGAGTATTTCTAGATGCAGTGATATGAGCAACACAACCATTTGCAAATTTCAAGTTGGTGATTGCAACATCTTCGTGTTCAGAAACAACTTTTTGACCAACAGCTGAAACAGAAACAACTTCTGATTTTACTAAATTTAAAACGATATCAATATCATGAATCATCATATCTAAAACCACACCGACATCTTTAATTCGTGCATTAAAAGGAGCAAGTCTTCTTGATTCAATAATGATAGGAGATTCAACAATTTTTCCAAGTTCTAATACTGCACCGTTAAATCTTTCTACATGCCCAACTTGAAAAGTTAAATTATTTGTTTTTGCAAGTGCAACTAATTCACGAGCTTGTTCAACAGTTTCAGCAATTGGTTTTTCGACTAAAACATGTTTTCCCATTTGTAAAGCAAGTTTAGCTAATTTATGATGTAAAAAAGTTGGAGCTGCAATTACCACTCCGTCAACTTCTTTTAATAATTCTTCTGGAGTTGCATATGCTTTTGTAGAATATTTTTCTGCAATAGTTTTTGCTCTTTCTGTGTCTGCATCATAAATTCCAACACATTCAGCTTCTGATAATTGTTTTGAAACATTCACATGGTATTGCCCCATGTGTCCAGTGCCTATAATTCCTAGTTTAACTTTGTTCATTTGAATAACTTCCCTTTTATATAACTTCCAAAAGACTCATCTGATTCTTTGGCAAATTCTTCCAATAATTCTCTTTGTTTTTTAGTTAATTTTTTTGGTATATCCACTTTTATAATTACATGTTGATCACCTTTTCCGTAACCACCTAAATAGGGAATGCCATTTCCTTTTAATCTAAAAATTTGATTTGGCTCTGTGCCTTCAGGAACTTTTAATTTAATTGTTTTGCCTTCTATAGTTGGAACTTCAATTTCCCCACCAAGACAAGCCATTGCTAAAGGAATTGATTTGGTTAATGTTAAATCATTTCCAATTCTTTCAAACACTTCATGTTTTTTGATATGTGTAACAACATATAAATCGCCATGAGGTCCAGAGTTTGGTCCAGAATCACCTTCACCAGAAATTTTTAGTCTACTACCAGATTCAACACCTGCTGGGATTTTAATATTGATAGTTCTTTTTTTCTCGATACTACCTTCACCACGGCACGATTTACAAGGATTGGAAATAACAGAACCTTTTCCATGACAACGAGGACAAGTTGTTGCAATAGAAAAAAATCCACCACTTGAATGTCTAATTTGACCAGCACCACCACAATCTGGGCAAGTTTGCGGCTTACTGCCGTTAGTTGCACCCGAGCCAGAACAATCATTACAAGTTTCAAGCCTAGGAATTTCAATTTTAAATTCACCACCAAGAGCTGCATCTTCTAGAGAGATTTTTAAATCATATCGTAAATCTGAACCACGTTTAGGTCCACTTCTACGCTGAGATCTTCCACCTCCACCAAAAAATTCTTCAAATATACTTCCAAATCCTTCTGATCCAAAAATATCTGAAAAATCTTGGTAAGCACCTTGACCAAATCCACCACCACCGCTTACTCCCTGTTTACCATACTGATCATATGCTTTACGTTTATTTGCATCTCTTAAAACTTCATAAGCTTCTGTTGCTTCTTTAAATTTATCTTCTGCAGCTTTATCACCTTTATTTTTGTCTGGATGATATTTAATTGCAAGAGTGCGATATGCTTTTTTAATTTCTTCATCTGTAGATTGTTTAGTTACGCCTAAAACATCGTAGTATGATTTTTCTGCCATAAAATTACCTTTTTAAGATTCGTGATTTTTTCAACTTAATAATAAAATTCTTGTACAAATTGTATTAGAACAAATTATTTCTAATAATGTTAGTTTTTGATATTCACAAGCGAAAGAGATTGAAGCGTTTCTGAATAGCCACGGGTTTTAACCCGGGGTTTCAGAAGTAGCGTAAAGCTCGGTTTTTTTTCACCTAACCCCCGACCCCTTCCCTAGGATGGAAGGGGAGGTAAGGTGAAAAAAAATTCGCCCTAATTATTTTTTATCGTCATCAACAACAGTGTAATCAGCATCTACAACTTTTTCACCAGTATTGGTTCCTCCAGAATTTGGTTCTGGATTTGCATTTGGTCCTGTAGAAGTTTCAGCTCCAGCAGCACCTTGCTCATACATTTTCGCACCAATTTTTTGAGCGATAGAATTAATTGAATCTTTTACAGATTTAATTCTTTCTAAGTCTTCAGTTGCAAGTGCTTCTTTTGCTCTTTTGATTTCATCTTCTGCAAGTTGTTTGTCGGGAGCAGGAATTTTGTCTCCAGATTCTTTTATCAATTTTTCAAGTTGATAAACAATTGATTCAACTTCATTTTTATTTTCAGAAAGGTCACGAGCTACTTTATCGTTTTGAGCATTTGCTTCTGCTTCTTTCACCATTCTTTTTATTTCTTCTTCTGAAAGTGAAGATGAAGATTCAATTCTAATTTTTTGCTCTTTGCCAGTTCCTAAATCTTTTGCAGATACATGAACAATTCCATTTGCATCAATATCAAATGTAACTTCAACTTGTGGTACACCTCTTGGAGCTGGTGGAATTCCCACTAAATCAAATCTACCAAGTGTTCTATTGTATTGTGCCATTTCTCTTTCACCTTGAAGAACATGTACACTTACTGCATTTTGGTTATCTGCTGCTGTTGAAAACACTTGAGATTTTTTTGTTGGGATTGTAGTGTTTCTATCAATTAACTTAGTCATCACACCACCAAGAGTTTCAATTCCAAGTGAAAGTGGAGTCACATCTAGTAACAATACATCTGTTACGTCTCCAGCTAAAACTCCACCTTGGATAGCAGCACCTGCAGCAACAACTTCATCAGGATTTACTGAACGATTTGGTTCTTTACCAAATAGTTCTTTTACTAAATCTTGAACAGCTGGGATTCTAGTTGAACCACCCACAAGAATTACTTCATCAATTTCAGTTTTAGAAAGACCTGCATCTTTAAGTGCATTTTGGCAAGGGATTCTTGTTCTTTCAACTAAACTTTTTGTCAATTGATCAAACTTAGCTCTTGTCAGGGTCATATCCAAATGTTTTGGACCAGATTGGTCTGCAGTGATAAAAGGTAAATTGATTTGAGTAGAAGTTGTTCCAGATAATTCAATTTTTGCTTTTTCAGCTGCTTCTTTTAATCTTTGAGAAGTGTTTTTATCTTTTGAAATATCAATTCCAGTTTGGTTTTTAAATTCTTCTACTAACCAATCCATAATCACTTGGTCAAAATCATCACCACCTAAATGAGTGTCACCATTTGTGGACTTAACTTCAAATACACCATCCCCAAGTTCCAAAACAGAAACGTCAAAAGTTCCACCACCTAAATCATATACAATGATTTTTGCATTAGTTTTCTTTTTGTCAAAACCATATGCAAGAGCTGCTGCAGTTGGTTCATTGATAATACGCTCTACTTCAAGACCTGCAATTCTTCCTGCATCTTTTGTGGCTTGTCTTTGCTCATCATTAAAATAAGCAGGAACAGTTACTACTGCTTTTGTAACAGTTGTGCCAAGAAAATCTTCAGCAGTTTTTTTCATTTTTTGTAATACTTTTGCTGCGATTTCTTGTGGAGTAAATTCTCCCGAACCAGTTTCAAATTTGATTCCATCATTTCCTGAACGAATTACTTTATAAGAAACTTTTCCAAGCTCATCTGATGCTTCATTAAATCTTCTTCCAATAAATCTTTTTGAAGAGCGAATTGTATTTGCTCCATTTGTGATCGCTTGGTTTTTTGCAAACTGTCCAACTAGTGTTTCACCTTTAGAAGTGAATGCTACGATTGAAGGAGTAGTTCTAGCACCTTCTGAATTTTGTATTATAACAAAATCTCCACCTTCCATAACTGCAACACAAGAATTTGTTGTTCCTAAGTCTATACCTATAATTTTTTCTTTAGACATATTGTTCTCCTTTAATTAAAATTTTGGTCTTCCAACTTTTACCATTGCAGTTCTTAATGCAATGGACCTATCGCCTTCTTTAAACATATAACCAGGGCGAAATACTTCGATTACAGTTTCTTCTTTTAAATCTTCTAAATCTTCAGATGCAATTGCTTCCATGGATGATGGATCAAAACTTTCACCTTTTGGATCTAATTTAAAAACATTTTCTTTTTCCAAAACTGAGCTCATTTGTTTTTGAATGAGTTTGACCCCTTCCAAAAATCCAATCATTTCTGTTGAAGGATTTGGGTTAGATTGAATTACTTTGTCTAAACTATCCAAAGGTTCAAGAAGTGAGATTAGAATTTTTTTTACAGATTCTCGTTTAACATCTTGTATATCGCTCGACATTCTTCTTTTGTAATTTTGAAACTCAGCTCTTTCATATAAAAAATCTTGTTTAGCTTTTTCTGTTTCATTTTTTGCTTTTTGTAATTCTTCTTTCAAAAGACCCACAACACCTGATTCTGAATTTCCTACTGTTTCAGATTGGTTTGGTTCTTCTGAAGAAAAATTTTCGTTTTCCATTACTTCTGACATGTAAACCTCCTATTTACTAATTTTTGTTATCATTTCAGATAATAATTTTGATGTAAAATCTACCAAAGGAAGTGCTTTAGTATAATTCATTCTTTGTGGTCCAATAATTCCAATTGAACCAATTCTTTTTTCACCCATTCTATAACTAGATGCAATGATGGTTACACCTTTAAGTTGTTCAGAATTTGTGTCTCCGATAAATGTTGTAACACCCTCAGAAAATACATATTGTTTAAAAAATTCTTTTAACATTCTTTTATCATCTAATAAAGAAAAAATAGATTCCAAAGTTTCTTGGTTGTCTGATTTAAAATTTGCAAATAGGTTTTGGATTCCATCTATATACAAATCAACATTATCTGATGTATCAAATAAAAATGCAGACTTAAGTGACCCAGCAATTTTAGAAAAATCTTCAGGAGCATCAGGATTTTCAAGCATAGATGGAAATTGATGATATATTTCTTCTAAGTCAAAACCTTTGATATTGTCCCCAAGAAATCTAGAAATTTTATAAAGTGATTCTTGGGACACATGTTCAGGTAAAAATAATTTATTATTTAAGACAACACCTGAGCGAGTAACAAGTATCATCAAAACTTCAGAGCCATTTACATGAATGAGTTCAATATGTTTTAATGTGTCAAAGTTTTTTTTGGGAGCTAAAACAATTCCTGCACTACATGAAAGCATAGACAATATTCTACAAGTTGCAGAAAGAATTTGATCTAACTTCAATTCATTTTTTAAATATTCTTCTTGTATTCTTTGTTTTTCTTTGAGATTTAATTCATACATTGTAAGTAGAGTGTCAACATAAAGACGGTAACCTTTTTCTGTTGGCACACGTCCCCCAGAATGGTGTAGAGAATTTATCAAACCTAAATCTTCTAGTTCTCTAAAAACATTTCGAATAGTTGCTGGAGAAATTCCCAGTTCATATCTTTCCGAAAGAGTTTTAGATCCAATTGGTTTGTTTTCTGAAACAAAATCTTCAACTAGAATCTTTAGTATATTTCTATGTCTTAAACTTAAATCCATGCATGTTCCTTAGCACTCTACATATTAGAGTGCTAATAAATTACAAATTTCAGCAAATAAAAAAAAAGTCAACCTTTTTTTAGAAAAAATTTCACCTTTTAGCAGTATGTCACCAAGAGTGCTAAATAGCAGATAGAGGTTAGAGGATGAATTATAGAATGTATAATTTTTTGGAGTTTGACAATTAAATAATGATTTGTTTTTTTTCGAAAGATTTTGAAATTTGTTGCCTTCTTTGTTTCATTAGAAATGGAGAGGGCATTTTGTTAATAAACATCTCAAAACAAATAAAATTGGGTGAGGTTATATAGTAATAGATTAGGACTTACTATAATAAAATTTTTCAATGCAAAGTTTAGCTTCTATCTTCTTACATTTAAAATGGGGGAATTTTTTTTACACCTAACCCAGTTATATATAAATTAAAAATTATAACTTTGGATTTTTTTTCCTTACATGGGATGTAAAATGGTTAGGTGAAAAAAAAACGGGCTTTGTGCTACAATCTTTTGCAACTGATTCTTCAAAAAATCATTTAAAGAGGATTGCAAAAGTATTTTCGCTTCAATCCCTTTCCCTTGTGTATAACTGAGTAATTTTAAAAAACAAAATTTGAAAAACTTAAAAAAAGAAAAAAGTTTAAATGAAATTTAAACCAAACGAAATTAGCTTTATTTGATTTGAATTTTAATCTAAAACTAGGAAATTAGAAATATGAACCAGAATACTTCAATTTATTTTCCTTTAACAAATCCTGAAAAAGTGGAAGCTTGGGGAATGAACCATTATTCATTAAGCCAAGTTTTTAAACCAAAATCAGAAAAAGAAATTAGAGAATTATTTCATTACGCAAATCAAAATAAAATCAAAATTTGTTTTAGAGGTGGTGGTTGTAGTTATGGTGATGCAGCAACAAATAATCTGGGAATTGTTGCAGACATGAAAGAGTTTAACAAAATACTATCGTTTGACGATAGTATTGGAGTTATTCATATCGAATCTGGTGTTACTATAAAACAAATTTGGGAGTTTGCAATTGAAAAAGGTTATTGGCTTCCTGTTGTAAGTGGAACCATGTTTCCAACAATTGGTGGAGCGTTGGGAATGAATATACATGGAAAAAATAATTTCGGGGTTGGACCAATTGGGGAACATATCATTGAATTTAATTTTTTAACGCCAAGTGGAGAAAAAATTTTTTGTTCCAAAGAAAAAGACAAAGAATTGTTTTATTCATTTATTAGTTCATTCGGTTCTATTGGTTGTTTTTTAGATGTAAAATTAAAACTTAAAAAAATCTATTCTGGAAAAATGAAAGTCACTCCTGTTCCAGTTAAATCAATTGAAGAAATGGTAAAATATTTTAAAGAAAATTATGAATCCTCAGATTATTTAGTTGGTTGGGTAGATGCATTTGGTTCTGGAAAAGAAATCGGTAGAGGTTTGATCCATAAAGCAGATAACCTAAAAAAAGATGAAGATAAAAATTTTCCTGAAAATTGTAAATTAGAAAATCAAATTTTACCAAAAAGATTTTTTGGTCTTGTTCCAAAAAGCTGGATGTGGCTGTTCCTATTTCCATTTTCCAATAATCTTGGAATGAGATTTGTAAATTTTGTAAAATACAAAATGGGTTTTATTTCTGTAAAACCTTATTTTCAAGGTCATGCTGAATATGCTTTTTTACTAGACTATGTTCCCAATTGGAAATTTATTTACAAACCTGGGTCGATGATTCAATACCAAATTTTTCTTCCCGAAGAAAATACAATTTCAGGGATGAAAGAAATTTTATCTCTTTGCCAAAAAAAAGGAATTGTATCTTATCTAGCTGTTTTTAAAAGACACAAAAAAGATGAATTTTTATTTTCTCATTCAGTAAATGGTTATTCAATGGCGATGGATTTTCCAGTAACAAAATCAAATAAAGAAAAACTTTGGAATTTATGTTATGAAATGGATGAAATCATTTTAAAAAATAATGGAAAATTTTATTTAGCAAAAGATTCAGTTTTAAGAAAAAATATTGCTGAAAAAATTTTTGGCTCCAAAGCAATTCAAACTCTAAAATCTTTAAAAGCAAAATATGATCCAAATTCAATTTTGGAATCAGATATGTATAGAAGAATTATTAAATGAGAATATTAGAATATTCTAAAATACTAATACTTATTCTAGTTTTGTTTAATTGTGAATCAAGTCAAAAAAATAAAAATTTAACTTTAGTAGCAGGATTAGTTTATTTAAATCAAAATAGACAAATTCCCCCTGCGGTGCAAACAATTACTACTAATGAAGACAATGCTGATTTTGTGACTTCTGCCCCAAATCATAATGGAGATTCTTCTGTATTTAGAGATAGCTCAAGAGCAATTAATGGAGTTCGAGGTGCTGGAACTAGCTCTGGTAGTTTCGATGTATTTAGTTTAACAGCAACAGGAGCTGGGGCGAGTATAATTTTGGAATGGAGAAATAGAAGAATTTTAAATGGTTCTGGAATCGATTTTATTGTATTTGAAAATCCATTTTTATATTCCAATAATCCAAATTCAGTTTTTATGGAACAAATCATTGTGGAAGTGAGTATTGATAATCTCAATTATTGTGGATTTTCACCTAATTATACTAATGCGAACGAAAGTATTTATGCAATCAATCCAAATCTTTGGTCAAGATTTGCAGGAATTACAACAGTTAAATATAATGTCGAATCAAATGTTTTAATTGGTGCTGATTTGTACGATGTTTCTAAAACAGGGGGAGATGGATTTGATTTAGAAAATTTATCTTCTGTAAATGATTTTTCAATTGGTTGCACAGCTACATTAAGAGATCAAATCAAACAAAATGGATTTATTTATCTAAGATTAACCTCTGCAACAAATAGAACCAATCCTGACACGGGAGCAAATTTTGTGCAAGATGCAGGTGCTTTTGGTGGTGGTCCTGATATTGACGGTGTCATTGCAAGGTATAGAGCAGCTAGGTAGCTACCACGAAATACACCAAACACACAAAAAAAGGGTTTATTTTTTTTTTCTTTCGTGTGATTCGTGTATTTTGTTGTTAAACCTTCACTTCGCATGTTAAATAAAAAATTCACTCTTCGAATTCATATTTAGAAAAAATTTTTTTTAATATGGGAATAGAAATTTTTTTGCTACTATTTGGAATCAAATGAATTCCATCAGCTTGACGCATCGGTAAAATTTTTCCTCTGTAAATAGAAGTTTCTGAATAGTTTTGATTTTTAATTCCAATAAACTCATCTATCTCAAAACAAGAAATTTTTTCTTCATTACAAAGTTTTTTGATAACTGAATTTATTTTTGTATATCGTAAATTTCGATTTTTATCTCTAACTGTTGGGAGAAGGATAAAATTTGGTTCAATTTGTTTTTCTTTTAATTTAGAAATTAATTTTTTTAAACGATAAGAATATTCAAAATTCCAATTTTCATCTCCAAGAGAAAATATTTCAAATCCGTGAATGATTTTTTGGTCATCATTTGCTCCAATTAAAATAAAAGCTTCATTATAATTTTTATCTAAATATTTATCTATTTCTTTATTCCAATCAAATGTAGAAATCACTAGTCCAGAAGATACTTTTCCAAAATTATCCACTTTAAAATGATAATCTTCATTAAATTGATTTGTAAAATTCCAAACAAATGAAATCGAAAGTGAATCCCCAAAAAATAATAAATCTAAAGTTTTAGTTTTAATTTTATTTGTATTAATTTTATTTTTTTTGTTTAACCAATTCCCAAAATCAAAATTTTGAAATTCTTTAAAATAATCTAATTTTGTGAAAGAATTACAATAAGAATTTCTTTCAGCAAAATCATTTAGTTTTGATTTTTCATTTAAAATAAAATAAAAATGTGTTTTATACAAACAAGCTTCTATAGTTTCCATTTCGCCATCTGTAAAAACAATTCCTCCTAAAATTTTTTCTAATTCTATAAGATTTTTTTTATCTAATTTATCTTTTTGGTTATAAATGAAAATTAAATCTTTTTTCTCAAAATCAAATTTATCTTGAAGATATATAATAAGTTCAGAAATTTTAGAAGTTTCAAAATTTTTTATATCCAAATTAAAATAATTTTGTTTAAATAAAAATTGATTTAATTCTTTTAAGTTCAGTTCACCAAAAAAAATAAAAATGGGAGAATCTGGTTTTGTATATTGGAAATTATAATTTATAGTTTCATTTTGAAAAATGATTTTGTCCTCAATTGGTTTTATTGTGATCTGAAATGTTTTAGAACAAGAAATAAAAATTAAAATCAAAAAAATTTTATTCATTTATTACTCCAAAAAATTTTTCAATACTATGCGAAAGTGATTGAAGCGTTTCCCAAGAAACAGGGCTATATTAGACAGTGGGCTGCAGCCAACTGCACAGCGGGTAGCTACCCGCTGTCAAAAAAGACCCATTTTTTTGGGAAGTAGCGTAAAGCACGGTTTTTGCAGCCCTGAGGGCGTTAGCAAAAATTCGCCCATACTTTAAAGTTTCATATTCTTAAACATAAAAATTGCAATGCTTAAAAAACTTAATGGTGTAGTCCAAACTGCAATAAAAGAAGGAATCGCACCATTTTCACCAATCGCTTTAAGCGAAAAATAAAACACAAAATACACAAGCAACACAACAATCGAAACCCCAAGAGAAAGAACTCCAGCTTGCCTAGTTGTTTTTCCACCAGCTATACAACCAATAAGAACTGCAATCAAACATAAAATCGGCTCAGCAAAAAGTACATGTCTCTCTATTTGTAAATCATAAGCTGATCTACCTTTTTGTTTTCGAATTTGCATTTCTTCGCCAAGTTCAAAAAAATTCATCTCTTCTGGTTTTTTCACGGGTTTTAAAAAATAATCTGAGCTTTCTGGAAATTCATAAATTTTTTCAGGAAAATTTTTATGTGACTTAACTTTTAATTTTTCATCAAAACTTATTTCTTCTATTTTTTCTAATTTCCAATTTTTTTCAGTTGGATTGTATTTTGCATTCTGAGCCGAAACAATATATTCTGGAAAATTTTCTTCATTTATTTTTATATAAGAAAATCCTCCTTTTACAGTTTTGTTTGGTTGGTCAAGCCAATACACATAATAAAATCCTTCTTTGCCTTTTATATGAAGTTGGTACACCATATCAGTTTTATTTCCTATTCCATTCATGATTCTGGTGTACCGAATTGCAGCATGTTTATTTGCTGGTCTGACAACAAATTCATTAAAGAAAAAAAGAGTAATCCAAGAAGCAATACCAAAAAAAATAATTGGACTAACAGTTCTATAAAATGAAACACCAGCAGCCATACTCGCAACTAATTCTTTGTTTGAACTAAACTGCCCCACAATAAAACAAACTGAAAACATCATCGAAATTGGAAATGCAATTGAAATAATTTTTGGAATTTTAAACAAAAGATAAAGATAAATATTAATATTGGATTCTTTGGATGCGATGAAATTTTTTTGGTCTGTGTTCACTTGGATAAAAATAAAAAGTCCAATTAACAAAATCATAGTTCCAAGAAATGTGCTAAAAAACATAGAGAATAAATATTTATCTAAAATTCGAATTGGAAAATATTCATTTTTGAATTTTTGGAACATGAAATTATATTTTTTGAGAGTGGATTTTTTTCAATTAGAATTGATTTTGTATTCTTTTAATAAATCATAGATTTATGGCTCAAGTTGAAAGTAAAGATTTAATTCTAAGTTTAAATGAATCAAAAATAGATGAATACAAACTTACTGAACAAGAAAAATTAATTTCTAAATATAAAAGTTTAAACTTTTATAAAATTCATCCTGAAATTTTTGAAAACATTTCCAAAATTGAAACTGAGAATTTAAAAAAAGGAATTGAATTTGCTTTTCTTGGTGCATTGTATTCTTTTCAAGATCGAGAACTTAACCCACTTGAATTAAACCATTTCCCAATTTTTAAACAAATCCAAAAAGACATAGAAGAAGTTTTTTTACAAATCGAAAAAAATCTACCAGATGAAAAAATTTGGTTATTTGAATGTTTTGACTATGGAATCAAACATGTTTATTATTTGGATTGGACACTTTATTTGTCTAAGAGTTGTTATTAAGTTTTTTTCTACTTCTGAATCGGTGGTTTAAAAATCTTCGCAATTAAGAAACGCTGTAATTCCCTATTTCGCTAGAATTAAAAAAAATTTTGTATTGGTATAATTAATTATACTGCTCTTAAATTAATTTCTACTTTATAACCTAATTTTTCTAAAAAATAATTCCACTCATGCCATTCGATGCTAAAATTTTTTACATTTGAAACACCAATTTTTGATAACACTTCCGTTAAAACATCAAAATTAGAACTCTGAAATTGTTCTTCACACCATTCATCTAGTATTTTTAAACTAATCTTTAAAGATAAATATTCAAGAATTTTTTCTTTTATTAATTTTTTAGTTACTATCATTCTGCACTCCTATTGAATACAATTATATGACCTTTGTCTAATGGAAATTTTTCATATATTTCAATTAAATTATTTGTTTAATCATAAATTTCTTACTAAAATCTCGATTATCCAAAAACTGAATCTAATTTTAAAAATTTGATTACAATCAATTTCTATTTTCATAGGCATAAACCCCTAAATGCTGGATTTACCTATTGCAAGATTCAAAAAAATTTGATATATTAATAATATGAGTTATTTAATTTTATTTAATAATTGTGCTTATCATTTTCATGAAGACCCAAACAATTTTAAACTAACTGAAGAAGAAAAACAAATTTATATTTCCAAAAAGATTTTATATATTGGATTTGATTATGTAAGTTTAAAAAGAATTCCTGTGATTGATATTCTAAATCAAGAAAAGAATATTACTGATTCTAAACATTTAAAAATTATAGAATTCATAAATTCTAACTTAATTTGGAAAACTAAAAATTCTTTTCAAACTGATTATAAAATTAATAAGGGTAAAAGCGGATATGATACAATTAATGAAGGCTATTTTAAAGAAGCTAAAAATTTTTCTAGTTTAGAACTTAATCAAGAAGATTTTAAGAAGTACACTGAAGTAAACAATTCTATTAACAAAGAAAATTTAAAAACTTTTTTATATAATTATTTATCAACAACCCAACATTTAGGGTTAGAAAAAATGGAATCTATTCTTGAATTAAAAGGAAAATCAGTTAATTTAAAATTAAAAAATTTTGATTATATTTTAGTTGGTGTTGGTATTTTTTTCTCTGATGATGATTACCAAATAAATTTATATATTTACGATTC
Source organism: Leptospirales bacterium (assembly GCA_013297885.1). GTDB lineage: Bacteria > Spirochaetota > Leptospiria > Leptospirales > Leptospiraceae > UBA2033. The sequence continues at coordinate 39,647 of JAAFIR010000023.1, read as the reverse complement.
AAAATTAAATTTAATCAAAAAATCACATGATTATGGAAAAGTTCGATTAGGTGAAGAATATGAAAAAAAAGCATTTGATAAACATATTGTTCCATTTCTAAAAGAATTTGCAGTTGAAATAAAATGATTCTATATACTTAGAGTTTTGAAATAGGAATCATATACATTAAAAAGAATATTCAATTAACAAATACAAAATCAATGAAAACAACTATAAAAAAACTATTTATTCTCCATCACTTCCACTCCTTCCCAATCGAGTGGAACTCCATGGATACCATAATATTCTGAGCGTTTTAAATAAATCTTGGCAGCAATATCATTTGCATTTTGTTCAAGAACTTTTCTAAATAGAAAATTTGCTTTGTCAAAATTCTTTTCTAAATATGCTTTTACTGCTTTTTCAAAATCTTCTTTGGTATTTAAAAATAGTTCAATTACATAATCAGATTGTCCATCTAAAATTTCAATAATCGAAACAGGTTTCATTTTACCTTTTACAATAACTCTATCCAATAATCTATAATTATAATCTTTTGGATTTTCTAATTTATTTAAAGTATCTTCAGAAATTAAAAGACTTGCTCCATAATATTTAGTTAAGCCTTCAATTCGTGAAGCCAAGTTTACATTATCTGAAATTACCGTTCCTTCCATTCTTTCATGCTCACCAATTGTACCAAGCATCAAGTTTCCAGTGTGAATTCCAATTCCAATATTTATTGGTTCAAGATTTTCTTTTAATCTAGAATTATTTATTAGTCTTAATTCTTTTAATATTCCAATTGCTGACTTTACTGCATCATCAGCTTTAGTTGGGAATAAAGCCATTATCGCATCTCCAATGTATTTATCAATAAAGCCATTTTGGTTTCTGATAATTGGTCCAATACGTTGAAGATAGGAATTGATAAAATTAAAATTTTCTTCAGCTGTCATTTTTTCTGAAAGCTGAGTGAATGAACGAATATCTGAAAAGAAAACAGACATTTCTTTTTCAACTTGGTTACCAAGCTCCACTTCCAAAATATTATCTTTGCCTAAAAATTTTAAAAAATCATGTGGAACAAAACGTGAATAGGATTGAGAAATTTTTGATAGTTGTAAATGAACTTTCATTCTTGCAATTAATTCTTTTTTTGTAACTGGTTTTGTTAAATAATCATTTGCTCCAACTTCAAATCCTTGTACTAAATCCGAAGATTGATTTTTAGCAGTTAAAATAATTACAGGAAGTTCGATTGCTGGAAAAGTTTCTCTGAGTTTTTGAAGCACTTCAAAACCTGTCATTTTTGGCATCATCACATCTAGTAAAATTATATCTGGAATAAAATGATTTTGAACTAATTCCAAAGCTTCCATTCCGTTTGCAGCTTTTCTAATTTCACAATCATATAAACTTAAAATATTTGCTAGGACTTGTAAATTTACTGGCTCATCATCTACAATGAGTACATTTGTTTTAGTCGCTTTTGAAAAAATATTTTCCTTAATTGTAGTTTCAACAGGAATTGGATCTGGAAGATTAATTTTGGGATTAGTAGAAAATTCTTTTTCCTCTTCTTCAGAATACCTAACTTTAGCAATTGAATCAGCAATATTTTCTTTTTCCGCTTGTTCTTGGATTTTTGAAATGGGAATTGTAAAATAAAATACAGAGCCTTTTCCAAGCTCAGACTCTACCCAAACTTTTCCACCATGAAGTTCTACCAATTTTTTTGTAATACTTAAACCAAGCCCTGTCCCACCAAATTCTCTAGAAGTGGAAGCATCAACTTGTTTAAATTCTTCAAAAATAACTTCAAATTTATCTTTTGGAATTCCAATTCCAGTGTCAGTGACCACAACTTTAATAAATTCGTTTTCTTTAACTGCAGAAATTTTTACAAAACCTTTGCTAGTAAATTTAATTGAATTCCCAACTATATTTGTTAAAACTTGGACTAAACGATTTTCATCACCAAGTAATAAAGGTAAATCTTTACTGATTTCATTTATCAATTCTAAATTTTTATTTTTTGCTTGAGGTCTGGAAAACTGAGTTACAACATAAGCAATTTCATGAAGCCCAACTGGTTTTGCTTGAATAATCAAGTCTTGATTTTTTATTTTAGAAAAATCTAATATATCATTTACTAAACTAGAAAGTCTTCTTCCACTTAAAACAATTAAAGATAAATTCTCTTTTGCAATATGATTTAAGTCACCAGTTGCTCCATCAATCATTGATTCAGCTAGTCCAATAATTCCATTTAACGGTGTTCTTAACTCATGAGAAGTATTTGCAAGAAAATCATCTTTTAACTTATCTGCTTTTTCTAAATTATCGATTGCAAGTTTTTGATTTTGGATTGATTCTTTTTGTGCTAAATCATGTTCTCTTTTTAAAATTTCAATTTTATCAGCCATTGCAAGTGAAAGCATTATTGCTTCCAAACAAGTTCCAAATTGTAAACCATACTGTGTCCAAAAGCCAATTGGAATAATATTTAAAAAACCTAAAATTTTTAAAGAGCCTCCCAAAAATAAAAAACTCCAAGCAAATAAAAAATATCTAGCAGGTCTAAATTTTCTACCAATTGCTCTAATTGCAGCAGTTACAACAACTACAATTTGAATTAGACTGACCAAGCTTACATAACCTTCATTAACTGTTATTAAACTAACAGAAATATAATATAAAAAGCTTAAACCCATTAAGCCAATTAATCCAATTAAAGCTTTGTCCATAATTGGATCTTTTTGTTTTGTTTGTAAAAATATTCTTGAAAACAAAGATACTGAAATCCCACCGAGATTACTTAGTGTAAACATCATTCTATGAACAACATCTGGATGTTCAGGTAAAAAATAAATTTGTACATAACCTCCAAGACTATAAATTGTTGTTCCAAAAGTTAAAATATAAATTGAATAAAATAAATAAGAAACTTCTTTTAAAGATATAAAAATAAATAAATTGTAAAGCATCAAAGCAACTAATATCCCAAGAAAAAATCCAGAGATATGAAATTCAGAAGTCATCACTTGATAAAATTCATCGAGTGAATAAATTTTTAGATCATAAATATTTGTACCTGTTCCTGAAAGTCTAAAATAAAAAGTTTTTTCTTCATTCGCTTTTAGTACAATTGGATAAGAAGGAGATTTGTTTGGAATCACCCAATCACTAAGAGAATATTTAAAACCAGCTAATTTTTTCCCGTATTCTCCTATTTCATTTTTATCATACATTTCTAATTTTTGTGTAAGCTCTGCTTGATGTAAAATGTATCTTTTATCTTTTTCTGAAACATTTTTTATATTCACTTTGACCCAATAAACTGATGTTGGATCAATTGCAAAATTGATTGGAGCTTCTTTATTTTGAATAAAATTTTTTTCCACTAACATATCTTCAAGCTTTGCAGCCCTTGTTGGATCAACATAATATTCCAAAAAAGGATTTAAATCTTCAAATTTAGTTTTATCATTTACTAAAATTATTTTTGATTCTGAAAATATTTGAACAAAAGAAAAGAATATTAAAATTAAATACTTCACTACTTACTCCATTTTTTTAGATGTTCTATAACAAAAGGATAAACATCTTTATTTGCATTTTTTCCAAACAGACAATCAATATGTCCATAACCTTCAATTACTTGTCTTCTATAATTTTTTTCACCATGAATTTTTTTTAACTCTTCATAAGTTTTTTCTGTACTTTCTGGAAGGAAACACTTGTTTTTAGACCCATGAATAAATGTAATTGGTAAATTTAAATTTTTTAGATTAGGAAGATAAATATCTTTTCCATCAAAATCTAAAATTTTTTCGTTTCTAACAATTAAAGCCAAATGCTCAAAAGCTCTCATATTCCCAACTCCAAACATTTCAATCAAAGCATTATGAGTTGCTTCATTTAAGTTTTTATGTTCATAAAGAACTGCAAACATAAAAGTAATTCGATGACAAACTGGATCATTACAATAGGATTTTAAACTATCTGGATAGATTTTTAGAAACTTGTCAAATAAATCATTTCTCCAATTTGGATTTTCACCTGTATAAGCTGAAAGAGATTTGATTCCAAGTGATTCGAGGACTGATGGCACATGAAGTCCTGATTTAATTTCTGTCATTTTCGGAGTAAAAACATGTGGTCCAATTTGAGATACAATAAAAGATTTTACATCTTTTAGTCCTTGTAACATAGACATAAAAAATGTAGTTGCACCGAAACAATGTACTAAAAAATGAACTTCGTTTTTTTTTGTAACTTCTTTTACTTTTTTTACACAAGCAGGATAATCAAATTTTGCAACCTCATCACCACTAAATAAAGTGGAAGCTGATGGAAGTAAAATACTTCCTCTATAATCAAACAACCAAACATCATACTTATTTTTTACTAAATACTCAGTTAAATTTTCTTCAATAGTATCTATATTAAAAGTTAAACTTGAAACAGCGAGTCCATGTGATAAAATAATTGGTTCGGAATCTCCACCTTTAAAACGTGTAAGTTGAAGTTCTACTCCATCCTCAGTATGAAACCTGTAAATTTCTGGACTTGGAAGTTTTAATTTTCTTTTTTCAGAATCTTTTCTTGGTTCATGCCTAACTAAATTGACAAGAGGTCCCCCATAAATATCAAATAATGATTTAGAAAAAAATTCAGAAAACTGAAAAAGCAATTTTGTTTTTAAAACTATATCTTCAGAATTTGTAATTTCAATTGTAGTTAATTGTTTTGCAAAATCGCTAGGTAAAATTATTATTTTTGCATTTGAAATTAACTTTCCTTGTTCAGTTTCACCTTCATATAGGCTCACATAAAGAGTTGTAGTATCTTTCCATATTTCTAAACCATTTTGGTTATCAATAATTTTAAAACCTACAAAATAGTATCGTTTGCCAGTAGTATCTTCCAAAAGCATTCTATACCACATTTTTCTTGTGTTCACATTGGATTTATCAATTTCGAAAAGTCTAAACTCACCTTTAATTACTTTTAGTGGTTTATTTGACAAAATATCTGCGATCACTTCTCCAGTAATATTTGCTTTATGGGAAGGATCAACTAACATAGTTTGAATATCATCTGATTCAATAGTTAATGTGAATTCTAATTTTAATTTTTTTTCTTTTCCAGAATTATAAGAATCTTCATAATTCTGAGACTGGTCTCCTGATGCAAAACCTCGCATAGTTTCTGTAAATTGAATTCCTGGTTTTGCAAAATAGTTTTTAATATAAATTAAAGAATCTTCATGGGAAGCATGAACTTCTCTGTTCATAAAACCAGAAAATAATTTTGATAAAACTCCATTTTGGCATTCTTCAACTTCAATTTTACAACCAATCTCTGTTTTAGTAAAAAACCAACGATGAATCAAATCAAATCCTTTTCCAGTGACTTTCCAAGTTACTCTAGAATTTTTTTCTAATTCCAAAACTTCTACATTAACTGAAGAGCCAAATTTTACCCAAGTGAATTTTAAACCAATTTGTAAATATTCTAGCTCTTCAGGTAATATTACTTTGTCAGAATTTTCAAACCAGTTTTTCCATTCCGAAACTTTTGTAACAAGATCAAAAACTTGTTCAGGATTTTCTTTTACATCTATTTCATTAAAAACATAAACAGGAGAAATTTCAGGACCAAACCCTTTTTGCCAAGGTTCTTTTTTGGCTTTTGATTTATCTGAAACTGTGAAATATTTTGTTCTTTTAAAAATTAATTTAAAGAAGAAAAAACTTGCTCTAAAAAAATTTAACACTACCATCTCCTCATAACTAACTTCATTCCACCTTTTGGGCGAAGTGTGATTACTGGATCAAATTCAGGTTCAGCAGTAAAATTACAAATTGGTTCAAAATTTTGAATGAGTTTAGCAAGTAATAAAACAGCTTCTGTATTTGCAAATTGGTTTCCAATACAAACTCTTGGTCCTGCACCAAACGGAATAAATGCAAATGGAATTAATTTGGATTCGTTTTCTTTTGAAAATCTTTCGGGAATAAAATCATTTGCCTTATCCCAAAATTTTTCAGAGCGATGTAAATGATGAATACAAACTTGAACAATTGATCCTTTTTCAATTTTATAACCATCCACTTCATCATCTTCAATTGGACTTCTATCTGTTGAATAGGCTGGAGAATAAAGTCTCAAAGACTCTTCAAATACCATTCCTGTTAATGGAAGTTTTGCAATATCTTCAAATTCTAATTTTGATTTATTAAGTGCATCAACTTCAGATTTTATTTTTTTTGCATATTCAGGATTTTTTGAAAGTAAATACAAACTCCAAGTAAGTGCATTGGATGTAGTTTCATGCCCAGCAGCAAGAAAAGTCAACATCTCATCTCTAATTTCTTTATCAGTTAGTCCAATACCAGTTTCTTCATCTTTAGCATGAATAATTTTTGAAAGCAAATCATCAGATTCAGTTTTAGAATTTTTTCTATCGTTTAACATCGAGTAAATGATTCTATCTAATTCATTAATTGCCCAGTTTAATCTTCTATTTCTTTTTGTGGGAATTGAAAGTGGAATTTTAATTATTGAGCGAATTCTATCCACTACTTCTTCAAGGGAAGCAGACAAAGCTTCATTCATTTGTTTGGATAATGAAATTGTGTTCACTCCGAAAAAAGACCTTCCTGCAATTTGAAAAGTGAGTTTCATCATTTCATCTGAAACATCAAATTCTTTTCCATTAAATGAATCAATGGACTGAATTGATTCATCTGCTGATTCTAAAATAATTGGAACTAAACTTGCTATGTTTGATTTTTTAAAAACAGGTTGAACAATTCTTCTAGCTCTTTTCCAAGATTCCCCTTCATTAACAAGTAGTCCAGAACCTAAAATATGTTTGATTTCATTGTACAAAAAACTTTTTCGATAGTTTGAAGCATTTTCTGAAAATACATATTTGATATGTTTTGGATTAGAAATTACATAAATTTTTAAACCAGCAGCAGACATGAATGCAATTTCACCATAATTCTTGATCATTTTTTCCCAAAATTGAAATTGATCTAATCTAAACATATTCAAATATTTATAGGCTTCTAAGCCTTTTGGTCCTGGAACTTGTTTCATTTTATTTCCTTTAAATTAATTTTGAATCTGGTTTTATTTTTGTAATTCCTTCTGCGACCATTTCACTTAACGCAGAGATTGTTGCGATTGGATTTGCTCCAACTGCATTTGGAATTATACTTCCATCTGCACAATATAAATTTTTATAATTAAACACTTCACCAAAATTTTCTAAATTGGCTGATGTTACACCTTGTTCTATTGACTCAGCAAGAATTGCACCACCAAGTGCATGAACAGTAATATTTTCTTTAAACAAAAAATTCCAATTAAACAAAGGAAATGAAGTTTTTGCTTTTACAATTTTTGCAAATTTTTTAGTAACATCTAAAATCTTTTTATATAAAGGCATACTCTTTTCTTGTGACCAATCTATATTTAATTCTCCAGACTTTAAAAGCATTTTTCCGAGAGAATTGTCCACACCCATAAATAAAAGAACAGATGAGTTTTGGGAAATATCATTTTGTAAAATATCTTCTACTAAAAAACCAGCTTGTCCATTGACAGAACCAGATTTAATCAATTTCAAAAAAACATCTTTAATTGTGTGCCAAAAAACTTTTAACGGATTTTTGCGAATTACATTTGCAGCCCAAGAAGCAAAAACTGGATAACTTGCATCTTCTAAAATAAAAGCTTCCTCTTTTTTTGGATTTTCAAATAAATTAAAATCTATTCCTTGAGTAATAACCGGTCCGTAATTTGGATTGGATTCTTTTTCCCCATCAATTACAAAGGATAAAAAATCCCCATTACCAGAAAAATAATGTCCGAGTTTTTCCGAAATTCTAGGAAGTGTTTTATATACTTCTTTACATTTTAATAATAGCTCTGTTGTGCCGAGTGTGCCTGCACTTAGAATAACTCTTTTTGTGTCCACAAAAAATTCTCTGTTTTGTTTTGCATCTAAATTTAGATCGAGGTAATAAACTCTATATCCAAATTCACCTGAAGAATTTACCTCTTCTTTTAAGTCTTTACTAAGAGGAATAATTTTTTTTACTAAATGTTCTGTTTTAATTTCTGCTTTGTGAATTGTTTCAGCAACAAATAAATAATTTAGGTCGAGTGTGTTTTTGGAATGAGTATTACAACCAACATCACATTCACCACAATATGTACAAGAAGTTTGTAATGCTCCATATTTATTTTTTTCTTGCTGTCCAATTGGTAGTGGGTTTTCAAAATCATTTCCAAAAAAAACATTGATATCCAAAAGTTTGGACTTATGTCCAAGTGTATCTGCAACTTCTTTAAATCTTTCAGTACGAACAATTCTTCTTTTTCCAACAGGATTTGGAATGGGTCTAGCTCCTAAAACTTCTTTAACAATTTTATAATATGGCTCTAAATTTTTTTTCTTAATAGTAAAAGCCCATCTATCTCCAAAAACCCACTCGGGGGGTTCTAAAAATACATTTGCATAAATTAAAGAGCCTCCACCAAGTCCAGCTGAAACAACAGCATCCATTTTATGAAAATTTCTTATATCAAAAAGTCCATGTGTTTCTTCATCAGTTTTTTTTCTTCCAGATTGTTCAGATGGAATAGACCAAAAATTTTTTCCCATCTCATGAGGAGTGCGAGCAAAAGAATACATTGGGTATCTTTTTCCACGTTCTAAAACTAATACTTTTCCATTTGGCCATTTTTTACTAAGTCTGCAAGCAGTGATACTCCCACCGAAACCGCTACCAATAATAACTGCTTCAAACATAGGCTCTCCTAAAAAAGAAATTATATGTATTTTATATAGCTAAAATTTTTGTCCATTCCTTTTCAATTAATTAATGTAAATGAAATATTTTATAATAAGTTTTAAGATTCTATTCAGAAAAAATTATTTTTAATTTGTTATGATTCTAAATTGAATTTTTTAAAAAATTTAATGATTATAGAAAAGTTTTATGAATTGAATTTCTGAATAAATAAGATACAAACTAAAATTTATTAAAAAAATAGAAACCGAAATTGTAAATTTAAATTCCTAAAAGCAGTTTATAAACCTCAAGAATTTTTTTCAAAATAGTTTTTGTAAATGGAAGTTTTGAAAGTTTAAATAGTTGAAAAATTAAATCTATACTCAAAGAAACTAATTTAAAACTTTTTTTCTTATTTTCAGATTCATCTATTAGCCAATAAAATACTGAACTCATCTGGTAGAGCCAAAAAATTTCAGGAAGAATTTCTTCAAACCCTTTTGGGTACTTTTCTTGATTTGCTTCTAGAGCTTTTCTAAAAATTGCAATTGCATCATTTCTTATTTCAGAAGCTTCTTTACTAAATGGAGAAAATGGATGAGTTGGGTCTGAAGAAACTTTTGCAAGCACATGTAAAAAATTTTTGTAAGGAAAAAATTGTTTAAACTTGAATAAAATAATAAATTTTTTTTTAATTTTATTCTAATCAAAAAAAATTTGAAACCATAGGCAGAAACCCCTAAATAGGGAAATTACCTATTGAAAAAATTATAAAGTTATACTAATATAAAACTATGAGATATATTCTAATTTTAAACTTAATAAATTTTAGTAATTGCACTTACTATTTTTACAAAGATCCAACACCTTATTTATTAACTGAACAAGAAAAACAAATTTTTAACTCCAAAAAAATTTTATATATTGGTTTTGATTATGTGGGCTATGAAGATTTTAAACCAGATGATGAAAGATTTAAAGAAGATACTGTTACGAATAAAGATCATTTAAGGATAATTGAGTTTTTAAATAACGATTATCATTCTCTAGATAAATTTAAAAATAGCTTTAAAATAAAACTTAAGGCAGTTCGATCAAGAAAACAAACAATTAGTGATGGTGTATTGAAAAAAGGAACAGAATTCTCAAGTTTTGGATTAAATGAAAGTAAACTGATTGAATTTGAAAAAGGAATTAACAAGAATATAAATGATAAAAATTTACAATTATTTCTTCACAATTATTTAAAAAATACAAAACAGCTCGGATTAGATAAAATGAATTCAACACTCGATACTAGAGGAAATCAAATCAAATTGAAACTAAAAAATTTTGATTATATTTTAGTAGGAGTTGGAAAATTAGATGATCAAAAACGAATTTCTCCAAATATCTTAAGTATAATTTTATTCACATACACTTTAGGGATTTTCCCGATAACGATTCGTAAGGCATACTCAACGAATTTATATTTATTCGATGAAAAATTAAATTTGGTTAAGGAACTAGAAAAAAATGATCAGGTTTTGACTTTCATTTCTTCGATAATATTTTTTCCAAATAACGGTTCTAAGTCCTTCGAAAAAGACATCGCTCAATTTTTAAAAGATTCTGTAAAAGAAATAAAATAACAACAAAGAGTATAACATGAAAAAAACAATAATCATATTTTTATTTATCCAAATTTCAATTTTTTCAGAAAATTCTGAACCAAAAAAAAAACCAAAAAAATATAGTTTTGAAATTCTATTTGGACAAGGTAAAATTTTAAATCCAAAAGATTTAGAAGATGCAATAAATGATACAAATTCCAATAGCCCAGAAAAAAATTTATATCTTTATCAAAATTCTAATAATGAAGCAAGGCGTAGTTTTGAACTTACTAGATTAGTTAATCCACATCCTTCAGGTTTTTATTCAGAAAATCAAAAACTATTTTTTGAATTCTTAGGAAAGAAAAACACTTCTTTTGGATTTTCTCTTGAACAATATAATTTATATATCAAGAATTATTTGAATTATAATTTTATACCTCTCCAAGTTTCAAGGAATCCAAGCAGAGATTCAAATTATCCATATGAAATTTTTTATTATGGAATTAATGAAGGTAAATTAATTCAAAATAATATTTTTTCTGTTGAACTAACTCATTATTTTGAATATTTAAAAACTGATTATTTTTCTCCTTATATTAAATTATATGGTCTTACTTCAAGAGGTGCTGGAAACTATAACGGTGGAATTTCTCTTGGAAGTAAAATTTATATAACTGAAGATTACTCATTTCTTTTTGAAGGATATTAAGATGAAATAAAAAGAGACATTTCAAGCTTAAATATTGCAAGACAGTCTGATTTAGCAAAATTCATTTTGGGCAATTCGGCTATCAATCTTTTTGAAAGTAAAATTATTTTTAGAAACTATGGATATAGAATTGGGATTTCTAGAACTTTCTAAACATTAAATTAAAAATTAGCAAAATTATAAAATTTTAGCTGAGATTTTTTCAATACAATGCGAAAGAGATTGAGACGGTATCAAAAAATTTCATATGAAATTTTTTGATAGAAGTTGAAAGCTCGGTTTTTTTAAGTAAGGACTTAATTAATTAAGTCCTTACTTAAAAAAATTCGCCCAAGCCTTAATTACGATTTTGAATTCTATCTAGAACAATACCAGTTGCGACAACTACATTGAGCGAAGAAACAGAACCATGCATGGGAATGTTACAAACAAAATCTGCGTTCTCCAAAAGAATTCTTTTTACACCTTCTTTTTCATTTCCCATTATCACAGCACATTCTGAAGCATCAGGAACTTTGTCCCATGTATCGAGACCTCTGTCGGAAGTGGCAACAATCCAATAACCTTTTTCTTTGAGAAGCTCAATTGCTTGAAATAAATTGGTTATGGTAAAAATTTCAGTGTGGTGAATTGCACCAGAAGAAACTCGTGCAACAGCTTCAGTGATTCCCACAGAATCTTTTTCAGAAATCAATATGGTTTTAAATCCAAAACATTCTGCTGTGCGAATAATGTTTCCCAAATTTCCAGCATCTTGAATTCTATCGAGAATCAGCACTGGGGTTTTATTTGTTTCAAGATAAATTTTTAAACCATGAAAATCTTTTTTGTAATCTTTCTTTTTTGTTTCATGTAAATTAAAAATTAATCCTTGGTGATTGATTGTAGGAAATCTTTGGTCAAGTTCTTTTGGAGGAAGTTCATGGACTTTAATTTTTTTTGGAATCTGAGATAAAATTTCTTTGATGTCAAGAGATGGATTTCGTTTTGTATAAACTTCCCGAATTCCAAAATCATCACTTCCTTCAGCAATTTTTTTTTGGATAAATTCTTCTATACTTCTTCTGCCATATAAAAAATTTATTTTCTTTTCCATTTTACTCCTGCTTGTGAATCTTCTAAAATAATTCCTTTTTCTAAAAGATCTTTTCTAATTTTATCTGAAAGTGCAAAGTTCTTTTCTTTTTTTGCAGTGTTTCTTTCTTCGATGAGTTTTAAAACTTCATCGTCTAAAATTTCTTCTTTTGCTTTTTCAAAACTTAAAAATCCAAATAACAAATTTATTTTTTGAAAAAAGAAAAGATATTCGTTTAACTCTGATTTGTCGGTGTTTCCTTGATCTAGTCTAAAATTAATTGTTTTAAGTTGATCAAATACAATTCCAATTGCTTTTGGAGTGTTTAAATCATCAGCCAAAGATTCTAAAAAATTTTGAATAGACTCTTCCATTTTTCCAGAATCTTTTAGATTTGATAAATCGTAATTTAAGCAAGTCAAAATTCTATCCAAAGTAGTTTGAATTTTGCTGACAGATTTTTCTGCATCATCCAAAGATTGAAATGTAAAATTTAATTTTGTTCTATAATGTGAGGATAACAGTAAAAAACGAATAGAACTTGGTTTGATATTTTTTTCCACCAATGATCTTAATGTGTGAAAATTTCCAAGTGACTTTGACATTTTTTGTTTTTCAACAAGTAGATGTTCACAATGCATCCACATATTTACAAAATGTTCATGAGGATATGCTCCACAGGTTTGAGCAATTTCATTTTCATGATGTGGAAATAATAAATCTATTCCACCTGTATGAATATCAATTCCACTAGAATAAATTTTTCGGATCATGGCTGAACATTCTAAATGCCAACCGGGACGACCTTTTCCGTGTTTTGTGTCCCAAAACTTTTCACCATCTAGTTTGGTTTGTTTCCATAATACAAAATCTCTAGCATCTTCTTTTGTGTATTCATCAGAGTCATATCTTGCACCAGCTTTCATTCCAGAAACATCAATTTTAGATAACTTCCCATAATTTTCGTATGCTTTGATAGAATAATAAATCGAACCATCTTTTTCATATACCAAATTATTTTCTTTTAACTTATCAATAAAAATTGTCATTTCATCAATGTATTCAGTTGCTTTTGGGTATTGTTCTACTTTTTCTATATTTAGGGTTTCAATATCATCAAAAAAAACTTTTGTCCATTTGGAAGTAAATTCTTCGATGGAAATTTTTTCAGAGATGGAAGCATTTATAATTTTATCATCAATATCAGTTATGTTCATAGTGTGATTTACTTTATAGCCAAGAAGTTTTAAACTTCTTCTCAATACATCTGAAAAAATAAATGATCTAAAATTTCCAATATGAGCGTAATTATAAACAGTTGGACCACAAGAATAAATTTTTACATTTTCAGGATTAAGTGGTTTAAATATTTCTTTTTTATTCGTGTATGAATTATAAAATTTGACTTCCATACTTTCATAAATTCAAAGCTTTTTAATCTCTCAATGATTATATTTTTAAACTATTAAGAAACATTTCTTATCAAACTTAGCATATAAAAGTAAAGAAGGAACTGTTTTTAAAATTAGCTGATAAATTAAAATGAACTAATTTGGGAATTTGATTTTAAACGCATCCAAAGTTTGTTTTAATAAAACTGCAATTGTCATTGGACCAACTCCACCTGGAACAGGAGTATAATGGCTGCATTTAGAAATTCCATTTTTTAAATCAATATCCCCAACATTTCCTTTGTTGTAACCTGCATCAATTAAGATCACTCCATCTTTCATCCATTCTGATTTAATATATTCTGGTTTTCCAACTGCCCCAACAATCAAATCAGCTTGTTGCAAAAGAGATTTTAAATTTTTAGTTTTGGAATGAGTCATCACCACTGTTGCATTTTTTTCAAGCATCATCATAGACATAGGTTTTCCTAAAATGGGAGATCGACCCACAACCACAACCAGTTTTCCTTCCAAATTAATTTTGTATTCTTCGATTAACAACATTATACCTTCAGGTGTACATGGTTTAAAAGATCTTTCACCCATGGAAAGTTTTCCAAACGAATGAGAGTTCACTCCATCAACATCTTTTTCATTTAAGATGGTATCAAATGCAAGCCTCTCATCAATTTTTTTGGGAACAGGATGTTGAAGTAAAATCCCAGTAATGTTTTCATCTTCGTTTAACTCTTCCAAAGTGATTAGCAATTTTTCTGTAGAGGTTTTTTCTGGAAGTTCAATAAGCTTTGAATTCATTCCGAGTTTTTGACAGGCATTGATTTTCATTTGAACATAAACTTTGGAGGATGGATCAGAGCCAACTAGCACAGTTGCTAAAGTTGGAACTTTTCCAAATTTTTTTTGCAAAATAGAAATTTCTTTTTTGATGTCTTCTTTGATTTTTTCGGATAGTTTTTTTCCATCTAGGATTACAGGTGATTTCATAATTCCAAAAATTTCAAATAGGAAAATTATTAAACTATTTTAAAAATGTTTTTCTTTGCTTATTACTAAAGTTTGGGCGTTCCCTGTTCTGTATTAAAAGTGAAGATTTTTAATTCAGAATAGGTCGGGCTTTTCGCTCTAATCTTTTGCAAATAAATTCAAATAAAAAAAAATCCTCAAATTCCAGCAAAAGGATTTCCGCTTCAATCCCTAACGCATAATTTGTATTTAGAAAAAAGTTTTGTTTTGGAAAATTCTTAGGAAAGTTGTATTGGAAAATTTTGTTGCACTTAAAAAACTTTTGGGTATAGTTGTGTTGAGGAAATTTTTTTGAGTTAGAAAATTTGGTTGTGTAGTTGACTTTGTAGTTTTGAAAAATCTATCCGAACTGGAAAATTCTTTCGTATTGAGGGATTTTTCTGTTTTCGGAAAATCCCCCGTATTGGAAAACCCACTCTTTACCCGTTGCAACGGGAAAGTCCAGGTTCATGGAGGATTCCACAACTTCAGCAAAGTCCATCAAATCGAGGCGGAGCAACAACACAAAAAGTTTATTAATCGAAAAATTAAATGCTACTCTATACAATTTCATAACAAACCAATCTTTTTTCCACGGCTCAAAATCTTTACGAATCAAATTTTGTCCTTTCTCTTGGTACTCAGTTTTGAGACGACTTGAATAAGGAACAATTCTACTTTTTAAATAAATTTCATACTTTTTCAGTAGATGAGCAAAATAAATTTTTAGGCTTCCATAAGATTCAATTTTTGTGTGAAGTTCTTCCCAAAATTCTTCTGGAATTAAAAGTGTACAAGATGTTTCTACAGTTTTTTCCATTTCTATAAGTTCAGCAGTTTGTTTTTTTGTAAAAATAAATTTTGCATTCATAACTATTAAACTGATTTTGAATCAAAAAAGTTTTCCGAAAAGCGAACTAATCTTAAAATTTTTCTATACTAATTTCAATTTAAAAAAAAGTTTTGTTTAAATTTTAAGAATTGAAAATAATAACTTTTAGTTCTTTAATTTTTTGAAATCTAAAATTCAACATTATTTTAGGAGAAGAAACTTATGGACTGTTGCTTTTCTTCGTTTTGAATCTGAAGCAAAACTATATGCAATTTGAAAAGGTCTTTTAGCAATCAAAGCCATAGGAAAATCAGCCCATTTTGTAAATGATTTAGATTTTCACCTAAAATGTTTTTGAAAAAAGAATTCTGCATGTTTAAGTATTGAATTTTCAATAACCCTTCACTCAAACACTCTAGAAAGCTTCCCAAAATCTCTTTTTTCAGAAAAAAATACTTGATTTTATTTTTAAATAGTTTAACTAAGGTTATTCGAGAATTTGTATGAAAATGTTAAAAATTTTATTAATTTTATATTTCTTTTTTTTAAAAAATTGCGATCAATTCAACCAATGGTGATTAGGAGATAATATGAAATATATATTCTTTTTAATTCTATTAATTTTATTTTGTAAAGATACTGATTCAAAAGAAAATAAAGATAAACTAATTTTGTATTCTTCTTTGTATAAAGTTCAATCAGATATAAATTATAAAAATACTTATTGCTTTAGCATTAATGTTCCATCAGATACACCAGATTGTATTAAAGACAAAATTAAGAATTTTTTAAATCAAAAACCTTCTCCTGTAATACGTACATACTACAAAGAATATGAAATTGAAAATAAAACTGTTTTGAATCCAATTTTATCAATACCCGATGTTTTGAGTTATATTTACAATAATGAAAAATTTTTTTCTTTATTTACTTTCAATAGTGATGAAATAATTTACAATAAGACTTGCCAAGCAATATGTCAAATTTACTTTTCCCCTTACAAAGAAATTGGTGTATGTCCAAACTTTTATTTAAATTCATCCCAAAAAACTCTCATCTGGCAAGACAAAAGAACTCAGTCTGGTGGATGTAAATGAATAGCTTGTCCCTTCGATACAATTTTCACTAAGTGACTGAGTTTTTTTGTTTTGAGCAGTTTACCTCAACCAATGGTGATTAGGAGATAATATAAAATAATGCAAAAGATAGATAAGTAAATTTATTCGAAACATAAAACTAGAAAAAAGTGCTTTTGGAAACTAGTATAAATAATTTTTTGGTATTAAAAAAGTCTATATTTTTTATATTCAATAATGATTTTTTCATGAAGAGAATCTAATCTTTCTTTTTCTTTTAGCTCTAATTGGTTTTTAATTTTCTTATAATTCCTATCCCCATATTTATCCCATAAATAATTTGCAGCTATTCTAATAACCAAATCTTCTTCACCTGTTTCAATAAATTCTTGTAATTCATTTTTTACTAATTTCCAATCAAAATATAAAATATCTAAAAAAATAGATTCATAAATTTTTTTATTAGTATTTTTTGAATAATAAAACATTTTTAAAACCAGTAGAATGTTTTTTTCAAAGGAATTAGTTTTTTGAAAAATAGAAACAATATAATGAAAAAAATTTTTATATTTTTCAAAATCTCTATCTAAAGCTTTTATAATATAAGCTGTATACTTTAAACAAAACTCTTTCGTGGGACTTGGAAAACGAACCATATCCCCAATAAAATTTCCAATGAATTCTTGCTTTCCATAATATAATAAATAAATCTCAGTTTGAAAAACCTTTTCTTCAGAATCTAAAATGCATTTAAGATAATGAGAATAATTTTGTGTATAATGTTCATCATGTAAATAAGAGTAACTTCCAACATAAGCCCCAGATATTTGAAATAAAAGCCTTCTATCTAATTTTACTTTTAGGCTTTCATAATCATTAATTTCATATTCTAATTTTTGAATTCTTTTTCTATTTTCAGAATTTAATTGAGATAATAATTTAGAATATTCATTTTTTCCGTAAATAGTGTTAAAAGAATTACAAGCATAAATGATAATTGATTCATCGTCTCCATTTAAAATTTCTAAAAATTCATTTTTCACCAATTTCCAATCTACTTCCCAAATTCTTAAAAATACAGCATTGTATTCATTTATAAATTTTAAATTTTTTAACCAGTTTAGAATTTGAAGTGATAATTTTTTAAAATTAGATAATTCATTTCCAAGAACAAAAATTTCTATAATTGTTAAATAGTAAAATTCATGATTTGGCCAAGGCCAAAAACCTTTTTTTAAATTTAAAATTTTATGATTCTGGCGATCTCTTTTTGTAACCTTATTCAAATAAGTTTTTGTAATAACTTCTGCAAGTAATGGAGAAATTTTTTTACAAAATTTTGGGTCTGGATGATAAAATAGTTTAACTTCTAAAATATTCCATTTAAGGTAAGCTCCTTTTCCATAAAAAACTAAATAAATTAAAACTTCATCCAATTGATTCTTCCAATCCAGAATTGATTCAAATTGCTGTGAGTTTCCAAACCACCAATCTTCATCTTTTTTATAATGGGGTTTCCAATTTTCCATTATTTTAGAAACAATAGTTACTAGTTTTTTATTTAATCTTTTTTTAAATATTTCTTTATCTTCTAATTTCATCATTTGAATTTAAATTAAAAGAATAATAAGAAGTTTCAATCTAGAATTTTTCATTTTTTTTTAATTCTAGCGATAGAGATTCAAAATGTTGCGAAGCAAGTCACAGAGTGACGGAACCATTTTGAAGCTCGGGTCATTTTTAGAAGATCCAATATTATAAAATCATTCGTTTAACTTAAATTAACTATCTTTTAAAAATGACATCGCCCTAATTCCTGTCAATTCACAATTCTAATTTAGCAATGAAGAAATCTCCACCACTCCATCCACACGAAATGACTTAATTCCAATTGAATTTGCAGAATCAATGTTCAGTTTGGAATCGTCAAAAAAATAAATTTCTTCTTTTTTGGATTTAGTTTCTTTGATTGCATATTCAAAAAATTCTTTATCTGGTTTTAACAATCCAATCACATCTGAAAAAAATACAAAATCAAAATAAGTTTCGATATTGTATTTTTTTGTGACAATTTCTCTGTGAATAAAATTGGAATTGGACACTAAAACTAATTTGTATTTTGATTTTAAATCTTTTAGAATTTTTTTTGTGCTGTTAGTTAATTCGCCGATGAAGTTTGGAAAATGTAAACCAAAATTATAAATGGAAGTATTTAATTTGAATTCATCAATGATTCGGTAGCTAAAATCGTAATCGTTAATTTTACCAGTTTCAAAATCTTTTACAGCTTTAGACAAAAGCCATCTTTTACTAAAAATTTCTTTGCTTAAAGAGTCCACAGAATAAGTTTTAAAAAAGTCAAAAGTTTTATTTTCGACTATCACTCCACCTAGGTCTATGAATAAAACTTTTGGGGTCAAACTTTCACCCCAATTTCTCTTGCAGCTAAACTTCCTTCAAGCATTGCTCTTTTTGCATCTAGTCCAGAAGTTTCTTTTGCACCACCAATTACAAAAATTTGTTTTTCGGGATGTTTTTCTTTGTAAAGATTTGCAAGAGTATTTTCTTTTTCTTGTCCAGCACAAATTAAAATAGAATCACATTCAATAATTTTTTCACCACTTGATTTGAGATCAATTACAATCCCTTCATCACGCACTTCTTTGTAATTTAGAGAAGTATAAAATTCTACACCAGAAGATTGAAGCTCTTGGAGTAATGCCCAACCAGTAGTCATTCCAAGTCCAGAACCAATTTTTCCAGATCTTCGCATAATACTGATTTTGCGATCGTGTTTATGTGGTTGAATTTTTACATTTGTATAAGAGCCAACATTGTACTTAGCAAAATATTCATCAATAGAAGGATCATGGTCTTCCAAAAGTTTGTGAGCTGAGTCACAAGCAATTCCACCACCACCAATGATCGCTACTTTTTGACCTGGTTCAAATTTGCCGTTTAAGTATTCCACATAAGTTCCAACTTTTTTCTTTTCAAGACCGGGAATTTTAAAGTCGCGAGGTTTTACACCAGTTGCAAAAATCACAGCATCTGGATTTTCTTTTTCTAAAGTTTCAATACTGCACTCAGTGTTAAATAAAATTTCTACACCAAGATGTTTTAGTTCTGCTTCAAAATATCGAATCGTTTCTTTAAATTCAAATTTTCCGGGAATACTTGCAGCCATGTTTAACTGCCCACCAAGACGACCAGATTTTTCATAAATTTTTACATCATGCCCAAGAGATTTTGCAACACGAGCAGATTCCATTCCACCAGGTCCTGAGCCAATTACGATGACTTTTGATTTTTTTCCTTTTGGTAATTTTGCAAATTCAATTTCACGATTTGCTTCAGGATTTACAAGACAAGAAACCATGTTCCCACCAAATGTATGATCTAGACAAGCTTGGTTGCATGCAATACAAGTATTCACACGTTCAGCTTCGTTTTGTTTTACTTTGTTTATAAAATCTGGATCAGCAAGCATTGGACGAGCCATGCTCACAATATCAGCTTCCCCTTCTTCTAAAATTTTTACAATTGTTTCAGGAACATTTACACGATTGGATGCGATGATTGGAATGTCTTTTATTTCATCTTTAATTTTTTTTGCAATTTTAGCCCAAGCTCCACGAGGCACAAGCATGGAGATTGTTGGAATACGAGACTCATGCCAACCAATTCCAATGTTCAAAGCATCAGCTCCCAAATCTCTCAAATCTTTTGCTAGAGACACAACCTCAGAAAATTCAGGATTACCGGGAATCAAATCAATTCCAGACATACGATATACAACTAAAAAATCTTTTCCAACTTTTTCACGAATTCTTTTCATGACTTCTTTAGCCATGTTTTTTCTTTTTTCAGCTGAGCCGCCAAAATAATCATCACGAGTATTTGTAACCCCAGAAAAAAATTGGTTGATCAAATATCCTTCCGAACCCATAACTTCCACTGCTTTAAAACCAACTTGTTTTGCTTTGAGTGCTGCAATACCAAAATCTTCAACTGTTTGCCAAGCTTCATCTTCAGTGAGTGCATGTGGAACAAAACGATTAATTGGAGCTCTGATAGCTGAAGGTGCAACTAGCTCACGATGATATGCATAACGCCCAGCATGAAATAATTGTGCACAAAAAATTCCTTTCTCACCAATTGCTTTGTTTACAATTTCTAATTCTTTGCAATGAGAATCTACTTGAAAATTAAAAAATTCATTTGAGCCAAGTCCTGCATGGTTTACAGAAATTCCACCTGTGGTAATCATCCCCACTCCCCCATCAAATCTTTTTCCATAAAAAGCAATCATTCTATCTGCAGTTTCAGGAAGACCTTCAAGCCCAAGATGCATCGAGCCCATGATAATTCTATTTGGTAAAGTGTGAGTGTTTAATTTGATTGGTTCAAAAATTTTTGAAAATTGCATAATTCCTTCTCTGGGCGATTTTTCGTTTAATCTATGTTAAGCGAAAAAATAAATTTATAAAAAACGAAAACCGAGCTTTTCGTGGCTTCGGTCTCATAGTAACATGAGATTTAAATCTCATGTTACTATGAGACTGCTTCGCACCACTACAATCTCTATCGCTCGCTTCGCTCTATGGAATAACTAATTTTATAAAAAAAGGAAACTGTAAATCAATTTAGATATGAATTTAGAAATTATTTTGGAGTGAAAATATTTTAAAATTCAGATTTTTTAATTTTTATTTTTTAGATGAAAAAAATTTCAGAATTAAGAATATTTCCATCATGGAAAGTAGAAAAAAAAGATTGATTCTTCAATATTCAAAGTAAAATAGTTTTATGAAAACCGATTCCAAAAAAAAACAACTCCAAGTTTCAAATAAAATAAACGGACAAATTTTTTATTTGGCATTTCAAAACTTAGCAGTAAATGAAAAAAAACAATTTTTAACAATACTTGCTAAGGATAAAAGATTAATGGAAGATTTAATAGATATTTCCATCATGGAAAGTAGAAAAAAAGAATCATCTCGTTCTTTTAGAGAAATATTAAATGATTAATATAAATGAAATATTCTATAGTTTTAAAAAAATCTGCAGAAAAGGAATTCAAATTCCTAGAAAAAAATATTAAGGAAAAAATTACAAAAGTAATTTTAGATTTAGAAACAAACCCTCTCCCTCCTAAAGTAAAAAAGCTACAAAATTTTGAAGGATATAGAATTCGAGTTGGCAATTATAGAATTCTTTACAATTTAAATTCTGAAACCAAAAACTATTGAAATATTTTCTATTGGACATAGAAAAGAAGTATATAAAATTTTGTAAAAAAAAATTATATAGGATTATTTTTTTAATTTGATATAAATTAGTTTAGTTAAAATTGATGATAAATAAGAAAAAACAAATACTCAAGTGTGAGTGCGAAGAAAGTTTCTCATCAAGATCAGAAGAAAAAAGTAAACAAAATATGTATTTGGTAAATTCTAAAATAACCCTTTTTTTCAATTAAATACAAAATAATAGTTGATAAAAAAAAAGTTGGAATTCCAACAACTAGCAAAAGACTAATTAACCCTCCAGTTAAAAACCAATGCAAATTTGATCTAAGAGGAGATTCATCTCCTAAATAATATAACCAAAGCGGTAAGAAAGTACAATTCAATAAACAAAATGAAAATGATAAATACAAAAGATGTAAAGTGAATTTTTTCATTTTTTATAAATTTCCCATAACTAGCGAAAACGATTGAAGCGGTATCAAAAAATTGTATAAACAATTTTTTGATAGTAGCTGAAAGCGTGACGGCTTACTATCGTTTGAGAATACTATTGCGAAACAGTAGCATTTAGTAAGCCGATTCGCCCCTCCACCTCACCCAATTTTATCTTTGTTGATTAATAGGATATAACTCACCCTCTCCATTGCTAAAGCAATAAAGAGGGTAACATCAATTCACTTCTTTAAGTTGTAAAACTTGGAGAGGGGACTTAACTGAAAAACACCTCAACTTATATCGAACTAGGGTGAGGTTACTTCGTTGCAACTCCGATAGAGGCGTTCAAATCTAAACTCAAATCAAATTTGAATTTAGAGATGTCAATTTTTGGCTCAAAATGAACACCATAATTTCCAGCTAAAATATATTTTTTGAGATAACTTTGAGTGAGAGCTTCAGTAGAAACTTTTTCATAATGTCTAATATCAATTTTAGAAGCATCTTTGTTTAATGCACCAACAAGAGCAGCAACAAAAGTTTGTCTGTTCTCAGTATCAGTGTTAATTTTTGCAAAACCTGCTCCAATAAGACCTTCAATTTGATCCCAGTCAGTTCCCACAAAATCTTTCCATTTTTGAGTAGAAGAATGAGTGCTTGGTAAATTTTTTAAAGTATAGTCCACTACTTCAGGGTAAAGAGTAGAAGCACCATGTGCTACAAATAAAATTTCGTTATTTATTTTATCTGCAATTTTTAAAAGTTCATGTGCTAAATCTATGTTCAGTTTTACTTTTTGTCCGGGTTTACCTTTGTTTGGTCCGTGCATTGTTCCAATTGTTGGAGCAAGCATGAGGACACCTGTTTCAGTTAAAAATTGTTCTAACTCATCAGGGTTAGTGTAAGTGCTGTGTTCAGATTTTGTGTCTTCGTCTTCTTCACCAGCTAGAACTCCAAGTTCCCCTTCTACAGAAAGTCCAAGAGGATGAGCCATGTTCACTACTTCACGAGTTAATGCAATATTGTCTTTTAGTTCCATTGCTTTTCCAGCTTTATGGTCTGTAGAATTATCTGCCATAACAGATGTCAACATTTGAACAGCAGCTTGGACAACTTTACGTCCACCTTCTGAAATATAATCTCCATGATCTAGATGAGTTGCAATTTTGATTTTAGTTCTCTTGGCTAATTTTTCAATATAAGAAGAAACCAATTCAAGACCAAAAGTTTGATCGTTGTTTCCAAAAAATTTTAATGCTGAATTAGAAAATGCAAGTATTGCAGATCCACCGAGCATTTCAGCAGCAGAAATTGCAGCGTTGATAGATTGAAATGTTGTAACGTTGTAGGCAGGAATTGCATATCTATTTGTTTTTACATTTCCTTTCTCACCATTTTTTGCTTTGAGCAATATGGAATGAGCTGATACCATTCCGTCTGGAAATTTTCTATTTGTATTTAATACAGGTGGTTTTGAAGACATATTTTCCTCTCTAAAAAAACTTTTTTTTAAATTTAAAAACTTAAAGTTTACTGACAAGATTTTTTTTGTTTGCCTAAAAAATTCTTTTGGTGAAAAGAAAATTTCTTTATTAAAAATTTAGGCGAATCTGCTCTTCGAGCAGACCGAGCTTTCAACTACGGTCAATATTTTGCTTAAACAAAATATTGACCCCGTTTCAATCTCTTTCGCATCAAATTAGAGCAGATTAAAATATTGATAATTTTTCATTAAAGTTTTGAGAAATGAAAATTATGATGTTATCTCAATTAAAGAAAATTTTAGAGGCATTAAAGATTTAGAAATAATTCATTTAGCAAATAGGAAAAAAAAGGTTCAATTTTCAATGCCAGATTTTAATTGACAATGAATTCCAAATCAATTCAAATGTTCGATATATATAGAAAGGAATTTAATAGTCGTGGAAAATGAATTTAAAAATGAAAGAGCTATTAGTTATTTAAATTCATATAAAATGGATATCACAGATGAAAATATTAAACAAGCCAAAATTTGGATCATAGAAAATGATGAATTTGAAAGAAATCACGACCCAGCAGATTTTGATTATGTAGATGAACCTTGGGAAGACACTCCAGAGAATAGGAAGTATCTGGAAAGGGTTGACAATGTATTAAAAAAATTACTTCCTTGTAAATATAAGGATTTTGATTAGAGGCTGGTTCAAAATTAGGGGTAAAGTTTGAAGAAAGCAAAGCTTCAAGCAAAGCAAAGGATTGGAAGAATAGAATGTATATAAGACAGTGTGGAGTTTGCATACACCATTTAGGTTCAAATTCATGCAAAGCATTTCCAAATCATAATATTCCAAGTGATATATTAGGAAATCATTTTATCCACAATAAACCTTATCCAGATGATAATGGTATTCAATTTGAACCAGATGAAGACGCAGAATTTTTTGGATATGATGATATAAATTCTGTTAAACCTAGGCTTAGCTATAAGGATTTTGATTAGAGGAAGAAGAATTAGAAAAAGAGAAAAAAAATGAACTCAATTAAAATTTCATTTCAAACGACTCCTATTCGATTTTAATTAGCATAAAAATATTTCTTGACTAATTTTTTTTTATACAATTATTATATTTATGGATACTATTTTAAAACTTGCTGATTTGTTTATGCCACTTCCGCATGAACAACAAAAAGAAATTTTAGATTTTGCTGAATTTATTTTTTTAAGATATTCCAACTCTTTAGCCAAAAAAAACAAATCCATAGAAGAAAAAATTCCATCTGAAGAATTGATTTTACTTCTTAAAGAAAGATTAGAATTGCATAAACAAAATCCTGAAAAATCAAAAAATTGGAGCGAGTTACAAAAAGAACTATTAGCTAAATATTAATTCCAATACAATTTTTTACAGTTTTTGATTCTGCTAAAGAAATAATCATTTTAGCAATTATCCATACTTCCCGGCATCCAAATTATTGGAAAACAAAAGTCCTGAAATAAGTTAAAAAATTCTCTAATAATGTAGAACTTCTTATCCAACTGAATACAAACTGCCAAGATGCTTTTACTCTTGTACGACTTATTCAGCAAGTTTATAGCATCATTTTGGGGGTTTCTTCGAAGAAAATCGAGAAAAGATGCGAACAACATGCCGAATGTATGCCGTTTGAGACGAAGTAATTATGAATTATGAATTATGAATTATGAATGATGAATTGTAAATTATGAATTGTAAAAACTGTTTTCTATTTAATTAATTTTTGATTTGGGTGATGTCTCATGAAAAAGAAAATATTTTTTAATTAGACCCGAGCTACAAAAAAACGCAAATTAGATAACAAATTTTTAAGAACTTTCTAATTCTAGAATCGTGAAATAAAATATTATTCAACCAAAAACCAAACCCTGAAATTAAAAAAAATATTTAAGAAAAAAAACTTTTTTACTCCAAAAAAAAATCCAAAACTAATCCTAATTTGTCATCCTATTGTTTATACTAGTAATTAGAGTAAATTCTAGGTTAATAGAAAATATTACTAGACAAATATAGGAATGAATTTCATTGAAGTCATTTGCTTCTGTTTAAAAACTATATGGGACTCACCAGGCGAAGCTATGGATAAAGGAGATTGGATTGGAATATGATATAGATAATATTTACAAAAAATGGAATTTTAAGAGAGGACCAAAAGAAATCCCTGAATCTAAAGTCAATTCCTCTACTAATAGAGATTCTAAAAGTTCTAGAGATCTTGTAAAAGCTGAAAAGATCAATTTATCAGAAGAAGAAAAAGAGGATTTATATGACATTTTAATGGAAGCGAGCAAATCTTTTGAAGATTCTATAATTGAAGAAAACAATCCATTAACTAGGCTTGGGGAATTAATTGAAGAACTTGGAATTGATGCAATGCTTAGTTTATTCGAGGATTGTAGTTTGTTAAAACAAGCAATACATAATAAGGAAAAATGGGTATGAGGATGGTTTGTAGGTCTGAACCAAAGTTATGTGGGGAAAATTACTTCGGGGAGAATCGAACTCCCGAAGTAATAGTCAAACCCCACTTGTGTGGGGAAGGTTTATCTAGTAAATTTTTAGTTAAATCACAGACGGTTCAACCCAAAGTATTTTTGGGAATTAATAATATTATCGTTAGAACCAGATTTGATAGTATAAATTTTAGATTCATAAAATTTTAATAAAGTTAATTTAGATAAATTACAGACTTTAATTTATTTTTTTATTGACATCTTGATTTATCTTTAAATGATGGTTATAAAAGGAGGAACCTATGTTTAAAGTAACACATAGCAAGAAAGATAATGATGGAACAATTCTTGGAATTGGAAACAATTCTGATGCTTGGTATTTTTCAAAATCTGATGCTATTAAGAAAATTCAAGATAAGGGCGGAAATTCAAAATCACCGTTTTATGTGGATGTAAATGGAAGTAGAGTTGAAGTTCATGCTCTACCAAAAGACAAACCAATTTACTTAAAAACTGTTAAAGATGGAAAAGAAACAAACAATCTTTCATCTCTACCAGATTGTTAAGCAAATCCCAAATCAGATAAACTGAAATGGGATTCGAAGAGTAAGCGAAAAAAAGAAATGGGATGTTCTAAGAAAACATCTCATTTCGCACTTAATGAAATTCATTTTGAATTAGGTGTAAAAGCAAGAATAAAATTTTTAAGGAGAAATAATTTGGAATGTTATAATGTTGTTTCAAGCAATTTGGATGAAGTCTGTTTTGATAACCAAACTTCTATACTTTGTATATATTTTAAAAATAACTCTGTCTATGAATATTTAAATGTTCCTTATTCTGAATTCCAAAATCTTTTGCATTCAGGTTCAAAAGGAAGATATTTAGATTCTTATATCAAACCAGTTTACCATGCGATAAAAAGGGGATAATTTATGAGCTACTACAACTATTGGGGAAAAGCAGATTTAGAATTGAACTATCATTTACTCCCCTATCATTCACTTGATGTGGCAGCAGTGGGTGAGGTGTTATTTAAGGAGAATCCAAATTTACTAAATAAATTTTCTGACCTTACTAGAATTGAAAAAACAATATTTCATAAATTATTTATTTTCTTTTTATCCATTCATGATTTGGGAAAATTTTCAGATGCGTTTCAAGGACAAATAAAAGAAATATATACCAAACTTTATCCAAATCAAACTTCAAAAGTTTATAATATTCGACATGATAGTTTAGGATACATTCTTTGGGAGAAAGAATTTTTTATTAAACAAAGGAAAGGTTTTTCTGGAAGATTAAAAGAGTCCAACTTTTTTAATCTCAACTCAGAAAAAGGAGAATCAATTAAATATTTTTTAAATATTTTGATTGCAATCACCACAGGTCATCACGGCAGACCTCCCTCTAAAACTGGCTATACTCACAACACAGTTCCGCTAGATGATTATTTTACACAAAATAATAAAGAAGACTCTTTTCAATTTTTAACTGAAACCTATAAATTATTTTTTAGAGAAGAAGATTTAATTCATTTTGAAAAATACGAATTTGATTCAATATCAAAAAATTTAAAAGATATTTCTTTTTGGCTTGCAGGATTATCAGTGTTATGCGACTGGATTGGCTCGAATAAAGATATATTTTTGTACAAATCAGATTCTATACCACTTGAAACATATTGGAAAGAATTTGCAATTCCTAGAGCAGAAGAAGCTATCAAAAAAGCTGGAATTCTTCCTTCAAAAGTTTCATCTTATACTTTCCCAACAGATTTGTTCAAATATTTAACTACTCCAACGCCTTTGCAAAATGAATGCCATTCACTCGAATTAAAAAAAGAACCTCAGTTGTTTATATTGGAAGATGTCACCGGGTCGGGAAAAACAGAAGCTGCCTTAATACTAGCAAAACGTTTAATGTTGAATAATGGTTATGATGGATTGTTTATTGGACTACCAACTATGGCCACTTCAAATGGAATGTATTCTAGAGTTGCTAGTTTTTACAAAAAGATTTATGAACAAAACACAAATCCTTCACTAGTATTAGCACATGGAGCAAAAAATTTATCTTCAGAATTTAGCAATTCTATTTTATACGATTCAAAATCAAAAGATAAATCTTATAGTAAAGATGAAGAATCTGCAAGTGCAAGTTGTGCAAGTTGGCTTGCTGATAGTAGTAAAAAATCAATGCTATCTGATGTAGCAATTGGCACAATAGACCAAGCATTGATTTCGATTCTTTTATCAAAATTTCAATCTCTTCGATTAATTGGGTTAATGAATAAAGTTTTGATACTAGATGAGATTCATGCTTACGATTCTTATATGAATGGTCTTATCAAAGCTTTATTAAAAGCACAAGCCAGAATCGGCGGAAGTGTAATTTTACTCAGTGCAACTCTTCCTGAAAATTTAAAAAAAGAATTTATATCTGCTTTTCAAAAACCAAATGATGAAGATTCTCAAGATAATGAATTAAATAATCATTTTCCATTAATCACTCAAGTATATAAAAATTCTGAGATTATTTTTAAAGAATTAGAAACTAGAGAAGAAGTAAAAAGAACAGTGAAAATTAATTTTCTGCATAAGGAAGAAGACATTTATTCCTTAATTCAAAAATCTTTAGATGAAAAAAAATCAGTTTGTTGGATTCGCAACACTGTTTCAGACGCAATGAATTCTTATGAATATTTTTCAAATAAATTACCTAAAGAAAATCTAATATTGTTTCATGCAAGATTTGCAATGGGAGATAGATTAGATAAAGAAAAAAATATTCTATCTACTTTTGGAAAAATTAGCAATTCTGAAATTAGAAATGGAAAACTTGTAATAGCAACACAAGTAATCGAACAATCTCTCGATTTGGATTTTGATGTAATGATTTCAGATATTGCACCAATTGATTTAATTATCCAAAGAGCTGGACGACTGCATAGGCATACTAGAGATGAAAATGGAAATCGTATAGATGGAAAAGACAAAAGAGAAAAACCAATTTTGTATATCCATTCTCCTGAAATAACACACTCCCCAAATAAAAATTGGTTTAGTGCTTTTTTAAAAGGTAGTTCATTTGTGTATCCCGATCATGGAAAAATATTTTTAACAACAAAAATTTTATTTGAAAAAGGAGAATTAAAAATGCCCGAAGAGGCAAGAAATCTGATTGAATTTGTTTATAGTGAAAAAGAAAAAATTCCAGATGCTTTGATTGAAATAACAAATGAAAATAATAATAAAAATAATCAGAAAGCAGCTCAAGCAGGAATTAACCAAATTAAATTTGAAGATGGTTATACTGCTGTTGGTAATAATTCGATTTGGGACGATGTAAATGCTCCAACCAGATTAGGTGAAGAATCTATCAAAATCACTCTCGCAAAATTTGAAAATGGTAAACTATCATCTTGGTATAAAGAAGGAGATTTTCCTTGGGCAAATTCTGAAGTATCAGTGATGTCCTATATTTTAAATTCTGAGTGGGAGGATTATGATTCAATTTTAAAAAATCAAATCAAAATTTGTAAAGAAAAACTTCCAAACAAAGGGAAGTATTCAGTTTTAATTCCACTAAAATTAGAAAATGGAAACTGGATAGGTTTTGCAAAAGATAAAAAAGGAGAACAAGTGAAATGTTTTTATAATTCAGAAATTGGTTTTAAAAAAATTAAAGAAGGAGAAGAAATATGAATCTTCTAAATGACAAATGGATTCAAGTGAAAAGAAAAAACGGCGAGGTAGAAAAAATAACTCCTTATGAAATTACTGATCAAATTGATTCCAATCCCATAATAGAAATCATCACACCTAGAGCAGATTTTAAAGGAGCATTGTATCAATTTTTAATTGGATTATTCCAAACAATTTATGCACCAAAAAATGAAATGGAATGGGAAGATAATTTTAATGAACCACCAAGTTCTGAAAAACTAAAAAAAGAAACAGATAAAGTTTCATTCGCATTTGATTTGTTTGGTGAGAAAATTAGATTTATGCAGGATATTGGATTAGACTCAAGTGCAAATTCATCTAGTATTTCTGGGTTATTAATTGAAGCACCTGGTGAAAACACAATCAAAGAAAACAAAGATTTTTTTACTAAAAGAGGTACAGTTGAAAATGTTTGTAAACATTGTGCTGCAACAGCATTATTTACTTTACAAACAAATTCACCCTCTGGCGGACAGGGTCATTTAACATCGATTAGGGGAGGAGGTCCACTAACCACTATTTTAAAATTTAATTCAATTAAAGAAGAAGATTTAGAATTGAATACTCTATGGTCTGATATTTGGCTGAATATACTCCCCGTTGATTCGTTCCAGAAAGAACCAAAGAAAGATAAAAATTTTGAAAATGTATTTCCATGGATAAGTGACAAATATTATAAACAAAATTCTAAAGGAAATAAAGCCACAATTAATGATTTGAATCCATTTTCAGTCTATTGGTCTTATCCAAGAAGAATTCAATTACAAAAAACGAATGAACCAATTACATGTGATATTTGTAGCGAAGCATCAAATGAAAACATCAAATCATATTTTTTAAAAGGTTACGGACTTGATTATGGAGGCGGAGGGTGGATTCATCTATTGAGTCCTTATTATTTTACAAAAGATAAAGAACTTGGTGAAACTTGGTTTCCGTATCATCCTCAACCTGGTGGAATTATATATAACCAGTGGATGTCATTTGTTTATGGTATAAAAAATAAAGATAAAAGTGCACAAGTCTTGCACTACTTTTCTGAAAATAGAAAATTAAAAGAAGATCAAACAATCGTTTGGGCATTTGGTTTTGATATGGATAATATGAAAGCTAGAAATTGGTATGAAAGCATCATTCCAATTTATAATATTGATCCAAATTTTATGGAAAAGTATGAATCCATAATATCCAAAATTTTACAAGTATCAACCGGGATTGCAAATAATTTACAAACAAAAGTTAAAGATGCTTGGTTCAATCAAGGAGCAAAACCAAGAGGTGATTTTGATTATTTAAAAATTAGTTTTTTTAAAGCAACTGAAACTAGATTTTATAATCTTGCTGAAAAGATTCGAGATGATTTAGGAAAAGAAATTCCATTTGAAAATCAATCAAAAGAAGAATGGTTGAAGTATTTGAATGATGAATCATTAAAAGTTTTTGAATTGTATGTGGAATCTGGCTCAGTAGAATTTGAAAATTTAAAACGAATTGTTGAAGCAAGAAAAGGATTAATTTCCTGGAATTTAGGAGATAAAATAAAATCTGAATTTGGTTTACCCGTAAAAGAAAAACCAAGTTCAAAAAAAAGTGAGGAAAAAGAAAAAACAGAATTAAAGAAAAACAAAGTAGAACCAAATGCAAAGAAAAAAGAAACAAAAGGAGTAAAAAAGAAATGAATTTGAAAGAAGAGAATTCAGAAAGCAGAAAAGTAATTTTGGATTGGTGGAATTATTTACATACTAGAAACGGTCAGAAAGCAAATTTAAGAAGATGCACTTCACCTCCTGAAACTGTATTTATTCCAAGTAGTCAAATACTTTTAAGTCAACTAAAAAAAGTCGAAGGTGAAAATCTTTCCTCTGATAAAATTTGTGCTATAGCAGGAATTTTATCTCATGTGAAAGAAAATGATACCATTTCTTTTGCAAGAAAACTTTCCACTAAGAAATCTGGGAGTGAACAAGCTTTAGTGAGTGATATTCGGTTTAGAAGAATATTACAATATTCTAATATAGCAAATGATGAATTATTTTATCAAAAGATAATTCGAGTCATTCACCATATAGATTTCAAAGCAAACATAATTGATCTATTTTCATCACTTTATTTCTGGGGAGACTCAGTTAAAAAAAGATGGGCTTATGATTATTATGGAACAAGCAGCAAAAGCGAAAATGATAATGAAGGACTAGAAAATACAATTGCACAAGGAGCAAACAATGAATAGATTCATTCAACTACACTTACTAACTTCTTACCCTCCATCCAACTTAAACAGAGATGATTTGGGACGACCAAAAACAGCAATCTTAGGAGGGGTGAATCGGCTTAGAATTTCTTCTCAAAGTTTAAAACGTGCTTGGAGAACTTCTGATTCATTCAAAGAAAAACTTTCAGGACATATAGGAACTAGAACTAAAGAAATGGGGATTCAAATATACAATCAATTGATTGAAAAAGGTATTAAAGAAAAAGATGCAAGAGATTGGGCAAAAAGCATCGCAGGAGTATTTGGTAAATTAAAAGCTGAGAAAAAAGATTCACCAAATAATGATTTAGAAATTGAGCAATTATCTCATTTCAGTATCGAAGAAAAAAATGCAATTGATGCGCTTGTCGCTAAACTTGTATTAGAAAAAAAAGCACCATCTGAAGCAGAATTGAAGTTACTTAAAAAGGAAAATACTTCAGCAGATATAGCCATGTTTGGAAGGATGCTGGCATCTTCTCCAGCATTTAATAAAGAAGCATCTATTCAAGTAGCACATGCAATTACAGTTCATAAAGTTGCAGTGGAAGATGATTTTTTTACGGCAATTGATGATCTGAATAAAAATGATGTGGATGCTGGAGCAGGACATCTTGGAGATACTGAATTTGGAGCTGGGCTATTTTATTTATATATTTGTATTGATAGAGAATTACTTTTATCAAACTTAAATAATAATTTAGAACTCACCAAACAAACTCTATCTGCTTTACTAGAAGCTTGCACAACTGTTTCACCTACAGGAAAGCAAAATAGTTTTGCATCTCGTGCTAGAGCAATGTATTGTCTTGCAGAAAAAGGAAACTCACAACCAAGATCTCTTCATGCAGCATTTCTAAAGCAAATCGAAGACAAAGATGTTTTGACAAAATCAATTGAAGAAATTGTAAAAATGAAAAATAATTTTTCTAAAGTTTATGGTGATACCAATACTTCAGAAATTTCTTTTAATGTTTTAACTGGTGAAGGTAGTTTAAGTGCAATTTCAACATTTGTACAGGAAGATTAGATATGAAAGAATATTTAATCTTTCGGTTGTATGGTCCAATCGTATCTTGGGGTGAGATTGCCGTTGGTGAAAATCGAAATAGTTTTTCTTACCCTTCAAAGTCAGCTGTAATTGGACTCATTTCAGCTGCAATGGGATTTAGAAGAGAAGAGGAAGATAAACATTTAATGCTCACAAACTCATTGTCATTTGGAGTGAAAGTGTTTAGTTCAGGAATTTTGTTAAGAGACTATCACACAATTCAAACTCCCGGTAAAAGTAAATTTACACACTCAACCAGAAAAGATGAACTAAGAGATAAATTTGAATTGAACACAATTTTATCTTCCAGAGATTATAGAATGGATTCTTTGTATGATGTTTGTATTTGGAAAAAAAAGGATTCCATTGATTTGGAGAATATTCAAAAAAATCTAAATCAACCTGTTTTTTCTTTATTTCTTGGACGAAAGTCAGCTGTGATGGCTTCTCCTTTATTTCCAAATTTGATAAAGGAAAAAAATTTATTTTTAGCGTTTCAAGATTATGAAAAAAAATTAAAAGAAAATTTTCATAATCAAAATGTAGAATATTTTTTTGAGAATAAAAAATTAAATTCAAAATCTATAGAATATATTTGGGAAGATGAAGAAAGCCAATTTAGTGAAATTAGAACTAGGCGAGATGAAGTGTTAAGTCGCAAACGTTGGCAATTTAGTGAAAGAAAAGAATTTTACAAAATGGAGAAAAAATAAATGTATTTATCTAATTTAGAAATTGAAACAAATAATCCAAAAGCAATTCATTGGATTTCAAATCCTTATAAAATTCACCAAAGACTATGGATGGGTTTTGAAAAATTAAAAACAGAAAAAATTAATCCAGATTTTTTGTTTAGGCTTGAAGAAGAATTTAAAGAAGCAGGAGAATTAAAACCAAGAATATTAGTTTTATCTAATATTTTACCTTCATGGGAAAATGCTTTTAACAGCGAAGAGTTTTTAAAAAAGCAACCAAAAATTTTAAATTTGAATTTTAAAAACTTCATTGAGGAAAGAGTATCTTTTCGATTTTCATTAATTGCAAATCCTACAAAATCTATTAAAGATCATCATAGCTTTTTTAAAAAAGAGCTAGAAGGTTTAACTGATAAAATGGAAATCAAAAATAAAATTGAACAACTTTCAAATTCTTTAAAAAAAGAAGATTGGGAAAAAATTAAATCTAAGCGAGTTGGAATTTATAAAGATAATGAGCAAGTTGATTGGTTCAATCGAAAATCTGAACAATCTGGTTTTAAAATCCAAAGCGTACATTTTTCAAAAGGGGAAGAAGAAAATATTTCCAAAAAAACTCCAAACCTAACCCACAACATCAAACTGCATACAGTTCATTTTCAGGGAATTCTTAGAGTAACAAATACTGAATTGTTTAAAAAAGCATATTCCACTGGAATTGGATCTGGGAAAGCATTTGGATGTGGTATGTTGATGTTAGCAAGAGCATAAAGTATGGGAGGGCATAGAAAAAATAATAGATTGTTAGATTATCATTATTCTAGTGATGGTTACTATTTTATAACAGTAATTGTAAAGGATAGATATCCCATTTTCGGAAATTTATTTTTTGAAAATGTTCAGCTTTCCGTATTTGGTAAAATTGCTCTTAAATGTTTGTTTTCTCTTGAACAAGCTTTCCCTTTTATAAAGCTGGATGAGTTTATCATCATGCCAGATCATATACATCTCATATTAGAGATGAGATATCAATCAAAAGATAATGATCTCAACAGGGACAGATCCTGTATGGACACATCCCGTATGGACACATCCCCTAAGGACACATCCCGTAAGGACTTGATTAATCAAGTCCTTACAGATACTGATAGAAAGTCATGGATACTTATGCAGAAAAAAGAAATGCATCTTGGAAAAATCATAAGACACTTTAAAGCAAAAACATCTTTTCTTATACATAAGGAGGGATTGAAAGAGTTTGAGTGGGTCTCAAGATATTATGATAAAGTGATTAAAGATGAAAAATCTTTGTATTTTATCAGAAAATATATTCAGGAAAATTCAAGAAGACATTTTTTAAAAAAGGTTGCATAAATGCCGAATCGTGATTTACAAGAGTTACCAAAGTTTGAAGATAATTGGTCTTATTTGTATTTTGAAAAAGGAACAATAGACCAATACCAAAAATCAGTTGCGTTTCATTATTTTACAGCAGATGGAATAGAAAAAAATGTTCCGATTCCAATAGAGACATTAGTTTTGTTAATGCTTGGACCTGGCACAAGTATCACACATGAAGCTATCAAAAGAATTTCAGATAGTAGATGTTTACTTGCATGGACTGGTGAAATGGGTGTGCGATTTTATTCTGCTGGATATACAGGAACTTATTCGTCTAGAAATTTGCTACAACAAATTGAAATGTATGCAGATGAAAAAAAAAGAGATAGAGTAGTAAGAGCAATGTACCAAAAAAGATTTACAGATGAAATAAAAGAAAATGCAAGTATAGAACAAATTCGTGGAATGGAAGGAGCCAGAGTAAGAAAAATTTATTCTGAGTGTTCTGAAAAATATGGAGTAGTTTGGTCTGGTAGAAATTACAACCAAACAGATTGGAATTATGGTGATCCAATTAACAGAGCATTGTCATCAGCAAATTCTTGTTTGTATGGAGTTGTTCATGCAGCAATTTTAGCTTGTGGATTTTCAACTGCGATTGGATTTGTGCATACTGGAAAACAACTTTCATTTGTATATGATATTGCAGACTTATATAAAGCAGAGCTTACAATACCACTTGCATTTGAAACAGTTAAACAAACTACATTCCAAATTGAAAGAGAAGTTCGATTTAGAATGAGAGATAAATTTAGAGAAATGAAAATTATGAAAAAAATAATTCCAGATATGAAGGAGTTAATTTATGGTAGTGATTATGCTGGAGAAATCTACCCTTTCCCAGAAGGGCGAGATGTCGCGGTTAGCCATTGAAGTGAAGTCAGGAGTATTTGTTGCAAGCATTAATGCAAGAGTGAGAGATAAACTTTGGCAGAAGATAACAGATGATTGGTGTTTGTCTGCGATTATGATTTATAAAACAAACAATGAACAAGGATATGGAATTTTATCAAATGGTGATCCCGATAGAGAAGTTTTAAATTTTGATGGAATCCAATTACTCGCAAGACCAGTAAAAAAAACTAGGTCTAAAAAAAATGAAGAAGAATCCAAAAATGATGAAGAGCTTAAATAAAAGTTTGGGCGAATTTTTCTTTTCTGCTTCGCAGAAAAAATGTTGAATTTAAAATGAAGAATGTAAAATTAAATGAATTAAAACTCATTCTTAATTTTTCATTTTTAATTCAACATTTTCGAAAAACCGGGCTTTACGCTACTTCTGAATCCTCAGACTAAAGTCCGAGGCTATTCAGAAACGCTTCAATCCCTTTCGCATTGTATTGAAAAACTTTTATTCAAATCAAAAAAATATTCAGAATATTGTAACTTAGTTTTGTAAAACCACAAAATGCAGTGAAAACAATTCCAAATGATCAAGGGATTCTATTTCGATACAACAGTAAAGGAGTATTAGTTGGAATTACTTTCATGAACTATGAAAAAAATTTAAAGAAACAAGAATGAAAACAAAAATAGAATTAGCTTCACTGGAACAAATAAGATTCACTAAAAAAACTACTATCAATATTTTTAGATAAAATTTTAGGTCATAGTGAGGCATTAGTAACTGATGAATCTAGAATTTATGATTTTGTAAATTGGGATATTGAAGATTCTATTGGAAAAGGAAAAAAGCCCGGACATTATTTATTCAAAATGTATTTGGTAAAATGCGACCTTGATGGAAAAAGAACTGAAGTTGAAAAAATTTTTGAAATAAAAGCAATTCATCATCGTAAATGGATTATTCGAAAATGCAAAAAAGTTTTTTGTGTTAATATAACTGACTATTATAAGTAAGATATTCCAATTGTTTTAAAATATATAATGTCGCAAATACCAAAAGAGAAAGCAATGGAGCTTGGCTTAATTTATAAAAAATAATTTAGAGGGCAAAGATGGCTAGAAAAAAAGTTAAAAGTGATTTAACAAAAAAATATAACAAAAAAGAAAAACAAGAAGATAGGAAAGAAAGCGAAGGTTCAATTGGTTTGGGAAAAATTGGTCAGGAGCTAAGAGAAAAGTTTGGGTTGAAAGATGAGGACTTCGAAAGAATAAATCAAGCTATAATTGACTCTGATGAGTGCTGAGATAACTCATTATTTTATTTTGAATAAACATATTTAAGAAAAAAAAGTCCAAAATGGATATTTGCTTTTTTTAGTAATGATTGCTTCAAATGATCCTCATAAAATTCATAAACTTTTTTAGATGAAAGAATGATTAGTTAAAGGATAATATTCAATTCTCTTTAATATATATTTTACTAGATTGTAAAATTTAAAAAAATCCCAGATCTTAAATTTTTCTAAATCTCTAAAATGCTCATGTGCAATTCTTTTTATTTCACGCACGGTTTCATCTTGATTAATTAGTTTTTTTTCAGTAGCTTTCATTTGAAAAAAGGTATCGTTTTTATATTTTCATTTTTATACATAGAGTCACTTTCTATATTAGTTGTAAAGATTTCTAAATCCCGATATTTCATTTTAAGTGGCAAAACCCATTTTTATCTCCAATTCATTTCTGGTTTAATTTTTATAAAGTGTAAGGTTTTTTGAGTTTCCTCCATTTCAGGAGTAAATAGTTTATATGATTCTTTTAACTGTTTGCCCATTAAATCAATTTGAGTTTCTTTTTTTATAATTGGTAAATTGTTTAAAACAACATAAAAAAATGGAAATAAAACTTAAACTTCATTGTATTCAAAATCTTTCAAAGAAATTTTTTCATTTATCAAATTCACTAAAAAATAAATATCGATCAAAACTAATTTCAAATAATTCGCCCTTCATTAATTTCTTTCGAATATTTTTTGTTTCTTTTTGCTAATTCTTTATAAGCTTCTTTCTCACTTAAATGACTAAGAGCTGGACCAAGACCAATCGAAGGTTTATTTGTAGCAATAGAAACTTCTTCTTCTTTTGTTTCTTTGTCCTCACACATAGAACTTAATCCTTTTTTTTCTTCCCTACAATTCTCCTCTTCACCTACTCTACTACTTCTTGAAAGTATTTTCAACTACTTTTTTTATTCAAATCTTCCATAAATTTTCTAAATTCAGTAACCTTAGAAAAACTGGAAACGACTTGTCCGGTAGAAATAACTAAAGTAAAGTTTTTGTTATCTGCATTTAAAACCTTTGCTTTCTTAATCATTTCTGTATTTTTATATTCGTCTATTATCGAATCAATTTCTTTTCTATTCATTAAAATACATCCTCTTCTTGTTCATCTTTTTGATTTTTAATCATAATTTCTATTACTTCATCAGGAATTTGTTCAAATTTTGGTTTGTCTGAATTTTTAAAATCTTTGTCGATTGATTTTCTAACCGCTTCATTGATACACCTACTTCCGAACAAACAAAACTCTGGATGATCTTCTTGCAAAGTGTCCTTTGCACATTCAGAAACATTGTCATATAAATCATTTTTTGTATTTTTACAATCACTTAAAGCCTCGTTTTTCCAGTCGTCAACTGTTGATTCTTTAAAAATTGATAAAAATTATTTCAACCAAATTAAAGTTTAAAAATTGACAAAAAAGACCTATTTCACTTAACATACTTTTAGCCTATTCCCCACATACGCGGGGTTGAACCGTAATTTTGGGACTGGTAGAATTAACAACGAATCTATTCCCCACATACGCGGGGTTGAACCGATTTTGGAGATTTGGAAGAACTGAACCAGTTGCTATTCCCCACATACGCGGGGTTGAACCTGAGTAACTTCATTAGGTATAGAACCAGTAGACCTATTCCCCACATACGCGGGGTTGAACCGCATGAATTTGAATTAAAAAAAATAAATATAAACTATTCCCCACATACGCGGGGTTGAACCGGAAAATTGCGAGAAAAATTGTGACGGGTTATACTATTCCCCACATACGCGGGGTTGAACCGCTATATTTTTATTTTGGTTTTGCTCTTGGCTCCTATTCCCCACATACGCGGGGTTGAACCGTAGGGAATCTGTTTGCTATGGGTAGTTTCTTTCTATTCCCCACATACGCGGGGTTGAACCGCTTTCAGTATCTTTAGTTACATAAATTTTCATCTATTCCCCACATACGCGGGGTTGAACCGATAAAGATTTTTCTCTTAATTCTTTTTCTGTCCTATTCCCCACATACGCGGGGTTG
Source organism: Leptospirales bacterium (assembly GCA_013297885.1). Classification (GTDB taxonomy): domain Bacteria; phylum Spirochaetota; class Leptospiria; order Leptospirales; family Leptospiraceae; genus UBA2033. The sequence continues at coordinate 156 of JAAFIR010000023.1, read as the reverse complement.
AACCGTTTTTTTGTATCTTCAATTGCTTTTGCAGATTCTATTCCCCACATACGCGGGGTTGAACCGAACGTAAAGAATTATCAAGAGAAAATATTTTTCTATTCCCCACATACGCGGGGTTGAACCGGATTAGCGGCATCTCTATATGAATCGTAT
>JAAFIR010000043.1 GCA_013297885.1 Leptospirales bacterium | reverse complement strand
AAAGTGCGTCTTTCCATCTATCAATGCGTCCTTTGTCATTTCTGTCTTTATTATTATTCAATGTTTTATATTTTGAAACTGTTATTTTTTCATCAAACATCTTATTTAATTTAGCAGTATCTTCCTTTGTTGGTAATGGCATTTTATTAATATAATTTACCATCACAGCATTCCATTTTATTTTTTCGGGAGTTTTACTAGGCTCTCCTGATGAATTATTGTCTTTAATGCTAGTTCCACCCCAGTAAAAGAAATCCAATACCTCTTTTATTTGTTCAGCAGAAAGACATGCTAATGCTTCTTTATTAATAGGACTACCAACTTGGGTCAGAAAATTGATTCTCTCATCCAATTTTTTTTCTGATCCCGATTTTACGGCAGTCTCGTCAATTTCATTTTTTATTGGATAAGCTTTTTTTGGTGTTGATCTTTCCATATTTTTATCTCCAGTGATAATTTACTTGATCAATAATTTAAATATAGTTTTTTTAGCTGATACAAATAAAACGAAAAATTCAATTCTTATGACAGATTTTTTTTGAAGAAATAAAATAAAATTATAAACAAAAGTATTTTTATATTTCAAAAAAATAGAATTTAAATTGACTAAAATGGAAGTTATTATTCAAGCTAGCTTATTCAATTTTCTAAAAGTAGGTTTTAAATATGAATTATATAATTTTTATTTTAGTAATTTCGATTTCCTATTGTGCTACAACAGTTAAAATTCCTGTTGTGAAAGAAGCCCCACCTGGGTTTTGGGAATTTATGCAAGGTGGAAAAGATATTGGAATTCATGTTTATAAAAAAAATGATTCTACAATAGATAATTATGATAATATTCAAAAAACAATTCATGGTGCAATTTTAAATGAACTACAAAGAAAACGTTATTTTAGAATTGTAGATGTGAGTGCTAGAAGTGTTCGATTAAATGAAATTGCATTTGCACAAAAAATTGGACTCACAAAAGATATTAGCAAAGAATTGTCAATTGATGGATTATTATTTATTGAAATTCCCGGACCACCATCATGGGAATGTAAAAGCTCTATAGTTGTTCGTTCCAGTCAAACTTGTGCAGCGAGAAATGACCAAGGTAAATGCACAAGATATAAAACAGTTAGTTATAATGAATATGTAAAAGAATTAATTTATGTTGTTTATGCAAAAGCAAAATTAGTAAATTTAGAAACAGCTCAGTCCAAAGAATATACAAATTCTGAACCAGCAAAAATTACTAAATCTTCTTCCAATCTTACATACAGTAATTGCCCATCTGAACAAGAAGGATTTAATAAAGCTTTAGAAGTTGCATCTGCATCAATTGGAAAAAATCTTTCTCCTGAAATGGAAGATTATGAAGTTCCTATTTATGAAAACTCTGCAGGTATTTCTGATAACCCCAAAAAAAAAGGAAGTGAAATCTTTATTAAGCTCAGGAATTAAATGGTTACAAACAGATTCACCAAATTTGGAACTAGCCAAAAAAGATTGGGAAAAAGCTTTATTGGTTTCTGGTAATTCTTCTGCATCAGCCTTATGGAATTTGGCAATTTATTATTGGTCTAAAGGTGAAGTCGAAAAAGCAGATGAATTTTTTAATAAATCAAATGATCGGGGTGGAGAAGACTGGATAGATTCAAAAAAAAGAAATATTATTTCTAAATTTCATCTTGAAAAAGATAGAATTCAATTGGAAAATAAAAATGATTAAAATGAAAAACTTTAACCAAAATCATCGACTTTAGAAAAAACAAAAAAATAAAAAATAAGATGACAAAAAAAAACCTGAAAGTAATATCAAATCCCATTTTAATCAGGAGAGAAAAATGATTCAAAAATTATTCATTCTAATTGCTTTTAGCTTAAGCATTATTTCACAAGACAACCCAGACGCGGTAGTTGGAAAATATTTCCCACCAGAAAAAGATTCTGTAATCGAGATGTTCAAATGTGGTGCTAAATATTGCGGTAGAACTTATTGCATTAAAGACAATGCATACAAAGCAGGTTCAAAAGATGGAGTTCCTGGAACCCCTTATTTAGATCATAACAATCAGGACGAGTCTTTAAGAAAAAGACCAAATCTTGGAATGCAATTTTTAAATGGTTTTGATTCAGTTGGTGACAGCGAATACAAAAACGGTAAAATTTATAATCCTCGTGATGGAAAAACTTATTGTGGAAAAATTTTACTTGAAGGTGATAAATTAAACTTAAAAGGTTATCTTTGTATTTCTTCATTTTTAGGTAAAACAAATACATGGACTAAAATTGCAGGTGCCCTTCCATCAGATCCTTCTTGGGATTGTATGGACAAAAAGAAATAATATTCGGGCAAATTTTTTTCAACTAACCCTTTTTCCTTTGCTTAATAGGTTAGAAAAGAAAGTAAATCTTTTTCAACACAAAGAAAAATGGGTTAGGTGAAAAAAACCGGGCTTTATGCTACTTCTGAATCCTTTCATTAAAATCAAAGGATTCAGAAACGCTGCAATCCCTTTTGCTAGTGTTGAAAAACAAATTTATAAAGTCTAACTAATAGAAATGAAATCTATCGAAGAAATTAAAAAAGAAATTGTCCAAGAGTTTGAAGAGTTCACAGATTGGCAAGAAAAATACCAATACTTAATAGAACTTGGTGATGAACTAAATCAATTTCCTGAAGAAGGAAAAGTGAAAGAAAATTTAGTTCCTGGTTGTCAGTCAAGAGTCTGGTTGTTAAAAGATGTAGGAGTTGAGACTGTAAACTTTCAAGCAGATTCAGATTCATCAATTACCAAAGGAATGATTGCTCTTTTAGTAAAAGTTTTTTCAGGACAAAAAAAACAAGAAATCCAAAATACAGATTTAGAATTTTTAAAACAAATTGGGTTAGATAAACATCTTTCTATTAGTCGAAGAAATGGTCTTTACTCAATGGTTGAAAAAATAAGAAACTTTTGATTTTCTGTCGAACTAATTCACTTTTTCTAAAATCGAAAAACTCAACTTAAAAAAAACCTTGTTTTCAAAAATTTGTGAATTGAAAAATTATTTAGTCTTAATAATTAATGCTTTATGTTTCAAATTCCTGGTTATGAAGAATTAGAATTAATTTATGAAAGTAAAAGAACAACTGTTTATAAAAGCATTCGAATTTCTGACAAATTACCTGTAATCTTAAAAATTCTTAATTCTGAATATCCAAATCTAGAAGAGCTTTCATCTTTTAAAAAAGAATTTGAAATTACCAAATCTTTAGAATTTGAAGGAGTTGTAAAAGTCCTAAATTTGGAAAAATTCAATAACAATTTAATTTTAGTTTTTGAAGATTTTAAAGGTGAATCCTTTTCCAAAGTTTTATCAACAAAAAAATTAGATTTAAATGAATTTCTAGACTTGTCTAAAAAAATACTTAACATTTTATCTAAGATTCATGATAAAAATATAATTCATAAAGATTTAACTCCAAGTAATATTTTGTGGAATAAAAATACAAATGAAGTTCAAATAATCGACTTTGGTATTTCAACAAATCTTACAACTGAACAAAATAAAAATTCCAGAATTGATATATTAGAAGGAACACTATTCTATATTTCACCTGAACAAACAGGAAGGATGAATCGTTCAATTGATTATCGTTCTGATTATTATTCATTAGGAATTATGTTTTATGAAATGCTAATTGGAAAAGTTCCTTTTGAAAATCAAGATCCAATTCAACTTGTATATTCACATATCGCAATTTTACCAAAAAAATTAAATTTGATAAATTTAGAAATTCCAGAAACCTTATCTGATTTAGTTAGTAAATTAATTTCAAAAAATTCTGAAGACAGATACCAGAGTATAGCAGGAATAATTCATGATTTAGAAATGATTCAAGATGGAAATATTTCTTATAATGAAGTTTTTCTAAAATTAGGAATGTATGATATTTCTGGAAAATTGTTAGTCCCTCAAAAATTATATGGGAGAGAAAAAGAAATTGAACTTTTATTAAAAGCTTTTGAAAGATCAATTCAAATACAATCTGAATTACTTTTAATAAAAGGTTATTCTGGAATTGGAAAATCTTCTATTGTAGCTGAAATTTATAAACCTATCACTGCAAAAAATGGTTATTTTCTGACTGGTAAATTTGATCAGTTTAATAGAGAAATACCTTATAAAGCATTTGTAGATTTATTTCGTGAACTAGTAAAACAATTATTATCAGAGCCTGAAAAAGAATTACAAAAAATTCGAGAAAAATTATCACTTGCGTTGGGTGAAAATGGACAATTGATAATAGATATTATTCCTGAAATCGAATTGATAATTGGAAAACAAAATCCTATGATTGAACTTCCAATGTTTGAAGCGAGAAATAGATTTAAAATTCTTTTTCAAAAATTTATAAATGTATTTATCAATCGAGAACGTCCAATTGTTATTTTTCTAGATGATTTACAATGGGCAGATAATGCTTCTTTAAATTTAATACAACTTTTATTAACAACCAGCTCACAAGGAATGTTATTTATTTCAGCTTATAGGGACAATGAGATAACATTAATTCATCCTCTGAATAATTTATTTGATGAATTAGAGAAGTTAAATATTGCAAAAAATACAATTTTATTAGAGCCATTAAAATTAAATCATATAATTAACATTCTTTCTGAAACACTATCGTTGAACGATATTAGTACAGAAGTTTTAGCAGAATTAGTTTTATCAAAAACAGAAGGAAATCCTTTTTTTATAAATGAATTTTTGAAATCTTTATATTCTGAGAAACTCTTAATTTATTCAAATCAAACTAAAAAATGGGTCTGGGATTTTCAAAAAATTTTAAACAGAAGTTTTACAGAAAATGTGATTGAATTAATGGCAAATAAGATCAGGCAATTTCCGAGTGTATCTCAAGAATTACTTATGTTTGCTGCATCCATTGGAAATCAATTTGATTTACTTACTATCTCAGCTCTAATGAATAAAAACATTTCAGAAATTGAAGAAATCATTTTTCCTGCAATTAGAGATTCATATTTATTGTATCTTGGTGAAGAAATTTTATTTAATACTAAAGAGTTAAAATCAAAAAAATTTAAGTTTAACCATGATAGAATCCAACAATCTGCTTATTTATTAATACCGGAAAATGAAAGAAATAAAATTCATTTTGAAATTGGTAAAGTTTTGTTAAAAATTATTCCACAAGATAAAATTGATGAAAATATTTTTATCATTACAAATCAATTAAATTTGGGAAAAATGTATTTAACTAGTTCTGATGAAATTAAAAATTTAGCTTTATTCAATTTAAAAGCTTCACGTAAAGCAAAAATTTCTTCAGCTTACCAAGCTTCTTTATCTTATGCTAAAGAATCAATAAAACTATTTGGTGAAAATAACTGGAATGAATACTATAACGAGTTCTTAGAATTACATGAACTGATTATTGAATTATCTTCACTATTAGGTGATTTTACAGAAATGAATGAGTATATCTCTAAAATAGATTCAGAAAAAATTCCTATATTAGATTTAGTAAATATAAATTTTACTAAGATACAAGCTTTAGCTTCGCAAAATAAATTAAGTGAAGCAATAGAATTTGGTAAAAAATTTTTAATTAAATTAGGTGTGATTTTTCCTGAACAACCTAAATTAGAAGATTTTTTATTAGAAATAAATCACATTAACTTTTTACTAAAAGACAAAAATATTCAAGACTTATTTTATTTAAAAAAAATGAATGATAAAGAAAAATTAGCTGTAATGAAAATTGCTGCTTGTTTGATACCTGCTTGTTTTAATGCAGGATCGCCTTTATTTGTTTTATTAAATATCCTACAGGTGAGTTATTCTATTCAATTTGGAAATTGTTCTATTTCTTGTTTTGCTTATGTAAACTATTCAATAGTTATAAATAATATTACAAAAGAAATTAATACAAGTGAAGAATTTAGAAAAGTTGCTTTTAAACTTGCTTTAGAGCCTGATTCTGCTTTGATGAAAGCTGGTACTTATATTGGAATTGGAATTTTTTTACACCATAGAAAATACCATCTCAAAGAATCAATCGAAATTCTTAAACTGGGTTTAAAAACTGCATATGAAACTGGAGCTTTGGAATTTGTTGGTTATTCTTCTTATGCAATATGTATGGTTTCTTTTTGGATTGGAAATAATATTTTAGAATTACAATCTGTAATTTTAAAATACAGAAAAAATTTGATTGAGCAAAAATTAATTACAACTGCAAATTATTGCACTATTTTTTTAGATGCTACAATTACATTAAATGGAACGAGCAATTTATCTATAGAAATATTTAATAATGAATCTCTTGTAATTAAAGAAAGTTTAAACTCAGGAGATAAAGTAAGATTATTCTTTTTTTATCTTTATCGTATGACTAGTAATTATTATTTGAATAAAATTCAAGATGCCATTGAAGACTCTAAAAAAGCAAGAATTTATTTGAATGCAGGTAGCGGAACAATTTCTGAGGCTGGATTTTATTTTTTTGATTCACTTATTCTAATTCGTAAATTTGAACAATACAATTATGAAGAACTTAATTCATTAGAAGAAAAATCGGTATGGATTTTACTTCAATCAAACCTTGAAAATTTAAAACTTTGGACAAAATTCGCTCCAATGAACCATGAACATAAATTAATTTTAATAGAAGCAGAATTTTTTAGAATCAAAGGGAATATTATTCAAGCGATTGAAATGTATGATAAATCAATACAACTAGCAAACAAGTTTGGATATATTCAAGATGAGGCATTAGCGAATGAATTATTTGCAAAATTTTGGTTGATTCAAAAAAAGACTGATTATGCAAAATTACACTTTGAAAAATCTATTTACTTGTATAATACTTGGGGTGCAGAGCTTATAGTGAAACGAATTGAAAAAGAATATTTATTCCTTAATACTAAAAGAGAAAGTTTAAATCAAAAATTTTCGGGGACTGTTAGTCTTTCAGTCACTGCTTCAACAACTAGTTCAAAATCAAAATCAACTTCAAGTTTATTAGATATTTTTTCTTTAATCAAATCATCTCAGACAATTTCAGAAGAAATTCAACTAGAATCACTTTTAGAAAAAGTAATTTGGATCATTTTAGAAAATGCTGGAGCAGAAAAAGGAGTTTTAATTTTAAAAGAAGAAGAATGGAAAATTCAAGTTATAGCAAATATATCAAACGCTGAAATTCAAATTTTAAAATCAATCACTTTAAATAATGCAAGTGAAATTATTCCTAAATCAATTGTTCAATATTCGATTCGCACTGGAGAAATGTTAGTAATTAATGATGCAACGAATGATAAACGTTATGCAACAGATCCTTATCTAAATAATAACAACGTTAAATCAGTATTATGCGAACCGATTCATAGGCAGGGAGAATTAGTTGCTTTACTTTATTTAGAAAATAATCTTTCTACAAATACTTTTACAGAAGATCGATTAGAAATTTTAAAAATGCTTAGTTCACAAGCAATTATTTCAATTGAAAATGCAAAATTGTATAAAAATCTTGAAGACAAAGTTAAAGAAAGAACTGCAGAATTAAATAACACTCTTAATATTATAAAAAAAGATTTAACCCTCGCAAAAAAAATTCAACAGAATACTTTAAAAGTGGATACATCAAAAATCGAATCTTTAAATATTGTTACAATTTACCAACCAATGGCTGAGGTTGGAGGTGATTATTACAGCATAACAAAGTTAAACGATACTGTATATAGAATCTTTCTTGCAGACGCAACAGGTCATGGAGTTCAAGCTGCAATGATGACAATGGCAATTAAAGGTATTTATGATAATTTAAAAAATTTTGAAATGGATACTTCCAACTTAATGGATATTTTTAATAATGAATATATGCAAAAATACAATTCATTAAATTCTTTTTTAACTTGTGTTATAATAGATATTGATTTTATGCAAAAAAAAATAAAATATACTTCAGCAGGTCATCCTGCTTCGGTATTATTAAAATCTGAACAAATACATTTTCTTGAAAAAACAGGAAAGATGATTGGTATTAAAAAAAATACCGAGTATACTTTTATAGAATATAGTTTTGATCATGGAGATAAATTATTTCTTTTTACGGATGGAATTTTTGAAGAGTTTAATATTGATAATGTTGAGTTTGGTGAAGAAAATTTTTATTCAATTCTAAAAACAAATCAATCTCTATCTCTAAATGAGATTATAGATATTAGTCTCGCTGAACTAAACAAGTTTATGAATGGCAGTGCTATCCAAGATGATATTACTTTGATTGGAGTTGAATTGAAATAATCCTTATTTTTTTTCCCAATTTTTGTATGGGTGAAATTTTTTTGTTTACTGTCTTATTTCTTTCACACCTTAAAGAGTAATAAAAGTAAATATATACAATATTTAGTCAATAAAATTTAACTAAAACTTTTTAAATTCACCAAAAATAATTTGACTAAAAAAAAATATTCTTTTTAATACTTAATATGAAACAAATTAAGGAAATAAATTTATTAATTCTCTCTTTTTTTTTATTCCATTGTGCTAAAACAAGTTATTACATTAAAGATGCTAAATCTGAAATCAGAATGTCTGCTTTTACTGAGGAAGAAGGTTATTTAGTTGATAAAAGATTTGAAGTCAGTGCAACTAGGATTCAGTTTTTTTGGGGTTTAGAAAATGAAGAATTAGATTTGGAAACAATTTTAAAAGAAGAAAGTATTTACAATTCCAATTTGGAAGATAAAGCAATTGGAGGTTTAATTATAACTGAGGAGTATAGTTTTCTAAATAGTTTAGCTGATCTATTTACTGTTGGATTGTAAAGACCTTATACTGTTGGAATTGAAGGTTGGTTATATACTAAAAAAAATACTTTAAAAAAAAATGATATTCTAAAATCCAAAAAGGGTAAATTATGAAATCAATTTGTATAATTTTTTTTAATTTGATTTTTTTATTTCAATGTGCATATTATAAATATGATTTAAAAGACTATGAAATTCCAGTTTCATTTTCTAAAGAAAAAAAAACTAATTCAAGACCTTTTAAAATAAGAACTAAAATTACTTATATTGTTTTTGATTTAATTAATATTCAAAGTTTTGATATGGAAAAAGAGTTAAGAAAAAACCTAACTAATGCAAAATCAATTTATAATTTAAAACTAGAATCTGAGGAGAATTTTGTTGATTCCATGATTCGTTTTTTTGGAACAGGAATTCAAATACTTTTAATTACAAACAGACCTTTAATTTCAAGAAGAACAATTATAATTACTGGTGAAGTTATTGAATGATTCATTCAACCCACTAATTGAAAAATTTCTTGTTCTAATTTTGTTTCAAGTTTACCAACTATATTCAATTTCTTTTTATGATGTCCAATTAAAATTGCTTTGAGATATTCTTTTAAGTGAGTTGAATTGGAATTCATATCTGATAAACAATACTCGAATTTGGTTTTAAAATCTTCATCCCAAAAATAACTTTCATAAATAGAAAAATTCTTTTTTAGATTTATAAAAAATTGAACTTGTTTTTCAAATTCATCTTTATCTTTAAAAAAATGATAACCATGTGCTAAATCATGTAAAAAATGTTCAAATGCATCTCTTTTGTTTTCCACTAAATTTCCATTTATTGCAGAATCAAAATCAATACTAACAAATCTTTTTCCAACACTTTGGATTTCCAACATTTCAAAAGAACTTGGGACATAAAAAATTAATTCAAAATTCCAAGATTTATTTTCCCAATTTTTTAAAGACGAAAAAATAAAATCTGGAATTCCATATAAAGTTTTTGAAATTTTTTTATTTTTGAGTTGTAGTCTAGATTCTAAATAAGTATAAAAAAATTGATTTGCGAACTGGAAACTATTTGATTTATTTTTTTCGAGTTCCATTAATTTTTCTTTTAAATAGATCGATTCAGTTTTTAATTCCATTTCAGAAATTAAAATTTTTTTAAACTTCCCATAAATTTTTCCATTCTCTATTGGCATAAGTCTATACTTTAAAGAGATTGTTTAAAATCTCTATAAACGTCACCTCTTCTTCCAACTGCAAAAATGATAAATTGATTTGTATCTAATTGATGGTGAAAAATTACTCTATAATCACCAATTCGCTTCCTATAAAAATCAGTTAAACCTTCTACAGGAATGATGTTAGAATTGTTTAGTCCACTAATTTTAAGGTCTTCAAAAAATTTATAAATTTTTTCTAATTCAGTTTTGGGAATTTTTTTAGTTTGTTTATATATTTTTTCAGAAATTGAAACTATAAATTTTTTTGAGTCCATAAAATAAACTCAGAATAATTTTTATTTTGTATTAAACTATTAGTGTGATCGTATTGTTCTTTTAGACTATCATCTAATTCTAAATCTAATCGAGCTTCGATACCATTTAGTTTTAAAATAATCTGAGAGAATAATTGAATATTTTTTTCTTGTAATAAATTAGAATCACTATTTTTTAAATCTATTTCCATTTCTTCAAAAAAAGGTAATACTTCTAAAATAAAATTATAGTCAGCTATTAATTTTCCTCTAGAATAATTTTTTAAACTAGACACATAAAAATTTAGTGAATATAAATCATTTAAAAAAGATTTATAAATAAAGTTATTTAGAATATTTTTAAAATAGTCAAACTTTAAAAAGAAAAAAAATATAAAAATAAATATTCTAAATGAAAGAGGTAGTTCATCTTTCTTTTTTTCAGTTTCAAACTTTGAAAATTCTAAACTTGTTAAATTTTGGATTTTATAATCTATTTCTAAAACCATAGTTTAAAGTTATAAATATAATTTCAAAAGTCAACCCAAATACATCAATATGAAAAGCATTTAGTCGTTTTGAGCCAAATCAAATTCTTCAAAACTAAGCAAAAGGGATTGACTCGGTGTCAAAAAATTGCACAGCTTGGCTTGGTGCTTCAAAGAAGCAGGGTGGACAATTTTTTGACAAGAGAGGAAAGCCCGGTTTTTCGTAAATGTTGAATTAAAAATTAAAAATAAAAAATGAGTTTTAACTCATTTAATTTAACATTCTTCATTTTTAATTCCACATTTTTTCTGCGAAGCAGAAAAGAAAAATTTGCCCAAAATTTATTCAAAAAATTTTTTAAGCTTAATAAAGTATTACTTTCTTTATCAGCAGAATTCAAAAATTTGGAATTATGGAGAAGTGTCAGAGTGGTCTATTGTGCATCGTTGGAAGCGATGTGTGTGCAAGCACCCCGGGTTCGAATCCCGGCTTCTCCGAAAAATTAAAATGTCAGAATCCCATTTAGTATTCGCAAGAAAGTATAGACCTCAAAAATTTTCAGAGGTGATTTACCAAGACTTAGCGATTAATGCATTAAAAAACGCTCTCAAAAATAATCGAGTTGGTCATGCATATATTTTTTTTGGTTCTCGTGGTGTTGGTAAAACAACAATTGCTAGAATTCTTGCAAAAAGATTAAATTGTTCCAATCCAACTGAAAATGAACCATGTAACGAATGTACTTCTTGTACTGAAATCATCAAAGGAAATTCTCCAGACGTAATTGAAATTGATGCAGCGTCCAATCGTGGGATTGAAAATATTCGAGACCTCAGAGAGAATGTAAAATTTTCTCCATCAGGTGGAAAAAATAAAATTTATATTATAGATGAAGTGCATATGCTAACAGACCAATCGTTTAATGCACTTTTAAAAACTTTGGAAGAGCCACCACCACATGTCGTATTTATTTTGGCAACAACAGAGTATCATAAAATTCCAGAAACTATTTTGTCACGTTGTCAAGATTTTGTATTTAAAAAAGTTCCTTTGTTAAATCTTCAAGGTCACGCAGAAGAGCTTTGTAAAAAAGAAAAAATTGAATATGATATGGAAGGACTTTTCTGGGTTGCAAAAAAAGGAGATGGCTCGGTTCGAGATACATTGTCTTTTTTAGAACAAGCAGTTACATTTACTGATGGAAAAATTTTTGGTGAAAAAATCCGTGCAATGATTGGATACCAAGGAGTAGATGTTCAAATTGAACTTCTTCATTCTGTTTTAGCTGAAACCAAATTTGATAAATTATTTTCTATATTAGATAAATCTTATAAAGATGGAGTGGACTTAAATAAATTTCTTTGGGAATTTTTGGAATTTTCTTATGCCACAACTCTCATTAAAGAAAATTTAAACGATAAAGAATCGTTAAATTATCCTGTTGAAGATGTAGAAAAAATTTCAAAATCCATTTCAAATTATCCAATAGAATCATTGTTTTTACTATCAGATCAAGTTTACAATATTTATGAAAAATTAAATTTATTAAAACTAAGAAATTCATTTGAAACAAAAGTTTTTTTTGAATTATCATTTCGAAAACTTATTTCAGAATTAAACAAACCAACTGTTTCTGGAGTTCTAGATAAAATTTATACACTTAAACAAGCAATTGAGTCTGGAAGTTTTTCTATTCCTGAAGAAGTTGGAACTACTAAAAATAAAAATGATGAAGAAAAAAAAAGCCCTGAGAAAATTGATTTAGTAAGCGGAATAAAAGATAAATTTTTAGGTTCTGAAGTTGAACCAGATAAATTTAAAGGTATTTAAGGAGAATTGTATGTTTGGAAAAAAAATGGAACAAATGGCTGAAACTTTAAAAAACATGAAAGGTATGAAAGAGCAAATGGCTGCCATCCAAAAAAGAATTGCCCTCATTCGTGTAACTGCTTCTGCTGGTGCGGGAATGGTGGATGTTACTGCAAGCGGTGAAGGAAATATTACCAATATTAAAATCAACAAATCTATGTTTGATGGAGATGATATGAAAATGCTTGAAGATTTAATTTTGTCTGCAACAAACGAAGCTATCAACAAAGCAAAAGAAGCTCAAGCTCATGAAATGAAATCTATTACTGGTGGATTTGATCCTAACGAGTTGTCAAAATTATTTGGTGGCGGAGCTTCCTAATAGATTCCAACTTATTAAAAAAATTAGTTCATTCTCTTTCCAGCTTGCCTGGGATTGGGAAAAAATCTGCATACAGAATTGCATTTTATATTTTGAGAATGGATCAGTCTAGTTTTCAAAATTTTATTTCATCAATTAATGAAGTAAAAGAACATTTAAAATTTTGTAAAAACTGCGGTGCGATAACTGAAACAGAAATTTGTGAAATTTGTTTATCAACAGAACGAAATGCAAAAATTGTTTGCATCGTGGAACAACCTGAAGATATTTTTTTTATTGAAAACACAAACGAATACCGTGGCAGATACCATGTGTTAAACGGTGTGATTTCTCCACTTGATGGAATTGGTCCTGACCAATTAAAAATCAAAGAACTACTAGAACGCCTCAACAAAGAACCAATTGAAGAAGTTTTAATTGCAACGAACCCAACTCTGGAAGGAGACGCTACTGCAAATTATATCAGCCAATTGCTAAAACCCATCGGTCTCAAAATCACTCGCATTGCACATGGTGTGACAATCGGCAGCACAATTGAATATGCAGATCAATACACTCTAGGTAAAGCAATTAAGTCTAGACTCACAATTTAATTTGGGCAAATCGGCATACTCTATGCTTCTGTTTTTCGATACTATTACTTCACGAGAGTATGCCAGGCATCTTTTTGCCGTCAGGCTGTCAGAGCTTCTTCTGATACTTCAGACTAAAGTTTGAAGCTATTCAGAAATGCTTCGAACCTTTTTCGTTAGAATTTAAAAAATCAATTTGCATCTTCTTCAATTTTTTCTAGTTCTTCGTCTTCAGTTAGAGTTTTTGGACCTTCAAGTTCAGAAATCATTTCTTTTGTAATTTCAAAAAAAGGTATTACTAATTTAGAAACATCATTTCCATATTTTTCTTTATAAGTTGAAACAATTGAATTTTCTTCTGAATTAGAAAAATTTTTTTTCAGTTTAGCTTTCCATCTATATGTTGAATTAGATTTTTGAATTAAATAACTAACTAAACTTACTTCTACTTTCTCACCAACAACTTTATATTCTGGTTCAATATATAAAATAGATTCAATTTTTGAATTTGTTTTTGCATAATGAATAAATTTAGTTCTATGAGAAAGTTCTTGTTTAGCCATTTCCAAAATCATAGCTTTTTCTTTGGAATTAAGTTTGGAATTTGAAATTAAAATCTGAGTTCTTTTGAGAGATTCAATTTCAGTTTTGAAATCAGGGGTTTTAGTTTTATAGACAACTGATCCACAATTAAATAAAAATAAAATTAAAAAAAATAATTTCATCATTCAACCTTTTTTAAAATTTCTCGGAGCCAAACAGCAGATTCTTCCTGTTTACCGTCCGGCAATTTTACATAATATTTATTTCCAGTGAGGTAAGACTTAGTCGCTATTTTATCAATAAAGTCTTTTACAGATTTAATTTCTTTTCCAGCATAATCTAATTTTTTTTGCATATGAGCTTTTGCTTCTTTAGCAGAAAATTCTTCGCCATTACGAACAAATTTTAACTTGCCTTCATGTTTTTCTAGCTCATTAAGTAAAAATTTAATTTTATCTTCTTCAGTAAGAATTGGTTTTGACTGATTTTTATTTTGAGAAAAAGAAATCAAAACAAAACTTAAAAATAAAATTGTACTTTTCATAAAACCTACTTTAGTTTCTTTAAAACTTTTTGATAAAATTTTAAACCTGAATTTTTATCTAATACTTTAAGAAGTTTTTTATTATAAATATGCTCTTCATCAAGTGCTTTTAATTGTTTCAAAGATTCTTCAGCATTTTCTTTTAAACCTGAATAAGAAAAATATTTTCCCATTGCAAAATGATAAGAAATCATTTCTTGGATATGAAAGTTACCTTTTTCAGGATATAATTCTTTCATAGTTAGCTTACCATTTAAGAATTCTGTAATTTTATCATATTCTAGCTTTGACAAATAAATTTCAATTTGAGAAATTTTTGCAAAAACTGATTCTGGAAATTTTTTAATTAATGCTAGAGAAACTTCATTTGCAAGTTCAACTTCATCTTCTAAACGGTAACAAGTTTCTAAAAAATTTTGGTAAATTTGAATATCAGAATATTTTTCAATCCAAGTTTTTACTTCTGCAATTACAGACTTGGAAGGTTTCTGAACATCATAATACAAATCTGCTAATGCTGCACGCTCATCATTATCCAATTTTCTTTTAGTGTGGATTGCATCCCAGTTGATAGAAACAACTGAGGTTGGATAAATTTTTCTTGGTGTTTCAACTACTTTAATTACAGTATTGTTTTCATCAATTGCTTCAATCTCTTCACCACCACTACCAATTTTTTTTCTTCTACTGGACTTTCTCATGTTTTCCCTCTGAATGATATTAAGTGTTTTTAGGTAGCATAAATTTTTTCTTAAACCAGATTTTAAAATCTAAACTGATTTTATATAAAACTGGAACGACAACTAATGTTAATACAGTTGCAAATGCTAATCCCCAACCTATTGCTAAAGTCATTGGTTTTAAAAATGGATCAGATCCACCAATTCCATATGCAGTTGGTAAAACTCCAAGAACTGTTGTTACTGTTGTGAGGATAACCGGTCTTAAACGGATCATACCAGTTTGTAAAAGTAAATCAAACGAATTCAATTCAGGATTTTTTGCTTTTAGCTGATTTGCAAAATCTACAAGTACAATTGAATCATTTACAACAATCCCAGACAAACCCACAATTCCTATCATGGATAAAAAGCTCAAGTATTGACCATGTGTAATAAAAGCAAAAATTACTCCAATTAAAGAAAATGGAATTGCTGCCATTACAATTAGAGGTTGTGCAATTGACTTAAATAGTGAAACTAAAATGATTAAAATAATTAAACCTGCAACCATAAAAGCTCTACCTAAACTTTTCATAGATTCTTCTGTGTCTTTGTTTTCACCACCAAATCTAGTTCGGTAACCATCATATTTATCCATAATTGGTGTTCCAATTTTAACTCCTTTTTCATTTAATCCATCAGCAAGGGCTTTGATTTCTAAGTTTGCTTTTTGAGAAGTGGTAACTGTTTCATCTAAATTTGCTGTAACAGTTAATAATCTTTTTCCATCTATATGGTTAATTGAAGTTACACCTGGGGATTTTACATAAGAAGTCATTTTAGAAATTGGAATTAAATTTCCAAAATTATTGTTCACATAAATTTTATCTAAAGACTTAATCGAATTTCTATAACTTTCTGGAAAACGAACTCTGACATCTACTTCTTCTTCTGCTCGTTTGATTGTTGTTGCAACAGAGCCTTGGTAAGCAGTGTTAACTGCAAGAGCAATTTGTTGTACACTAACTCCGGCTTGAGCCGCAAGACCTTCATTAATTGTTAAACGAATTTCATCTTTTCCGTCTATAAAATCATCAGAGATATCAATTACACCTTTAACTTTTGCCATGATGTCTTTGTATTCATTTCCAATTTTTTTAAGCATATTAAAATCATCACCTTTGATTTCAATAGCAACTGGTTTACCAACTGGAGGTCCACCTTGAATTGCTTCTAAATCTAGTGAAACTAATTTTCCCTTAAGTTCTTTAAACTCTTCAGGAATTTCAATTTTAACTTCTTCTTCTTTTCCTTTTTTAATATCTTGGTTATTTCTCGCAGCTTGTTTTTGTTTGTAAACTTCAAGAGCTTTTTCATTCATCAACCATTCAGTTCTTTTTCTTAAATAATTAATAATTTGATCTGTTGACCTTTTTCTATCTTCATCTGCAGATAAATAAACAAGAATCATTCCGAAGTTTTTTCCTCTTTTTACAAATGGATCATTTACTTCTTTTTGTATAATTCCTACTCGACTTACATAGTTTTCAATTTCGCCGCGATAAAACTTTTCTTGGCTTATTCCAATTGAGTGAAGAAAAAATTTAACTTTATCTCCAAAACCCTCAGCTTTTACATCTTTAACTTTTTGTAGAAGGGAAACTTCTCTTTCAACAGCTTTGACAAATTTTTCTGTTTCTTCTAATGTGAGTCCAGTTTCAGCAGAGATTTTTACAATAAAAATTTCAACTCCACCAGGAAATAATTTAAACTTTCCAAACTTCCCTTGTAAAACCATAGCAAATCCAAAAGTCAAAATTAAAATTAGAATTGTAATCCATTTCCATCTTAAACACCAAGAAAGGATTGGTTTATAAAATTTATCTCTGAAGTTTACAAACCAGCCACCTTCTTCTTTAATTTCTCCATGATGAATTCCTTTTTTATTCACATCATAAATATGCGAAGGTAAAATAAAAAATGCTTCTAAGAGAGAAGACATCAGTGAAATAATAACAACAAGTGGTATTGTATAAATAAATTTTCCAAAAATACCAGTAACAAATAGCATTGGACCGAATGCTGCAATTGTTGTTGTGATAGTTGCTGTTACAGGTGCAATCACTTCTACTGTTCCATCAACACAAGCCCGATATGGATCCATTCCTTCTTCTAAGTAACGATAAATATTTTCACTAATTACAATTGCATCGTCAACTAACATCCCAACAACAATAATCAGCCCAAGCATAGAAATTAAATTGAGAGTGACACCCATAAAATCTAGTGCAATAAATGTCATCGCCATTGTGAGTGGAAGTCCAAGAGCAACCATCAGAGATACTCTCCAACCTAAAAAGAAGAACAAAGAAATCACAACTAAAATAAATCCGCCAATACCATTTGAAACAAGAACTGAAAGTCTTCTTCTAATATATTTTGAAATATCGTTTACATAAGAAACATTTAATGTTTCTTTATTTCTATCTTGGTAACCTTCTACAACTTTTAAAACTTTATCTACTAAAGTAATTGCATCTGCTTTTTCTTTTTTTTGAACAACTAAAATAATGGAATATAATCCATTTACTCTTTCAATGTATTGTTTGTCTTCAAAACCCTCAGATACTTTTGCAACATTATTTACAGAAACTGATCTTCCGGCATCATTTGCACGAACAAAAACTTTTGCAACTTCTTCTGCAGTATTAAACTCACCTACTGTTCTTACTGCTGCTTCTCTTCCTCCATCTGCTAAAGTTCCTCCAGGAAAACTTACATTTTTTCCTTTGAGTGCTTGGATGATTTGACCTGTGCTAATAGATAAGTTTGACAATGAAAATGGATCTATATCGACTAGCATTTCTGCGTCACGATAACCTCTTCTTACAACTCTACCAACTTCTGGTAAATCGAGTAATAAATCTTCTAAAGCTTTAGCTTTTTCTCTAAGTTGTTTTTCGCTTAACACTGGATTGCCGTTTGGATCAGCTTTGACACCAAGATTAATTTCTATTACAGGTGTTCTGCTAGAAGTCACTTCAGCTACTAACGGCTTTTTAGAATCTTCAGGTAAGTTCTCTGTTCTTTCAACAGCAGATTTAATATCATCTATTACTTTGGAAGAATTTTTTACATTTGGATCGATTGTAACAACAATCCCAGAGCGATTTTCTATTGAGGAAGAACGAAATTCTTTGATACCATCAACAGATTTGATATTATCTTCGATTGGTTTTGTAATCAATTTTTCAACTTCGTTTGGAGAAGCACCTGGAAAAATTGTATTAATCGTAACAATATCAAAATTGATATTTGGAAATGCTTCACGGTTCATTGTGCAGGATTTAAAACCACCAATTATGATGATTAAAAAAGAGATTAAATTTAGAACTAAACTTTTGGATAAAAAATATTCTACAAGTGATTTCATTAATTCCAATATTGTTAGAATTAATTAGAAGTAAAATAGTTTTTCAATTTGAATATGATTGATTAAACTATAAGATATGTATTTCTTTAAAATGTTTTTTCAATATTTAGCTAAGCTTCATTTGCTTACTAGTTTAAATAGGTTTATTTTAAAGCTTTAAAACCAACAAAAACCAATTATTACTTTTCAAAATAAGATATTTTTGAATAAATTTTAATTATTTTTGCTAAATTTTACAAACGAACCCTACTTTAAAAATTTCTTTCCACTTTGAATAAAGTTTATTTAATTGCAAAAAGAAACTTTTTAAAAAAAATTTCATGATCAAATATCTATTATATATAATTTTAATAAATGTTAATTTTTTATTTTCACAAAATGTAAATGAAATAATTACAATAACTTCTGATAATGAATTACAAAGTATTGGTAAAAAAATTTATTTATTAGAAGATAATGAAAAAAAACTTACTATAGAAGATATTCAAAAACCAGAATTCCAAAAACAATTTAAAAAATCTGAAGATGAAGTTCCAAATTTTAATTCGTCAAATGGAAAGATTTGGGTGAAATTCACAATTGAAAATAGAATTGAAAAAGAACTATTGATAGAAGTGGGTGAACCAACCGCTTGGTATATTGATTTTTATAAACCAGATTCAAATGGAAAATTAATCTTAACTGCTAAGACTGGAATGATGCGTTCAATTAAAAATAGAGAAGTTGATAATAATTTTTTTGTATTCGAACTTTCTAGACTTCCAGAAAAAAAGACTTATTATTTTTCGATCCAATCAGAATCTACTTTTATTATACCTTTAAAAATTGGGACAAAAAAATCAATTTTTGAGAGTTCATATACACATATTCTATTCTTAGGTATGTTTTCTGGTTTTATTATAATTATGTTTTTTTATAATTTTTTCATTTATTATTCTGTCAGAGACATTGTTTATCTTTATTATTGTGGGTATCTTTTTTTTGGATTATTTGTAAATAATTTTATTTCTGGTAATTATGGTTACAAATGGAATGTAATAAGTTATTATTCAGAATATTTTATGTTCTTTTTATTTGCATCAAGTTTGTTCATAATTCTTTTTTTGAATAAATTGTTAGAAATAAGAAAAAAACAAATATTTTTTTTTATAACATACTCTTATCTTTTTATTTGTTTTGTTTTTATGATCATCAATATTGTTACAGGAAGTTATGAATTAATTATTGATATTTTTCAATTAATCACTTTGATTGTTTATATTTATATTCTTCAATATGGAATTTTTAAATATTTTAAAGGAAATAAATCTGCTAGGTTTGTAGTTTTTGGTTTTTCATTCTATTTATTAGGTATTATTATCGCTGTTTTACAAAATTTTGGAATTTTACCAACAAATTTTTTTACAACTGATTCAGTAGTTTTTGGTACATCTATCGAAATCATGATGTTCTCTTTAGCATTAGCTGATAGAATAAATATGATTCAAAAAGACAAAGAAGATGCTTTATTGGAAAAACAAAAAGCTCATACTGAACTTTTAGAAAATTCTAGAGAAAACGAAAAAAAAATAACCATTCAAAATGATGAATTATTTTTAACTCAAAGAAATTTAGTTATAGCTGAACAAAAAGCTTTAACAAAAAGCCTTTTTTTAGAAGCGGTTGCTTTAACAAACACTTATCTATTGGAAGAGAGTGATTGGAAAAATGCGTTAAGAAAAGGATTTCAAATAATTGGAAAAAATGTTGCAGTTGATAGAGTATATTATTTTGAAAGAGTTCAAAATTTAGAAAATGACTCCATTTTAGTGAGCCAAGTCATAGAATGGGTTTCAGAATTTGCAACCATAGAAATAAATAATCCTTTATTACAGAATCTTCAATTTGATACTCTAGATGAGATGTATGAAGAGATTATTAAAAATAAAATTTTTATTGTTTCAAGATCTACTGCAAGCGAAACATTTTTAAATTTAATCCTTATTCCTCAAAATATTTATTCTCTAGTTGCAGTTCCAATTTTTATTGAAGGAATTTTTTTTGGTTTTATTGGATTTGATGATTGTTTGAATGAAAGAGAAATTTCAAATGAAGAGAAAAATATTTTATTCACTTTATCTTCTAATATTGCCACAACAATTCAAACAAAAAATGCTCAATCAGAATTAATGATTGCCAAAGAAAAAGCTGAAGCTGGGAGTAAAACAAAAACAGAATTTCTTGCAAATATGAGTCATGAAATCAGAACTCCCCTCAATGCAGTAATAGGTTTTACAGATTTATTAAAAAATACTGAACTCTCTCAAGTTCAAAAACAATTTGTAGATAATGCAAATTTATCTGGTCAAGCTTTGCTTGCTATCATCAATGACATCCTTGACTTTTCCAAAATTGAAGCCGGTATGATGGAATTGGATATTGTTAAAACTGATTTAATTGAATTATTAGAAAATTCTATTGAAATAGTCAGATTTTCAACTGATAAAAAAGAGGTTAAACTTTTAAAAAACTTTGATACTAAAATTCCAAGATTTGTTATGTTGGATTCAATTCGACTAAAACAAATTTTGATAAACTTACTTACTAATGCGATTAAATTTACCGAAAAGGGTGAGGTTGAGCTAATAGTAAAATTTGAAAATATTCCAGATTCAAAAGGTAAATTTTCCTTTTACATAAGAGACACTGGAATTGGAATTAGTGAAGATCAAAAAGAAAAATTATTTAAAGCATTTTCACAAGCTGATAGTTCCACTACTAGAAAATTTGGAGGAACAGGTCTTGGTTTAATCATATCAGATTTAATAGCAAAAAAATTTGGAAGCAAAATTGAATTAGAATCAGTATTTAACAAAGGAACAACTTTTTATTTTCATATTGAAACTGAAATTTTAGAAGAAGAACTTAATCAAATTCAAATCGATAATCCAAATTCAATTAGAACAAATAATTCAGAATTCAAACTTGAAAACCTTACCAGCCAAAAAACATCTAAGATTTTGATAGTTGACGATGTTGATTTAAATATAAAATTACTACAATCAATTTTAAAAAAATTTTTTCCAAATGTGGAAGTGATTATTGCTATGAATGGAAAAGAAGCAGTTGATCTTTTTTTTAAGAACAAACCTGATTTGATAATTATGGATATACAAATGCCAGTTATGGATGGGTTAGAAGCAACTAGGATGATTCGTAAATTTGAAAATGAAGAAAAAACATTCAACAAGATTCCTATCATCGCTTTAACTGCAGGTGCGTTTAAAGATGAAGAAGAAAGATCCTTTGAAGCTGGAATGAATGAATTTTTAACTAAACCCGTAGATATTCCTAAACTGAGAGCAAAAATTGAACTGTATATTTTGAAGAATTAAAGTTGTAGATTTTTTCGCATAACTATGATTAAGCGAAAAAAGATCGACTCGAGGTCAAAATTTTGTGAATTCAAAATTTTGACCAGAGAGGAGAGCTTGGTTTTTTCTGAAAGAAAAAATTCGCCAAGCCCTCATTCAAAAAAATCAAATTTCCATATTCATTACTTGACGAACTTCTTTGAGTGTGTTAGTTGCAATTTCTCTTGCTTCAGAAATTCCACTGTGTAAAACTTCTTTGATATAATCTGGATTTGATTCTAGTTCTTTTCTTTTTTTACGAATTGGTTTTAAATATTCATTTAGAGTTTCAGATAAAATAGATTTTAATTTACCACTTCCACCATCTCCAATTTCTTCAGCAATTAGCTCTGGAGATTTTTCTTGGGCAAGAGAAATTAATAAAAGTAAATTGGAAACTTCTGGACGATTAGTTGGATCATATGTGATGACTCTTTCAGAATCTGTTTTTGATTTTTTGATTAGAGCAACAGTTTCATCTTCAGTTGAACTTAAAAATACTGCGTTGTTTCTACTCTTACTCATTTTTTGTGAACCATCAAGTCCAAGTATCACAGGAGATTTACTAAGTAGTGCTTGTGGCTCTGGAAAGACAGATTTATTTTTTGCAAATTTTTCGTTAAACCTACGAGCAATTGTTCTACTTAATTCCAAATGAGGTAGTTGGTCTTTTCCAACAGGAATCACATTTCCTTTACAAAATAAAATATCTGCTGCTTGGTGAACTGGATAAATGTACATTCCTGCTTTAATTTTTTTTAATCCCGATGCTAAAATTTCTTCTTTTACAGTTGGGTTTCTATCTAGCTCAGCATTTGTCACAAGAGTTAAAAATGGCAAAAGCAATTGGTTTAGTTCAGGAATATGAGAATGAGGAAAAATGATTGTCTTATTTTTTTTTGGTTCAATGCCAACTGATAAATAATCAATTGTTAATTCTTTGATATTTTCGGAAATAGATTCAAAAGCTTCTCGGTCGGTTAACACTTGGTAATCTGCAATTACAATAAAACTTTGAACACCTAAATTTTGTAATCGCACACGATTTTGTAAAGAGCCAAATAAATGTCCAATATGCAATTTTCCAGTTGGACGATCTCCAGTTAGCACACGAAATTTTTCTGGATGAGTTAATAAATTTGATTCCAGCTTTAAACTTCTTTCCTGAGCTGCTTCAAAAGTGCTAATATAAATATCTTCCATTTAATTCCCCTTAAACGATTCCAATCTGTTTTTAATTTCAGTGAGTTTCAAATTTGTTTAGATGTCAATTCTAACTTATTGATTTTAGTTTGGGCGATACTTGTTCGCTTTGCTCACAAGTCCTTGCTTTCAGCTACTTCTGAATCCTCGGGTTAAAACCCGAGGCTATTCAGAAACGCTTCGCTTCGCTAATCACTATCGCTTTTGTAATGAGAAAATTTGATAATTAACCAGACTTAGAATGCTGTTTATGCTGCTCGATTCTAAATCTGAGTATTTACTTAAATTAATTTGCTACAATATCAATAGCAAGCTCTTTGGATTTTTAAGTAAATAGAAATTTTTAAATTTTTTTTATTCATAAAGAACTGGAAAAGAAATTAATTTTTTGTAACATCAGTTTATATACTAAATTTTCAAATTCTTAATGATATCTTTGATTTTTAGTTAGAAAGTTTCACTACTACTATAGTATAACCTTACATTGAATTATTTAACTTAGTATTTTACTAAAATTATAGAAATTATTCACTTAATATTAAAAAAATACTTTTCAGAATAAAGAAAAATATTAAATTATAACTTAATGAAAAATTTGAAAGTCAGAAATAAATTTTTGATATTAATTATTATCCCATTAATCTTAATTTTAGTTTTATCCTATTCTAGATTAAAAAATTCACATAAAGAATTTGAAATTGGAAAAGAAACATTCCAGTTTAGTAAAATTTTAATTTTAGATTCAGAGCTAATCCATGAATTACAAAAAGAAAGAGGATTAACAGCTGGTTTTTTAGCTTCCAAAAAAGAAAAAGGTTTTTCAGAAGTAATTGAACAAAGAAAACAATCTGATTTAAAAATTGAGAACTTAAAAATTTTTTTTATAGAATTTAAAACTGATATAAATTCTAATTTTATATCCATTCATCAAAAAATATTTCAAGAATTAAACATTTTTAGACAAGTCTTAGAAAAAGAAAATATTTTAGTTGCAGAAGAAATTCTATTTTATACAGATAGGATTTCTGTTTTAATTTCTCAGATGCATAATATCAAATCAAAAACCGAAGATTATAAAATTTTGTCTATGTTTGAAATTTATTACAAATTAGCACAGCTTAAAGAATTTTCCGGAATTGAAAGAGCCACTATAAATTCTGCATTAAATAAAAACGAATTGGATGATTTAATTTATGATAAATGGTTAAGTTTGATTGCGAATCAAAATTTTTTATTAAAAGAAATCAATTTAGATTCCTCCACTGAAGTAAAAAAAGATTTTGATAAAAATTTTTCTGAAGATTTGATTAAAGAATTTGAAGAAAAAAGAAATTTAGTAAAAAAATTTAAAGAATCAAAATCCAAAACTATCGAATCGAATGATTGGTGGCAAGTTACAACTAAACGAATTAATCAATTAAAAAAAATCGAAACTGAAGTTTCAAAAATTATTCAAAATCTTTCAGAAAATCAAATGAATCAATCTAGAAATCAATTAATTTTTGATTTTATTTTAATTTGTTTAACAATTGTAGTTTTAAGCATTCTTACCATAAAGATCATTAACGATATAATTAAAAATATACAAGACTTTATTGCAAAAAATGAACGAGTTACAAATGGAATATTAGTTCTTGAAGCTTCTAAACCAAGAAAAGATGAATTTGGAATATTAAATCATTCAATCGAAAAAATGGTTTCAGGTTTAAGAGAAATGATTAATAATATCGCTTCAATTTCAGAATCTCTAAGTTCTAGTTCTTCACAAGTATTTTCAACAGCAAACCATTCAGCAGGAATTGCTTCAGAATTAGCTTCAGCGATTAATGAAGCAGAATCTGCAATAGAAAATATGAATGGTATATTTAATCAAATTTTAATTCTAACTGATGATAGCAAAAGAGATTTGAAAAAATTAGATACTAATAAACAAATTTTAAATGATTCCATGTTAATTATTTCTTTAAAAAGTAATTTAGTTTCAAAAAAAATGTTAAAAGCAGAACAAAATGTGATTAAAGGTAAAGAAGAAATTACTATTTTGGACAATGCCATGAATGAAATTAAACAAAGAGCAAAAGAATTAAATTCTAGTTTAAACGTTATTAATGAAATTTCTGATCAAGTGAATTTGTTATCATTAAATGCATCCATTGAAGCAGCTAGGTCTGGTGAGTTTGGATTAGGTTTTGCAGTAGTAGCAAAAAACATTTCAAGTCTTGCAAATTCAACTGAAGAGAATGTAAAAAAAATTAGCTCCTTGATGAAACAATCTGAACAAGCAATATCTATGGGTTTAAATTCTTCAAAAAATGTTTCGGAAAATTTTTCTGAGATAAATACTTTTATTTTAGAATCAAAAACAACTTTTAAAGAAACTGATACACAAATTCAAAAACAACTAATCGAAACAAATGACTTCGTTGATCATTTAGATGATTTTGTTAGAATCTCAAATCAAATAAAAGATTTAACAATTCAATTTAAATCATCAGTTGAAACTATCAGAGATACTTTTTATATTAATTCAGACCAAGCTCAATTAAGTGCTTCAAATGCTGAAGAGCTTGCAGCTGTTTCATCAGTTATCAAATCTTATTCAGAAAATTTAAAAACTTCAGTGAGTAAGTTTAGAATGGAAAATTGATATTAAAAATAAAAACTTTATTTACCAAATCATTTTAACTAAGATAAAAAGATTTCTCTATTCAAGCGAAAGTGATTGAAGCGTTTCTGAATAGCCTCTGACTTTAGTCAGAGGATTCAGAAGTAGCGAAAAGCACGGTTTTTGCATTAGCAAAAATTCGCCCTATTTTTATCTCATTACTTCGTTAATTAATTTTCCGAGAAGTTGATCTTGGGTTTGGATTGATTTTTGATTTGCTTCATAAGCACGGTTCACTTCGATCATTTCTACCATCTCAGTTACAACTTGCACATTGGATGCCTCAAGATAGCCTTGAAGAATTTGAGGACTTTCAATTTCATTTACAAATGGTTTTGGCTCACCAGATTCTGGTGTTTCCACATAAAAAGAATCACCATCTTTATCTAAGTGACGTGGATTTTCAACAGTTCTAATTTTAAGTTTATCCAAAAGAACAGGATTTTTAAAACGATTATGTTCTGCAGAAGTTAAACTTTCTCTTGGAGAATTACCAATTTCACCGTCAATAATCACTTCACCATTTTCTTTTACTAAAAAATTTCCTTTAACAACTTGAATTGGACCTTTTTCACCCATTAACGGAAAACCTTGTGGGTTAACTAAAAATCCATTTGTATCAACAATAAAAGCACCTGAACGAGAAAGTCTTTCGCCACGATTTGTCATCACGGAAAAAAAAGCTGGTCTATCTGAACCAGGTTTGTCTTGGATCATTAAGTCAAATGGGTTGTCTGTTTTTTTTACCGCACCTTGTTCAAATCTAGTGTACACTTCATTTACTTCACCACCTAACCCCAATTTGCCCACAAGTGGAGTTGTATCAAAGGAACCCATTGGAACAGTCCCTATACCATCTTCACGAAATCTATGAATTAAAAGTTCTGGAAAAGTTTTGAATAAAGTAGTGTCTTTTTTAAAAGCAGTTTTATCCACATTTGCAAGATTGTTAGCAATCACATCCATTCTAACTTGTTGGATGTTCATCCCATTTGCACCAGTATAAATTCCTCTTAACATAAGACCTCTTTGGTATTATTATCGAGGTATTTCAAAAAAAATTAAACTATTTTTTTGATCTTTTGTTTTGTAAAATGGAAATCAAATACAACACAGAAAAACTAGAGACTGCTACTAAAATCAAGTTTAAGTTTGATAATTGGAAGTTACCAAGTTTAGGTGACATGAACCACATAATAAAACTTCTAAAAAAATTCTGAAAAAGGGCAACTATGATTATAGAAGCAACTGCTGATAGAATTACTGAAATAAAAAATCCACCAAATAATTCTTTTTTTAATTTAACAATATAATACCAAGAAGCAAAACTACAAATAGCTGATAAAAATAATATATCAACTAAAATCGTGATTGGATCAGACTGGGATTGAGCGATCATTATCTTGCATGATTCCTTAAATATTGTCCAATAGTATGGTCTTGGATTAAATATTTTTTCTTTAAATAACCAATTGAATTATTGATAAATTTTGGAACATGGGATCCAGATTCAATTAATTGGATTTTTAAATCAGTTAAATCATCAATTGTAGAGAGAGCCAAATTTTTTTGATTTTGGTAAAGTTCTACTTCATCTTCAGTCATCACTTAAATTAGCCTTTATAGTTCTTTGCAGCTTCTATACCTCTTCTTTCGTCAACTTTCAAATTGATAATTAGTGCTATTAAGAAAAATAATGCAAGCACCACAAAAGAATTTCTAAAACTTAAAAAACTTTGAAAAACTGCTATAGTTAAAAATCCACTTGCAGCTGCAATTTTTCCTGAAATTCCCCATAAACCAAAGAACTCACCAATTTTAGATTGAGGTGAAAAAATAGCAACAATAGCTCTACTCGAACTTTGGGTAGCACCTAGTCCCATTCCAGCAATAGAAGTTATAGTTACAAAAGTCCATTGAACAGAAATATTTATGCCAATAGCATTGAGTCCAAAAGCAATATATTCAACTCCAAAAATGGAAAATACTGAAACTATCCAAATTAAAATTGTTAAATTGAAAGTTTTTAATGCACCCCAGCGATCTTGAATTACACCAAATAAAACTGCACCAATGGCAGCTGTAAATTGCAAAATTACAAACATAGCTTGTTTATGTGTATCGTTAATTTTAATTTCTTGTGCACCATAAATAAATGCAAATCCTATTATAACTGCAATTGCAGCCATAGCAAAAAATAAAGCTGTTAAATAAATAATCAAATCTTTAAAATATTTAATATCTTTTAAACTTTGGGAAATTCTTTCTATTGAGATGCTTAAATATGTTTTACCTGAGGGGAGTGTTGTCCCTTCAGAATATTCTTTTAAAAATAAAAATGTTGGGATTCCAGCAATTAGAAAAAAAATTGCAGTGTAGGGACCAACTAATCTCAAACTTTGAAAATTTTCTGGTTTGATAGAACCAAGGCTTGCCACAATTGCTACCGAAACTAATCCTCCAAAATAACCAATTCCCCAAGCATAAGCAGAAATTTTTCCCAAATCTTTTTCTGGTCCAAGAAAAGGTAAAAAAGATGAAGTGAAATTTTCACCTGATGCAAATGCAAAATTAGAAATGATAATCATAATAAATGCAATCCAAATTTCACCAGGAGCAGAAGCAAAATATAAACTAGCAGTGGAGATAATACAAACTATATAACTTGCAAATAAAAACTTTTTTTTGCTTGCTGAAAAATCCATGATAGCACCAAAAAAAGGTCCAGTTATTGAAACCAATAGATAGGAAATACTTAGAGCAACTGCCCATAAAATATTTCCCATTCGAGCAGGGTTAGTAGGATCGTCTCCTGCAGGGACAATTAGTTGGCTAAAGAGGTCTCCAAAAATTACTGTAATGATAACAGTTGTGTAAGAGGAGTTTGCAAAATCAAACATACACCAACCAAATAATTCTTTAAAACTTGCTCTTTTTCTTTCTTCCATATAAACCCTTTTGTAGTTAAATACCAAAAACTTAAACTCTTTGCAAGGTAAAATTTTTTAATAAAAAAAAAAGTTTTACTATGTTAAAAAGATTATTAAGTTTAATAATATATACCAGCTTACAAAAGTAATTACCCATAACTTTTGGCTAGTTGTATGTCCCGATTGAATTTTGTTGTTTAAAATATGTAATTATTATTGTCAATCGGTATAGGATTTATTCCAAATTATAGTTCAAGAAAGTTTTTTTTACAACCATGATTGAATTGTCTTTAATAATAAAATTATTCAATAAGTTAACAGCCTCGTTAAACTATAGGACATAAAAAATATTTATTTAAGTAGCTTAAGTTTAATAGTAAATAAACACCTAATCGAGAAAACTGTTTGGATCCAATTACGTCATTGACTACTAGATTAAATGATGACTTTTTTACTGCTGAAAAATTTATTTGTTAGTTTTTTTATAGAAAAATCTAACCAAATTGAAAAACTCTTTCATATTGGTGAATTTTTCTGTTTTGAAAACATCCCCTGTATTGGAAAACCCACACCTTACCCGTTTCAACAGGGAAGTCTAGGTTTAAGGCAGATTCGACAACTTCAGCAAAGTCCATAAGGTCGAGCCGAAGTAATAGCACAAAAAGTTTATTAATCGAAAAATTAAATGCAGCCCTATACAACTTCATTACCAACCAGTCTCTTTTCCACGGTTCAAAATCTCTCAGAATTAAATTTTGTCCCTTTTGATGGTATTCAGTTTTTAACCGACTTGAATAGGGAACAATTCCGCTCTTCAAATAAATTTCATATTTTACTAGTAAATGAGCAAAATAAATTTTTTAGCTTCCATGTTTTTTAATTTTTCAGTTTAATTCTTCTCAATACAATTCTGGGACTAATAGTTTACATGAAGTCTCAACAACTTCATCCATTTCTCTGAGTTCAGCAACTTGTTTTTTTTGAAAAATAAATTTTATTTTCATAAATATTAAATTGATTTTGCTGTGTAAAAGTTTTCTTAAAAACGAACTTATTGCAAAAAATTCTTCAACACTAGCGAACTCTATGGTTCAAAAAGTCAAATCATTTTATAAAATTTGGTTAATAGAAACAAAATTAGGTAGGTAAGGTTTGTTGCTTTTAATAATTGCGATATCGAAGCGTTTCTGAATAGCTTCGGACTTTAGTCTGAGGTTTCTGAAGAAGCTGAGAGCTTGACGGTAAAAAGATGCCTGTCATACTTTCGTGAAGTAATAGTATCGAAAAACAGAAGTATAGAGTATGCCTATTCGCCCCTTATTTAAATGCAAAATAGAACAAATAAAAAAGGTTTTAAAAGTTGTGAAAAAGTTTTAGAGGGATTTGAATTTAATAATCGTGGGAGGTAAATCCCACGATATGAAAAATTTATTTTTGGGAAGCAGCTTCTTTAACTACATAAGCAGCAATTTCATTTTTTTGGATTTGAGTAGTTCCTTCAAAGATACAAAGAATTTTTGCATCTCTCATTAACTTCTCAACTGGATATTCTTTTGTATAACCATATCCACCAAAAATTTGAACTGCATCTAAAGCACATTTCATTGCACCCTCAGATGTGTATGCTTTAGCAATTGCAGAATATTTAGCTAAGTTTGGGTCACCATTGTCAGATAGACGAGCAGCTTTCATAGTGATTTCACGACCAGTTTCAACAATGATAGACATATCTGCTAACATATGTTGAACTGCTTGGAAAGTTCCAATTTTTTGGCCAAATTGTTCTCTTTCTCTAGAATATCTTGCAGCATGATCTAATGCACATTGAGCTACACCCACACCCATAGCAGCAACAAATGGTCTTGAAGCATTTAATGTGTGTAATGCGTAGATGAATCCTAAATTTTCTTTTCCGATTAAAAACTCAGATGAAACTTCACAGTCTTCAAAAATTACTTGGTGCGTTGATGAAGCACGAATTCCAAGTTTATCTTCTTTTTTAGCAACAGTTAAACCCGGAGTGTCTCTCGGAACGTAAAAGCAAGATACTCCTCTTGTTCCTCGGTTTTTGTCTGTGTAAGCAAAAACTGTAAATGCATTTGCATCACCAGCACCTGTGATCCATTGTTTAGCACCATTGATAATATATTTGTCACCTTTTTTTACTGCTTTAGTTGACATACCCGGAACATCTGAACCAGCACCTGGCTCAGAAAGACAAAAAGAAATTCCGTGTTCACCAGCAACAACTGGCTCTAACCATTTTTTCTTTTGAGCATCAGTTCCACCTTTTAAAATTGGTAATTGACCAAGACCAGTATAACCAAAACAAAGTGCGATTGCTAAACAACCTCTACTCATTTCTTCTGTTACTAAGCATTGTTCAACAGAGCCATAACCCATTCCACCATATTCTACAGGAATTGTAAGACCATTGATACCAAGTTCTCTTCTCATTTTATTTATGAGTTCAGTTGGGTGTTCATTTTTTTGGTCATATTCAATAGCAACTGGTGCAATTTCTTTTTTAGTAAATTCTCTGATTAAATCTCTGATTTGAATTTGATCTTCACTTAAAGATTGATACATAATCTTACTTTCCTATATTTTATTTACCATTTAAATGATATTCCATTTAAGGTTTATTATACAATACTTTTTTATAAATAGAATTTATCAAACAAAATTCTTTTAGACAGTTCTGTCTAAAATCGAAATCCTGCACCCCAATTTGTTTGAATAGAATTAATACTATAAACCCCAGAAGAAGAATCTAAATACCGAAATGGATAACGGTTTTCTAAAATTAAATATGCATTTTCAAAATTATAAATTATTCCCAGTTTTGGAATTATTGCATGAAAACCACAAGTATTATCGTTACAAAGTCCAAATTGATAATTTAGTCCAATTAATAAACTAATAGATTTAAAATCAAAATGTCTATTAAATCCAAATTCAAATGAATTTATGTTTTCTATGAATTTGCGATTAGATTCAATAGTATAATATAAATAACCTAAATTATTTTTACCAGTAATATTTTCTGGTGAATTTGATGGAGCTACAAAATAAGCAAGTGCAATTAGGTTTGAATTTGAATTTGATTTTTCTAAAGAAAGATTTGTGCTTTGATAAGAAAAGTTAAAGCTAGTAGTTGTAAATTTATAATAAAGATGTAAACTTCTATCTCTTTCTCTTAATGTTGGATTTTTATTATTATCCCCATAACCAAAACTCAAACCAAGATAGATATTTTTTTCTTGTTTAGTTTCTTTTTCTTTGTTTGTAACTTCTTCTGAAAATAAATTTAGGATTAAGAAGAAGATTAAAAAAAACTGAATCATGTTTCTAGAATATAAAATATTTTTTTTTGTTCAATAAGATTTTATTATCAATTAAATTTAAAGTTGGAAATAGAGAGTTCTAAATTAAAATAATACATTTAAATTTAGGAAAATAGGTAATTCAATTTGGTTTAGGTATATTTCAGCCAATTGATTGGTTTAAATATTTAAAATTTATTTTAGGAAAAGAATTTTTTATGGCGAATTTTCCCCACAGCCTTGCTGATAAATGCAGAATGTTGAATTGAAAAAAATTTTGAATAAAAGATTTTAATTCCTCATTCAATAATTTAATTCCGAAGGAAAAATCTTGCCGAGGTTGCCAGTTGCCGCTTGAAGCGAAAAGCAAACTGGCTAACTGCGAAGCAGTTAACTGTCTCCTCTTTTCAAAAAAATTTTGAACTTCAACTCCGGCTCAGTGGCCAGAAATTTTTTGATACCGTTTCAATCCCTTTTCCATTAGATAAAAAGGTGACTTTTTTACTGTTTTATATTATCAGTAAAAAAGTGATCTGAACAATCTGTAGAAGAAGCCTAAATCCCTTTCAAGGTTTAAATCCTAACTAGCGAACAAGGTTC
>JAAFIR010000057.1 GCA_013297885.1 Leptospirales bacterium | reverse complement strand
CTTCCGATCTCGTTTTTTAATTTACCAAGAAATAAAAAAACGTGGTGAAAAAATTTCCATCATAGGAATTCCAAAAACTATAGACAATGATATCAATATGATTCATAAAACTTTTGGATTTTCAACAGCATTTTCAGAAGCTTTAAATGCAATTAATTGTGCACATGTGGAAGCAAAAGGTGCACCAAATGGAATTGGTCTTGTAAAATTAATGGGAAGACATTCAGGTTTTATAACAGTGAATGCAGCTCTTGCTTCAAAAGATGTAAACTATGTTTTGATTCCTGAACAAGATTTTGATCTTTTTGGTGAAGGTGGATTTTTTGAAAATTTAAAACAAAGACTTAAAGAAAGAAATCATGCAGTTATTTTAGTAGCAGAAGGGGCTGGTCAAAAGTTTTTTGAATCTAGTTCAGATACAGATGCTTCAGGCAACAAGAAGTTAAGTGATATTGGGGTGTTCTTAAAAAATGAAATCGGTAATTATTTTAAAAAACAAAATATTCCAATCAATTTAAAATACATAGATCCAAGTTATATTATTAGGTCTGTACCAGCTAATGCTGAAGATTCAGTTTTCTGTGGATTCTTAGCTCAAAATGCAGTTCATGCCGGTATGGCAGGTAAAACAGGAATGGTAGTTGGAATTTGGAATAATGTTTTTACAAATTTGCCAATCTCACTTGCAATAGCAGAAAGAAAAGTTTTACAACCAGATAAAAGTACATTATGGAGATCTGTTGTTGCCTCAACTGGTCAACCAAATTCTATGATTAACAAAAAGTGAATTCTATTTATCTAGATTATCTTCCAAAAATTGGAATTATTTTTTTTTCAATTCTCGGAATTTTTATTTTTTTAAAAATAGTTAGAGTTATTTTTTTTGATAACAAAGAATTAGATATAAAAGAGAAAAATGAACAAACTGAAGAAAACTTTTTTCCTAAAAGTAATAATCAAGAAATTATATTTACTAAAAATAAATTCTATATAAATTCTGAATCTGATTCTTTTTTCAAAAAAAAAATTACTAAAAAAGAATTTGAATCTGAAAATGACGAAGAATACAAATATAGAGAACTGAATGAAAATTGAAAAACCACTACATTTTATTGAACCAAAATTAAATATTTATTTAAAAAATTTTCTTTCATTTATATTTCCAATTTATAAATTAACAACAAATATCAGAAAAGTTTCTTTTCAAAATTTAGAAAAACTTGCAAAATATTACCAAGAACATAAAGAAAATAAAACCAGACTTTTAATTGCTTTTAGGCATCCTAGTGCTGACGACCCAGTTTCACTTGGTTCTCTTTTTTGGAAAGCACTACCCAATGAATTAAAAAAACATGGAATTAAACAAAATGAATCTACTCATTTTCATTTTGTATGGGATAGAGGTATTCCTATTTGGGCAGGTTCAAAAACTTCTTATCTATATTCTAGGCTTGGTGGAATTCCAATTCATCGTGGAAAAGTAGATTGGAAAGGTTTAAATAAAATCAGAGAAATTTTAAACTTTAGCTCATATCCAATTTTAATTGCCCCAGAAGGTGCAACAAACGGTCATAATGAAACCCTAAGTCCAATTGAACCAGGAGTTGCTCAGATAATGATATGGTGTTTGGAGGATTTAAAAAAACAAAATAGGAATGAAAAAGTGGTTCTACTTCCACTTGGAATTAAATATGAATATGAAGAAAAAAATTGGACTAAGTTAGAAAACCAATTAAATAAAATGAAATCTGACCTTGGTTCTTTATACCAAGAGATTACAATTCCAATTGAAAATGTTGTAAATATGAATGATGTCCAAAAAAAAAATTATACCAAATTAATAAATCTCTATCATTCTACACTTTTTTATCTCGAAAAATATTTTTTTAAATACTATCGAAAAACGATAGTAGATTGTGTACACTCAGATATTGAAACAAGAATTCAGAATATTTCAGATTCTATCTTATCAGTTTCAGAAGATTTTTTTCAAATTACAAAAAAAGGAAACATTATTGATAGATGTAGAAAATTAGAACAAGCTTCTTGGGATTATATTTATAGAGAAGATATAGAAATTGAAAAACTCTCTAAATTGGAAGAAGGTGCATTAAATCGAATTGCAAATCAATCTAAATTAATGGATTGGAATATGAGAGTTGTTGAAAGTTTGGTTGCAATCAGGAATTCTTATTTAATAGATAAACCTAGTTTTGAAAGATTTGCAGACATGAGCCTTTTACTTTTTGATACAATTTCTAAACTTATTTTTGGCACAGGACAAAAAAGACCTACACTAGGAAAAGTTCAGGCAAATCTTAAAATTGGTGAAGAAATTATTGTTTCAGAATTTAAAAATGAAATTATAAATAGAAATACATCAAGAATAGTTCTGGAAAAAATAAATGCTAAATTAACTGAAAACATGTATAAGTTGTTATGAAAAAATTTGAAGTAAATCAAATATTTGAAAACTTAAAAAAATTTCCCTCATGGAAATATGAATTTGATGTTTTAACTAAAGAGTTTAAGTTTAATACTTATTTAGAAGGAGTAAAATTTTTATCTGAAATTGCAAATCTTTCTGAAAAATTAAATCATCATCCTGATTTGCTTTTGACTTATAAAAAACTTAACGTAAAAATTTCTACACATGATGTAAATGGAATTTCTGAACTGGATTTTGAATTTATTTCAGAAATAGAAAAAAACTTGAAATTTATTGACAAATTTTAAGAATAGAATTGTGTCTAAAGAAAAAAATTTACCTAAGTCCTCTGTTTTTCTGATCTTAGTATTGGAAGAAAAAACTGCAGAAGAAGTATCAACTTTTTTAAAAATTCAACCAGACTTT
This sequence comes from Leptospirales bacterium, assembly GCA_013297885.1. Lineage (GTDB taxonomy): Bacteria > Spirochaetota > Leptospiria > Leptospirales > Leptospiraceae > UBA2033. The sequence goes on along the minus strand of JAAFIR010000057.1, from coordinate 11,046 downwards.
TCAGGGGTTAATTCACTTGGACAAAGAATTTGGCAAATTTATTCCAAAGAAAAATCTGACTCGAATCTTGAAAAGCATATTGAATCTATTTTAAAAAAAATTGCTACTGTACGTGAAGAATTTAAAAAGTTAAACCAAAATCATATTGCTACGCTTTATTGTTCAATTGAATTCTCAAATCAAACAAAAACTTCAATTGAACTTAGTTCTCGCACTTTAACCCTTCTTGGAAATTCAGGAGTTAAACTTGAAATTACCCGTTGGCAAAATGATAAATTAGATTCACCAAGTATCAGAATTTTATAATTTTAAGTCTAAGAATTAAGGACTATTATGAGCCAATTTAAAATGCCCTCTAGCGAAAAAAAAGCTGAATTTGTTCAAGAAAATTTTGATATCATTTCTTCAAAATATGATTTGTTTAACGACTTAAATAGTTTTTTTCTTCATCGGGTTTGGAAAAACTCAATTATTGATTTTATCAAAAAAAATTACAAAAAAGAAAATATTTATGCCCTAGATTTATGTTGTGGAACTGGTGATATTTCCATTCGACTAGAAAAATTATTGAATATCGAAAAATTATATTGTATAGATTTTTCTGATAAAATGATTTCTTTTGCTAGAGAAAGATTAAAATCTTCAAAAAAATCTATTGTGGATATTGGAGATGCGACTGACCTTAGTCGATTTCAAAATAACTCTCTTGATATAATTACAATTGGTTTTGGTTTAAGAAATGTAAATAATTTTGAAAAAACAATTTCTGAAGTTTATCGTGTTCTTAAATCTGGAGGAATATTTATAAATTTGGATGTTGGAAAAGTAAAAAACCCAATCATTCGTTTTTTTGCTAATTTTTATTTTTTCAAAATTGTTCCTTTACTTGGTTATGTTATCTGGGGTGGAAAGAACTCTATGTTTGATTATTTACCCGAATCTTCACTTCATTATCCAGACCAAGAAAATTTAAAAGCATTAATGATTAAATGTAAATTTTCAAAAGTTGAATACCAAAATTTTGTTTTTGGAAATGTTGCTATGCATATTGCGAATAAAGTCTAATCCAATTTTAATAAATCGTATTTTCTAATTTCATTCCCATTTAATAAAATACGAATCTCTTTTCCTTCTCTGAGATGTTTATCTATTTTTATAGAAACTTCTCTAGCTTCAGTAGGATTAGAAAATTTTATATAAAAAAAATAATTATTACTTTTATGAGAATATGGATATCTGTCATGTGTAAGAAGTGTAACTCGATAATCATCTTTTGTATTTTCCATTACCAAATGTGAAATATGCTTTCTATTTATAATTCTTTCAAAAATAGAAAGTTTCCAAGGATTTACTTCTCCAAAAATTTGAAAAATTAAAGTTAAATAAAAAAATAATTTCATAGAATAAATATCGGTTTTTAATTTTTTTTGAACTTATAAAATTAATATAGAGAAGTAATTCTTGGGCGAGTCGGCCTACTCTATACTTCTGTCTCACGATACTATTTCTAAGCGAGAGTAAGCCGTCAGGCTCTCTGCTATTGTCAATAATTTGTTAATCTATTTTTATGAAAAAAATTCTAAGAAAGCAAATTATTGACATCGCTTCGATCCTTCTCGCATAGTAATGAAAAATACTCTATAAAAAATTCTAATTTAAAATTTTCATAAAAAAATTTTCTTGAATAGCTAAAATGGTTTCTTCCACAGAAGAAATCAATTTTCTACTTTCATTATTAAGACCAGCTTTTTCTAATAATACTTTTAAACTAATCAAATAGGAAGCTAGAGCAATCGAATAATCATTCGTTGGTTTTGAGGAAAAAAAATGAATAGCAATTGATTTTTCTAACTGTTGAAAATCAAAATTTATCAGTTTATTTCTTTTCCAAACTTTAATGAGTTTCATAATATTTCTAGTATTTTGAATTTGTATTTTTTGTTCTAAAAACTTAGCCGTATACCTTTTGGAATCTGCAAGGTTATAAAATAAAACAAAATTAAGTTCTGGATCTTCTGCTCTTGCTACTGTTATATCAATATCAAATTCTTCACCTAGTAAAATTCTATGAATAAATCCAAGTTCTTTAACTAAATATTTTTTGTTTAATTGTTCAATTACAAACTCAGTTATTTCCCTAATATGATCTTCTAAAAAATGAGGAAAATATATTTGAATATTCATTTCTGTGTAGAAATTAATTTCTTTTTTTAAATTTTCCTCACCAGAAACAAATACTTTTGGTGAAAAACGATGAATAGGTGAAAGAAGATTTATTACATTTGCAAATTCTTTTTTTACTTTCATCAACTTATTAAATTCAATTCTTTCATTTAAAGAATTTAATAAAAATTGATGAGCTTCTTGCATTAAATGACTTTTCCGGGATTCATTATTCCTTTTGGATCAAATGCTTTTTTGATTTCTTTCATTAATTCAATTTCAATTTTAGATCTTGAAAACTCTAAAAAATCTTTTTTTAATAGTCCGATTCCATGTTCTGCTGAAATGGAACCAGAATGTTTTTTTATTAGTTCAAACATTTCAGGATCTACATTTTTGCATTCTTTAAAAAATTCCTCATTAGAAAGACTTGCAGGTTTTAAAATATTTAAATGTAAATTTCCGTCACCAATATGACCAAATAATGCAATTTCAAAACCAGGATATTTACTTGCTAATAATAATTCTAAATCATTTAAAAAAGGTTCCATTTTTCTTAGGGGAAGTGAAATATCGTTTTTATGAACAGTATGCAAAATAGAAAGTGATTCAGAAATTCCTTCTCTGTATTTCCAAAAAGTTTCTTTCTGTCTGGAGTTTTGTGAAACTGAACCATCTTCAACTAAACCTTCGTTAACGACTTCCTCCAAAAATTTATAAAGTTTATCGTTATCTGACTCATCTTGTATTTCAAATTCCATCAAAACATAATAAGCAGAACTAGTTGGAAATGGAGAAGCAAGTCCTAAATGTTCTTTTACTTTTCCCAGACATAAATCTGAAAAAAATTCAAATGCAAGTAGAGGCAAACTGGAATTATGTGAAAACTTAAATAAATTTAAAATGGATGAATAATCAGAAACTGCAAATAGTAAAACTTGGGTATCGTGAGGAATTTTTGTTAGTTTTAAACTAACTTCAGTTATAATTCCCAATGTTCCTTCTGAACCAATTAATAAATGTTTTAAATCATAACCTGTGTTATTTTTTAAAATACTTCCATTAAATTCTAAAATTTCTCCAGTTCCAATTACAACTTTCATACCAAGAACCCAATTACGTATTAAACCATAATGAACAACCCTAACACCACCGGCATTAGTTGCAATATTTCCAGCAATATGAGATGAACCAGTTGCTGCAAAATCAACAGGAAAAAAATATCCTTTGCTTTCAGCTTCTTTGTGTAAATTTTTGGTAATCATTCCTGCACCAACAGTTATACTTGCAAAAAATGGATCAAAGTCAATTACTGAATCCATCTTCGATAGAGATATAACTAGTTCATCTTCTTTGGCAATTGCTCCACCAGCGTAACCAGTTCTACCACCAGATGGAACTATTTTAATGTTATTTTGATAAGCATATTTTACTAAGGTAGAAACATCTTCAGTTGATTTTGGAAAACATAAAAGAGTAAAATTTGGAGAATAAACTTTTGTTCTATCAGTTCCAAAAGAATTAAAAGTTCCTTCATCCATTTCAACATTTTCTTTGGAAAAAACTTTTTCTTTTCCAATTAAACTAATAATCTTTTCTTTATGTTCTGAACTAAGACTCATATATCTCTCCATTTTGATAATAATGATATTTTGGGTGAATAAGAAAATTCTTTAATTGCTTTTTCAGAATTAACCCAAATAAATTCTTGTATTGGTTTCACATCAATTCGATTATTCGATTTTGCAAGCTTTGTTTTATATAAAATTTTATTTATAATTAAAATCAGTTTTAAAGTAAATGGACTTAATTTGATCTTTAAATAAAAATCAGAGTTTTTATTTTCTGTAATCGATTCTATAATATCATAAAAACTAAAACCAACAGGATAAGCTAGATTAAAAATGCCATTTTTTTTATATTTTAATGCTTGTACTAAAAAAAGAACTAAATCATCAATATGAATAAAAGATTTTTTCCTCGAAAAATCGACAGGTGTTGGAATAATTTTTTTTTGAAATAATTTTTCAAGTTTGAAAATAAAACCTTTAGTGTTATTTCCAAAAACTGAAGCAATCCTCAAAATTGTAAAAATTTTTATTCCTGAATTTAAAATCAATTTTTCTGAGTGAATTTTTGATAATGCATAGCTACTTTCTCCAAGTAAAGTTGAATCTTCATCTAAAAATTCATTCCCTTGAAAACCATATAAAGAAACAGTACTTGCAAATAAAAAATGTTCAACTTTATTTGATTTAGCAAATTGAATTAATTTATCTGTACTTTTGAAATTGAATTCATATTTAACAGAATCAAGTTTTGAATCTGTAACATGAGCAGCTAAATGTAAAATTTTGTCTATTCTGTCTGGAATTAAAATTTCTTTTTCTGAATTTAAATCATACTCATAAAATTTAAAATTTTTATGATGTCTAAATTTTTCTGGAAATTTACTAAAATCTCTCCCAATAGAAATAATTTTAGCAGAATCAATCATCTTTTCGATAAATCGATTCCCGATAACACCAGAACCACCAGTTAATAATATATTCATAGTTTTAAAAAAACTTGTAATTTTAAGAATTTTAAAAATTAAATCAAGTAATACCATGAAAAAAAAGAAATATTTGAATGAAATCAAAAAAGGGAATTTCGCTTTAGCACTTACCTTAATTGATAAAGAAATTTCTGAAAGTCCAGATGACCCAGAAACACTTTACAATTTTGCTATTTGTTGTTCTAGAACAGGAAATCATAAAAAAGCAATTTTAGTTTTAAAAGATTTATTAGAAAAATTTGATAGGTTCATTGAAAGAGATAATATCTTTAGAATGATAATTTTTTCGAATATACAACTCGGTAATTTTGAAGAAGCACTAAATTTAGTTGATCTAAGATTGAAGGTGAATATTGGGGATTTAAAACTTCTTTCTTTCAGAGCACATATCTTAGAAAAACAAAATAAATTTAGCGAAGCGATTACAATCCATAGAAATATTTTGAAATTAAATCCAGAATATAAAAATAGTTTAAACTCACTAGCATTCCTGTTAAGTTCCAAAAAAAATCCAACTGAACAAGATTTATTTGAATCAACAGATTTGTTAAAAATTTTATTAAAACAAGAACCTGATAATTCTGCTTACTTAGATTCATTTGGTGTACTATTAAAAAAACGTGGAATGAAAAATGAAGCAGTTCGTGCGTTTAACAAAGCCTTAGCAAAAGATAATCGATATTCAAACATTATTTTAGATCATTTACAGGATTTAATATAAATGAAATATTTTTTTTTATTTTTAATTTTTAGCCTTGGACTATTTTCTCAAAGAGCAGATTTTTATGATACTTATGATTATAATTTAAGAAACTTAAAAGGTGGAGAAACTCTAGGTAATGATGAAAATTTTAAAGAATACAATTTGCCTCCAAGTTTTCAAAAACCACCCTTAATAAATCCAAAAAATGTTCGAAGACAACAAGACCTATCTTCCCTACTTCAAGGAAGAACTGGAATTAGACAAAGTGCAAATCAACAAAGTGGTGGTCAACCCACTCAGAGCCAAAATCTTCCATTTAATCCATTAACCGGTCAAGTTAATCCTGAAGCAATTCTTCAGCAAAGAGAAAAACAAAAACAAGCCAAAGAAAGAAAAGAAAGACTTCTTCACTCTGAAAAAGAGCCTTATTCTGAAACCAGAGAAAGAAGAATGGAAGTAATTTTTACTACCACAATTCCTTTTGCATTTGCATTTATGACAGTTTTAGCTTATGCTATTGATCTTGATAGAGTAAATGAAAATAAAGACAAAAAATTTTTTGAACAAAAAGATAAAACTAGATTTATTAATACTACTCCTGGTTTTTTATTTGTAAGCATTGGTGCAACTATGTTATCTGGAGTGAATGCTTTTATTGATATAAAATATTATGATGATTATATGAGAAAAAAAGAATTAAACAAAGCTTCTTCAATGGATGAATTTAATTCAGGAAAAAATTATTCAATGAGTTTTACAATTGGTTCAATACATTTCTAAATTTTAATAAAATTATCATCTTTCAAAATTGAACGAATTAGATCTTTTTCAGCTTTATCTATTATTACGTAGTGTTTATATAAAATCTCAACGGTTTCTTCTTTTTGATTCATTTTTTTTAGATGTTTAATTAAATAACTTATTCTTTTAAAATTTCTTTGAAAATAAACTTTAGAAATCTCTTTTTCCATATTAAAATGTTTATAAATAATTTCTTTTAAACTAAAAACTTTATTCAGTAGTAAAATATCTTCTTCAAACCTTTTATGAAAATTTTGTAACTTTTTTTTACTTTTATCTAGTAATAAGTCTTCTTTTTTAAATAATTCCAAAATATAAGAATATAATTCTGGATTTTTTACAAAAAAAGATTTTACAACTTCATCATCTAACTCATTAAATAAATTTAGAAAAAATTCAATTATTTGTTTTGTAGAATCATCATTTTGAAAATATTGATGAATAAAATTTTGATTTAAATTTGATAAAAATGAAATTGCTAAATTAGCATCTAAATCAATAAGCTCTTCTTCAATTAAAATTTGTAAACATTTTTCTTTTGTAATATCCTTAGTGACTTCCATAAAAAAGTCTTCAGGATCATTACCTTTACTTATCCATTTTCCAAGAGAATAATATATATAATCTAAAATCACTTTGTTAGGAAATTCTTTTGAATTTATTAAAACTAAAAAATTTTCATCTTTTCTGAATAACCATAAATAATAATTTAACCAGTTTCTAAATGATGGAAATTCTTTGTTTCGTTGAACTAAATCAAGAAACTCATTTGAAGATAATTTTGTCAAATATCCATAAACAGAATTTATCTGAAATGAAAATTCAGTTATAATTTCTTCATTTAAATCTTTGTTGATGAATCCCATTTACGGGTATTTATATATCAGATTAAAATTCTGTAAAGATTTTTTTTAATTTCATTGATACATTTAGAAAAAAAAAAACTATAGATCCAATATGCTAAGAAAATATAGGCAGATTTTGGTTTTTTTTTTAAAAGCTTTAGAAAACCTTAAAGACTTTAGATACAATTTGACCAATCTAAATTTGAATTATACAAAAAAACATTTTAGAATGATCTATGTAATTTTTGGATTGATTTCATTTATAAGTTTAACCATTGAATTTGGTTTTTATTACCCAAAAGATTGGAGTAATACAATCAGACTTATCAATAATATTGTTATAAATTTTTTATTATTTTACGAATTAATTAGTTTAATTCTCACACATGAAAATTTTTTCACCTATATTTTAAAACATAAAATAGAAATGATAATACTTATCTTAGTAATTTTACAAAAATTATTTGAAAAAAAAATAGTCCAAATTTTAAACTTAGGTGAATTTGGTGCAGATGATACAGCACTAATTTTTTTGTCTATTAATCAATTTTTTTTAATATTTTCTAATTTTGCAAAATTATCTAGAAATACAAGAATTTATAATTTTAAAAAACTCAATCCATCTCTTGTATTTTTTTTAAGTTTTTTATCCATTAGTATTATTGGAACAGCTTTATTGTTTTTGCCTAAAGCTCATAAGATTGATTTAAAATTTACTGATGTTTTTTTTACAGTCATTTCAGCGACATGTGTAACTGGTCTTTCAACTATAGACGTTTTTCAATCATTCACTTATTTTGGTTTAGGAATCATTTTATTTTTAATTCAAGTAGGTGGGCTTGGGTTAATTACTTTAACAACTTTTTTTTCTATATTCTTAACAGGAAGAGTTTCTGTAAATGATACTATGGTCATGAAAGACTTACTCAGTGAAGAAGCATTAGGGAAAGTTGGGAGTATAATTAAATCGATAACAATACAAACTTTTTTTATAGAATTCTTTGGTGCAGTTTTATTATATTATTTTTTTCCAGAAGAAATGAATTTTTCCAATAAAGATAAAATATTTTTTTCAATATTCCATTCTATTTCTGCTTTTTGTAATGCAGGGTTTTCTTTATTTTCAAATAATTTAATGGGAATAGAAAATAAATTTTTTCTATCTGTAATCATGATATTAATTACATTTGGAGGATTTAGTTTTCCAGTTGTAAATGAAATTTATAAAAAAGTTTTTACCTCTTCCAAAACAAATTTTAAATTTTCTATTTTTTCAAAATTAGTTATAATTAGTAGTTTAGTATTAATTTTGACTGGAGCATTCAGTTATTTTTTCTTAGAAAAAAATTTTACTTTAAAAAATCTTTCTTTTGAAGATAAAATTTTTCACTCATTCTTCTATTCAATTAGTTTAAGAACAGCAGGATTTAATACTTTAAGTGTTTCTGAAATGGGAATTCCTATGGTTTTTTCATCATTTTTATTTATGTGGATTGGAGCTTCTCCAAATTCAACTGGTGGTGGTATCAAAACTAGCACTTTTGCAGTTAGTATATTGCATATTTTAGATATAGTTCATGGAAGAGAAAGATTAGAAATTTTTAATAGGCAAATTTCTATGGCATCTGTTTCAAGAGCTCAAGCAACAATAGTTTTATCTTTATTTGTAATTTTTATTTGTATTTTTGGACTCACTTTAACTGAAAATTTTTCATTTATAGATATTGCATATGAATCAGTATCTGCATTTGGAACAGTTGGACTAAGTAGAGGAATTACAGGCTCACTTTCTGATTATGGAAAATATATTTTATGTATTGTTATGTTTATGGGTAGAGTTGGAATTTTAACAATTTTAATTGCCCTCACTCCAAAATCAAAATCGTTTAAACATGCTTACCCAACAGAATATGTTGTAGTCGGGTGAAAATAAATAAATATTACTATTAGCTTCTAGTCTTTTTTGAGAGTTTAGTTATTTGTTATAAACTCTATTTTTTACTTTCAAAAGTTACTTTTTTTAAGAAAATTTTGAAAGCATTCATAAAATCTTTTTTATTAACTTCAAAAGCATTTTGGACTTTTTTTGTAAGTTTTGAATCCAAATCAGCATTTATCAGTAACTCTTTAGATTCAACAAGAAGAATTTCAAATTCATTGATTAAACCATTAAATTCAAGCTCAGTTTTGCAATTGTTTGTTGTTAGTTCTTAATAAACTAATTTTAGCATCCAATTGTTTTTTTATTTCATTTGAAGTATTCATTAAATTATGCTGCTTTTCTATTGTTTCTTTTGAAAGTCCAACCATTCTTTGAATAGCTTGTAAGTTTATTGATATTGAAGTATATTGCTGGTTGAGTAAACTAAACTGATAGTCGTAAGTTTGTTTATTTAATTCCATCTTAACTTTTCCGTTTACTCAAAACAAAAACCAATAGAATAATAACAATAATATTCTGTATAAATATCCCAACAGCGATTTTTTCAATGTTTGTAGTTGGAAGTTGATTATTAGTAATTTTTTCTTCAATTCCTCCTTGAAGAGCGAGAGGAGTAAGTGGGATAATTCCTTTTTTAGATTTAGCATTGTTTACTTTGTTTACCATTTCTTTGTATTTAGATTTTACTAATGGATTAGAAGGATATTCTTGAATTGCTTTTTCATAAATTTCCATTGCAATTTTATATTGTCCTTGAGCAAAATAAGATTCACCTTCAGCAATCCAAAGCTCAGTTTGGTAAAAATTTAGAGTTGGGTCATTTTCATTGCCCTGCATTGCAAGACTGAGTTCTTTTTTTGCTTTTTGTAATTGACCAGTCTCAATTAATTTTTTGATATTTGAATGCTCTGAAATTGTGGACTCTTCAGAATTCAAAAAAATTAAAATCATAAAATATAAAAAAAATTTCATTAATACTACCTATTTAATATTATAGCTTGATGACCATATCTAGCAGTTGGAATCTGTTTAGTTAAAGTATTCCAAGGACCAACAGCCGGGTTGGATAGATCAATTGAATAGACAGTAGAAGTTGGAACATTTACAACATTTGCTCCACCAAAAACATATAGCCTCCTATTTTCATAAGAAATTTCTGATGCTGGAGCATATAAATTAACTGGAAGATTTGGACCAGTGACAACTGTATTTGTTCCTGAAGGGGTTAAGTAAAAATCAAACCGATTAGATGATAAAATTGCAGAGGGAGGTTGGTTAGAATTTCCTAATGTACTTCCACCTGCAAGAAAAATCGCTGGTGAATCGGAAGGAAATGGATCTGTGGGTTTTGGTCTGTAACAGGCAGATGAAGTTCCAAATCTAGATAAACTAAAATTTCCTTCTCCCAGAGTTGTAGTTGTATTAGATGAAGGGATATAAGCATCACTTGAAAATTGTGAGGTTCCTGTTGTATCTCTTCCCATATTAAAAAATATACTTCCATCCACGGAACAACCTGATAAATCCATTCTAGCTAGAATTGGTGAAGCAGATGATATTGTTGTCCAAGTTCCAATTCCTGAATTCGGAGTGAACCTATATAATACATTAGGAATGGATGCAGCAGATGATAGAGTCACTGAACCACCAAGCAAAAAAATTGAATTTCCTGAAACAGCAGCTAGAACTCCTTGAATTGAAACTGGAGCTGGATTTAACGTTCTCCATGAATTATTAAAAGGATCATATTCTTCAACCAAATTTGAAACAAGAAAGCCGCTTGGATTTGCGACACCCCCTATTACATAAATTTTCCCATTTAAAGAAACTATACCTGAATATGCTCTTGGTGTAGGCACGGTAGTTACATTTTCGTACCAAATATCTGTTACAGGATCATACAAATCAATTGTCAATTCCTAAAATAGGTATACCACTTTTCGTAGTATGCTTCATTAGGAGTTTTATAATCTATACTTTGATGAAGTCTAGATTCATTATAAATTTTAATACTTTGCTTAATTGTTTTGTAAGC
>JAAFIR010000010.1 GCA_013297885.1 Leptospirales bacterium | reverse complement strand
TAACTATTTGGATTTAGTTAGGTTATTCAATACAAAAAGGTTTTAGATACTGAAAATTAATTAAATACTATCCAATTTTTCAACTCAAGAGTTAGGGATTGAAGCGTTTCTTTTATAAACATGAGACTTATGTCTCAAGTTTATAAAAGAAGTAGCCAAAAGCCCGACCGCTTTTGGAATGTAATATTAAGACTTTTAGATAGAAATTTTTTTGCCAAAGCTAAAGTTCAATTTTTAATTCATAATTCTTCATTTTACATTCCCAAAGCGGGAACTCCCAAAAATTATTTACTCAGTAGCCAGTTGAATATTTTTTATTTTTGCAAGTTTGATTGTGTCGAGTAGTTTTATAAAATCTTGGTATTCGATTTTTTTTTCGATGAATAGTCTGATATTTTTTTCATCCAATTTTCCAAGTTTGATTTTTTCTTTTAATTCGTTTAATTCAATTTTTTCAGTTTCAAAATAAATTTCTTTTTTTTCATTCATCAAAATTTTTATATCTTCTTCTAGTTTTGAATTTCCATTTTCAGATTTTGGGATCGAGATAGAAATAGATTTATAAGATTTTGAAAAACTGATACTCATCATTACAAAAATTAATAATATAAAAATTATATCCATTAAACTAGACATATCAATTTGACTTTGTTTTTTTTTAAACTTTCTCATGAAGATTTTTTTCGATTAAAATTTCTATCCAATCTTCAAATATATGAAAAAATAAATTTGATGGAATTGCAATACTAAGTCCCAAAATTGTAGTGAGCAATGCTTCTGAAATTCCTGTTGCGAACACCTCAGGAGAAGCAAGTCCAGTTTCTTTCATTGATAAAAAAGATTCATAAATTCCAATTACTGTTCCGAGAAGCCCAGTCATTGTGGAAAGAGAAGCAATTCTACTGAGCCATAAATTTTTTCTGATAAATGGTGCAAATTTTTGAAATAAAATTTCTTCTTGGTTGATTTTTGGAATATTAGATAATTCTAATATAAAATTTTTTTTTTGAATAAAATAAAATTTACTTGTTAAATGAAGAATGAGACTAATCGAAATTAAAAAAAATAAAATTAATGGATAAATTAAAAAACCAGTTTTTTGAAAAACTTGGATTAAATCCAACTATTGAAATTCCATTTTTTTTGCAGATAGTTCTGAAATTTTTTGGAACAATAAATCATTTGTATTTGCAAGCCTAGTAGTCATAATGGTAACCATTTTGGATGCAAAAAGCGGATTGTCCAAAAGGAATTTTTCAAGCTGGGCTTTGCTTTCAATAACAGCAAGTCTAATATCAGAAATCACTCGAGCGTTTGCAGATCGAGGTTTATCTCTAAAGAGAGCCATTTCACCAAAAAAATCACCTTGTACCATTTTTGCTAAATGAGTTTCGACATCACTTCTAATAACAAAAATTTCCACAACACCTTCAAGCACAATATACATGGATTTTCCAAAATCACCTTCTTTGAAAACAGACTTTCCCGCTTTTAAACTTACAATTGATGCCATATAAACCTTTGATAAAACTAGAATTTAATTAAATAAATGAATTGCAAACTTAATTCCATATTTAAAGTTCAATTCTATGTTAGAGAATTTATCTATTGAAATTTTCGGTATTTTATTACTGATTCTTCTGCTTATAATTTTACCAGAATTTAAAAAATTATTTATTTTAGAAACTTACAATTCAGAAATTAAAGCTGAAAGGAATACCGCAATTGATTTTACCAGAGGTATTGCGATGATTTCAATTGTATTAATACACATCGACTCCTATTTTCAATTTTTTCATCCAAATGATTTTGAAACTTATATTACAAGATTAATTGCTAATTTCTCACGATTTTGTGTGCCAGCATTTATTTTTTCATCTGGATTTTTTCTAAGTTATAAAGGAGCAAATCCATACTGGACTAGCAAATTAAAGTCTTTATTTTTGCCATATTTAATTATTTCTATAATTGGATACTTTACAAAATATCCTCCATTTGAGTTTTTTGAGACAATAGTAAAAAAAATAATTATGGGACAAGTGTTTCAACCTTATTATTATGTAGCATTATTATTTCAGTTTTACTTTTTGTTTGCAGTTTTTTTTAAAAATTATAAATCTTGGTCAAAAACAAAATTTAGTTTGATTTTATTTTTTTCAGCTCTAATCAATTTTTGGTCAAATCATTATTTCCCAAAACCAAATGAGTTTGTAAAATCAATTGAAGCAATTAGTTTTACAAACTATATTTTTTATTTTGTGCTTGGGCTTTCAGCAAAAACTTTACTCACAAACAAAATGGATTTTTTAAATGCGATTAAACCGCTTCGGGTAAAATTAATTTTATCTATTTCAGCTTTTCTGTATTTAATTCCTGTTACATATTATACGTTCAAAATGAAAATTGAAGTATCAAATCATTTTTTATTTTATCCAATTGTTTCATTTGTATTAATCACCTATCTTGGATTATATTTTGAAACTAGAACCAATTTTTTAAAAAAACTATATGATGTTTTTTGTTTTATTGGAGAAAATTCACTAGCGATATTTTTACTTCACCCAATGACAATTCATTTGATGCATACTTTTGATCCATATAGTTTGGGTGGAAAATATATTTCTTATTTTGTTACTTTAGCAATTAACATCATTTTGCCTCTATTGGTTTGGAAATTTGTATATTATTTTATAAATAAAAAAGAGGTTTCAGTATCAAAATAATTTATGAAATTTTTTTGGGTGAATTTTTTTCTGGTAGGGAACGGTTAAAACCTTTCCCTACCAGAAAAAAACCGTGCTTTCCTCTCTTGTCAAAATTTTTAATGCAAAAAATTTTGACATCGAGTCAATCACTTTCACTCGCTTCGCTGAATTGAATAACCAAATTTAAATGGTAGAATTCTACATTGCATTCACAAATTTTTTTACATTTTTTGGTGCAGGGCTTTGCTTTTTTTTGACATTAATTGAATTTTTAAGAAAAGATAAAACTGAAAATTCCAAAAGTCTTTTTTTCTTAGGAATTTTTTTTGGTTTAGTTCAATTAAAAATTGGATTTTTGTTAAATGGAGAATTAGAAAAAAAACCTATTTTACAATTTTTTTTCCTTCCAAGTATTTTTGCTGTTGGTCCAATCATATTTTATATTGGAAAAAAAATTACTGCATTTGCCACAAAAGCAAAAGTAAATGTAAAACTTCATTTGATTCCTTTTTTTTGTGCAATTTTATTAGATATATATTTTCTCAATCTAAGTAATGAAAAACAAATTTTAGAAATTAAAAAAACTATTTATGAAAATGAATTTAATTTGCTTAGAATTTTTTTTGGACTAGGAATTATTCATATACTAGGTTATTTTTTGTATTTAATTCTTTTATTCAAAAGAATTATTTTAATTACTGAATTAAATTATACAAAACTAGTTTGGTTAATTTTATATGTTCCTATTTTTGGAATATTCTTTTTGAGTTTTGGACTAATTATCCATAATTTTCATCTTTTTAGAATTGGGGCTTTGGTGCTAACATTTACTGTAATGATAGTAAATATTTTTTATATTTTGTATCCAAAATTTTTTGTTACCTTGGAAGCTGAAATTAGAAAACAAAAATATGATACAACTTCACTCACAGAAATTAATGTTGAAGAAATCAAAAATAATTTAACAAAATTATTTGAAGAAGAAAAAATTTATTTAGATGAAGAACTTAGATTAAATTCTGTTGCAAGCCAATTTAAAATTTCTCCAAATCAATTATCTCGTATAATCAATGAATCTTATCAAATGAATTTTAATGAATTTGTAAATTCGTTTAGAATTAAAGAAGCTGAAAAATTATTAGTTTTAGATAAAAAGCAATCTGTAATTAGCATTGCATTTGAAGTTGGATTTAATTCAAAAGCAACATTTAATTCTCAATTTTTAAAAATAAAAAATATGACTCCTTCTGAATTTAGGAAAAAATCATGAAATACATTTTAATTTTTTTTATTCTAATAAAAATTTTTTCTGAGCCAGAAGGTGAACAAGAATCAAAACCATTTTTCAGGGTATATCCAATTTATCGTTTTGAAGAATGTGAATGGGCTGTGAGACCATTTATCTGCCACAAATGTATTCTTAAAAATGAAAAATATGCCCAAAAAATTTATTTTTATAAAAACAAACCTCCATACCGTGAACATGGTTGTTATACTAAATCAAAAGGTTTTGTTGTGCTGGATGAATAGCAACTTCAAAAAATTTCAACTTGCAAGTAAGTTAATTCAATAAAAATATTATGAAAAATATATATCACCTAACAACGATTTACCGATTTATTTAATAGGTCTAGAATTTTCTAAAGAAAATAGAAATATTACCAATTTCGAATGGGAACTTTTGGCTTAGCATTTCAAGAAAAGTAAATATTTTTTTTTGGGGAGAAATTTAGTGTTATGCCCAAAATTTAATAGTTTAAAAATTTATTAAGTCTGTTTTATTAAGGGATTCTAAATGAACAAAGTCTTACTTAGTCTAATTTTGCTTTTTTTATCTTGTTTGTATAGAGATTATAAAGAAGTAAAATTGGATAAAAAAATTAAAATTAGCTTTAAAGAGAAAGTAAATTTGGAGTATCATTTTGAAAAAATGTATTATAGCAAAGAATTAAAAAATCTATATTTTGTTTTGAATCTCAAAGAAAAATATACAAAGAATGCTGGTAAAATTTATCAAAATAACTTCTTTAAAATCAGTGTTAATGGCAAAGATGCAAAAAAAATAAGCTTAGCTGAAGCAGGAACAGTTGAACCTGTTTCTGAAACTTGGAGATGTTATGAACCAAGTGGTTCTGAATTTACAAGAAGATATTATTTAAGTAATTATGATGAGTTTATTTACTTTAACAATTTACCAATTGATAAATTAGTTTTTGAAATTAAAGATACTGGGATTCGTTTTTCAAAAAAAGAACTTACAAAAAAAGATTTGGAAGAAAGTTTTGAGGATTGCAATTGATTGTTCTATTCAAAAATTTTTTCAACTCTACAAAGTAAATGCGAGAGTGATTGAAGCGTTTCTGAATAGCCTCGGACTTTAGTCTGAGGTTTCAGAAGTAGCTGAAAGCACGATTTTTGCTTTAGCAAAAACTCGCCCAAAATTCAAACCTAAATATTCCCATACATCAAATTAAATTTATCATTTGGAACAAAACCTTTAGCATCAACTGAAAGTTCTGGTTTGATCGAATTTAAAAAATACATTTTGATTTTGCCTTTATTTTTGGCTTCAATTTCACCGCGATATTCACATTCAAAAAAATCTTTTATTTTTTCATAAGTTTGTTCTGAAATATTGATTCGACCAGATTCCCCAGAAGATTCCATTCTGCTTGCAAGATTTACAGCATCTCCCCAAACATCATAAGCGAACTTAGTTTTTCCAATCACTCCACCAATTACTTCACCAGAATGTATTCCAATTCGTAGTTCCCAAAAAGGCATGTTCACTTCAGTTTTAAATTCTTTAATTTGAAACATCAATTTTTGCATTTCTAAACTTACCAAACAAGCATCAATTGCATGAGTCCAGTTTTGAATTGGAACACCTGCAACAGCCATGTAAGAATCACCAATTGTTTTTAATTTTTCTAAATTGTATCTTTTACAAATTTCATCAAATTGAAAAAAATAAGCGTCAAGTTCTTTGAGGAGTTCAACAGGAGATAAGTCTTCAGTGATCTTTGTAAAATTTTTAAAATCAGTAAATAAAATTGTGGCTTCTGAAAATTCTTTTGGCTCAACAAAACCGTTTTCTTTGAGTTCAATTGCAATTGGTTTTGGTAAAGTATTTTCCAAAAGTAAATTTGTTTTTTCTTCTTGCTCCATAATTTTTATCGAATTCAAAAAATCATTTTTATAAGTTGCTTCTTTTAGATAATTTGAAAATTCTATATAAACTATTGTTAAAAAAAGTAATAAAATTTCTACACTTCTTTCAGCATTTATATTTTGAAAACGATCACCAAATAAAAATAAAGCGATAAAAACAATTATATTTGCAAAAATAGAAAACTTAAAATAATTTCTTGGAAATATTGTAAAAGAAATTAGAATTTGTAAAGTAACTAGATTTGTAAATTCATAATGATTACCAAGTAAAATAGAATAAAATCCAACTGAAATATGAAAGATAAATACTATTTTGCTAAAATGATTTTTTACTTTTGGAATAAAAGTTACAAAATAAAAACTAAGTCCAATTACTAAGTTAAAAAAAATAATTTGAAAAGTAATTAATGATTCATCTGTAAAAAAAAATAAAGCATCATAAATAAATGTGATAAAAATTAGAATACCAATTACTAATCGAACAATTTTTATATAATTTGGAAAATAAGTATCAATGTATTTTTGATTCAGATCTTTATCTCTAAAATCCAAACTTAATCTAGAAATAGTTTTTTTTTCTAAATTAAAAATTCTTTTAAAACTAGATTGTCTAGCTGTATCAATTTTGCTTGAAGACATATATGGCTACTATATTTTGCTATCATGTATCAATTTCCACATAAAAATATTTTAGACACAGACCAATTTACAAAACAAGACTTAGATTTTATATTAGAAAAAACTAATATAATGAAAGAATTACTCCATTCAGGAAAATCATTTGGTTTACTTCATGGAAAACTTTTGGCTTCACTTTTTTTTGAAGCTTCCACTAGAACAAGACTTTCATTTGAATCAGCGATGGAAAGACTTGGTGGTAGAGTTATTTCCACAGTTGGATTTCAATTTTCTTCTATTTCCAAAGGTGAAACTTTATATGACACAATGAAAATGGTAGAAGCTTATGCAGACATTGCTGTGATTCGTCATCCTGTTGAAGGCTCTTCACGTATTGCAGCTGGAGCTGTAAAAATGCCTGTGATCAATGCAGGTGATGGAGCAGGCCAACATCCCACACAAGCACTACTCGATCTGTACACCATTTTATCAGAAAAAGGAACTTTAGAAAATATTACAATTGGTTTTGTGGGTGATTTAAAATATGGAAGAACAATTCATTCTTTAATCAAAGCTCTAAAATTTTATAAAGTTCATGTTGTTCTAATTTCACCTGAAGAGTTAAAACTTCCAGATGATTACAAAAAAAATCTTTTAGGCTCTGCATTAAGTTTTGAAGAAACAACTGATATAAAAAAAATTTGGGACTGCGATGTTATATATGTGACTCGCATCCAAGAAGAAAGATTTCCAGACCACAAAGAATATGACAGGCTCAAAGAAACTTATAAAGTGAACAAGGAATTGATACTCGCTTCCAAAAAAAATACAACAGTGCTTCATCCACTTCCAAGAGTCACAGAGCTTTCGACTGACGTGGATGATTTGCCAAATGCTGCATATTTTAAACAAGCAGAATATGGAGTGATTGTGCGAATGGTGTTATTATGTTTGTGCCTAGGTAAAGAGTTTTGAATTTTGATTTTTTTTTGGGCGAATTTTTTTACCTAACCCTTTTAGCCTGTCTGGCAAACAGGGTTAGGTAAAAAAACCGTGCTTTACGCTACTTCTTCATCCAAAGACATCGTAGAATAACAGTGGGTCTTGACCCACTGCTTTGGATGAAGAAACGCTTCAATCACTTTCGCTTGTGTATTAAAAATAGAATTCAGGAGAACTACTTGTTAGATTTAGATACTGAATTTGAATTATTGGTAAAAACTTTAGAACAAGAAAAAATTGAATATGCAATTTGTAGTGGAATGGCAATGGCACTCCATGGACTAATTCGAGCTACTGTAGATATTGATTTAGTTTTATTAAATAATTCAATTCAGAACGCAAAAAATATTTTATATAAAATTGGTTATGTGATTCAAACTGAGCCAATGAATTTTTCAAATGGAAAAATCATAATTCATCGTTTAACTAAGTTTGATAATGAATCAGAAGATTTTTTAGTTTTAAATATTTTAGAAGTCACTGAAAGTTTAAAAAAAGTTTGGTCTGATAAAATAAAATTAAATTGGAATGAAGTTGATTTATTTGTGATTGATAAAAAAGGTTTAATTGAAATGAAACAAATTAGAAACAGTACAATAGATATTGATGATATTAAATGGTTAAATGAAAATGAATAAGATTGATATGTCATCTAAAGCAATTGATTTGAGAATAAGAAGATTATCTCAATTAAGAAAACTTTGTATTTCTTTAAAACTTGCAGGCAAAAAAGCTGGACTTCATAATGTGAATGCAGAATTAAAAATGAAAAAAGAGGATATCAAGTTATGAATTTAGAATTAAAATCTTGGTTAAAAAATGGAAATTTTTTTGAGATAAATAATCATAAAATTTTTTATAAACAAATTGGTTCAGGGGAAGATTTAATTTTACTTCATGGTTATCCATATTCTTCTTATGATTGGAAATTGATTTTAAATGATCTATCAAAAGTTTATCGAGTTACTTTATTTGATTTTTTAGGAATGGGATTTTCAGATAAGCCGAAAAATCATCAGTACAGTTTCAATGAGTATTCAAACTTGGTTTCTGAAATTGCAAAAAAATTAGAAATTAAAAAAGCTAGAATTTTTGCTCATGATCTTGGAGTGAGTGTTGTGCAAGAAATGCTAACCAAAGAAAAAAATTTAGGTTTTGAAATTCATTCAATTGCTTATTTGAATGGAGGATTATTTTCTGATGTATACAAACCAAGACTCATTCAAAGAATTTTATCTCAGTCTCCAAATTTTATAGGAAAATTTTTGAGTAAAAAAATCAAAAGAGAAAAAATTGAAAAGTCTATTCTTGGTTTATTTGGGAAACATACTCAGCCATCAAAAGAATTATTAGACGATTATTGGGAAATTTTAAATTTTAATGAAGGCAAATCCATTTCTTATTTAATTGGAAGATTAATTTTTGAAAAAAAATTCCACCAGGAAAAATGGATTAGTGCAATGCAAAAAACTAAAATTCCACAATGTTATATTTATGGACCATCTGATCCAAACTCTGGAACGCATATGGCAAAAAGATTTAAAGAAGTTTTACCAAATTCTAAAATTTATCCACTCACAGAAAAAATTTCTCATTGGTCCCAAATTGAAGCACCAATAGAAGTAATAAAATCCTATTTTGAATTTCAAAAAAGTTTTTAAAAATTTAGTAATGAAGCACTAGTGATTTGATACGTGTCGAAAATTTTGGAATGTAAATTTAGAAATAATTTTGCTTGGGGCTAATATTTTTTTTAATTTATAAACTAAAAATTTATTCTACTTAAGAATTATTTTAACAAATTCTTAAGTTCCAAAAAACTATTTATTGATGAAGTTCTTGCTTAAATCAATTTGTAATGAAATTTAGACTTATGAACCAATTTTTAAAAAACTATAAGTTTATTTTTGTAAGTGGAATTTTTATTTTACTTAGTTTATTTTGCAAATATTCAATTGCAACAGATATTCGATTTTCGGAAGTTTTAGAGCTTTTATCAAAAAATTTCAAAGGTAAAAAATATGCCCCTTCAAAAATTAAATTTGGTATAAATACATTAGAAAAATGTAATGAAGACAAGGAAGCATTAACCAAAATTTTGAATGAACATTTTAATTCTTTAAAAGATATTCAATGTAAAAAAGAAAGTGAAGAAGTTTTTTTGGAAGGAAATTTTCAATTACCTATAACAAAATTAGTAAATGGTCAATTTGATATTGAAGAAGGTTTATTAAATTTAACAGTCAGTAAAATTAATAAAATTAAAATGGGACTTTATATTGATAAAGAAGAATTTGCTGAGTTAAATAAATCCATTCAGGAAAAGTATTCCCAAGTTTTAAAAATTGAAGATTTCCAAATTAGTTTTGAATTTCATAATGATTCTAAATCAGAGATTAATTTATTTTTGGATTCTGTCTATATAGGTGGAAACGCTTATCCTCGAAGAACTAAGATGAAACTTTTACCTGAACAAATTGAAACATTTATTTTATCAAACATTATGAAAGAATATGTGTACCAATCCACCCAAGCTGATTTTATCTCTGTAGATGTTCTAGAAAAACCAGATAAATAAATCCCTTGATTTTCTGGAATTAATTTGGAGTCTAACAAATAGTGGAGAATTTTCATGTTAAATAAAAACTTTAGACAAGTTTTTTTGGTATTGGCAATCATTGGTTTATTATCCTATATTTTATATAACAGTGGTAATCAAACTGGGAAAGTAGAAGAAATTTCATATTCAGATTTTTTAAATATGGTTGAACCAGCTGATGGCATCAAACCAATTGGTAAATTATTAATTCCTGATTCAATAGATTCAAAAAAACAAATTTTAGTTGATAGAGAATACATAGAAGGTTGGTTTGAAGACGCTAGAGACAACAACAAGAAAAAATTTAGAACAGCGATCGCTCCAATTAATAATGATGTAATTAATAAATTAAGAAAATCCAATTTTTCTTTTGCAGCAAAATCAAATGAAGAAAGTAAATTTTTTAACGCATTACTTGGAATTCTTCCTTGGATTTTAATTTTAGGATTTTTTTGGTTTTTTGTAATGAGGCAATTTCAATCTGCTGGAAACAAAGCATTTACTTTCGGAAAGAGTCGTGCCAAAATGACCATGGATCCAAAAGTGAAAATCACATTTGGTGATGTCGCTGGTTGTGATGAAGCAAAAACAGAACTTTCAGAAATGATAGACTTTTTAAAAGACCCGAAAAAATTCCAAGCAATTGGTGCTCGAATTCCAACTGGTGTTTTACTTGTAGGTCCTCCAGGTACAGGAAAAACATTACTTGCTAAAGCAGTTGCTGGTGAATCTGGTGTTCCATTTTTTAGTATCAGTGGTTCTGATTTTGTGGAAATGTTTGTGGGTGTGGGTGCTTCTCGAGTTAGAGATTTATTTGAACAAGGAAAAAAAAATTCACCTTGTATTATTTTTATAGATGAGATTGATGCAGTTGGTCGTTTAAGAGGAGCTGGACTTGGTGGGGGACATGATGAAAGAGAACAAACTCTGAACCAAATGCTTGTTGAAATGGACGGCTTTGAAGCAAACGAAGGTGTCATTGTAATTGCTGCAACAAACCGTGCCGATGTTTTAGATCCTGCTTTATTAAGACCAGGAAGATTTGATAGACAAGTGATTGTGGATTTACCAGATGTAAAAGGTAGAGAAGCTATTTTAAATGTGCACACTAAGAAAGTTCCACTTACTCCTGATATTTCTTTAAACCAAATCGCAAGAGGAACCCCAGGATTTACTGGTGCTGATCTTGCAAATTTAATTAATGAATCTGCTTTACTTGCTGCGAGAAAAAATAAAAAAAGAGTTACTCAAGAAGAATTAGAAGAAGCAAGAGATAAAGTGATGATGGGACCTGAAAGAAAATCTTTCTTTATTACTCAAAAAGAAAAAGAAGTAATTGCATATCATGAAGCTGGACATGCTATTTTGGCTTGTTTACTTCCTTATACTGAGCCTGTTCACAAAGTCACAATCATTCCTCGTGGTAGAGCTTTGGGTTTAACTCAATCTTTACCTACTGAAGAAAAACATATTCGACCTAAAAATTATTGGTTGGATCAAATTGTAATGGCTATGGGTGGATTTATAGCAGAAGAACACCAATTTGGAAATACATCAACTGGTTCAAGTAATGATATTCAACATGCAACAAATATTGCACGAAAAATGGTTTGTGAATGGGGAATGTCAGAAAAACTTGGGACTGTAAATTACAATGGTGGTAATGAACAAGTTTTTCTAGGAAGAGATATGGGGCACAGTAATGGTAAATTTTATTCTGAAGCATTTGCCGCTAAAATTGATGAAGAAGTTAGAACAATCATTCAAACTTCACTTGATAAAGGCAGAGATTTAGTAAAAAAGAATACTAAAAAACTTGAAAATATTGCTAAAACATTACTTACACAAGAAACGATTTCTCATGAAGAACTAATGTCTATTGTAAAAGCTGAAGAGGTTCTTATTGTTGAGGAAAAATCTAAATCACTTTCCAAAGCTGCAAAAAAATCTAAATCGGAATTAAAACCAGTTTTATCTAGCTAATCAATGGAATATTTACTTGCTCATCAACTTGATGAAACTCTTGAAGTTGAAAATAAACTTCAAGAAAAACTCAGGCTCATTTTATCTTCTTCTAAAATTGATGATGGGCTTAGTGATTTTTTCTCTGAGACTGAAAATGATATTTTTGTTCAACTTGAAAAACTAGACGATTTATATACAAAAATAATTGTACCTATTTTAAAATCAGATCTGATTTTAAGTCTTGATAAAGAATTTTTGGAACAATTTGGCGAAGAAGAAAAGACTGATTCATTAATACAATTTGTTAGAACAAAACTTTTTTATGAAAGTTTAGCTTCCTATAAAAAACAGCATGATTTAACTTGGAAAACTATTTTTGATATTTCAAAATCTTTTAATTCCTATGATTCAACAAAAATTATTTTTAGAAAATTTGAATCAGAAATTTTTACCAATGTTGAAGAGTTTTCAAGAAATATAAAAAATTTTTTAGAAAAAATTGAAGAAGAATTTTCGTGTTCAATTATTGGAAGTTCTAAACAGAATCAAAATTTCTTAGTTAGTAATTTATTTTATGATGAATCATTTAATTACGATTTGAAAATTTTATTTCCAAAACGTGAAAAAAAAATCATAACTGAACAAAAAACAGTTTTAACTCCTTTAAAACAAAGAGTTACAGCAAAATTAAATTTAAAAGAAACAAATTTTCATCATACAGATGCCCGTGGCACAAAAGATTGGAATCGAAATGATTCCTATATATTATATATTAAAAGATCTGATTTAATCGAAGAACAAAAAAAGTTTTATTCAGCAAGTTTTGTGACTCTAAATCCTTCTGAAAATGTGAATATCAATTTGGCTGCTGCAATGGTTCGAAAAAATTCTGGCCAAGCTCAAGCCCCAAAATATACAAAGATGATTCAAACATTGCTTGAATTTACTACAAATAGTATTTTTTCAAAAGATTTTCCTTATGTTACAGATGATACTTATACATTTTTATATCATATTGGCCCAGTTGTGATTTATAATATTATTTCAGAAGATATGAACAGAAGAGATTTTGGTTATTGCCATATTGTTGAAAATAATAAAATCATTAGATTTTTTCCAGATACAATATTAAAAAAACATATTATAGATTTTTGGGTGGATAAATTTATAGATATCAAAATAGAAGCTGTGGATGGATTTATCAATTATCAAAAAGGTGTATCAAATATAAAAGCTTCTTATAAAAGTTTTTTTGATCATGCTGCTTCCACAAGAAGAGGCTTAAACGATAAACAATCTATTGAAGATTATATGAGAGAAAATGAAGGAAAATTTTTTGGATACAGAAGAGCCCAAATTTTTAAAAGATTTGTCCCTGATAATATTTTTGGAATGATGCCAGAAGTGAGTTCAAACATATTAACTAAAAAGTTTTAGTGATGCCAAGCATTTTTTCTCATTCCATTTTTGGTCTTGTAATATCTAGACTAAAAGTTCAGACAACAAAAAAAAACTTATTTTATTTTTGTATAATTTTATGTACGATTGTTCCAGACTTTGATGTAATTAGTTTTTATTTTAAAATTCCTTATTCAGCTCCATTTGGGCATAGAGGTTTTTCACATTCTATTTTATTTGCAATATTTTTTTCAATTTCAATTAGTATTTTATTTGAAAAAAATATTTTATCTAAAAATTTTTTAATTTATGTTCTGATTTTTTTTTCTGCAACAATTTCACATGGAATTTTTGATGCAATGACAAATGGAGGGCTTGGAGTTTGTTTTTTTTGTCCTTTTGAAAGCAAAAGATATTTTTTTGAATTTAGACCTATTCAAGTTTCACCGATTGGAAAAAACTTTTTTTCAAAAAAAGGACTAGAGGTAATTCTTTCAGAACTAATTTGGATTTGGATTCCATCTTTTTTATTTATTGCACTAGTAGAAATTTTTAAATATAAGAAAAAGAATTATTGAGAGTATTATTTTTAAGCTACAATTTCTATTTTTTTTGTTCAATCATTTTTTTTGTATTCATCATCAATTTTTTTTTCTACAAAATGGGAATTACATTTATACTTTTCCAGATTTAACAATGAAATCTCAATATCTAAGATTAAGATATTGATTCAAATTAAAAATAAAATAGCTTTTTATTTAATAATTTTGTTCTCATTTTTTTTAGTACAAAGAATTGTATAAAACAATCTTTATAAAACATAAAAAGATTTTTGAATTAATAAAAAAGTATTCATTTGATTCTAATTAAAAATAAAGTTACAGATTATGGAAATAGAGAGAAAATTTTTAGTTTTATCAAATGAATTTAAAATTTTAGCCAAACCAAATTTTATAGCTCAGGTTATCTTTGTTCAGACCACCAAAGAACAGTAAGAGTGCGAATCAAAAAAGACCAAGCTTTTCTAACTATAAAATCTAAAACAATTGGAATTTCTAGAGAAGAGTTTGAATATAAAATTCCCTTTGAAGAAGCAAAATTTATTTTAGAAAATTTATGTGATAAATCAATTATTGAAAAAAATCGTTATGAAATAAAATTCAAAGAAAAAATTTGGGAAGTGGATGAATTCTTAGAAGATAACTTTGGTTTGATCCTTGCTGAAATAGAATTAAATTCGGAAGATGAAAAATTTGAAAAACCAAATTGGGTTGGTGACGAAGTTTCACTTGATCCTAAATATTTTAATTCGAATTTAGCTAAAAATCCATTTAAGAATTGGTAGTCGCATAATAGTGATTAGGTGATTTTTTTGTAAACTTTAAATAATTTGTATTTTTTTTTAAATGAAAATATATTATGGATTTAATTTATATGTCTAACCATTTTCTCAAATTTTCCGCTTTATATTTTATTTTTTCTTTATATTTATTTTCTCAGTCTGAGAAAAGTAATGACCTTGAAATTCCATTAAATCCTGAAACAAAAAATATTACTTCAAAAAAAGAAAAAAAATCTGGTGAAAAAAAAGATGAACACCATAACGAATTTAAAATTGAAATAGCCTCAGATTTTATACGAAGAGGTTGGGCATTAGGCACTGAGGATGTTTCAAGAAGAAATAACACTCCTTATATACAATTTCAACCAGTTTGGGCATTACAACCAACTTTAGAATTTAAAACTCCAATTAAACATCTTTATGCGGAAGTTTTTTTTAACTTGTGGTTAACCAATCTTTCAGATAAAGATAATGAACAAAAAGTATTACAAGAAGAATCTGGTGGTGGAGAATTATTTCCCCGTTATTTCTCAGATTTACGCTCAGGTAATTTCTGTTCAGATCGAACTTTTATTACTCCTGCTGGTTTTACCCAACAATCTTGTTATGATCCCACAACTGTAAAAAAATATGTTAACCAAAATGGTATGCATCGTAATCATGCAACTGAATTCACTTTATTTTATGATTTTGATTGGACTAAATATGGAAGATTCAAGACAGGTGGTTTTCATTATGCAGTTTTACCAACTTATGCACCTTATGAAAATATTCTTTCCAAAACACAAATTTATACTAGTTATGAACCAAATTTTTTAAGATTTTTAAATCCTAAAATTTCTCTTTATCATACTGTGAATTTACCAAACCAAGGAAATTTAGCAACTGGTTTAAATCGAAGTTTAATGTATATTCCTTTAGAATTGAGTCATGTATTTCGTGAAGGAAATTTTTTTAGATACACATTAGGAACTAGTATTGGATACATGTATCAAAACAATCAAATTGATAGAAGATCAGGTTTCTCGGATATTTCTAGTTATTTAAAATTTAACTTTGGAGATTTTGGTTTTACTTTTAATTGGGTAAATAGACCTGATGTTCAAATTTATGATAATAATTACTATTTCGATGGAGGCCCTGCTGTAAGATATTTTCATAATGGATATGTTGCAGATCCCTCAAAATTATACGGTTTAGAAAATACATTTATTAAATCTCAAATTGCAAATGCATTTCATGATCCAATTTCAAGGCAAATCGGTTTTGAAAGATATTCTCAACAAAAAATTGTTACAAATTTATTTTATTTTAATTTTGGTTATTCAATAAAATTTTAAAAAGCTTTTCAGTTGAATAAATTTCTTGAAAACCAAAAAAGCAGCTTTCTTCTCTATTCCATTTTAAACAACACTTTACCTTTGGTCATATTGTTTTTGTAAAAATCTAATGCTTCAAAACCAGCATCTAGAGAATAAATTTTTTGGACTTCGGTTTTAAAATCAGTAGAAATATTTTCTTGTGCATCAATTACAATTTTTGAAAATTCACTTGGCTCAGTTTCAGCAATCCAGTAGCTCAACCAAAAACCTTCAATTTGTTTTTTTGAAAAAATCATTGCACCAGCGTTTACTTGAATTGGCTCTTCAGACAAAGCACCATAAGAAACTAATTTGGAATTAAACGGTAAAGAATTTAAAACTTTTGTTCCAGTTTCACCAGCAACAGCATCAATAGCTAAACGAATATCCAATTTTTTTGCAAGTCTAGATAAATCTTTTTCAAAATTTTCATCTTCAGAATTTAGAACATGTTCAAATCCTTCTGATTTTAAAAGTTCTACCTGTTCTTTTTTTCGTACAACATTTATCACAGGAATATTTTTTCTTTTTGCATAACGAGAAATCATCTTCCCTAGAGCTGAAGCAGCAGCAGTTTGTACGAGCCCAGTTCTATTTTCTTTGATTGCAATATTTGTGAGACCACAAGCAGTGAGAGGATTAACAAAAAAACTTGCACCTTGTTCTAAAGTAACTTTTTCAATTAACGGAAAACAATTTTCTTCAAGAGTCACCATGAATTCAGACCATGTTCCATCACCCACATAATTTGCAGCACAAGCAACCCGGTCTCCAATTTTAACTTTGCTAACTTTTTCACCAATCGCAAAAATTGTTCCTGAGCCTTCAAACCCACCAGCAGCTGGTAATTTTTTTTTGATACCATAAAGTCCACGTACATACATTAAGTCTGATGGGTTGATGCTACCAGCATACATTTTGACTAAAACTTCTTTTTCTCCAAGTGATTTTATTTTTCTTTGTCCAACTCTGAACGAATCTTTCTCTCCACCATAATTAATTAATTCGATTGCTTTTGTAAATTCTGGTAAACTCATATATCCTCTTTTTTATATAAAATAATACAATTACACATCATAAAAAAAAATATTTTATCGTCAATGCAGTTTTAAATTTAAATTTTATTGATTTCTATATATTTTTTCATTTTATAAAAATAAAAAAGGGATTTTATTTTTAGTAGAATGAATTCTTAAAACTTAAGTGAGGTTAGCGTTAGTGATTGAAGTGGAAATCCTTTTGCATTACAAGATTTATTTCAAAAAAAAATAGTTGCAAAAGATTGCAACGTAAAGCACGACTTTTCATTTGATATTATTAAACGATAGTATCGTTAAAAGATATTAGCAAATGAAAAGAAACGCCCAAGTTTTTATTTAGAATTTTTTACCATTTCAAAAAAATCTTGAAATAAATATTCAGCATCATGTGGTCCTGGAGAGCTTTCAGGATGATATTGAACAGCCATTACTGGAAAATCTTTTGATGCAATTCCTTCAATTGTGTTATCATTTAAATTGATATGAGTGATTGGCTCAGAAGAACTATCTTCACCTACAACTGCAAATCCATGATTTTGGGAAGTGATTTCAACTCTTCCTGTCTTGAAATTTTTTACAGGTTGGTTTCCACCTCGATGCCCAAATTTTAGTTTTTCAGTTTTTCTACCTAGTGCAAGACCAATTATTTGATGACCAAGACAAATTCCAAATAAAGGTTTTTTTGCTTCAATAATTTTTTTTGCAGTGTGAATTGCATAGTCAAGTGGTTCAGGATCACCTGGGCCGTTTGATAAAAAATACCCATCAAAATTTTCTCTCATAACTTCTTCAATTGGACTGAGGGCAGGGAATACAGTTACTTGAAATCCTGCTTGATTGAGGCAGCGTAAAATATTTGTTTTTACACCATAATCGTAAACAGCAACTTTGTAAGGTTTGTCATCACTTGTGCCAAATTGGTATTTTTTTATTGTGCTAACAACTTTTGCAAGATCCATTCCCTCTAAGCCGGGGAATTTTTTAACTTCTTCTAAAAAAGATTCTGAGTATTTTTCAGAAATAAAAATTCCACCATTTGGTGCCCCTCCGTTTCTTATTCTACGTGTTAATTTTCTTGTGTCAATTCCTTCGATCCCGGGAACTTTGTGACGTTTTAAAAAATTTGCAAGAGTTTCAGTAGAGCGAAAATTGGATGGAACAGGAACATATTCTTTGCAAATAAGTCCGCTGACTTGTACTCTGTCTGATTCCATGTCTTCAGGGGAAATACCATAATTTCCAATCATTGGGTAGGTGAGAGTGACAATTTGTTTTCTATAAGAGGGATCAGTAAGTATTTCTTGGTAACCTGAAAGAGAAGTGTTAAATACAACTTCACCTATTTCAGTTCCTTCATAACCGAAGGACTTACCTTCAAAAATTTCACCAGTGTGTAAAACTAAAAATGCTTTCATTTAAAATAACATAATTCTATATGTAAGTTGCGAGTCAAGAAAATGCCAGAAGGAAATGTAAACAGCTTTGATAATCTTTTTGGGGATACTAGTCCCAAAAATTTAGTTTCTATTTTTTTACTTGGACAAGAATTTCAAGTTCCAAAAAATATAAATTTACTTCGTGCATTTCACTATATAACAAACGTTTATTCAGATTATGAAATCAAATTACAAAAACATTGTTGGAGTGGAACTTGTGAAAATTGTAAATGTAATTTTGAAGATAACCAACTTGGTATTGCAGAGGGCTTAGCTTGTCAAATGGAAGTAGAAGAATATATTCAAATCAAACAAATCCCCCGAACCATGAAGAAAAAAATTCCACATGGTGAAACTTAAGATTTTTGTTCAATCATTTTTAATTTGATAATTAATGGAATTGATATAATTGCCATACAAACAGCAATATATCCCACAGTATCATAATTTATAATTTTATCGTCTGATAGTTTAACAATGATTAGCCCCGAAACTGTTGAAGCAACTCCTGCTGAAATTTGTTGAATGCTAGAAACAAAACTCATAAAACTTCCTCTGTTAGAAGGTTCAACAGTTGCAGTTACTAAAGCCAATGTCGGAACAACTCTTCCACCTACAAAAACCATAAAACAAGTTGTAACTATTAAACCTATCATGATTCCAACATTTGATAAATTAGTCATAACCAAAATTACTATTGATGAAATAAAAATTAAAATTAATAGAATTCTTTTAAAACCAAATTTATCAGAAAGTTTTCCAATTAATGCCATTGATAAAAAATTTGCACCACCACCGATTAAATATATTAAAGGTAAATCTGAAATTTGAAATCCAACGTTTCCAACCATAAAAGGTGTAATAAATGGAATTACTGCCATTTGTCCACTGAACATAAAAAATACTAAAACTAATGCAAGAACTTGATTTGGGTTTTTAAAAATTTTTAGAATATTTTCAAAAATATTTTTATCTACAATTTTATTTTCATTATGTCTATTCATGGAAGGAATTACAAAAAAAGCTAAAAGTATAATAAAAATTCCAGCGATTACTAAAACTAAAAATGGTGTATTCCAAGTAAATTTGGATGCTAAATACAGACCAAATGGTACACCGAGTGAGGATGCTAATGAAAATGAAATCATCACAATTCCTGTTGCTTGCCCTCTTCGTTGAAGTGGAATTGCATCACCAACTATTGAAAAAGTAATTGAGGAAAGTAAGCCACCAAATACACCTGTTAAAATTCTTGCAAGAAGTAAAAATTCATAGTTTGGTGCTAGATAACAACAAAATGTTCCAATACAAAAACCTGTATATGAAAATAACATTGCAGTTTTTCTATTAAATCCATCTAAGAAAAAAATTCCCAAAAAATTTACAAATCCAGCTGTATAAGTGTATGATGCAACTAAAAATCCAAATTCTTTTGTTCCAATGTTAAATAATTTCATCAGTTGTGGACCAAGGGGCATCATTATCATAAAGTCCATTATATTTGTAAATTGAATGAGTGCTAATGTTAGAAGAAGGATTAATTCTTTGAAAGGCATGAAGCCATTATTTAAGTTAAATTATTTGAAACAAGCCTGAATTAGAATTGCTTACCAAGTGTTTTACAAATTTCTTGGAGAGATTTTTTTTGGTCACAGTTTAAAATTTTAAAAATAGATTCAATTTTTTTTACATGTTGAGGAAAAATTTCTGAAATTAATTTTCTTCCAAGTTCAGTTAGTTCAACTGTTATATACCTTTTATCTTTTTCATTTCTAATTCTACTTACTAAATCTCTTTTTTCTAAATTATCAAGAACAGTTGTTATGTTTGCAGTAGATTTTAAAATTTTTGTTCCAAGTTCTTTTTGGCACATTGGACCAATATGGAATAGAGTTTCTAAAATTCCAAATTGGCTTATGGTTAAGTTTTTTTCTAAAAGAGAGGTGTGAATTTCTCCGGAAATTGTATCTGAAGCTCTCATTAAACAGATAAAAGAGTTTAATGAATTTTTCTCTTCATCTGTTCCAGAAAATTTTGTTGGCATGTATTATAGACCCTTTTGAAGCAGGTCGTGGATTGAAATCATTCCTAAATATATAAAATTTTTATCAACTATTGGAGCGACTGATATTGGATTTTTTCTATTTTCCATTTCAAGCAAAACATCATAGGCTTTATTTTCAGAGAAAAAATGAATTGGGTTAGGATTCATGATTTGGTTTGCTGTTAAATTTTTATTAAATGAATTTTTACTCATAGCAGATCGAATATCAAAGTCAGTTATGAGTCCAATCAATTTTTCGTTATCAACAACTGCAACTGCTCCTACTCTTTTATTAGTTATTTCTTCTAAAATTATTTCAAAACTTGCATCTTTTGAAATTTCTGCTTTGTCTTTTCCTTTTCTCATTACATCATCTATTCTAAGTGCTAATCTTTTACCAAGTCTACCAGCTGGATGATACAATGCAAAATCTTCTTCTTTAAAATTTTTTAATTCCATTAAAGCCATTGCAATAGCATCTCCTGCAATTAATGCAATTGTTGTACTAGAAGTTGGTGCAAGATCCAAAGGGCAAGCTTCTTTTAAAACAGGTGTGAGTAAAACAATATCTGACTCAATAGCCAATTTCGATTTTCCATTTGCAGTTAGTGAAATTAATTTAGCTCCAATTCGTTTAATGGTTGGAATTAGAGAAATCAATTCTTCACTCTCACCACTTTTTCCTATCGCAAGCACAATATCTTCTTTGCCAATGAGTCCTGCATCACCATGAGCTGAATCAGTTGGATGTAAGAAAATTGCAGGTGTTCCTGTTGAGCTTAGGGTAGAAGAAATTTTCTTGGCAATATCACCAGATTTTCCTACACCAGTTAAAATTAGTTTGCCTCGTGAATGAAAAATTACTTCTATTGCTTTTTCAAAATTTGGATCTATGTTATTATAAAAATACTGAATTGATTCTAATTCAATAGAAATAGATTTTTTTACTTTCTCTAAAATTTCACTCATTGGGCATGTTTAAAAAAAATATTTGCAGATGTCTAGTTAAATTTTTAAAATTCATTTTTAAAGATTTAAACTATATTGTTTTAAAATAAGTATTTGACAATTTTATATAAAAAGAGTGGGATTATGGATAGTTTTTTAAATAGCTTCTAAGCTGCTTTTTCGGAAGCTTCTTTAAAAATTTTACATTTAGAAAATTCTTTTGATAGACAAGAAGTTTTTAAAAGTTTAAAGTCATCTTCCATTAAAATTTTTTTTGAGGAAGGACAAGTTTTTAAACATTTATTATAAAGTGTACATTTAATTGAGATTTCGTTTAAAGGTAATTTTTCTGGCACAAATTAATTAATCCAATTCTTATAATTATGTCAATAGTTTAATTTAAAAAATGATTCAATATAAAAGATTTTTTGTCATTATGATTTTCCAAGTTAATGTATCGAATTGACTGAATTTCATTTGAATACATTTCTAAATTAAAAAATTTTCCTTTAAAAAAAATCTGAGCATACGATTTATTAGAAGATAAGTTTTTTATTTTATCATAAAATTCTGAATTTTCCGTATTTGTAAAATTGATTGAAACAATATGACCAGTTTTAATTTTTTCTAATTCTATTTTTCTTGAATCTTCTGTGAGTAAAATACTTGTATCAAAAAAGTTCAAAATTTCAGAATTTGGATTTTCTTTTAATTCAAAAATTGATTTATCTAGTTCAGAAATATTTTTAGCAGAACCAATTTTTTCATAAATTTTTTCTTCAGATGTAAAAATCAAACTTTGATTTTTTAATTCTGTGGAAGAAAAAACTAAATTTTCATTTTCAAATTTTAATTCTGGCAATACTATACTTCCAGCAAAAATGGAAACAGAATATTTTTTGGATAATTTTAAAAAAGTATTTTTGTATATTTCTAAAATTTTATTCTTTTTCTTCTCAATTAACTTTGGTATTAAATTTTTTGTAAGAACTAATTCAGGATTAGAATATTTGATTTTTTCCAAAGCTTCGTTTAAAGTTTTAAAATTATAAATTTCTTTTTTTTCATCTATTAAAAATAAAAAACTTCCAATATGTTCTGGAAAAATAATGAAAGTTTCTTCTCCAATAAAATTTTTTTCAGAAATAGTTTTTAAAATAGATTCAATTTTATTAAAATAAATTTCTTCAGATGCAAAATCAATTGGTCTAAAAGAATTTGAAATTAAAACTAAATTTCCTTTTTCAGATTTATATCCCATTGATTTAAAGTTAAATTCTTCTGTTTGATTTGATATTTTTTCAATTTCAGATTTTGAATAAAAACGATTTGTTAAAGTATTTGAATAAAAAATTAAAATTGCAGATAAAATAAAAAAAATTATAAATCTATAAATAGAGACCATTTTTATACCTTTTTAAAAATAAATTTATGATTTCCAACATATACTCTGAAAATAGTTCTTCAGGATTATAAGAATCAATTTCCACCCATTTGTAAAAATCATGTTCATCAGAAATTAAAATTTCACCAGAAATATATTTTGCAAAATAAGCAATCACTAAACAAGGATGATTTCCGTCATTCACGAGATGTTTATGAATAAAAATTGGTTCTTTAGAAATTTCTAATTTAAAATTGGATCCCATTTCTTCTTCAATTTCACGGTTTAAAGAAATCATCCAATCTTGAAAAAATTCTTCTTGGTTCATTCTTCCACCTGGCAAATCACCCGCACCAGATTTATGATCTTTCATAACTAATAATTTATTTTCTTTAATTACAAAAACTTTTTGAGTAATTTGAAATTGTCCATGTTTACTCATAACAAATTTCCCCATTCATCAATTTCTTTGTCAACTGCATAAATTCCTTTTGTTGGTAGTTTTGAATTTTTGTATTGATTTACCAAACCAAGACTCACTTGAATCAATTGTGATAAGATTTTATCCATTGTTTCTGTTGGAACACCATAATATAAAAAATTAATTGGACTTAAATCCCCAAGTAGATATAAATTTTTTTCTATTTTTGGACTTTTGATTTTTACTTTTGTTCCTTGGTTCATTAAACTTTGAGGGTCTTGAATTTTAGAAATTTCAACAGAAACATTCTCTCCAAGTATATTAGGATTATCTAATATTTTATAAATATATTCAGAAAGATCTGTAAACTCAACAGTTTTTGTAGAACCAGACGCAAAAAATAAATCTCGCTTTTTTCCATTTAAAATTAAATTTTTAATCAACTCTGATTTTAAAATAGAATCACCAATTACTCCAATAAATAAATCCAAATCTAAAAATTCTTCATTAGGAATTTGGTGTAAAAATTCAAAACCTGCAATTCCATCTGTACATTTTAAATCCACTTCAATAAGTTTTAAATTAGTATCATGAAGTCTTCCACCTAGTAAGTAATTCACCAAAAAAGAACCAATATTTCCTTTTGCACCAAGTATTATTATTTTTCGTTTAGATAAAATTTTTCCTTGTCCATGTAAAATAGATTCAATTGCACTAAGAATAGAATGAGCCACTTCTTTAGATTCTTCGATTACTTTTTCATTGGAGATTGCAATAGAAAAAGTTGTGGTTTCAAATTTATCAAAATTTGATTTTACTTTTTGTAATCTGTCATAACCGTTTCTAGTGTGTTCTACTGTTCCAACTAAATATTCATCCAAAATCTCTTTTAGTTTTTTGGATTTGTCGAGTTTTGTGGAAATAAAATTTTCATCATAAATTTCACCAATTGTTTTTTCTGAAATCATATATTCATTTAAAATTGGAGCTAAATATCCACCATCTTCAATTAGTAAAATTTTTTTCTTTTCAAAAATCACTTTTTCTAATCTTAAAAGAAAAAAATAAATTGAAATAGATTTCATTGCATCAAAAAATTTTAATTTTTTGGAATCTAAGTCTTGAGCAAATTTTTCATGCACAGTCAAATCAGAATAGTATTTAGCCAAACTAAAATATTCTTTGTTGTCTTCAGTTGTGTGTCTAGCAAGTCCTGCCATAAAAAAATTTTCATCATTTATATTAAATAAAGAATCAAGATAAGCATCTGGAATTTTTCCTGCATATTTTACAAACATCATATCAAGTGAAACCGGTTTTAAATTGCGAATTAATTCAATTACAGCTAAAATTTCAGAAGTGATATGATGAATTAAAAAAACTGAAATATCTTGAAAATCTAAATTTTTTTCTAAAATAGAATTTAAAATTTGCATCTTATCTAAATAGTTTTCTAAACTGATACTTTTTTTAATTTCTCCAAAACTTAAATTTAAAAATTTATTTTTTCTAGAAGTATATAAGAAAACTCTAATATTCTTATGTGTTTCAATTTCGAAAAGTTTTTCATTTAAAATTTCATCAGCTATACTTTTATCTTCAAATGTCAAAAAGATTTTTTTATAAACTTGAACTTGTTCAAATTTAGAAAGTTTTTGAATATTTTCTGTAAAACTTGCACTAAAATGAAAACAAATTTGTTCAATATCATTTAAAAAAGTTTTTTCTAAGCTACTAAATAATAAATTATACGAAGTTTTTTCTTCAATATAAGAACTTAAATTTTTTTGAACAGAAGTTAAAATTTTTTCAGAAATTGATTCAGCAAGTTTTGAAGTTCCAGCAATATATTTTCTATTCTGTATATCATTTACTAGATGAAATCCATCAGTTTCTTTTAAAGATTCAAAAGGATTATCTTTTGTAATTTTAAGTCTCAGAAAAAATTTTCCAACTTGTCTTTGATTTTCAAATCTATTTAAAATAAAAAATAAATTTTCAAATTGAAAAACAAGGGATTGATTCGAAAAAGTTTTATTATCTTCTCCAAAAAATTCTGGATGAATAAATTTTGCCCAATTGGGTCTTTGAAAAGTTCCAAAAATGGTTCTCAAAAAAATTTGGAGATCTTCTTTTCTAAATACCAATTCATCTAAAACTCCAGATTCAGAATAAATCTGAATAGATGAAATTTGCATTTGTATAAGTTCAGGGTTTATGTTTGGATTTATTTTATATAAAAAATGAATGTCACCAAGTCCAGTTTCCAATTCATCAAAAATTTGATCTCCAATAATTTGGGAGAGAATTGAAAGTCCTGTAAAAATTTTTAATTCTTTTAAGTCAATTTTCCAATGATCTTCCCAAATTAATGGACTTCCTAAAGTGGTTTCAAGTTTATTCATGTTCAATTACTACTTTTACTGCATCTTTTTCTTTGGCTTTTAAAAAAGCTTCATTCATATTTTTCGATGAATAACGATGAGTTATTAAATGACTCACTAAATTTTCAGAAATTTCTTTGTTCTCAGATAATAATTTTAAAGCTTTGTGAAAATCTCCACAACGAGAAGAACGAATTTTTCCACCAGAATTTAAAAATTTTAAAACTGGATTTTCATTTGATTCACCTGAAAATAAAATCGCTCCTCTTGGTCTCACCAAAGAATTTTCGTGTGCAGTTGAAGGTCTAATCGACAAATCAATTTCTTCTAAATTGGAAACAATACTCAAATCAAATCTGGGAATTCGATTTTGAAATTCTTCACTTTCTAAAATTTTTTCTGCATCAGAAATTTTGCTTTTATAAAAATTTTCTTTTAAAGAAATCTTAGAATTTTCACTCACTACAATTTTTTCATTTTTATAATTTGCATTTTCCCATTTAAAATTCAAATTTTCTTCTGAATAAGACATCAAAGAAAGTTCATCTACAACTAGCTCAGTTAATTTTTTTAAACCTGACATTTCTTGTCCATTAGTTGTTTTTAAATGTAATTCTCTTTTTGCAATTTCTAATGCTTGTAAAAATCCAGACTCAGTGCTCGTTGTATCATATACAATATCAAATTTTTTATCTTTTAATTTATCTGATCTAAAAACTGAATCTGCTCCGAGTTTTTTTGAAACTTCTAAAAGTTCATTGTGCCTCGCAAGAGCAGAAATTTCAAAATCTATTTGGTGAGATTTTTTATAAGAAGCAAGTGCAGCAATAAGTAAATTTCCAAGTCTTCTTGGTCCTAGAACTGCTACATGATCTCCTTTTTTTGGAGGAGAAGCGATCACAGATTGAAGACAAGCAGCAAATGGCTCGATTAGCACAGCAAGTTTAGGAGAAATTTCATCAAATTCAATTGCAGCATTTATTGGAGACAAAATGTATTCTCCAAATCCACCGGGCAGTCTATCAATTCCAAGAACCATTCTATCTGGTGAATGAGTTGGGATTCCTGATTTACAAAAAATATCTTCTTCTACACCACGAGCTTGGTATGTATCGTTTATTTCTAGAACATAATTTTTTTTTCCATCAAGACTAGTTGCAACAACTTCATGTCCAGTAATTTGTGGAAGTGGAAACGGAAGAAATCTTCTAGCTAAATCAGTGGAACAAATTCCACAATATTTGGATTTGAATAATTCATAACCTTCACCTAATTTTAAATGAGGTTTGTTGTTTCTAAAAATTTCCCAACCAGAATTTTTATCTCCCACAAAATCATATTCTGTTTGGATAAATTTATCATCTGAAATATATTCCCATGCTTTGAAAGAAACTTTCATTATCTGTTCTCCAAAAAGAAAAGTAAAATTATTGTAAAAATAAAAAATAATGCATTTAAAGAAAAATTAGTTCTAAGTTTAGCTCTATCTTTTTCTGATAACAAATACGAAGTTACAAGAATGGAAAAAAATCCTGCGAGATGAGCAAAATGTGCAACATGGTCAGAGCTGAACATATTCATAAAATCAGAATAAATCATTAACCATGCAAGTATAAAAACAGGAAATACAAAATTTATTCCAAGCACACGATATTGTAAAGGAGAATAAACCATTGCAACAGCAGCTATTCCAGAAATGGCTCCACTTGCTCCAACAGCTGGAATTTTTTCATGTAAAATAAATCCTCTCACAATAGAATCAAACATCATAGAGATAATTCCAGCAGATAAATAAAATAAAATCCATTTGCCTTTTGAAATTTTTGATTCAGCAGCTCTTCCAAGAAAATACAAAAAAAACATATTTGAAAAAAGATGCATAGGAGAGGCATGATAAAAGGAAGACAAAATCCAGTTGATAAAACTAAACTTACCTGGATAAGAATAAAAGTAAGTAGCAATTTTTACATGTGAAAGAGTGGAATTTACGGTAAAATAAAAGCAAAACAAAAAAAATGTTGTACATAAACTCAGTGGAAATTCCCAAAAAAATTTTATCATTTAAAAATCTTTTGTTCTTTCTTCTAGAGCAGTTAAATGTGATCTTTCGTGCATGGACATAATCCAAAAAAAATGAAACACATTTAACATTCCAAAAATGGGATGCTCCATTGCTCTTTTTTCTAAATCTTCTTTTTTGTATTTGTTTACAAATTGAGACATTTTTTCTTCAGCAGAGTTTAACAAAGGAAGAAGTTCTTCAAATGAATATTTATTTAATGGAGCAACTGAAGCCGGATTTTTTACTTTTGTTGGCTTCATCATATTTCGTCTTATGATTTTAAAATGCATTTCTTGTTTGTAGCCACTAAACTCTTCACCAAATTTTTTTGCGAGCACAATCGGAAATGTTCTAGATAAATTATTTTGTGTTATATATAAATGTTCTCCAACTTCAGAAATAGACCAACGTCCTTCTTCAGGGTTGACAGTAAAAATTTCTTTTGGAGTTTTTTCTA
This sequence comes from Leptospirales bacterium, assembly GCA_013297885.1. GTDB lineage: Bacteria > Spirochaetota > Leptospiria > Leptospirales > Leptospiraceae > UBA2033. The sequence continues at coordinate 104,806 of JAAFIR010000010.1, read as the reverse complement.
AACAAGCAATTGTTTGTTTTCTAAAAAATTTCCATAATTCAAAAACTTCATCTAAAGTGTTGTATTCATCGGGTAAAAGTATTTCCATAATTCTATCTTTTTTTTATTTTAGATTTAAGCGAGTAATTCTTATTTTAGTAAATTTTTCCAATCATCAAGTTTCACTACATTCAAATCTACATTTCCTTTAATTCCTTTTATTTTTCCAAATTCAGAATACTGCCAAATGATAGTTTTTGACGGAAATTTTTCTGGTGAATCAAAAATATTTCGATACCAATATTTACGATTTGTAAAATTATTTGAGAGATACTTATAATAAAATTCTTCATTTGTATAAAAAATTATTTCTTTACTTGAAAATTTTTCAACCGATTTAATAAACTCAATTAGTTGAAAAGAAAAATCTTCCACAGATGGTCTCAAACTACAATTTCCGGGAAATTCCAAATCAATTACTGGTGGTAAATCTATAGAGATAGATTGAATCGAATCTAAAAAATTTTCTGCTTGGGTTTTTCCATCTTTGCACAAAGTAAAAAAATGATAAGCCCCAACAGGAATATTTAGTTCTTTAAATTTTTTTATATTCTGCAAAAATTTTTTATCTTTAAAATCTCCACCCTCAGTTGCTTTGATATAAACAAAATCAAATTCAGATTTATCAATTAAATCAAAACCAATATCACCTTGGTGATGTGAAATATCAATTCCTTTCACTGAATAAATTTTTGTATCTGGAATATTAATCCAATACCCTTTTACTTTTACAAAATAAAAACAAATTCCAACTATAAATAAAAGAATTACTAAAATATTGAATGTTATTTTTTTCATTTTAATCCTTAACCATTATTTAATTTTCATTTGGGCGAATTTTTTTCAAAGCAGTGGGCAGGGACCCACTGTTGAAAAAAAACGTGCTTTACGCTACAATCTTTTGTAACCTCACTTTATTCAAACAACTAATTCATCTATACAAAAGGATTTCCGCTTCAATCACTTTCGCTTAGTATTGAAAAATTTTTTTATTAAAAATAGAACGAAATTAAAAACTCTTCCCATTTGAAAAATCGAAATAGAATAATAAAAATTCTTATTTTAAATAATCAATACAAATTGGATTTCTTCTTTTAAAGGAATTTTAGAATTAAATAATTCAAAATTAGTATAATCTGCTGAGTTTTTTTCAAACCATAATTTTCTTTTTCAGAAAAAAATATAAAACCAGAACCTTAAGTTAAAAAAAATCATTCCCTGTCGAAGAATTTTCAATTATAAAAAGTTCTTTTTTTTAGAAATTACTCTTTGCTTTTTGCCCATTAAAGTTTTTACCAAAATTCATTTTTCATTCTTAACTTTCAACTTCTAACCCACATATCTTTTCAAATAACTTATCTCTCTGTCGATTGCATCTTTTAAAAGTTCTACTTTTTTTTCTTCTGATAAAGCAGAGTTGTTTCGAGAGAGATAAACTTTTGTTTTGCGGAGAATGTCGTTTAGTAAAATGCTTTGTTTTAAAAAATTTAGGATTTCTTCTGAAGAAGAATCTTTTTGGTTTTGGAAAATTTGAACTTCTTCAAAAAATAGGTTTTTTATTTCTTGTGCTGTTTCGAGATTTATGTTTGAGTTTTCTTTTAAGCTCCAAGCAGATTTTTCTTTCCAAGGATAAGAATGATCTTTGTAAGTTTCAAAAATTTTTTCTGCTTCGAGTAAATTTAGATGTTTGATGTTTTCAATATAAGCACCACGATCTGAAATATTGTAAACATCTAGTGTAGAATTTTTCATCGACTCTTCAAACCAAGATTTGTACAAGTTTAAAATAAAATCAGTTAGAACTTCTTTTCCATCAGCAGATTTTACTTTCATGGTTTCACGTTTACGAACAATTTCTTCGTTAATTTTTTCTAAAGATTTTTTTCGATTGAGTAAAGTGAGCCATTTTTCGTTGTGATGAGTTCCTGTTGAGTGAATTTCGCGACCAGTATAAGCTAAGTCTTGTCCAATTAAAAAAATTGGCGAAAAACCCATTTGTCTCAAAATATCAAATGCAGAAGTTGCAACTGAACCTCCAGACTGAATATAACCAAGTTCCCCAAATGCTTTTTCTACTAAATTTCCTCCTGCAGTTTTTTCTATAAATGCTTGTCCGTTTGCTAAAGCTTGGTACTTAGCTGTCATCGAAAATACAATGGAACGAAAATTAAAATTACGTAACAAGTTTGGAGAAGTTACAATATCTGCAAAAAGTGGTATTTCAGAAAGCTCTTCTCCGAGAAAATGAAAATAAGAATGAGTTTGTGCATCGAGTGTCATCACTGCATCAGGAATAATTTTTTCTTTGAGTAAAACTTTTAAAGAAGTGTCACAAGAAAATAAAAATACTTTGTCTCTGATTTTTTTTAAAAGTGGAACTTGGTGTCGAAGGCTTGGTCCCGCAGAAACTAAAACAGCAGGAATAGTTTCAAATTGAAAAAATAAATCTTTGACTCGATAAATTTTTTGTTTTAAATGTTTTGCTTGTAAAATATTTTGAAATGAATTTTTTCCCCAAATTCTATCAAATTCAAATTTGGTGAGAAGATCACTCATTTTAGAGGAAAATAATTTTCTAATTTTTTCTTCTGCTTCAAAATAAAATTCTGGATTGAGTTCTATACTTGGTTGGTTTTTTAAAAATTTGATTCCATCCACTTTTTCAATTGGCAAAGACTCCAAATAGTTCCAAAGCAAATGTAATTTTTCATCTCCAAGAAACAAATGTCTCCCTGCCACATCCATCACATCAGCAAGATGGCTGTCCCAAAGAAGAGGAAAAATTTCTTCAGATAAATCTATTAGTATTAAAATTTGATTTTCTTTTAGCTTTAAATTGATTTCAGTTATGAGTTGAGGATTTCCAAGTCCAAGTAAAAATACAATTTGGTTTTCATAATTTTTTACAGATTCAATTTGTCGCTCTGCTGCTTTTTTTGGGGCAATTGGGCTAGATAATTTTTTTTTTTGGAATTCTACATAAAATTCATCTTTTTCTTTTGCCGAATGAATAGAAAATTCTCCAAGGCTCGTACAAGAATTGTACAATTTTAGGTAAGGTTTTTTTTGTACAATTTCTTCTATTTTTTTAAGTGACATAAAACTTTAATTTTAAATAATTGCTAAAGATTCTTTTATTATGTCTTATAAAGGAATCAGTTTGTCAATAAAAGAAAAGAGCTAGTGATAGAAAAGGTGCGAAGCAGTCCGAGTAAACAACGACAAGAATTGCCAGACTTTAGGTCTTGCCAGACAGTGGGTCTTGACCCACTGAACTTCAAGTCTGAAGTTGCGAGGACGGAACCCTTTTCTAGCACGGCGGAATTTATTTCCGCAGCTCCCAAAAAAAAAGTAGGGAAGTTATGTATTTAAAGAGCTTAAATCTTGTTGGTTTTAAAACTTTTGCAGATGATACTGAGATTATTTTTGATCCGGGTTTTACTGCTGTTGTGGGACCGAATGGTTCTGGAAAATCGAATATTGTTGACGCGATGAAATGGGTGCTTGGTGAAAAATCTGCCAAAAATATTCGTGGTGAAAAAATGGAAGATGTGATTTTTCACGGATCTGAGACCCGCGACCCAAGTGGATTTGCTGAAGTGACTGTCACTCTTGACAATAGCCAAAAAATTTTCCCAATAGATTTTCCTACAGTAAAAATTACTCGTCGAGTTTATCCCGACATGACAAACGAATATTTAATTAACAATACAAAATCTCTTCGCAAAGATGTAGAGAGACTTCTTTTGGATACTGGTGTGGGTAAATCAAGTTATTCGATCATGGAGCAAGGTAGAGTCGAAGCGATTTTAAATTCTAAACCAGAAGAGAGAAGAGCAATTTTTGATGAAGCTGCTGGAATTTCTCGTTTTAAAATGGATAAGGTTGAGACTGAAAAAAAATTAGAACTCACAAAACAAAATTTACTTCGTATTGCAGACATTATGAGTTCGATGGAAAAAGAACTCGATTTAAAATTTAAACAAGCTGAAAAAGCAAAAAATTATTTTGAATTAAAATCTAAACTTGCAGATGCAGATAAAAATTTGAGATATGTAAAGTTGAAGTCGTTTAAAAATCGTTCCAAAAAAATTGAAGCAGAACTTGATGAAGTAAAGAAAAAAAATGAAGAGCTTTCTTCTAGAATGAAATCAGATGCTTTGGTGATTGAAAAAAGAGAAAATGAAAAATACGAACTAGAACAAAAAATTTCTGAAATCGATAAAAAACTTTTGGATTTTTTATCTAAAAAAGAAATTCAAAAACAAAAAATTGACCAAAACAAACAAATCATAGAAGAATTAAATTTTCGTATGGATGAATACAATTCTACTTTATTAGAAGATAAATCCAAACTTGAACAAGCTGAACAAAGTATCCAAAAATTAAATTTGGAAAAAGAAAATTTTGTTCTTTCGATTGAAGACACTAAAAAAAATATTTCTAATTTTTCAGAAAGAAAAAAAGAATTTGAAGAATCCATTGATAAAGAAATTAATTTTATTAAAGAATGCAATTTAAAAATTTCTGAAAATGATAAACGCCATTCTGTTCTTCGTGAAAAATTAAAAGACAGCATTTTAAGCATCATCAACCAAATTGAAGAAAAAAAAATCGAAGCAGAAAAATCTGAAGATAGAAGAAAATCTTTAAAAGAAGAAATTTTTGTTACTTTAAAAAAATTTGAATCTGAACTAGAAAATTCATCTGATTATAAAAAATTAATTTCAGAGCTAAATCCAAAAGAATTATCCATTAAATTAAATGAACTTCTTGGTTTGGAAGATATTTTTAGAACTTTGATTTTGGATAAAGATGGATTATTGTCTAAAAAAGAAGCAATTGATTCTGAAATTGAAGATTTGATTTTACAAAACGAAAATTTTTCTCGCGATATTTCCAAATCAAACGAAGAAATTGAAACTTTAAGAACAAATTTAGAAAACACCAAAGAAGAAATTGTAAAATTAGAAAAATTGGTTTTGGAACTAGAAGGAAAAATTTTTGCAACTAAAACTGAACTAGAAAGAGAAGAATCTTCAGTTATCGAAAGAAAACAAAAAGTGGAAACTCTAAACCAAAATTTAGAACAACTAAATTTAAGAAAAAATTCTGTAAAAGAAGAAGTTGCAATTTTAGAAGAGCAAATTGAAAAATCATACAACGAATTTTTAAGTATGAGTAAAGTTTTAGAATCTGAAAAAGAAATTTTGAAAAATATTCTAAACGAAATCCAAGAACTAAAAAATTCTTCTACTAAAGACCAAGAAGAATTTAGAGCAATTATTCCTGTGATGAACGATTTAGAAAGAAAATCTGCTTCTATCAAAGTTCAAATTGAATCTTTTTTAGAAGAGCTTTATAACGAATATTCAATTTCAGAAAAAGAACTTGAAGCTGAAAAAATTAATTCAGACATCAAACAAGAAAAAGAAGAATTAAAACTTAGAGAAATCAAATCTGAAATTCAACTACTTGGCTCTATCAATCCTCTTGCTGTAGAAGAATACCAAAATATAAAAGAAATTTTTGAACATCATGAAAAACAAAAAAAAGATATTGAAGATTCTAAAGATGCAATTTTACAAGCTTTAAAAAATATCAATGTGGAATCTGAAAAATTATTTATGGAAACTTTTGAACTAGTTAAAACAAATTTCCAAGAAACATTTTCGATTTTGTTTAACGGTGGAAAAGCATCTATTGAACTCACTGAAAAAGATGACAAGTTAAATTCTGGAATTGAAATTATGGCTGAGCCTCCAGGAAAACATGTCCAAAATTTAAAACTTCTTTCAGGTGGAGAAAAGTCCATGACAGTGATTGCACTTTTATTTGCAATTTACATGGTGAAGCCTTCTCCGTTTTGTTTCCTTGATGAAATTGATGCTGCCCTTGATGAAGTAAATAAAATTCGATTCTGCCAAATTTTGGATAGGTTTAAGTCTTATAGCCAGTTTGTGGTTGTAACTCATGCTCCGCCAACTATTTCAAGAGCGAATACAATTTTTGGAGTTACTAGTTCTGAGCCCGGTGTTTCAAAACTCATTTCACTTAAAATAGATGAAGCAAAACAATTTATCAAAAAGGCAGTTTGATGGCAGAAGATTTTTTAGAAATTGGTGGAAGAAAATTTAGTTCTAGGCTGTTTATTGGAACTGGAAAATTTTCCTCCACTGAAATCATGAAATCTGCGATTATTGAAAGCGGCTCTGAATTTGTAACAGTTGCACTAAGACGAGTGAATTTGGACAATCCTGCTGATGATATTTTGTCAGGAATTGATCGAAACAAAATTGAGTTGTTACCAAATACATCTGGTGCAAGAAATTCAGAAGAAGCAATTAAACTTGCAAAACTTTCTCGTGCAATGGGTGGTGGAGATTTTATTAAACTAGAAGTAATTCCTGATCCAGTTTATTTGCTTCCCGATCCATTGGAGTCTTTAAAAGCAGCTGAAGAATTAGTCAAACTTGGTTTTAAAGTTATGCCTTATATCAACGCTGATCCAATTCTTTGCAAAAGATTAGAAGAAGTTGGTTGCGTTTCTGTGATGCCACTTGGTTCACCTATCGGAACTAACCAAGGAATTAAAAATCGGTCTAATATTGAAATGATAATTTCTATGTGTAAAGTTCCTGTTGTAATTGATGCTGGTCTTGGTGAGCCGTCTCATGCAGCAGAAGCAATGGAAATGGGAGCAGATGCAGTTTTAGTAAACACAGCAATTGCAGTTTCCGGAAATCCAGTTCAAATTGCAAAAGCATTTAAACTCGCAGTGGAAGCAGGCCGACTTTCTTTTTTATATCGTGGAAGAAAAACAGTACAACAAAATTTAAAAGCAAATGCGTCAAGTCCACTTACAGGATTTTTAGATGAAGAAAACAGAATTTCTTCAAATATTTGAACAATATAATTTTTCAGAAATTATAAAAGAGCTAAATGAAATTTCTAAACAAGAAATTGAAACTACTTTACACAAAGCATTACACAAAGAAAAATTAAATTTTACAGATTATAAAAATTTGATTTCTCCAAACGCAAATTTTTATTTGGAAGAAATGGCTTCACTCTCAAAAGAAATTACTGAAAGTCGATTTGGGAAAACTATTTCACTTTATATGCCAATTTACTTATCTAATCATTGTCGCTCTTCTTGTCTTTATTGTGGGTTTAGTTTTGAAAATAAAATCAAACGTAAAACACTAAACGAAGCTGAAATAAAAATCGAAGCAGAAATTTTAAAATCAAAAGGGATAGATTCCATTCTCATTTTAACAGGTGAAGACTATTCCAACACTCCTGTTTCCTATATTTCAAATTCAGTTAAACTTCTAAAAAATTATTTTTCATCTGTGGCAATTGAAATTTATCCACTAGAAGAGAATGAATACAAAGAAATTATTTTTAGCGGAGCGGACACATTAGCTCTATACCAAGAAACATACAATCCTGAGACATACAAAAATTATCATATTCGTGGTGTAAAAAAAGATATGAAGTATCGGCTTAATGCACCTGATCGTGGTGGAGCTTCTGGATTTAGAAAAATTACACTTGGTGCTTTACTTGGTCTCACAAATCCAAATGCAGAAATGTTTTTTTTGGGACTACATGGTGACTATCTCCAAAAAACTTATTGGCAAAGTTTGGTGAGTTTTTCATTACCTCGAATGAGACCAAACGCATCTGATTTTTATCCCGTTGTAGATGTAAGTGATAAAGAATTTTTACAGTTTATCTTTGCACTTAGAATTTATTTTAACGATGCAGGAATTAATTTGTCAACTAGAGAAAGTTTGAAACTTAGAAATAATTTGATTGGACTTGGAATAACTTCTATGTCTGCAGAATCAAAAACTGAACCGGGTGGTTATAGTAACTCAAACGAGCTAGAACAATTTGAAACTGAAGACAAACGTAGCCTTTCCGAAATTATCAATTTGATAAAATCAAAAGGCTATGAAGCTGTGTTAAAAGATTTTGAGAAAATTATTTAGAGTATTTATTTGGGCGATCATCGCCTAATACTGATTAGGCGATGCCGAGCTTTCCGCTACTTCTGAATAGCCTGAGACTAAAGTCCGAGGCTATTCAGAAACGCTACAATCTCTATCGCTCGTTCAATGCTTCGCAACTTGGCTCAAAAAGAAAAAATTTTACTAAGTTCAAAAAAAAACTTTTCAATTTTCTATACTTTTAGAAATATAAATTTATAAATATAAAGAGGTATCCAATGAAAAAGATAATTCTTCTAATTCCATTTCTATTCTCATGTCTTTACACAAATGTAAAATCACCAGGTTGGTATTATTCACAAAGTTATACTGATATTAAAGGTATGGAACTTGTTGGGAAGTTAAGTGGTGAGACATGTGCAGAATCATACTTATGGGCAGTTTATACTGGTGATGAAAGTTTTGATACAGCAGTATCAAATGCAATTAAAGGGAAAGCAGATTTACTTTTTAACGTGCAAACTGACTACCATATAGAAAGTTATATTTTTAATTTAAAAATGACTAGATGTACAAAAGTTACCGGAATTGGAGTCAAACTTCCAGATGGTGTCAAGTCTTCAAAATGAAAATTCTCATACTACTTTTAACTTTTTATAATTGTATCACCATACAACCAAAACAAGTTTTAATCAGAAAAAATAATCCAATGCCAAATGAAGTGATTTTTAATGGTGACCCTTCACAAAAAATCATTACTAAAGTTGCAAATGGAAAGTTCAGAGATGCATCAATTCATGTGGGATCAGAATCTTCAATTGTAATGCATAACCACCAAAGAGGTTTAGAAGCATTTGCAATTTTAGAAATTTCTGCAATTCCTTCAAAAGATATGTTGAACACGAATCTCGAAGATTTTGATTTAAACGAATATGATGTAGTCGAAATCATTGGAAATTCTGCTGGTTGTGCAACTGGTGTCACTCTTTACATTCCAGTTGGAAATAAAGATAACAAACAATTTATACCAGTTAGTTTTTCTTTTTCAAAAGAAAGCTTTTATTCAATTCTTTCAAAAAAGATGGAAGCAGAAAAAATAGAAGCTTTATTTGACTCTAGACTTGATAAAGAAAGAGAGTCTTATATTTTTGGTTTTTTTAGAAAAGAATGTATTCGATTTAGATCACTTGGACTGAGGAAGAAAGTTCAATAATTCACGTTTTGAGATGGAGTGAATAAGACGACCAACAAATTCAAACTTTCAAAACTTATTAAAATCGAATATAGATTTTTTGCTTTGAGGCAATCAATTGTTTGAAAAATAAACATTATCAAAATTAATTTCAGTTACATTGATATCTTTTGTTCCTAATCAGATTACAAAAAGTTTTGTATTTCTTTAGGCGAATTTTTTTGTGGGCACAAATTCTACTAACAGTGCCGAACTTCGAGAGCTTCAGTGACCCACAAAAAAACCAAGCTCTCAGTTACGGTCAAAATTTTTTATTCAAAAAATTTTGACCCCACTTCGATCTTTTTCGCTAGTGCAAGTAAGGTCAGAATAAATTCTGACCTTAGAATCCTACTACTATCGTTTTACGATACTATTGATAAACGATAGTATTCCTTGGTTTCGAGTTTTGAACATGACAAATTTATAATCGACAAACAATCTCCGTTCCCTGAGGCAACCTGCACTGAGCCTGTCGAATGTGTCGAAGGGAACTAATTCCTAAACACAGCCAATAATTCTGCTTGAGTCAAAACACGATTCCAAATAGACACTTCTGCGATATTACCATTAAACCAATTAGAAGCAGCACTTGAAAATCGTCCAATAGTTCCAAGTAGTGAGTTGTCTGAATTTAATGCAGTAGTCGCATTGACATATTCAGATATAAAATTAGAATTAATTTGAAAAGTAGAAACATTAGCATTAGCTGTTCTTTGCATTGTAACACAAACAAAATTCCAATTTCCATTTGTAATACTTGAGGTAGCTGTAGATTGATTATTAAAACCTCCACTTTGATCATAAGTTAAACTAATGAATCCATCAATAGGAACAATCATAAAATTTGCTTGTGGGGCATTACCATATCCAGTAATGGTTTGTAGACTAGTAGATGATGTTCTAATCCAAGCACAAAATGTTTTAGGATTATTTCCAGTTGGTAGAGCAGTTGGAGTGGTTTGATTAAATTGAAAGAATTGACTACTTCCATTTAACAAATAAGCATTATTAGCCACACCAAACCTATCTGTTGCTATGGGTGTTAGACCTCCTATCTGTGATATAGATTGGTTCCCGATCCTCTCCCCAGTTGCAAGTGGTGTTGCATCGAGTGGAATATATCTTATTAGTCCATTAAAGAGTGCACCTCTTTCAGCTGTGTTTGTATCTGTTGTTCCTGTAGTGTCTCTTGCTCGAACTACATAATAATTATTTGTGTTCGCAGTGATTCCAGTGATTGTTGCAGTAGTGACATTATTTACTGTTAGAACTGGGGTTGTGAAAACTTGTGTTCCAGATGTTGCTGAACGATATATATTGTATTCCATGTTTCCAGCAGCAGTGCTTGTGGCTGCAGTCCATCTCAGCTCAACAGAAGTTGAAGATAGAATTCTTAAATTGCTCACTCCAGCAAAAGTGATTGTGGAAGCCGGAGTGCCTGTTCCAGTCGCTGTTCCTATTCCAGTGCCAGTTGCTGTTCCTGTCGCAGTGCCTGTACCTGTTCCCGTTCCTGTTGGAGTGGATGCTACTTGATTTGACCTAATTAAGTTTGGGATAAAATAACCAAGTGGATTACAAGTTGAATCCAAAACTGAACAAGGTGGATTGATTTTACAATTGAATATTAAAATAAAAAAGCATAAGAAAATATTTTTCATTAATCTAATAAGTTTGTTTAATTATTTTTTACAATTAATTTTTGTAAAAATTGTAAATAATTTTCTTTTATATTTCAATTATTAAACTACCCACTAAAAAAGTTAGACAATTTTGAGTAAAGATTTTTATTCTCAAACCAAAGTTTAATTTATATCCTAAAATTTTTTAAGAATCTAAAACTAAGAATGTAGAAGGATTAATTTTTAATTTAATTTTAATTGAGTATATTTAATTAAAGATAAGAGGTTTTCTAGTGTCGCATGTAACATGTAAACAAAAAATTAAATGCGACACAAAAAGATTCTCTAAGGAAATAGTTGGAACTTATTTAGTTGTTTTTGATGCTTGGTAACTTTTTTGAATACAAAGTGCAAAGCTCACACAAGAACTACTTGAAGTAGCAAAACATCCAAGAACTTCTCTTGTTTTTTTCTTACATGTGTTCATACAACCATCAGTGAGTTTTTTAATATCTGCTGCAGTTGCTGATTTGCCTTTGTTCATATCTTTTGTACATTCTAAAAATTTATCACATGCAGGTTTACATTGTTCATTTGCAAAAATATTTGAAGTTACAAAAAGGGAAATGGTGAAACATATTAGGGTAATGCTTTTTTTCAAAGTTGACTCCTATAGAATCTAGCGACACAGGGATTCGAACCCCGGACCTGTGGATTATGATTCCATTGCTCTAACCAGCTGAGCTATGTCGCCGTTCAAGAACATAATTTTAAATAGATTAGCCCTGTCAAGAGAAGAATCTATCTTAGATTCATTCTCGGATTTGAAATAAAAAACTTTACCCTGTTGTATTGAATTTATATTAAAAGGAACAATTTATTAGTATGAGTCATCTCAATGAAAAAAACTAATTACAATTTTTTCCAAAATCTATTTTAGGAAAATCAAAATTTTCTTGGCTTGGATCAAATCCTCCAAAAAAAAATCCAAAATCTCTAAAATAAATATTATCAGGAAAGTTTTTTGATTCTTGTTTTGAATAAATTTCTTTTAGCTCAAAATGATTTTCGTTTTGATAAATTGCAAATTCAAATTCTAAATCTAATTTTTTTCTAGTATGAACCTTATAAAGTTTATCTTGATCAAAGGCATCTCTTTCATAAACAAAAATTTTTACATACTTTGGAGGATTTTTTGATTTTTCATCTAAAGTCATTTTAATTTTAAATGCATCTTTTCTAATTTCTGGTTTTTTATTAAAATAATGAGTTAAACATCCTGAAATGATAATTTGGTCTGAATATGAATTCATCTTAGAAGTTGGAAATTGAATCAATTCATTTTTTAAAGTTTTTCTAATCAGCATTCTATCTTCAGAATTTTTTGTTTCAATTTTTCTGATTATTGAATTATTTTTATAAGCGATTATACATAAAACTGATAATGAAAAAATAAAAAAACTGATGATTAAAATTATAGCTTTTTTTTCTAATTTGAATTTATATCTTAAATAAGAAAAATATTGAATAGATTCGACTTGAAAAGTATTATTTCTTTTACGTTTAAATTTTATATTTGAATGATCTGAAAAAAACATTCCCACAAAAGCAAAAAAAGGAAGTGCAACTTCATCATCCAAAATAAAACATTGAAAAAATCCACCAATAAAAATCGAAAAAATTCCTAAAAATAAATAATTAGTTTTTTCTTCACGGAAATAATGACTTAGTAAATAAATCCAAAATAGTAAATAAATTAAAAAACTAAAAATTCCACCGATAGAATAAAAATGAATTAAATCATGATGTGCATGTTGGCGAGGTGTAATTTCAGTTTCATACCAAATTTCTTGTTTTTCTAAAACTTCATCAAGAGAAAAATTTTTATGAACTTCAGAAAAACGATTTGCCCCCACTCCAAATATGGGATTTGAAAAAATGATATTTAATGAATGTTTATAAATATAATGTCTTTGATTTTCAGTGGAGTTTTTCAAACTTTCACCAAATGCTCTTTGAATTAACCAATTTTTTTTATAAATAACTCCAAAAAAAATAAGTAAAATTAATGTTACCGGTAAAATTATTTTTTTAATATTAATTTTTTCTTTATAAATATAAATTACAAAACTAAAAAATATTCCAAGCCAAATAGATCTGCTTTGATTAAAAAAAATTAAAATTGAAAATAATAAAATAAATAAAGAATATAAAATTTTTTTAAGTAGTGTAAATTTTCTAAAAGAATTTTTTATAAAAATTAAAATTCCTACATAAGCTAAACCTAATATTCCTCCAAAACTCAAATGAGTATTTAACATTCCGAGTGGTAAATAAGTGAATCTTCCAAAAAAATCTCCTGCAAAATGTTGAAGTCTATCTCCATCATTCACTTTGAATCCATTTGAAATAAATTGTCCAAGTCTAAAAGGGGTAAAAATCGAGATTATACCTGAGATTAAAATTATGCTGAATGAAATTTTTAGTGCAAAGTGTATTTTTTTTCTAAGCATTTCATCTTTATAAAAATGATAACTTGGCAAAATTGCAAAACACATCCAAAAATCTGAAATCTCTGAATGTGAAAAAATTTTTTTAAAATCAGTATAATGAAATAAATTTGCAAAAATTGAAGGTATAAGGCTTAAATAAATTCCTAATGAAATAAAAAAAATATCTGGAAAAAAACTCCTATTTAACTTTTTTTCTTTATAAGACTCGACTAAAAAAAAGAATGTACTAAGTATTAAAGAAGCTTGGCTAATTGTGATCGAAAGCGGAAAACTCACCAAGAACAAAAAAAATAGATGAAAACTAAAAATTCTCATTTTAAGGCAAAGGTATTTGGTATGCAGAAACTTGAAAAGAACAAAATTAAATTTTCAGTCGCAATCATCACTTTTAATGAAGAAAAAAATATTAAAGCCTGTATTGAATCTGTTGTGGAAATTGCTGATGAAATTCTTGTTCTAGATTCAAATTCAAATGATAATACAAAAAAAATAGCTTCCAAATTTAAAAAAGTGAAATTTTTTAATCAAGATTTTAAAGGTCATATTGAACAAAAAAATGATGCTATCAAACTCTGTCGCGGGGAGTGGATTTTAAGCCTAGATGCAGATGAAAGAGCAAGTAAAGAATTAATGGCTGAAATAAAAAATATTATATTAGAAAATCCTAATATAGACGGTTATAAAATTAGAAGACTCACTTTTCATATGGGAAAATTTATTAAACACTCTGGTTGGTACCCACAATATAAATATCGTTTTTTTAAAAAAGAAAAAGCTTTTTGGACAGGTGAGAATCCACACGATTATATCGAGATTCAAGGTGTAGGAAAAAAAATTCATTCAGACATCATTCATTATAGCTTTAAAGATTTAACTCATCAAGTAGATACAATAAATAAATTTTCTTCTATTGTTGCTTTTACTCGTTTTCATAAAAATAAAAAATTTAATACTCTTAATTTGATAACAAAACCATTTATCAAATTTTTAGAAATTTATATTTTTAAATTAGGAGTTCTTGATGGTTTGCAAGGTTTTGTAATAGCGATTTCTTCTTCATATTCTGCTTTTTTAAAAGAAGCTAAAATTTATGAATTAGAAAAAAAATATATAAAAAGACCTTCTAATTTAAGAATGGATTATGGAGGGAAAAAATGAAATTTTTAAAAAAGCTTTTTAGAAAAAATACTAAAGAAGAAATAAAATCTGAAAAACCAAAAAAAAAACCAAAAGGTTTTGAAGTTGAATTAAATGAATTAAAAGATAAACTTGGAGAATTTCTACTCACATCAAAAATTAATTCTGGAGAAATTGTAAAAAAAGAAAATTATAAAGTTTTAAAATCAGCAACTGGTCTTTACCGAATAGAAGGAAAAGAAAAATCAGGTATTGAGTATTCCATTATCATTAGCACAATGAATCATTTGCAGTTAAACCAAGATAAAAAAATTACTGGTCTCATTCAAGTTTCAGAAGCTGAACTTAATCGTGCAATTAGATTAGAACATTCAAATTTAAAATCTTTTCTTTCAAAATTTTCTAATCTCAAATTAACAGAAAAATCTTTAGAACTTTTAGAAGAAAAAAATAAATTTTCTTGGAAAGAAGTTTTATTATGGGATAAATTTTTTAAAGAATTATTATTTTTAAAGTTAAAACCAAACTCAATTGCTTTACTTTTGATTACTGAATCAGATAGTTTTAAGAATTTATTTATTGATAATACCACAAAAAAACAAAAAAGAATTATTTCAGATGAATTATTTTTTTTAAATCAAGGAGTTAATTCATCTGAGATGAATCCAAATACAAAAAATTTTAATTTGTATAATTTTGAAGAAGCAAGATTTGAATTTTTAGAAAAAATAGAAGATATAAAAAAAATGATTTTAAATGATAAAAATTAAAAATTTAAGTTTAAAAATTGGTGAAAGATATATTCTAAAAAATATAGATTTTGTATTACAAAAAAAAACCATTCATTCATTTGTGGGTGAAAGTGGTTCAGGCAAATCAACTTTATTAAATTTAATTTTAGGAATTAAAATTCCAAATTCAATTCTGAAATATGATAAATTTGATATCTTAGGAAAAAATTATTCTCTATATTCAGAAAAAGAATTTCAACTTTTAAGAGGAAATAAAATTGCCCTAATTCCTCAAAATCCATCAAGGGTTTTTCATCCTTATATTCCAATTGGTGAACAAGTAAAAGATTATTTTAAAATTAAAAAAAAAGAATTTGCCTCCAAGAAAAAAATTCTTGAACTTTGGGAGAAAATTAACATCAGAGATTTTGAAAAAAAATTTGACTTATTTCCAAAAAATCTTTCTGGTGGGGAAAAACAAAGAATTATCATCCAAATTTGTTCAGTTTTGGAGCCAGAGATTTTATTAGCAGATGAGCCGACAACTGCATTAGATTCTAATTCGGAAAAAGAAATTCTAGAATTTTTAATTGAATCATATAAAAGTTTTTTGAATTCAATCCTTTTAGTCAGCCATGATCCAAGAATCATTCGTAATTTATCTGATGAAGTAAGTATTTTGAAAAGTGGAGAAATACTTGAAAAAATCACTTTACTAAAGGCAAACTTATATAAAATTAATTTCGAGTATTCTAAAAATTTTATTTTTGGTTGAGGGTCATTTTGTTTTTTAAAGCGTTTCTATTTTTATTTATAAGTTCCATTTATTCAGAATCCAAAGTAAAATTGGAACAGGTTGACTTAGAACAATTTCCACTTGTTCAATTGAATGTTACAGAAAATAAGTTAAAGCCAATTCAAGGTGAAAACATTTCTATTCAAGAAACAAGAGATGGTATAACCAAAAATATTCACTCATTTGCCATTCTTAAAAAGAATCAACTTCGACCTATTAAATTATTTTTATCAATCCAAGCAACTGATGACACAAAAAAATTAGAGTATATAAAACAAATGTCTGTTCTTTTGATTCAAAGTTTATCAAAAGATGATCGTGTTGGAATTCAAGTTTTTGGAAACGATACTTATTTTCTAAGTTCAAATTTAAATAAACAGGAAGCAATTTCAAAACTTGAAACAATTTCATCTGCAAAAGGAAATAGAATTATTAGTTCTCTTAATTTTCTTCTTTCTCAAACGAACGAAAATGATCTTCCAAATTTAATTTTAGTATTTGGTGTGGACACTCCAACTCAAGACGATGAAAAAATTTCTACTTTAGTTGAAAAATCTAGAAAACAAAATCAACCTATTCATTTGTATTCTGTTTATGATGAAAAGTTTTTAGCAATAGCAGAATACACCGGTGGAGAATATTATCCTTTTGATAAAAATAAATCGGTTACTGAAATACAGTCAAAACTTTATGATTTTAGAAAATCTTTACCAGTTTTAGAATATAAATCTTCTTTTTCAGAATCAGCAAATTTATTTAAAAAAACAAAAATAGATTTAAGTTTAAAAATTGGAAAATCAGAAATTAAATCAAATTATGAAATTTCTGGTTATCACTTTATTAAATCTAAATTTTCAAATATAGAATTTTTTTATACTTTTATGTTTGTTGTCTTATTTATTTGTTTAGTGATTTTATATATTGTAAGTGAACAAATTAGGAAAAGAAAACGAAATGAAGAATTAAAATTAAGAGAAGAAGAACTACTAAAAAACGATTTATACTATCATGAAAATCTTTTAAATGATGATGAAGATTTTTCTAGTTTTGAAAATTATTCAAGTAAAAAAGAAGAATTAATTGAAGAACAAGATTTTAATAATACGCTTTATAATTATAATCCAATTAGCGAAAAAAAAACCAATGATTCCACGGCTTCTCATATTGCAGTAGATGTGTTAAATAATTCTGAAAAATATGATAAAGGTGTTTTAATAATTAAAGAAGGACCAAATCCTGGAAGACAATTTACAATTAACAAAGATGAAGTAACAATTGGAAATTCAGCTTCAAATGATTTAGTTTTATTGGATAATTCAGTTAGTCCAATGCATGCTAAAATAAAAAAAGTAAAAAATGTTTTTGTTATTTTTGATACAGTTTCAAAAGTTGGTGTAGTTTTAAACGGAACAAAACTTCTCAGACCAAAACCACTTTATGATTTTGATGAAATTAAACTAGGAAAAGTCACTTTGTTATTTCGAGGTAAATAATGGAATATTCATCAGAAGTTCTTTCAAAAATAAAAGCTGAAAGTTATGTTTCAAAAAAAGTTCAAATGCAAGGCATTGAACATAAGGGGCTATTTGCAATTGAAAAAATTTTAAAAGATGAGATTGTTAGCATTTCTGGTGGAGTAATTTTATCAAAAGAAGAATTTGAAAAAATTTATTCAGGTTCATCTGATCATGCATATTATATAGCAGAAAATTTTTTAATTTGCCCATTAAATCCAGTTAACCCTTCAGATGATTGGAGAATGAATCATTGTTGTGAACCAAATTGTGGAGTAAAAGGGCAAATTATTTTTGTAGCTATAAAAGATATTGAAGTTGGTGAAGAATTAACTTTTGATTATGCAATGACTGAAACAGATCCAGATTATTCTTTTCCATTAAGTTGTAAAAAATCAATATGCCGCAATAAATTTACAGGTAATGATTTTAAAATCAAAGAAGTTCAAGAAAAATACAAAGGTTATTTTTCTGTATATGTTCAAGATAAGATAGATAAACTTGAAGGTAATTGAAAAAAATAATATTTATAATCTTCCAAATTTTGTTTCAATCACTAGAGTTTTACTTCTTCCTTTTTTTGTTTATTTTTTTTATCTTTATGTAAATTCAAACCATTCATTAGTATATTATAAAATTCTAATATTCATATCTTTACTAGCAGTTATTTCAGATTTTTTAGATGGATATCTAGCAAGAATTTTGGATGAAGAAACTGTTTTAGGAATTTATTTAGATCCAGTCTGTGATAAAATAGTTACAACAGTTGCACTGTTTTGTCTTTCGTTCTTTTTTGATTTTTCATATTTTGTTTTAATATTTCATGTTATTAGAGAATTAGTTGGAGTTTGGTTTGGCACTTTTTTATTTTATAGAAGAGGAAGAATCCAAGGTAGTCCAAATATCTTTGGAAAAATAGGTGTAAACTATATTACTTTTGTGGTTATTTATTATTTGTCAGAACCAATTTTTCCTTTTTTAAAATTAAATCATTTTTATTTGGAATTAATTTTAGTTATTAATATAATTATAGGTGGAATAAAATATTTTTGGGATTATAGAAAAATTTTATTCCAAAAATAAATACATAAAACTATCCAAGTTGTTTTCTTTAAAAATTAATTAAAATATTTAATATATTTTTGGGCGAATTTTTGCTAAAGCAAAAATCAGGCTCTTAGCTACTATCAAAAAATTACATTCGTAATTTTTTGATACCGCTTCGATCCTTTTCGCAGAATTGTATAATAATAAAAATCAATAGTTCAAGCAAAAATTTCAACAAAAATAGAATAAATCAATTAGAGAATATTTCTATGATTTTTCAACTCCAATATGAAACCAACATATTAATCAAAAATAAAGATAAAAAAGTTAGAATTATTAAAAAAATTATATACATATTTTATCATTTTTATCGTATATTTTAATAGTATGAAAGAAAGACAACATGAAAGATTTAATATGCAAAATAGAGAAGAAGTTAAAACTTATATTCAATTACATGAAAATTCAGATTTTTTTGAAATTCAACTATTTGATCTTTCAAATGGTGGTGCTTGTATTGTGATACCAAAAGAAACATTTGTTCAAAAATCAAAAAAATATCCACTAAAAGTTTTGCTAAAAAACGAAAATGGTTTTGATACTGAAGTTTTCGCTATTGATGCAACAAAAGCTTGGTATCTTTACAAAGAATTTGATGGAAAAGAAATGATGTTTCTTGGAGTTGCATTTTCTCAAGAAGTTAATTTAGATAAATTAGTTTTATGATTGAAAAAATTTCTTCAATCCTTGGATTTAATGAAAAAGATGCAAGAAGAATGCAAAGAGTCATTGATGATTTATCATCAGTCTCAGGTTTTGAAAAAGATGAAATTTTAGATTTTTTGAGGTATGGTTCAGAAAAAGAATTAAAAGAATTAAATGAAAATTATAACTGGGAAAAATTTAGAATTCAAATTCAAAAAAAATTAGTAAAAAGATAACTTTTTTCTAAAATAAAATTTTAATGAATAATATTTCATGATAGTTGAGATTAAAATCCCAATTAACATAACAGTAAAATGATATTCGATTAAATGTTTTGCATCTTCATATGGACATAAAATTAATAAACAAATACTAGATGCTGAAGTTTCTAAAAATCCAGAAATAATACTTGCTTTTAAGATTTCAGTTGTAAATCTTCTTAGCAAAATAATCAAATTTAAAATAAAAAATGAAGAATAAAATAATAAAAAATCTTTAAAACATCCATGATATTCATATTCAATAAAACTATTTGCTGGAAAAAAAAATCTATATACTAAAAAAGAAAAATAGCTAAGTGCTAAAATTGGAAGAGAATAAAATAGAACTGAATTAGTTGGAGTTGAAATCTGAATAAAATAAAATAAAGAAAATAAAAAAAGCAAAATTAAAATTCCTAATTCATTTTTGTTAATCGGCATATGCAGAAATTGAAATCTATCTGATAAGAAAAATATTAATAAAATTGAAAAAAATATTACAATAGATAACAGAAAAAAAAATGATTTATTTTGGTTATGAATTTGTTGAACAGGTTTTAAATTTTTAGTTAAATTAGAAATAAGCTCATTCGTTTTCATTTAATTCATTCCTCAACCTTTCATAAGCTCGATGTGCAATTACTTTTACATTTGATAAACTTAGACCAGTAAGTTTGGAAGTTTCTTTAATACTCAGTCCACGGTATTTTAAATATTCTAAAACTAATCTTTGTTTTTTTGGTAATTCTAACCATTTTTTTTTAAGTAATATTATTTTTGGATTTTCAGAAATTTCATTTTCTTTAAATATAAAATCAAATTCTGGAAGTGGAACTTCTTTTCTTTTTTTAACAATTGAAAAAAATTTATTTAATTGGTTTCTTGCTATTCCAAATAACCAAGGAGTAAAAACTCTTTCCGAATTAAAAGTATGTCTAGCGTGATGAACAGAAATTAGAATTTCTTGCAGAACGTCTTCTAATTCTTCTTTGTTAAAAATTCTTTTGTTCAAATATTTTCTAATAATCTCACTTATTTTATGTAGTAAAATTTCATAAGACTTAGAATTTCCATTTTGAGCTTCAAACATCAAATTGGATAATTCATCTTTCACAGAATACAATTTAAAAAAAAGAAACTCTTTTGTAAAAGATAAAATCATTTTAAACTCAAAAAACTCAAAGTTTCATTGTAATTTAAGGTTGATTTGTTAAAACCAAAATTTTTAGAAATTTTTTTATCTGGAAAATTAATTTGAAAATAGATTCTAAGAATTGCAGAATGATGAATTAAATGTTCATTTGAGTAAATTAATTCTCTTAAAAGATTTGTTTCTATTTCATTTTCATTTTGTATAAAATTTATTTTTTTTGAATCAAAACTTTTTAGACTAGGTAAAATTTCTATCATTTCTTGGAACCTTAATATTGCATAATCTTTCTCAGTTTCAATTTTTTTATCTCTAATTCTAATATCATAATTAACTGTCCCAGTTTTAATACCGTTTAAAATACATTCATAAAAATTGAATATATGTCGAATATGTTCTCCGATAGTTGAATTAGAAAATTCTTTTAATTTAAGTATGTATTCCTCATCTTCAAGTTGATGTATATGATAAATTAAATCATTTATCAAACTAATTGTTTCTGAAATTATTTGGTTAATCATTCAACTATTACCTCATAATCAGGAGTGGGATTTAAAGGACAACTCATCAAGTATTTTCCTTTTTTTAATTCAATATTATAATCTTTGGAAGTATTCAAATATAATCCACCTCCACTTATAGATGGCAAAGTAAATCTAGAAAATCCTTGACCTCTAAGCCAGAATCCAACTTCATAAGGAATATTTTCATTTTTCACTCTGAAATTATATTTTCCCGGTTTTAATTTAACAACTTTAAAATCTTTATTTCTAGTATTTATTGTGCTGGAATTAATTTTTTCACAATCAGAATCTTTTTTTGTTAAGTAGTTATAATTCATTTTTTCAGCTTCAATAAATTGACAAGCAACTTGGGTTATATTTATAATTTCTTCAGAAAAAATAAAATGATTTAAAATAAAAAATAATATATATTTCATTTCTGTTCTGTTAAAAATTTTAAAGAAACTGAATTAATACAATATCTAAGTCCTGTAGGATTTGGTCCGTCTTCAAAAACATGACCTAAATGCCCACCACAATTTGCACAATGAACTTCCATTCTTTTCATACCAAAACTAAAATCAGATTCTTTACCAATATTTTCTTCTTTAATTGGTTTAAAAAAACTTGGCCAGCCTGTTCCTGAATCAAATTTTGTATCTGAGGAAAAAAGTTTATGGTTACAAGCTTTACAAATATAAATTCCTTTTTCTTTTTTATCATGAAGATCACCTGTAAAAGCTCTTTCAGTTCCTTTTTTTCTTAAAACTTTAAATTCTTCTTCATTCAAAACTTTTTTCCATTCAGCATCAGTTTTTTGAATAGGGAAACTTTTAATTTCTTTAGATGATGGGTTGCAAAATATAATGCTAAATAAAACTAGATATTTCATTTTTAGTCCTTTTTAATAAATTAATAAATTCTTTTTTTTGTATAATTAAAATCAATAAACTAAATACAAAAATAATTACAGCTAAAATAAATAATAAGCCCGAATCGTTTTGAACTTCAATTCCAAGTATAAATAAATGAGCAAAAATTGCACCTGAAATAACTCCTAGGCTTATAAAACTTCCAATCAAATATGTTTTGGGGAGAAGAATTAAAATAGAAACAATGAGTTCAATCACCCCTGTTAAAATCCGACCAAATGGTTCTACTTTTAACATACTAAAAATATACTTAGATTCCTCAGCACCTGAAAGTTTAAAATAAAGTGTTTGCAAGTAAATAATAGCTACTACCAATCTTAAAATAAAAATTAAATTTGTCATGATATTTTATTTTACTAAAAGACAAAAATAAGTTACACTGTAACTTATTAAAAAAAGAAGTAATATAAAATATGAATGAAAAAATTAAAAATTTGATGTTTTATTTAATTGGAAATCCCAAAAAGAGTTCTTTAGAACATAGGTTGTTCAACTCCATTTCACTTGTAAATGGAGTAATCAATATTCTTGGTTCATTTGGAACTTTTTATCTTCCAAATTTTCTTATCTTATTTACATTAAGTTTTGTAACAGGAATTTTATTTTTATTTTTTTATTATTTATCTAGATTTAAAAATATTTATTATGCTTTGTTTTGGCCATTTAATTTAACTATTTTATTCTATTTATCAATTAACTGGATAACAAATGGTGGCTCAATTGGTGGATCTCATTATTATTTGATTCCAGCTTTAGTGATTGCAACTATTCTTTTAAGAACTCATAATCTTTATTTTGTATATTCCATTTATATTTTAGTTACAATTTTACTTTTTGGAATAGAATTTTTTAAACCTGAAGTAATGACATTATACAAAATGGATCAAGATAGATATTTAGATGCAGGTGGAAATTATGTTTTTATTTTGATTTTAACTGGTATATTAATTTTTATTTTATCTAAAAATCTGGATTTAGAAAGAAAAAAATCTGATAATTTATTATTAAATATCTTACCTGAAAAAATAGCCCTTGAGTTAAAAGAAAACGATAAAGTTATTCCAAAGTATTATGAATCTGTTTCTGTGATTTTTACTGATATGGCAGGGTTTACAAAAATTGCTGAAAAGTTAAAACCAGATGAACTAGTTTCAATGCTTGATCATATTTTTTCTGAGTTTGATAAAATCATAAAAAAACATAATATTGAAAAAATTAAAACTATTGGAGATGCTTATATGTGTGCTGGTGGTATTCCAACAGAAAATTTTACTCATGCGTTTGACGCCGTTTCATGTGCAGTTGAATTAAATGAATATATGAGGACTTTAAAAATAAAAAAAGAAAAATCAAACGAACCTTTTTTTGAATTAAGAATTGGAGTACACTCAGGTCCAATTATCGCTGGAGTAATTGGTAAAGAAAAATTTGCTTTTGATATTTGGGGTGATACTGTAAACACAGCAAGTAGAATGGAATCTTCGGGTATTATTGGGGAAGTGAATATTTCTAAAAGCACATATGATTTAATAAAAGATAAATTTATTTGTGAATACAGAGGCAAAGTAAATGCAAAAAATAAAGGAGAAATTGATATGTATTTAGTTAAAAGTTCTTAAGGTTCGTATTACAAAAACTTCTAGAATTCATAATAATTTCTTCAAAAAAAACTTGCTTTTATTTTAAGTCAAATTAAAACTAGATAGTTTTACAAAGGTTTGAATATGTCAATTTTAAGTAAAGATTTTAGAGATAAACTCTCTAATTTTATTGGTAATATCGAAAAAAAATCTGGCGTTGAAGTAGTAGTTGCCATTGCACCCAAAAGTGGAAATTATATTTTTATTCCATTGATAGTAAGTTTAGTTTTTATATCATTAGGAATCTCTTTTACAGTTTTTTCTGATGAAGAATTTGACGATGAATGGCTTGTTTTTATTCCATTAATTTTTGGAGCAATTGGCTTTTTAATTTCTTCAATTCCAATTCTTCATTCTATTCTTACTCCCAAAAACATAAAAATTAGAAACACAGAAATTTATGCAAGAGCTAGTTTCCAAAAAGGGAATATTTATGAAACTGTATCTAGACAAGGAATTTTAATTTACATTTCAATTTTTGAAAATGAAATTGTTTTTTTAGAAGATAAAGTTGTTCTGAAAAGAATTCCATTTGATGAACTTTCAAAAATGAAATCCAATTTTAAAACTGTCTTTAAATCTTTTCCTGATGGAAAATCTTCTGAGCGATTAAATTTTGCTCTTGAATCGATGATTCCAATTTGTGAGAAATTTATCCCCATAGAAGCAAATGATGTAAATGAAATCCCTGATGATTTGGAGATTATCTTATGAAAAAATTTTTATTATTGTTCAGTTTTGTTTTTATATCTAGCATTTTATTTGAATCGATTATTTCAAATTTAGAAGCTAGACCAGGTGGTGGAAGTAGTTTTAGAAGCAGCGGATCTAGAAGTAGTGGTTCATCTTATAGAAGCAGTAGTTCTTCTAGAAGTGGTGGTGGTGGGACATGGTTTAGTTCAAGCTCTACTCGAAGTGGTGGAAGTTCTGGTGGTTCTTCTGCAAGTTCAGAATTTACCAAAGAAGGTGGAAATGCTGTTTGGTGTTTTTTATTAATTGTAGTTTCGATGATTATTTATTTTATAAATGTTCCTGCTGATTTTTTTAAACTTAATGATTGGAGTTTAAAGTCAATTGCTTGGACTGGTTCCGCTTTAATTTTAGGCTCTATGGCAGCAAGTTCGTTATTGAAGTCTGGTGGATTTGTAATGATGTTTATAATCGTTTTGTTTGTATTACCATTTATTTTTATTTATTATTCTTTTAAAAATATTTTTGGGACAAAAGAAGTTATATTTGTAGCCAAAAAAGGAAAAAACTAAAATGAAAAATTTTGTAATTTATACTTTATATTTTTTGATTTCTTTTTTAATTTTTGCCGGAATGGAGAAAGATTCAATCACAAATATTTTGAAAAAAAATGCTGAAATTGATAGTCCAGGTGCAATTATTTTTTTTACATGGATTTTTATTTTATCAGCGATTGTGTATCTTTTTTCTGAATGGATTTTGAAAAATAAGGATGCAAAAAAAGAAGAAATAGAAACAAATTATTACGAACCAAATGGGAATCTTGTTCAGAATATTCAATCCCACGATCCAGAATTTGATGCTTTACAATTCCAAAAAAATGTGGGAACACTTGTTGAAAAATTAAACAAAGCTTGGTGTGAAAATAAAATGGGTAATGTTCGTAACCTTGTTTCAGCAGGTGTGTACAATAGATTTAAAATCCAACTAGACCTCATGAAAAAACAAGGTATCAAAAACGTAATGCAACACTGGGCGTTAAGTAGTGTTGATTTAATTGAAGTTGCAACAGATGAAGATTACCAAACTGCACATATTCAAATTTTTGCTTATGCTAAAGACTTAAACTTAGGTTATGATGTTTCAAAAGAAGTAATCGAAAAACTTTTTTCTGAAGCTAGACAAACTCCATACACTGAAATTTTTTCTTTTGTTAGAAAAAAAACTGGAAAAACTTTTAAAGGCAAATCATTGTTAGAGGGTAATTGTCCTAACTGTGGTGCTCCAATTGAAGGACTGGGAGAATCAAACCAATGTAATCATTGCCATACTATAATTAACTCAGGAGAATATGACTGGGTTCTTGCTGAAATCACACAAGTTGAAGTCTGGAACGAATCACAAAGCTCAAAAAATATAAACCTATCTGAATTCAAAGCAAAAAATAAACTTGCTGCAAAACAAATTATAGAAGATAGAGCTTCGTATTTATTTTGGAGATATATGGAGTCTTTGGCAGTTGGATCAGTCGAACCAATCAAAAGAGATTGTAAGATCGACTTAGCGAATAATTGGATCAGTGAAAAAATTCTTTATTCAGATATCGCTGTGGGTGCTGTGGATTTAAAAGAAATTTATTTTGAAGGGGATGAAATATTTGCAGAAGTTTATATTCAATGGAGTCAAAATTTTAATCCTGAAGAATCCTTGTTCACTTTGAGTTTAGCTCCATCAGCAAATAAAAATTCTGGACTAGCTGAAAACTCTTGTACAAATTGTGGAGCACCTTACCCAGACTCTGATGCACATGCTTGTGAATATTGTAATCACCCAATTCCAAAAGTGGTTAACGACTGGTTGTTAACCACCATAGAAGATTATTGATTTTTTGGGCGATGTCAGTTCTAGAGAACAAATTCTAGAACTGACCCGAGCTACAAAATGCTTGGTCACGTGCCTATGGCAGTGACTCGCTAAAGCGACATTTTGTATCTCTATCGCTTGTATATATTAGAAAATTTGTAACAAATTTGATAAAACTTATAATTATTGTATAACACAAATGAAATTAAACTTCTTAGATAAACTAAAAATTTTTTATTACAAAATATCTTCATTAAGATACTGGGAATTTTGGAATGGAAATATTTTTTATTTTCCCATTCCTTTTTTTTATATTTTGCTTTGTATAAAACACAAAATAAATCCAAAAGCGATTCTGTATATCAACCCTTGTTTCGAATATGGTGGAACTTCTTTTGATTCAAAATATGATATGTTAAAGATTTTTTTTAATCATAAAGAATTTATAGCTAAAACTATATTAGTAGATTCCAGTGAAGATAATTTAGATTCTATTATCAAAAAAATAAATATAAATCAAATCAGTTTTCCATTTATTGCAAAACCTGATAAATCACATCGAGGTAATGGAGTAAAATTAATAAAAGAAATTTCAGACCTCAAGAATTATTTCGAAATTTGTAAAAAAAATTTTTTAATTCAAGAGTATATTAATTTTGAAAAAGAATATGGAGTATTTTATATTAAATATCCAAATGGAGATAAAAGAATCACTTCTATCACTAGAAAAATTTTACCTAAATTGAAATCAAATGGAGATAAAACTTTAAAAGAATTAATTTTTAGAGATAAACGTGCAAAATATTTAGCAAAAATTTATTTTCAAAAAAATTCTTCCAAGTTAAATCAAACTATTCCAAAAGGTGATTTTCAAATTTGTAAAACGGGAAATCATTGCCAAGGTGCAATTTTTGAGGATGGAATTGTTGATATAAAAGATAAAACTTTAGAAAAACTCATAGAAATTTTTTCCTCTGTTGAAGGTTTTGAATTTGGTAGAGCTGATATAAAATTTAAAGATGAAAACTCTCTGAATAATGGGAAAGATTTTAAAATTTTGGAATTTAACGGATCTGAAGCTGAATCAACTCATATTTATGATAGAAAAAATTCTATTTTTTATGCTTATAAAACTTTATGGAAACAATGGGATAATTTATTTTTAATAGCAAAAAAAAATAAATTATCGGGAATGAAAGTCCCAACTTCAAAAGTTATTTTAAAATCCTATTTTGAGTTTTTTAGGAATTTCAAAAAGATAGAATCTGATTAATGTCTAATAAAGAATGAATCGTAAAAAATTTTTTCAAAATATTAGTTTTATTAGTGCTTTAATTCAACTTCAAAAAATTTTTTCTAATCCAATAAAAATATCCTCCAAAAAAAAATCAGTTCTTGTAATTGGAGCGGGAATTTCCGGTTTAGCTTGTGCCAATAAGCTTCAACAAAATGGATTTGATGTTCTAGTTTTAGAATCAGATACCAAAATTGGAGGAAGAATAAAAACGGATTATAGTTTAGGGATCGCATTTGACCAAGGCGCTAGCTGGATTCATTCACCCAAAGAAAATCCAATTACTAAATTAGCAAAAGAAGCTGGGATTAAAACTTTTTTAACTGTAAATGATAATGTAGAAATTTATAATAAAAAAGGCAATTTATATACTGAAAATTATATAGATACTCTTACAATAAATTATAAAAATGCACAAGAAGAAATAATTAAAAATGGAGATAAAAATAATAGTTTTGAAGAAGTATTTAAAACTCTTTATCCAAAAAAATTAGAACAACCTTTTTGGAAATTTATGTTATCAGCTGATTTAGAATTTGATATCGGTGGAGATATATCAGAAATTTCTTCACTTTATTTTCAAGATGATGAAGTTTTTGAAGGTGAGGATGTAATTATAACAAATGGATACGGAAAATTAGCAGATTATTTTGCTAAAGGTTTGAATATTAAATTAAACAGTCCAGTTTCTGAAATAGACTATAGAAGTGAAAAAATTATAACCAAAACTAAAAATGAAATTTTTGAATCAGATTTTGTGGTGCTAACAGTTCCTCTTGGAGTTCTTAAAAAAAAGATTATCCAATTTAGTCCAAATCTTCCTCAAGAAAAAATAGATATAATTCAAAATTTAAAAATGGGAAATGTAAACAAATTTTTATTGCTTTGGGAAAAAGCATTTTGGGATACAAGCCTGCAGTACATCGGTATTACACCTGATACTAAAGGAAAATTTAATTATTTTTTAAATTTAAAAAAGTTTACTGAGTATAACGCACTGATGACTTTTTCATTTGGAAAGTATGCTTATATTTCAGAGACCCTAAGTAACTCAGAAATCATAGAAGAAATAATGGGGCATTTAAAAATTATTTATGGAAATAAAATTCCCAATCCCAAAAATTTGCTCAGAACAAAATGGGGAGAAAATAAAAACGCTTTTGGTTGTTATTCTTTTCCAACTAATGGAACAACCTCTGATGATTTTGATAAATTATCTAAATCAGTGAATAATAAAATTTTTTTTGCTGGAGAACATACTTCTACAAAATATCGAGCTACTGTACATGGTGCTTATTTAAGTGGGCTGAGAGAGGCAGAAAAAATTTTAAATTATATTTAAAAGTTTTAAAATATTTTAATTCAAAATAAATTATTTCTTTAACTAAAAACTCCTTGTATTAATTTCCTAAAGAATTATTTTTTGTTTAAATTATGAAATTTAAAAATTCAAAAAATCAAGATGTTCAAAAATTTTTAGAGGGCAAAGGACAGTTCCGTCATCATCTTAAAATAAAATCCATTACAGAAGTTAAAGAAAAAAAATGCCCAAAAAAGTATAGAGAAGAAAATAGTTAAAAAGGACAGCGTCATGATTCAATATCTAAAAGAAAGTTTTTCAATTCCATTTTTTATCGCTACACTATTATTAAATATTCCCAATTTGGTCCAAATAATTTTTAAAATTGAAATTGATCAAACTTATTTGAGTATTATACTATTTCTAGACTTACTTCTAATGATGTTTTATTTATTCGATTTAAGAAAAAAAATTGGAGACAGTGAAAATATTTCATTTGGAAAATTTTTCAAATCTTTTTTCGGAGGTGGAATTTTTTGTTGTCTAACTTTTATTATTCCTTTAATACTAATTTTCCTAATTTTGATTACATATAATCCAAAAAAAGTTGATGCACTGATTAAAGATATTTCTGCTAATAGATATAATATATTTGTAATTGCACTGATTTTTTATATTCAAATCACTCATTCAAATTGTTTATACAGATTAAAAACAACCTTTAGCTTTAAAGAAGTATTTAAAATTTTTACTTTTAAAGAATTTAAAAATTTTTTTGTATTTTTCATTTTCACTTTGTTTATAACTTATTGCTCAAACTGGATTTATGAAAATATTTTAAACTATGCTTGGTATGCTTGCCTAAATTTTTTAATATCTAGTTTTTCAACAATTTTATATACAATTCAAATTTCCTATCTGGTTAAACTTCAATCTGAAAATTTTTCCAATTCCTAGAGTTAGTGATTGAAAAGGTTGCAGCTCGAAGAGCTAAGCAAGTCTGAGCTTGCGAAGACGGAACCCTTTTCAAGCACGACCATTTTGAAAATAGAAACTTATTACAAAAAAACGAACTTAGACGGAACTCCTTTTTTTTTATTTTCAAAATGGGAACTCCCAAATCCTTAAATTGATTTTGCTTTTCAAAATTCAGGCTATTACAATTATGACACTGAGAATAAGTCTCAATCGTGAACAATTAAGCTGATTTTGAGTCTAAAAATCATTATTATTAGGAGAAAAATTTGAAAAAATTCATAACAATTCTAATCCCATTTTTTTGCATAACTATCTTATATTCGCAAAATACAGCAAAAACACCTACTAAAGCGACAAAAGTTGCTAAACAAGCAAAAAAAACGGCAAACGATTCCAAAGAAGTAAAGGATACAGTAAATGAGATTTCAGAACCAAAAGATTCTAAAGAAACTACGAATTCTGAGCCTTCTAAAGAAATTAAAGATGTAAAAGAAAGTATTAATACTGCTAATGAATCTAAAGAATCCAAATCTGAACCAGTAAAAGATTCAAAAGAAGTTAATGCAGATAATCTTAAGTCTACAGATGAAATAAAAGAAAAAAACACTTCTGGTGGAATTGAAATTCGCGGTGAACGAAATCCATCTTCAGTAGGTTATTATAACGATGTAAAAGGCACATCCATTTATGCAGGAAAAAAAAATGAAGTGATCGATATTAACAAAACAAATGCAAATCTAGCTTTGAACAATTCACGACAAGTTTATGCAAAAGTTCCAGGCATTCAAGTTTGGGAAAATGATGGCTCTGGAATTCAAACTGGAATTGCATCTCGTGGACTAAACCCAAATCGTATGTGGGAATTTAACGTGAGACAAAATGGATATGATATTGCCTCAGATGCATTTGGTTATCCAGAAGCTTATTACACTCCGCCACTCGAAGCTGTTGATAAAATTGAAATTATCCGAGGAGCAGGTGCTTTGCAATATGGTCCACAATTTGGTGGAATGGTAAACTATGTTACAAAAAAAGCTCACCCAACAAAACCTTTTCAAGTAGAAACAAGACAAACTGGTGGTTCATATAATTTATTCAATTCATACAATTCTGTTGGTGGAACATCTGGACGAATGAGTTATTTTGTATTTTATCATAACAGATCTGCTGATGGTTGGAGAAATAATGGAAACTATAAAATCCAAACTGGTTTTGTAAATTTGTCTTACAAGCTCACTGACAAAATTAAAATTGGATTGGAATACACTCGTTCTCAATATGAAAGCCGTCAACCTGGTGGACTCACTGATGGACAATTTCAATACGATCCAATTTTATCAAATTTTAGAACAACAGAAAATGTAAATCAAGGTTTACAAAATGAAATTAATCCTCGTCAATCAAACCGTGCTAGAAATTGGTTTTCAGCTCCTTGGAATTTACCTGTTGTAACTTTGGACTATGATATAGCTGAAAAAACAAAACTTACAGTAAAAGCATTTGGACTAGTTGGTGAAAGAAATTCAGTCGGACGACTTGGATCAATTAACCAACAAGATTTAGCAAGAACAGGAAACACAGCTTTTAACATCGACAACGATTTTGGTGCAAGACAAATTGATAGAGACTGGTATCGAAATCATGGAATTGAAGCTAGAATGATTCACACATACCAATTATTTGGGATGGAAAATACTTCTTCATTTGGTGTGAGAAGATTTATTGGAAACACAGATAGAATCAGAAATTCAAACGGCACAAGAGGAATTAATTACTCTTTAAGTGAAACAAATCGAGTTGGTGATTTTACAATGCGAGATGCTTCTTTAAAATTCCAAACTAGAAATCACGCTGTGTTCTATGAACATTTATTAAAAGTAAATGAAAAATTTAGTATTTCTCCTGGTGTGAGATACGAATGGATTGAGTCTTCTGTAAGTGGACATCTCAGCACAAATAAAACTAATTCAGGAACTAGCGGTAGAATACTGTTAGACGATAATCGCACAACTCCAATTCTAATGGCAATTCCAGAATCTGTTAGCAACAAAGTGGTGTTAGGTGGTCTTGGTACCCAATACAAAGTTACATCAGGCACAAATATTTATGCAAATTATACCCAAGCATATAGACCAGTTCTTTACCAAGATATTTATGCACCTAGCACAACACTTGATGAAGTTGATACAAAATTAAAAAATTCTACTGGATACAATGCAGACACAGGTTATAGAGGTGTGATTGGAAATTTTTTCACATTTGATGCTGGTGCATTTCAACTCAAATACAATAATCGTGTAGGTACAATTGCAAGCAATCGAAGATCAGACTTAAATTCAGTAATTGCAAGTAACACAGGACTTCAATCCCAAAATTTGAGAACAAACACGGGAGATAGTTTGAGTCGTGGTGTGGAAATGTTTATGGAGTATGATCCAATTACACATTTTTTTGAAAACACTCAATGGGGAACAGTTTCTGGATTTGTGTCTCATGCAAGAATTGATGCAAAATATGTTCGATCAGATGTTCCAATTGCAATTTCAAATCCAGCATTTAGAGATTTAGTTGGACAACAAAACGGAACTTTATTTTTACCAGATAATGGAAATTTTAAAGACCTAGGAATTGTGGGCAATCGAGTGGAAAACGCACCTGATCGAGTTACAAGACTTGGACTCACATATACTTTCAAAAAAATATTTTCGATGACTTTACAAAATTCTCAAACTTCTCATGTGTATACTGATGCAAATAATTCTTTTTCACCTCTTCAAGGTAATACTTTAAACCAAAATGGATCTCTAACTTCACTAGATACAAATTCTCAAGTTGGAAAACTTCCGGGCTATAAAGTTTCAGATATTTCATTTGTTTGGAACATTAACGAAATTTTTAGTATTAGAGGTGGTGTGAACAATCTTGAAAATAGAGTTTATGCAACTAGAAGAGCAGGTGGTTATCCAGGTCCTGGAATTTTACCTGCAGATGGAAGATCATTTTATTTAGGTTTTGGTGCGGTATTTTAGGCTAATTTAAAATTGATAAAAAGATTTGGGCGAATTTTTTTTGTAGAGACTATTCAGTTCTCTACAAAAAAAACTGAGCTTTTCGCTACTTCTGAATGGGTGGACTAAAGTCCACCTATTCAGAAACGCTTCAATCTCTTTCGCTAGTATTGAAAAAAAAATCTTCATTTAATTTTTTAAATCTCAAAAATAATTTTAATTTTAAAAGAAGAGATTCAAATAAATAATTTTTTATTTCAAATACAATTTATCAAAAGTTCCGCCATCGGCAAAATGATCTTTTTGTGCTTTTGCCCATGAGCCAAATACAGTTTCGAAATTTGCTAGTTCAATTTTTGGAAATTTGGATTGGAATTTTTTTAATGCAGTTGCAGATCTTGGTCTATAGCCATGTTTTGCAATAATTTCTTGTGCTGGTTCACTGTATAAAAATTTCAAATATTCACGAGCAATTTCTGTCGTTCCATGTTTGTCTGAATTTTTTTCAACAACAGCAACAGGTGGTTCTGCGAGAATGCTCATCTTAGGATATACAATTTCAATTTTATCTTTACCAATTTCATTTTGTAAAAGCATCGCTTCATTTTCCCAAGCAAGCAAAACATCACCTAGTCCATTTTTTCCAAAAGTATTACTGGATCCTCTTGCACCAGTGTCTAGAACTGGAACATTTTTAAAAAGTGTTTTGATAAACTCTTCAACTTTCGATTTATCTTTGTTGAATTTTTTTTCAGCATAAGCCCAAGCTGCTAAATAATTCCATCTTGCACCACCAGAAGTTTTTGGGTTTGGAGTGATTACAGAAATTTTTTGTTTAACTAAATCATCCCAGTCTTTGATAGCTTTTGGATTTCCTTTTCGCACAACAAACACAATTGTTGAAGTGTATGGAGCAGAATTATTTGGCAAACTTTTTTGCCAAGTTTGTGGGAGTAAATTTTTTGAAGCAACAACATCAATATCATATGCAAGTGCAAGTGTAATTACATCTGCTTCAAGACCATCAAGAACTGCACGAGCTTGTTTTCCACTTCCACCATGTGATTGGTTGATTGTTAATTTATCACCAGTTTTTTTAAACCAATTATCTGAAAATAATTTATTATAATCAGAATATAATTCTCTAGTCGGGTCATAAGATACATTTAACAATGCAAAATTTTTATCCTTTGCAAATAAACTAAACCCAAAAAAAATTGTGAACAAGAAAAATTTAATTTTCATACTTTCTCCTAATTTATAATTATAAAATACTTATTACTTTTAAACTTCATTTTTATTATTTCGATTTTCAATTTAAACAAAGCTAAACAATTCACAATTCATAATTCATAATTCATAAAAAAACTACATTGCAAACTGAACAAATGCAAATAAAGAATAAGATTTGTTATCAAAAGTATAACGATCTTCAGGATTTGGTGCAAATGGATTTTCACGAATCCCTTTAATTGCATCTCCTGCAACTAAATACGCACCCCCCACCCAAAACGAAACATAGTCTTTTAGATAATATTGCCAAATCAAATTGTATTCGTTAAACAGTCGTTTGCCTCTCTTTTGTCCAATGGAATTTGTTCCACCGAATGCACCACCAGTTTGGTTTTCATAACTTAGACCAGTATTTGGTGAGCCACCAGAACTATACCATGCATCATTTTCGGAAGATTTTTTAGTATCATAATAGACCGCGATAATTTTTCCCCATTTTTCTGTGTTGTATTGTAAATGAATTGAGTGGATTTTTGTATTAGACCAAAAAGTAGAATTTGTAATTCCCGCCCCAGAATTAAAATAAGGAAATCCACCTGATCTAGTTGCAAATGAAGCATCATAAGTTTTGTTTCTTGAGTCACTTCGATTGTCATCACCAGATCCAAAAGAATATTGAAACCCTACTCTGAATTGATCAAAAAAAGTATAACCTGTCTGAATTAAAAAAAATCTACTATCATAAACTTGTCTTTGGGAATATACTCTCTGATTATTATAAGTTACTTGAAATGAATCCCAATCAGCATTTACTCTTTGGCCTGTACTACCAAATTGTATCACAGATTCAATTGTATAATCCCAGTTTTTAAATTTTGGTAAATTAATTCCATTTGTTCGATTTGTAATTCTAAATCCAACTGTGTTCAAATCATCTTTTTGTCTAGAACGATCTCTTGTATTTGTAGTTTGTTGACTTGCTGGTCTTGAAGGTAATTCCCATTTTCTATCAATATTAAACCAATAAAAATCAAAAACAAAATTATCTAACTTAATTGAATTATAAATTCCTGATAAATATGTGTCATTGACTGAACCACGTCTTTGTCCATTTGAAGTATTGTTTCCAAGTCCGCCGTTACTTTCTTCTGCAAGCACTGAGCCAAAAACTTCAGATGAAAACTTTTTATGAGAATACTTTATTCTTGCACCATCAAATGAATTTCCTGTTTGCCCATCATTTCTTCCACCAACATATCGATTATCTCCAAATCCAAAAACTTGTCTTCCGAGATAAATTTCAAAACCTTCGGAAAAATTTTTCAGTACAACAAACCCTTCACGAAGTCCAGTGCGATTTTGAATATTGACAGAATTATTTGGAGTTGGAGCAGAATTTAACTCAACACCTGCAGAATTAGAAAGACCCAAATATCCAAGTTGACTCTCTCGTCTTGACTGATCTCCACCCCAAACTCTAACATCTTGAATTGTAAATTTTATTGCAGCGTATTTTGTGGGATCAGCAAAAAACCAAACTTGTGAATTTTGTGTTCCAACATTTCTTCCATCTTGTGTACGGGAATCAAAATCAGGATTATGAATATAATCAAACCTTGGACGAAGATGAAAACCAGTTCTAAAAATATCTCCAAACCAAAGAGATTCATTTTTGCGAACTGCTTCCTGATGCTCAGGTAAAAGCAACATACTGCGAATCAAATCGTTATTTAATTTTCCTTTTAATGGAGATTTGTATGGATCTTCTTTTGCAAGTTCTTCTTGGATTTCTTTGATTCCTTTTCCATCATTTTTTTGCTCTTTGTATTCAACTTGTTTTGGCGGCGACAAATCAAAATTAGGTGATTCTTCTTTTGCAGGCTCAACTTGTTTTGTTTCCTTAGCATCAGTTGATTTAACTTCTTTTGATTCGACAGTTTTTGTATCTTTTGGATTTACTTGTTTTACATCTTTTGTGTTTTGAGCCAAAATCCCAAATTGGAAACAGCAGAAAATAAATCCAATTAATATTTTTTTTTGAATTGTTTTCATCTATTTCCTCTGTCAAAACTTATCTTTATCCAATATATTGGATGAATTTTCACCATAATCCAATATATAAGAATCATGTCAAATTTAATTCAATATATTGGAGGAATTGTTAATTCCTA
The DNA here is from genome assembly GCA_013297885.1 of Leptospirales bacterium. Classification (GTDB taxonomy): domain Bacteria; phylum Spirochaetota; class Leptospiria; order Leptospirales; family Leptospiraceae; genus UBA2033. The sequence continues at coordinate 68,491 of JAAFIR010000010.1, read as the reverse complement.
ATTACCAAAACATTATATGACTGGTAATAACCTTCAGTTCCCCACCAAATCGGCATTAAAATAAAAATCCCTGGAAACCAAGTTAGTAGAGTTGAAGGGTAATCTATTTTTTTGGGATTACCAATTATTTTAATTTTTATAACTTCATTTTTTTTGATTTTTAAAATCCCACATTCATCAATACTACTTACATATTTAGTAGCTAAGTCTTTGAATTCTGCTTTTCTGCAGTCTGTAATATATTCATTCATAAAATTTGTTAAAAAACCTATCTGTGAAAGATTTAGTCTTTTTGAATATTTTGAATCTTCTGAAGATTTATCATTAAAATTATTTCCTAAACTTGCATAATAAACTCCTTCTTCAAGTTTAAAAATATATTTTTTGTTATTTTTAAGATACCCGTTAGCAAAATATTCTGTTTCTGAAGGAATCACATTTCCTACATCTATCATATAAGGTATTATTAATGGTAATTCAAAAAAATTAACAACTTCTAAAGTCAATTCTTGTCTTACATTTGGTTTTTCAGAAGTTAATCTAAACTGGACAGAATTCAAATAGCCTTTTTCTATATCTTCAAATTCCAAAATGATTGTTCCAGTATTATTAGTTTTAGAATGAAAGGTTTTTAGTTCTTTAGAAAAACAATTTACAAATCCGAAAAGTATAATCAAAATTATTTTCATAAAATTTCCTTTTTTGGTTTTAATTACTTTAAACGAAAGTATTTATTTTTTGATCGAGTATAGTTTCAAATCTAAAAAAAATCAAGTTTTTTTATAAAATAAAGAATTCAGCTTTTATCAAATCATTCTTCAATAAATAAGGAACTAGAATGAAATTCAACAAAGAAGAAATAATCAAATTAGAATACAAATTAATAGAAGCTATTAAAAAATCAGATATTGATTTTTTTGAAAAAATTTTACATGATGATTTATACTTTTTAGCTCCAAATGGAATTCTTATTACAAAACAAATGGATTTAGATTCTCATAAATCAAAACAAATGATTGTGGAAGAATTAACTCCAAGTTTTGAAAATTTAACAATCATAGATGAAATTGCAATTTCAATTATGACTTATGAAACAAAAGGGATGATGCTTGGAAATCCAATTCAAGGAAAATTTCGTTATATTAGAAACTGGAAAGTCTTTCCAGATTCAATCAAAATTATTTCAGGAGCATGTTTAAAAATTGAATAAAGAAAAAATTCATCAATACAGTGCGAAAGAGATTGAAGCAGAGGTCAAAAAATTTAGTATGAAATTTTTTGACCATAGCTTGGCTATGTGCTTCGCATAAGCAGGGTGGAAAAAGCTCGGTTTTTTTGAACATGATATTTAATGTAAATTTAAATATTCTGTTCAAAAAAAATTCGCCCGAATAATTTTAAAAAATAATCTACTCTTTTCTCCAAATCCAAGAAAGAAAGCTCGCAATCATGGAATGAAAAAAACTTGAAATTGCTGAGGGAACTGCTGTGAGCGGATCTGAAAAATTATTTTTAGCAAGCACCACTCCTAGCCCAGAATTCTGCATTCCCACTTCAATTGAAATTGTTTTTAAATCTTTTTTGTGTGAAGTGAAAATTTTTGAAAATAAATATCCAAGTAAAAAACCAATTGAATGAAGCAAAAATACAGATGCTAAAAGTTTTAACCCACTAGCAAGAATTGAATTTTTATTTGCAACGAGAACTGAACTCACAATAAATATAATCATTAGGATTGCTAAAATTGGAGAATAAGCTGAAATGCTCTGGGAAAATTTTGGATAAAAACGATTTAAAATTACACCAATTAAAATAGGCAAAAGAATCACTTGAACTGTGTTCCAAAAAAGTCCAATTGCATTTACCTCCACATATTTTCCTGCCAAGATCAGTGTGAGAATCGGTGTGAACAGTATTCCCAAAAAAGTGGAAATAGTAGTGAGAGTTATAGAAAGTGCAACATCTCCTTTAGCAATATAAGTGAGAACATTGGAAGCTGTTCCTCCGGGACAAGCACTCACTAGAATTAATCCAACTGCAAGTGGACTTGGAAGTTCAAAAAACTTAGCAAGAAAAAATCCTGCTGTTGGCATAATTGTGTATTGAAGTGTCACTCCAAGAAAAACTAATTTTGGTTTTTTGAGTACCAATTTAAAATCATCAAGCTTCATAGTGAGTCCCATTCCAAGCATTATGATTCCAAGTGCATATGTGATATAATCTCCTTTGAACCAAGAGATTATTTTAGGTTCAAAAAAAGCAACTGTGCAAAATGAAATCATCCAAAGTGGGAATAAAAAAATTATTTTTTCAATCATAAAATTTTTTCATTTCAAGATGAATTTTTTTTGCTTCTTCGTGTGCTGATTCTTGAAAATTAGATTTGTTGGATGCAAAAATAATACTTCTGGAAGAATTAATCAATGAATTTTTTCCACAAATTGGAAGTAATGCTTCTAAACTTCCACCTTGAGCTCCAAAACCAGGAATTAAAAAAACTTGTTCTGCATCTTTTTCTCTAATTTTTTTTAATTCCTCAGGATGAGTTGCACCAACTACAATTCCTACTTGGTTTTTGTATTTTAAATTTAATTTTTTTGAAAAATCAATTACTTCTTCATAAAAAAATTTATCTGTGCTAGATTTTAATTTTTGTAAATCGCTTGAAGAAGGATTAGAAGTGAGTCCAAGTAAAAAAACTGCATGATTTTTGTATTCAAGATACGGCTCAATAGAATCTTCACCCATATAAGGAGAAAGAGTAATGGAATCCACTTTTAAGTCTCCAAAAAAATACTTTGCATATTCTTTGGATGTGTTTGCTAAATCACCTCTTTTGCAATCAGCGATGATTGGAATATTGGGGTAATTTGATGTTAAATGGTAAATTGTTTTTTCAAATTCTTCAAATCCTTTAGAGCCAAATCTTTCAAAAAATGCAATATTCGGTTTGTAAGCAACTGCAAATTCATGAGTGGCATCTATTATAGAAATACAAAATTCGGATAATGCAAAATTTGATTTTTGAATACTTTCGGGAAGTTTTTCAAATTCAGGGTCAAGTCCAATACATAATAAAGAGTTTAATTCTTTTTTTCTATTTTGAAATTTGTCAAAAAAATTCATATTACTAATGAATTAAAATCGCAGTTTGAAGTAAAATATTTTTTTTGATTTAGAAAGTTAATCATTTCTCAAAACAAGTTTCTAAAAATTCTTTTTTTCTTTTAAATCATTAGGGCGAATTTTTTAAAAGTAAGGACTTGATTAATCAAGTCCTTACTTTTAAAAAACCGGGCTATCCGCTACAATCTTTGATTTTCGCTTCTATCCCTTTCGCATTCTTTGAAGAAAAAATAAACAGTTATCTTTTCTAAATTTATTATTGATTTGATTTAAGAGTATTTCCGAAAAATTTAGAAATCGTATATGGATTTACCAAAAATAGATTTACCCCGAAAAGCAAATTATTTAAAGCTAGATTCTAAAATAGATTTTTTTGAGTTGTTTAAAAAAATTGAAAAAAAATTTGATGTATGTTTTATTTTTGAATCTTCCAGTCAGGAAAGTGAAGAATCACGTTATTCTATTTTAGGCTTTGATCCAGAATATTTAATTTCAGCAAAAAAAAATTCTTTAACCATTGATGATAAAACTTATGAAGTAGAAAATCCATATTATGAATTAAGAAAACTTTTTCCAAATGATATTCTTTCCCGAAATTACTGCGGTGGTTTAGTGGGTTATCTTTCGTATGAAGCTGCAAATTATTTTGAAAAAAGTTTAAATCTTCCTACCTCGGAAGATTTTCCAGAATTTCAATTTGGTCTTTATTTAGATGGATTAGTACTAGATAAAATGACAGGCGAAGTATTTTATTTTTATTATACAAAAAATAGAATTGATCTACTTGAATCTATTCTTAACGAAGGAATCATTTCTGAAAAAAATTATTCTACTAAACTTCAATACTTAGGTGATTCTTATTCTGAATCGGAACACAAAGAAAAAGTCGAATCTGTTTTGGAAGAAATTAAACAAGGAAATACATTTCAATGCCAAATTGGTTTAAAGTCGCATTATAAATTAACAGGTGATTCTTTACCAATTTATATGGAATTAAAAAAAGTAAATCCTTCTCCACATATGTTTTATGTAAAATTTAAAGAGCGTAAAATTATGGGTGCAAGTCCTGAACTTTTATTTCGATTACGAAATGGAGAAATGGAAACTTTTCCTCTTGCAGGATCAATTAAAAGAGGTCTCACTCCTGAAGAAGATATTTTACTTGCAAGAGAATTGTTAAACGATCAAAAAGAAATTGCTGAACACAATATGCTTGTTGATCTTCATAGAAATGATATTGGAAGAGTTGCAAAATTTGGAACTGTAAAAGTTCGCAAATTAATGGAAATCAAAAAATATTCTCATATCCAACATATTTCTTCTGAAGTTACAGGAATTATAGAAAACGGACAAGATATGTTTTCTGGTCTTGCTGAATCTTTTCCTGCTGGCACACTTTCTGGAGCACCAAAAATTGAATCGATGAAAATAATTTCTCGTGAAGAAAAAAATCCTCGTGGTCCATATGGTGGAGGGGTGGGAATTTTTGGTTTAAATGGAGACTGCACTTTTGCAATTCCAATTCGTTCCATTTTTATTTCTGGTGAAAAATTATTTACCCAAGCATCTAGTGGAATTGTGTATGACTCGATTATCAAAAATGAATACCAAGAAATTAAAAATAAACTCGGAGCTGGTGAAAAAGTTTTAAATTCTTTTTTATCCAAAAAAATTTTATGAAAGTTTTACTAATTGATAATTATGATTCATTTACTTTTAATCTGTACCAATACCTCGGGGAAATTTTAGAAAATTCCAAAACTGATTTTGTTTTGGAAGTAATACGAAATGACGAAAAAAGTATTACAGAAATTGAATCCCAAAATTACAATCGAATTATTATTTCACCAGGTCCAGGAGATTCCAAAGACAAAAATTATTTTGGAGTTTGTGCTGATGTGATTTTGAATTTGGGAAAAACAATTCCTGTGCTTGGAGTTTGTCTTGGTATGCAAGGAATTGCTCATTATTTTGGCGGAAAAGTGGTTCGAGCAAAAATTCCAATGCATGGGAAGATTTCTAAAATCACTCATGATGAAAAAGGTGTTTTTAAAAATCTTCCACAAGATTTGGAAGTGATGAGATATCATTCATTGGTGGCAGAAATTTCTTCTTTACCAGAATGTCTTGAGATTACTGCAAAAGTGAACAAGGAAAATGAATTTGAAATTATGGGACTTCGCCACAAAGAATTTCCGATTGAAGGAATCCAATTTCATCCAGAATCATTTGCCACAGAAGGTGGAAAAAAAATGATTGAAAATTTTATTTTAGGATTCTAAAAAAATACTTGTAACTAAAGAATTACTCCATGAATTTTTAACTAAACAGACTTTCCAAGAAAAGTTTTTTGACTTTTTAAAAGATAAAGAATAACATTTTATAAAGAAAAATCAAAAACTCTCAAAACTTTTTTATTTATAAAGCTAATAATACGTGAGTAATACACAAATTTTCTAGCAATTGTTTAACGATAATAGATATTTCAAAAAAATGCAAGCAAAAGCAAAGACAAAAATAAAATTTAAAAGCAACTTGCCCCCGACTAGATTCGAACTAGTGGCCCTTTGTTTAGGAAACAAATGCTCTATCCACCTGAGCTACGGGAGCAAAAAATTATTTCTCTTTACGTTTTTGAGCTACTGTTCTTTGGAATTCTTGGATGTTAAAAATTTGAATTCTATCAGCGTAAACTTCAATTTTGCCTGATTTTTTGTATTGGGCTAAAACTTTTTGAACTTCACCAACAGGTTGCCCACACCAATTTGCAACATCGTCAGCAGTAACTTTTAAAGTAATTTCTTTTAATCCATCTGTGAAAGTTTGTTTTTCATATAACATCAAAAATACGTCACTAACTTTACCGATGATATCATCCATTAGTAAAATCATTAATCTTCTTTTTGCATCATAAATTCTAGTTGAAAAAATTGTAAGTAGTCTTAAAGCCAATTGAGGTTGTTTTGTCATCAGTAGTTCAAAATTTGCTCTATTAAAATTTAAAGCTTTAACTTCATTTATAGCTGAAGCAGTAGCTGACCTTGGTTGTTCTTCTAAAATTGCCATTTCGCCAAAAATATCACCCGCTTCTAAAACATCTAAAGTCTTTACTGAACTACCAACGGTTTTAGTTATTTTTACTTGTCCTTCTTGGATTAAATAAAAATCGTTACCCGGTTCGTATTCACAAAATATAATTTCATTGGGTTGAAATGTTTTTCCAAATTTTCCAAACATTGCTTCTAACATTTTAAGCTCCTAACCTTACTAAATCAGATTTTGCTTTTTCTGTAATTTCATCATCGGGAGGAAGGGTAGTCACTTTTTTGTACAACATAATAGCTTTATCACGCTCACCTTTTTTTTCAGAAATTCTTCCAAGTAAATGAATTGAGTCTTTTACTTTATCACCTTTTGGATATTTTTTAACATAAGTTGAAAATGAGGAATAACTTGGATCCAGTTGATTTAACATGAATTGACTCATTGCTAAATAATAATTTGATTTCTCTACATTTACAATTTCTGTTTCAGAAGTTGGATTAGCATTTGCAATTGCTCTAAATGCTTCTAATGAAGTTTGGTAATCACTTGCGTTAAATAAATTCATGGATTTTTCAAAAGTATCATTTATCACTGAACCTGAACTTGGTGGAACATTAAAACTTGGTTTGTTGTTGGGAGCTGACTTCATTTCTGGTTCATAAATCAAATCAACATAATTCATAGGAAACATAGAATTTTTTTGTGCTAAGCCTAATAAATCTTTTGCTCGATTTGCATAATTTCCATTTGGGTAATTGATTAAATATTTTTGGTAAGCATAAACTGCATGATCAAAATTTCCTGCTTTGTGAAATACTTCTGCAACATTTACTAATTCAAATGAGGGTGATTTTTGATCACCAAATTGTCCAAGTTGTTCTCTAACTTTTCCATGAATTTGTCTAAGTTGACTAGAAAAAACTTTCATCATTTTTAAAATCAGATGAGTTTTGGATGCTACAAAAACTTCAAAATCGGCGAGTTTAAAAACTAATACATTTGCACCACCCACGACTTGTGCAGTTTCTTCTCTAGGGTATCTACCTAACGCAGATTTAACACCAAAAAATTCTCCAAGTTTTACATCCTCTTTTACTTCAACTTTTGTATCCACCTGAGTATAGGATAAAATAATTCTTCCACTTTGTAAAACATAAATATCATCTGCTTTATCTTTTTCAAAATAAACAATTGATCCTGCTTTGTATGATCTTATAATTGGTCCTGGCATTTCTACACTCTAAAAAAGATTAATTTTTAACTAACAAATTTGGGTCTAAAGTCTTTTTCCCTTGACTGATTTGAAAATACAATCCTTTTTCTTTGAGCAAAACACCTAAAGTTTCACCTTTTTTTACAAGCTGTCCTTCCCCTACTAAAGATTGTTCCAAATTGCCATAAATAGTATAAAAACCTTCAGGATGTTCCAAAATAATATAATTATTGTATCCATCCATATAATCAACAGCTACAACTTTGCCACTCATTGAAGCAATTACTGAACCCAAATCAATTGGTTTAAATACAATTCCATAATGAGGGTTTTCTGGGTCTTCAGAATATTGATTTGTTACTAAAAGTTTTTTTGTAAATGGCAATTGAAATGAAAAACTTTTTGGATTTGAAATTTGTTTTTCTTCAACAGTTTTAATGAGATGATGAGTTATTCTTTTAATATCTCTATTTGGTTCAGGAATTGATTTAGATCGAATTGGAGTTTCGGGATCATTATTTTTTTTTTCAATTTCATGAGTATCTTTTGAAGTTGCACCTAATTCCAATTTTTCTTTGTATTTTTTAAAATTTAATATTTCACTATTAAGTAGAATAGGTATTAAATAAAGAATTATTTTTTTCATATTTATTATTAACAATCGACAACTTCATTTTATTTAGTTCAAGTATTTTTTATGGAATAAAAAAAATGTTTTTAAAATTATATAAAATTTTTCTATATAAGCGATAGGGATTGTAGCGTTTCTGAATAGCGGCGGGCTTTAGCCTGCCGATTCAGAAGTAGCGAAAAGCCCGACATCGCCTAATTAGTATTAGGCGATGGATCGCCCAAATCATTTTAATAAAATATAAAAAAAACCCAAGCCGAAACTTGGGTTTGAGAATTTTTAGATTGGGGAAAAAATTAAATTGAACTTGGTACTTCCATTGGAATAGATTCTTCAGTTTTGGATTTTGCAGAAGCTTTGTATCCCATGTATGCGTCTTTGATTGAAGTAAATGCAACAAAGAAAAATCCAAGAGAATAGAGAAATAAAAATCCGATAATCATTGGTTTTTCAACAATGATGGAAACATAAACACAGAATAAACAATAAATTCCCATGAAGAATTCTAAAAATGTTAAAGAATCAAAAGGAACTGTATACTTTAATTTTTCTTTAAGTTTGTCACTTTTAGATTCAAGTTTTAATTTTGGAGTTCTTTTAAAACTAGATTGAATTCCAAGAACTGCTTCAAGCCAAGCTTTTGTGTTTACAACAGCCACACCAGTTCCAATCATAATCATCACAGGTAAAAAATAAATTCTAGATTTCCAATCCCCATAAATTTCTTTTTGAGAATAGGCATAAAATATAATTGGACCAATGGAACCAATAGACATAAACGCTGCAGTTGCAAAAAGAGCAAATACAGGAATATCAGATAATTTCATTCCAGTCCAAAATTCCATGAGTAAAAGTGGAGCAGTGAATAAAATATTAATTATCATCAAAGGATGAACTGAATAATTAATCAAATGCATAATTGCTTCAGATTTAATTCTCCAAGGTAAATTTGCTGACCAAATAGTTGGAAGAAGTTTCATTGCTGTTTGGATGCTACCTTTACACCATCTAAATTGTTGAGATTTGTATGCACTAATCATTGCAGGAATTTCTGCTTTACAAACCACATCTTTGAGGTATTTGAATTTCCAGCCTTTTAATTCTGCACGATAAGAAAGATCAAAATCTTCAGTTAAAGTATCATGTTCCCAACCACCAGCATCAATGATGCAAGCTCTACGCCAAATTCCAGCTGTTCCGTTGAAGTTCATCCAAAGTCCAGCACCATTTCTTGCAACCTGTTCGATCATAAAATGACCGTCAATTCCATAACCTTGAGCTTTGGTTAGAAGATTGTAATCTTGGTTTATATGACCCCAACGAGCTTGCACCATTCCGATTTCAGGATTGTCAAAATAGCCAACTGTTTTTAAAAGAAAATCTGGTTCAGGGATAAAGTCAGCATCAAATATTGCAATAAATTCACCTTCAGTTTGTTCCAAACCTTTTTCTAAAGCACCAGCTTTGTGACCAGTGCGGTCTGTTCTGTGGAGATGTTTAATTGGGATGCCTTGGCGTTGGTATTTTAAAATTAAGTTTCTAGCTTTTTCAATGGTTTCGTCTGTGGAATCGTCAAGCAATTGAATTTCTAATTTATCATGTGGGTATTTTAAAGCAACTGCAGCTTCTAAAAGCCTTTCCACAACATAAAACTCATTGAATATAGGAAGTTGAACTGTTACTTTTGGTAAATCTTTTTCAGAACCAGAGAGAACCTTGGAAGGTTCAGAAACACAATTCTGTTTGTATTTTCTGTAAAGTTGAACCATTAAAAGTGTATGTAATCCAAAAATAAAAAGGATTAATATATCAATGAGATAGATCGAAATAAAAAGAACTGTTATAATACTTAGCATAATGCCAAATTATTTTAGACACCTATACGGTAAATTACAATTAAGTCTAGTTCAGAAATTGAGTATTGCACATTACCCAAATCTAGAATTAGAAGGCTGTTAAAATTGAGCTCCAGATTTATCATCGAGCTGAGAAGAATAAGCCAGATTCTAAATCTAGAAATTACTTTCTTTTAAAATTTTGGGCGATACGCTCTTCGATTTTGAAGAGCGTCCGAGCTACAAAAAGCTAGGCTGCTTCGCCTTTGGGCGGCAACTCCTTCGGACTTTTTGTATCTCTATCGCAAGCTTTATTGAATAGAAATAAAATTTATTTTTAATCTAAAACTATTGTTCTAAAAGTTAAATTAATTCTTGGCTCAGAAACTGTTTTTGTGGGAGGAAGTCTATGAAGCCAATTTGTTTGAGTAGTATCTTTCATAACTAATAAACTTCCATTTTCTAAATTTAATGAAACTTTTTCGCTTGAGACTTTATGTTTAAATGCAAATTTTCTTTCAGCTCCAAAACTAAGTGAACCAATCGCTCCATTTTTTTTTAAATCTTTTTCACCATCTGAATGCCAAGCCATTCCTTCTTCACCAGTATGATATAAATTTAAAAGACAAGAATTAAAAGTATCACCAATTATTTTTTCTGTAAAAGATTTTAATTCTAATAATTCTTTAGTCCAAGGTAAAGCCTTTTTAGTAATATTCGAATAAGTGTATTCAAACTCTTTTTCACCATACCAAGCTACTTTTCTTTTTGTGGTAATTTGTTTACCAAAGATTATTGCTTGGTCATTTTTCCATTCGATTTGATTCATTAAATTTTCAAAATACAAATTGGCTAATTCTTCTGAAAAAATTTTCCCATAATAAATTACAATTCCATCTTTTGGTAATAAGTTTAAATTGCTTTTGATTTCAGTTTTGAATAAGTTCATTTGTTTAAAATACGACTTTAAGAATTTAACTTTAAATTAATACAATATTTAATATTAAAAATTATTATTAACTCATATTACGCAAAATTAATTTCTAGAATATTTTTGTATATTAAAGAAAATTACAAAGTCATTATTTACGAATAAATTAAGGAAGCCTGCGGCAGCACGCCCTCCGCGAGGAGTACCCAAAAACCTCACCTGAGCACGGAGTGCGTAAGGTGAGTTATTAAATGGAAAACAATTTTTATCCCAAAAATAGTAGATAATTTCTCAATACTAAGTAAAAGGGATTGTAGCGTTTCGTTAGACATTGGGTTCAAACAAGCACAGGCATTTTCTTGCCAGGCATTTTCTTGCCGTGATTGCCAGTTGCCATTGGAAGCGAAAAGCAAACCGGAAAATGCAAAGCAGCTAATTTTGTCTAATGAAGTAGCGAAAAGCCCGGTTTTTTTTCTGTCCTATTTACTAAAATATTTGCTAAAAAAAGAATTAGACAGAAAAAAAATTTACCAAAAACTCATATTTGAACTGATTCAACTTAAAACAGCTACATAAATTAGTAGCTAAATTTTGATTTTTTTTCAAAAAAAGACTATACAATTTTTAAGTGAATGAAAAAATAATTTTATAAATATATCTAATTTGTCGGGCTAAAAAGAAAAATAAAGAAAGTTAAGTTTTTTTTCAGTGAAAAAGAACTTTTAAAACGGCTATAGATAGGAGTTAATGATGAAGAAAGCAAAAGAAGATCGTCTAGATGAATTAGATGAAAAGGCTCAAGAGAAAAAAAGAGCAATTGATGAAGCAATGGGACAAATTGAAAAACAATTTGGAAAAGGTTCCATTATGCGACTTGGTGCAAACCAAGACAAAGTGATTCCATCAGTTTCAACTGGATCCCTTGATTTGGACATTGCACTTGGAATTGGCGGTTTGCCAGTGGGTAGAATTGTTGAAATTTATGGTCCAGAATCTTCTGGTAAAACGACTTTGATGTTATCCACAATCGCACAAGCTCAAAAAAAAGGTGGAATTGCTGCATTTATTGACGCAGAACATGCTTTAGACCCATCTTATGCAAAAAAATTAGGTGTAAATATTGATGATTTGCTTGTTTCACAGCCTGACAACGGTGAAGAAGCTTTGGAAATTTGTGAATCTTTAGTTCGTAGCAATGCAATTGATTTTATAGTAATCGATTCGGTAGCAGCACTTGTTCCAAAAGCGGAAATTGAAGGAGATATGGGCGATTCCCATATGGGTCTTCAAGCTAGGCTCATGTCCCAAGCCCTCAGAAAATTAACTGGCACCATTTCCAAATCTAAGACCACAGTAGTATTTATTAACCAAATTAGAATGAAAATAGGGGTTATGTTTGGCTCACCAGAGACAACAACAGGTGGAAATGCACTTAAATTTTATGCTAGTATTAGGCTTGATATTCGCAAAATTGAAACATTAAAAGATAAAGAAGACCCAATAGGAAACAGAGTTAGAGTAAAAGTTGTCAAAAACAAATGTGCTCCCCCTTTTAAACAAGCAGAATTTGATGTGATGTTTAACTCTGGAATAAACCGAGAAAGTTCTATTATCGACTTGGCTGTAAAACATGAGCTAATTGCAAAAGGTGGGTCTTGGTATTCTTACAATACTGAAAAAATTGGTCAAGGAAAAGAGAATGTTAGACAATATTTGCTTGAACATCCAGAACTAGCAAATAAGCTTGAAACTACAATTCGAGAATTGAACGATTTACCTATTGAAGGGAAGCAAAAACCTGAAACAGCTAAAATCACTGAATTGCCTGTAAAATCAGAAAGAGCTTCCAAAAAAAATCAAGCTCTTGAAGACGAACTAAATGAGGCAAATGATTAAAACTTGGCTTTCTTTTTAGCAAACATTGATACCAGACCCTTTTGGTCTGGTTTTTTTTTATCTTAAGAAGATTTTAATTTTTTCAAACACTTCTTTTCTGGCATTTTCTCCAAGTACCATACAAACATGACCATAATTTCCAGTTCCGTTTTCTTTTGAGAGCTCAACAAATTTTTTAGATTTAGATTTTATTCTTTCATAAACAAATTTTGAACTATGAATTGGCACTACAACATCCCTACTTCCGGAAAAAAATAAGCTTGGAGTTGTAATTTTAGAAAAATTTTTTGAATAATTTATTTTTTTATCTAAACTATGAATTTCTCCACCAAGCATAACAGATTGCATAAATTGCTTTATCATTGAACCTGGAATATTTTCTAAACTATATAATGCTTTTTTTATTATACTTTTTTCAGAAAGCTCAGGAGAATAATAATACTTGATTAACTTTGAAGGAATTAAGTTCATTAGTGGGATAAAAATTCTTCCAAGCAAAATCAAATCAAACTTTTGAAAAAAATTTGTATAATTACATAAAATTCGAGCGACTGTAGGTGGAATATTAAATAATACACCCGGCCCTCCAAGAGAAACAAAAGATTTTATTTTATTGGATTTAATTTTTTCACGAGAAGCAAGATAACAAAATAAAATCATCGCACCCATCGAGTGACCTACCCAGTGAATTTGTTTTTTTTTAGTTGTATCTAAAACTTTTTCGATTATTTGCTCAATATCATTTATATGATCATCAATTGAATGATCTTTTTTTCCTTTTGGGTGTTCAGAAGTTAAAGTTCCCCGTAATGAAACATTAAAAACATCATAACCTTCTTCAGCAAGAAACTCAGCGAGCGAATGTCTTTTATCCAAATCCATAAATTGGTAATTTGCTACAAGTCCATGACATAAAATTACTGGAATAGAATTTTGTTTTAATTTAATCGGTTTGGTTCTATGAATTGAAATTTTAAAACCGTCTTTAGTTTCAATAACCAATTTGTCTTTAGTGGGAGATGTTTTTAATTTATATTTTCTTCTATAATAGTACCGAAAAATTGGTTCTAGAAGTATTAAGAAACTAAATCCAAAAAATACTAAAATTAAAGTTGGAAACAAAAATAAAATTACAAAAAATATAAACAGCCAAAGTTGAAAATGATTTAAAGTACGAATCATTTTTCAATAGAAGTTAAAGAAAAATTTTTGTCAACAAAGGAAATTTATGGAAGAAAATATCCAATACCAAGCTTATCGTTCACCAAAAGGTATTTATATGTTTGCTTATCCGGAGCATTGGACTTATGAAATTATTGAAGAAATTCCAGCTTTTTATGATCCTGAAATAAATGATGGAGCATTTCAAGTTTCTTCATTTCAAAATAAAATTGGGGAATTTGATTTAAACGAAGAAATGAAAAGATTTTTGAAATTTCACACTTTCGAATTTGATGAAGAAGCAGTAGCAAGTTTTACAAATAATGAAGGAAGCAAAATCATGGCTTGCGAATTTATTTCTGAGGAAAGATTTTGGATGGTTTATATGATTGCTAATCTGAACAGATTATTGGTATGTACATATAACTCGGATAATTCACCAAATAAAAGTTTATCTTTAATTTTAAGTGATATGATTAGTTCTATTCGATTTATAGGAGAGTAAATGAAATTTGTTTTTCTAGTATTTTTGGTTTTAGTAAATTGTGATCTTCAAAATCGTTATCCCGATAAAGGAGAATTTTGTGTTCCCATGCAAGAAGTTTCTGAATGTATTGAAGTCGATTTCAGAGAAAAAAAATTAGTTTTAGACAAAAAAGAACTTTTGCTTGGTCAAATTTCACGTGTCCAGTATGAATTTAATTTGGACGCAAATTCTTTTATGCTTGAAGTATTAAGTGAGCATAGAGTTCAAATCAGAAAAGACCAAGATATAAAAATTTATATTAGAAAAAAAGGACCGAGAGTATCACTTTGGTCTAGAATTAAAAAATTAACTTCAGGTGTATCTAAATAATTGAAGAATTTTTTGTAAAGTTTCTTTGATTCGATCCACTTGTTCATCTGATAAATTAATTTTTCCAGATTCAGCTTGTTCAATTACTTTTTCAGCTTTTTCAATATACATCAATGCTTCTTGTTTCGTTTTAGAATTGGAACTTTCTTTAAATCTAGCTTTCTGAAGAGTTTTGTGAACATTCTCCAAATCTTCATTCATTTTGGAAATTAATTCATCTAGATCATTATTCATTTTTATTCCTAATTAACTTATCGTTTTATTGCTGGTAAATTCTAAAGCATTTATTATTTTTAGTCCTAAACAAAAACAATAATTTATGAATTTAGAATTTTAATTTTGAAAATATTTACAAACGGATTAGTTTTTTGCTTTAAATAAATCATTTTTTTAATAGTTTATTTTTGGGCGAATTGTTCTTTTCAACTTCGCTAAAAAAATGATGATTTTTTAGCAATAGAAAAGAATGGGTGGAGTGAGAAAATTAAGAATGTAAAATTTATTAGTTTTACACAGTTTTATTTACAAATATTGGTTAGCCAAAAAAAATCTAGCAATGAAATTTGCTAATTCTAAAAACGAAGTTGCTTTCTGAAAAATATCTGTAAATGAAGTAAAAAAAGTATTTTATTTGAACTTTTAAAAAAATTATTTTATTTTAAAAAATGAAATTTGTTCTTTTAATAAGTCTGATTGCTCTTTTAAATCCTCTGAAGATTTTGAAACTTTCAAAACAGAAGTTTTATTTTCAACACTTAAATCTAAAATTTCATTAATTGAATTTGTAATTTCATTTATAGATTTTAATTGTTCACTCATTGAAACTTTAATTTTTTCAGAAATCTTTTTTAGTTCTTTAGTTTCAATATTAACTGTTTGGTTTACTTCTGATTGATTATTCACTTGGTGATTAAAATTTTTTATCATAAGTTCAAATGTAGAAATATTATCAATAATTTTTTGAATTAGTTTAATCGTGCTTTCGATTAAAATTGTACCATGATTAATTTCTTTATCATTTTGTTTAACTAAACTTGTGATATCTTTAATGCTAATGGAAGTCTTATCTGCAAGTTTACCAACTTCATCTGCAACAACTGCAAAACCTCTTCCATGTTCTCCAGCTCTTGCTGCTTCAATAGAAGCATTTAATGCAAGTAAATTGATTTGATCAGAAATATTAGTAATAATCTCCATCACAGAATTAATTTTTTTGGAACTATCATTTATTTTTTTCATGCTCTCACCCATTTGATCTAGTGAGTTTTGTCCAATAGCAGCATCTGTTACAATTAAAGAAACTTTGATTGATGAATCTGAAATATCTTTTTGTACTTTTTTTAATCCATCAGTTAAACTATCCATATTTATAGATAGTTTTTCTAAACTTTGAAATTGACTTCCAACTTCTTCGTTCACAGATTCTGTGTTCTGTAAAATTTTATTAACCGAGGTAGAAATTTTTTCTGAAGAATCTACTTGTTTATTTGCATTAATATTTATTTCATTTAGTTTTATTTGCATTAAATCAGTAGAATGAATTAAATTTTCTGAAACTTGACTATCATTTTTTACTACTTCTTTTAAAATTCGATTAAACTCTTTTAAATTTTTTTGTATATTACCAATTTCATCATTTGAAGTAATGTTAATTTCTTGTTGCAAATTTCCTTTTGACATTTGAGAAACTTTTAAAGCAGAATCTGTTAAATATAAAAATTTTCTTTGGAATGTGAAATAAAAAAATACTGCAATTAAAAATAGACAAATTATTGAAATTAAAAGTCCTTTTATAGCAGTTTGTATTACCGGATTATGAACATCTTCAAGTGGTAAAGTGGACAAAACTATAAAATCATATTTAGAACTTGTTTTTTTTATCATAAATTTTGAATCATGGTTGTGGATGAAGTTGATCAATTCTAAATCATTTGCTTTTACTAAGTTGTCTGCAAAATTATCTTTTTTATAATCATACATAATTAGAGATTTATCTTTATTTGCTATACAAATTAATTCTTTTGAAATAATTTGTGGATAACCATTTTTTCCTAATACAACATTTTTAATCAAATCAAAAGTATACTCACCAACTTTAAATGGAAAACCTGCAATAGCAATTATTTTCCCTTTCGAAAAAATTGGCATTGTTAATAAAACAACAGGAACTTTTGTCACAGGAGAAAGATGCACTTTACTAAAAGCTATTTTTCCTTCTAAGTTAATTTTAATATTTTCATATGCTTCAGGAACATTTTTTAATGAAAAACCAATTCCAGCTCGATTTGGTAAACCTGTTGAGATAATTTTATATTCATCAGTTTCAGTGCTAGCAACAAAATTATTTTCAAATGCAGAATTTCCATTACTATAATATTCTGACAAATCTGAATCTAATTCAAGCCATCTTTTTTGATCAGTTAATTTAATTGTATTTAGTGCAGAAGTAAACTGGGTGATTTCTGTTTCAGCTCGAAAATAAAACTTTTCTAATGATTGTAAATTTGATTCATTTAAATTATTCATTTGATTTACATAAGAATCTTTTAAAGTAAAAATATTCAAATTAAAATTAAAAAGTAAAATTATGGAAACAAGTATTCCAAATAAACTAAAAGTCTGAAAAGCTAGTGATGCAAAAAAAGGTTTTTTAAGTAATTTATCTGATTCAGTAATTTTATCAAATATTCCAGTTGAAGAAATTTTCCTAATTTTTAAATCTAAATATGAAAATGCAAAAACCATTTGAAATAAAGTACAAACAATTAATCCAAAAAAAATATTTATAATTAAATGAGTAGTTGTTTCAGATAAAGTTTTTAATCCAAAATAAACTCCCAAAAAACCGATTAACCATCTAATTGGGACTGATCTAATCTCTGCAAATGGAAGCTGGAACAAATAAGTTTTTACTTTTTCATATTCTTCTTCTGAAAAAGTTTGGTTATTTAAAATTTTATCAAAAAAATTTTCGATTTTTTTTAATTGATTATTTTTTACAAAAAAATAAATTCCGTTTACAAATAATGTAGTTGAAGTTGCTATAAAATAAATTACATTGATTTGATCTTTTGTTAAATCATTAAAATATAATATAAATGTAACTACTGCTGGAACTAAAAATCCAACAGGTAAAAAATCTGCAATTATCCAAAATTTAATTCGGAAATTGGAAAGTAATTTTGCTTTATCTGCCATTTTGATAAATCTTTAAGAATAAGATGATTAGTCAATTTGAAATTAGTAGAATTCAATTATGATTCAAAATTAAATGTTTTTTTAAAAAAAAGCGAATATTGACTTTTTAATTTAAGAATTTAACTGATTAATCTTATAGTCAATTAAATCTTTTTTATTCTTATTTCCCATCAAATCATTAATTTCTGAAAAATTAGTTAAGAAATTAATATTATTTGAATTTCGTATCCAGAGTTTTTCAGATATTGAATATGCTTTGGAAAGTTTTTTTAAAACTTTGTAAGAAATTGAAAGCTCATTTATAATTTCTTCATCATCTGGTTTAAAATTTAAATATTCTTCACAAAGTTCTATAATTTTTAAATGACTTTTTGTATTTAAATAAACTTGAATTTTTTCTTTTAATAAAGTTGGTGAATTTGGAATTTGATTTAAAATAAAAATTGCTTTTTCAAATTCATTTCTTGAACTTGCTAACTTAGCTTCTTCAATTTTATTTAACTCATCTTCGGTTAATATTTTTTCATCAAATTGATTCCATTTATATTCTAATCTCAATAAAGATAAATCATCAGAAATTTCTCCAGACTCTTGCAAATAAGAAATCATTTTATCTAAATCAGTCCCAGACTTTTCAACAATTTTTAAAAATTTAGTTTCATCTTCATTCATCATTTTAGTTTCAGAATTTAGAATATCATCTCTTCCATCTGAACCTAAAATTAAAATATCTCCTTTAAGTAATTGAAAAGTTTCTACATATATAGTGCTTTTGACATGACTTGAAACACCAAGTTTCATATATAGATTTTTTGGATTTAAAAATTCAGCTTTCCCATCACGATACAACACTGTTGTTGGATGTTCAGCATTTACAAAATATACCAGTCCAGTGTAATTATCCAATAAAGAGATAACAACTGATACTAACATTGAACCATCAAAAGTTTCGAAAGTTTTATGAAGTTCTAAAAAAGATTTTTTTAACCATTTTTCAGGTGTTTCTTTTTGAATTTCTTCATTAAACATTGTTCTTTGTACAATTGCATTAAACACTGAACCTAATATTAAAGCCCCACCAGCACCTTGGATAGATTTTCCCATGGCATCTGCATTTAAAAAAACTGTAAAAGTTTTTCCTTGAAGAATAATTTCAGAAGCAGTACATAAATCTCCACCAATTTCTTTATTGTATTTTTTAAAGTTAAATTTTTTCTTTTGAATCACTCTATAATTTATATCTATATTTCCACTATTAACAGATTTTTTTCCTAATGGATCTAGTAAAAGAGAAGTTAAATAATAATCACCATCTTGTTTTGTTTTTAAGGAAGTGATTTCTTCAAGTGTTTTATTTAATTGTGCAGTTCTATTTGCAACTTTTTCTTCCAATTTTTCATTATGATCTTTAATTTCTTGATTTTGTTTATCAATGGTAAAAGACATATCATTATATGTTTTAGCTAATTCTCCAAACTCATCTTCTGTTTTGATTTTAATTTTTTCATTAATATTTTTTTTTCCTGAAGAAATATCTCTGAGTAATTGAATAATTTCTTCCAGAGGTTTTGTACTTTCTTTCACTAAGCTAAAAATTATAAATGCAATTAAAATTAAGGAAATAACTCCAATTAATAAATTCCTTAAAATCAATTTATACATAACTGAATAAGCTTCATTTTGGTTTACCATTGCATAAATGATAAATGAATATTTTGTTGGAATTGAAATTAATTTATATTTTTGATTATTTAACCCAACATCAAACTCTGCTCGAATTTCAGAATCGATTTTTTGATCAGTTAAATAAGGAATGTCTTTATAATTAGATAAAAGATTTTCTTCTTTTGGATGAAAAATTAATTTTCCAGAATATTTATCAACTAAGATTACAAATGAATTTTCAGTAACTTTAAATTCACTGAGAAGTTTTTTTAAATTGTTTAATCCAATATCAACTGTTGAAACTCCAAGAATTTCATTTTGTTTGGAATACATCAAAGTTGAAAAAGTTAAAAATACTGTTTTTATACCATCCAAATCATCCACATAAGGAGAAAGTCTGTAAACTAAATTTTCTCTTTTTTGTTTTCGATTCCAAGTATCAGGTATTGCAAGTCTGTACCAGTCTTTAGAAAAATAATTATATTTTTCGTTTGAATATTCCCAAGTAATATTATTTTTTCCCTCTAACCAAGCTGAATATGGACCAAAAAATTTTTCACCAGTTAAGTTTGGTTCAAACCAAATTCCAGCTCCCAAAATTTCAGGATATTCCTTTACTCTTTCATTTAATTCTAGCGGTAATATTTCTTTAAAATTAAATGTACTTATAGTTTTGAAATAATATAAATTTTCTCCTAAATTAGAAACTTCTTTTCCAAGCTTAGTTGCAGAACCAATTAATTTTTCAATTTCAGATTTATAATTATTTATATTTGATTCGATTTCTTTTGTTCTAAAATTTTTTGCTTCTTGATAAAAAGTATATGTGTTAAAACTCATGATAATTAAAAATAATATAAACAAACAAATAGTGGTAGCAACTGTAATCTTAGTTCTTAGTCTCATATCAAATCCATACTTTTAATCGATTCTTTTAGATTAAGAAGTTTTAAATTATTTGGTTCTATATCTAAAGCTTCTTCTAAAAGTTTTTTTGCTCTAAAATTATTAACCCCAATATAAAGTTCTATCAGATGAGATAGATACTTAATACTTTTCGGATCTCTTAATCTAGTTAACTCAGCTAAATCAATTGATTCATCTTTACGATTTAATTTTTTTAATACATGAGATTTAGCATAAACTACATCAGTATCAATTGGTCTTAAAGCAATATAAGTATCGGCAAATTCAATAGCTTTTTCGTAAAGTTTTAAATTGATACTAATTTTAACCAATTCTTTTAAAGCAATAGTATGATTTTTTTGTATTAGTAAAATAGATTGGTATATTTTAAAACTTTCAGAATACTTTTTTTCAATTTCAAATTCTTTTGCTTGTTTTAATTTAAGATCAATTCTCTCAGCATCTTCTTTTGAAATCCGAACCAGATTTTTACCAAAGAATTGAACTTTTATTACTGAAAAATCATCAGTTAATTGAGCATTTTTAGTTAACAAACTTAATATTTTTTCTAAATTACCTCCACCTTCTTCAATTTTTCTTAAAAAATAAAATTCATCTTCATTGATGATTCTTTCTCCTGAATCAGTTTCTCCAATTTGAATATCATCTCGACCATCTGAGCCTATAAAAACTGAATCATTTTCTTTTAATTGGTAAGTTCGAATATATATATTTCCTTTTGAGCCATCTACTTGCATTCCAAGTTTATGTAACATAAAATTGTCTTCTAAAAAACTAGCTTTTTCATCACGATATAATACTGTTTTAGGATGTTCAGCGTTAATTAAAAATAATACCCCAGACTCGTTATCCAAAAGTGCAATTACAATTGAAACCAACATACTTCCATCAAATGAAGTAAAAGTTTTATGAAGTTCAATAAAAGTATTTTTTAACCACCGTTCAGGATTTTGATCTCGAATTGTTTGAATTGAATTAGTTCTATCTTTAATTGCCGAAAAAACAGAACCAAGTATCAATGCTCCACCAGCACCTTGTATTGATTTCCCCATTGCATCACCGTTAAGAATAACAGTATAATATTTCCCTTTTAAATTAATTTCATCAACTACATTTAAATCTCCACCAATCGAGTGGATTTTATTTTTAAACTCAAAAGTCTTTTTTTGTTTTAATAAAGATTCAATTTTAATATTTTCGCTGTTAGGAATATTAATTTTTCCTAATGGATCTAAAAGTAATGAAGTTAAAAAATAATCTCCATCTTGTTGTTTTTTTAATTTTGTAACTTCATCTAAACTTAAATTTAATTGATTAGTTCTAACTTTAACTTTATCTTCTAAGTTTTCTGAATATTCTTTAATTTCTTTTGTTTGAGTTTCAATTGTAGATGCCATTTGGTTAAATGAATTTGCTAATTCCCCAAACTCATCTTTAGATTTAATTAAAATTCTTTCACTTAATGCTACATCTCCATTTGCAATTCCTCTTAATACAAAAATGATTTTTGCTAAAGGTTTTATGCTTAAATCTACTACAAAAAAAATAAATATTCCTATTAAAGTTAAAGTTACAAAACTTAGAAAAAAATTTCTCATTACAATTCCACCAACTATAGAATAGGCCTCTTTTGTATTAATTATTGCAGCTAATAAAAAATTTGAACTAGTTAATGTATAATAAATATCATAATATTCATTATTTATTTTTATTTTTTCAAATAATTGAATTTCATTTGTTTTAAGTTTTGAAAAATCAATTTTTTTTGTCCAAGTAAGAGTTTTCATATCTTGGAGGATAAAATTTTTATCGGGGTGAAAAATGATTTTTGAAGAGCTTATTTCTGAAAGTGTTACATATGAATTTTTTGTAATTTGAAATTGACTTAATAATTTTGTTAAATCTTCTAAAGTCCAATCTACAGTTGTAATTCCTAAAATTTTTCCGAATGAGTCATACATCAAACTAGAAAGTGTGATAAATAAAAATTCTTTATCTGCAATTTTATCCATATATGGCGGAACTAAATAAAAATCTTTTTCACGTTTACTGTTTCTATCTATTCCTTGTGGTATCGCCAAACGATAGTATGTTTGATTATGGTAATCATATTTATTATTAGAATATTCCCAAGTGATTTTTAAATTTTCTTTATCCCAAGAAATATACGGTCCCATATATTTTTCACCAAAAGAATTTGGTTCAAACCAAAACCCTGCTCCCAGAACAGATTTTTCACGAACCATTCTGGATTGTAAATAAGATTCTAATTCTTTTTTTGAATCTGTTCCATTTTTATATTTATAAATCAGCTCACCTGCACGAGCAATATCAAAGCCAATAGATTCTGTGCTTAAGGTTGCAAAGTTCACTTTTTCTAAAAAAAAATTAAAGGAACTTTTAATTTCTGATTCTCTAAATTCTTTTGCTTCATTATAAAAAATTAAAGTGTTAATTATCATTGCTAACATGAATAATGCAAAAACAGTAACGATTGTGATTAGTGTAATTTTAGTTCTTAACTTCATCACCATTAAAGTTTCTTTTTTAAATAGAATTGCAATAAAAAAAAGATTTCTATTTTTACGTTTTAATTAAAAACAAGTTTTAATTAAGGAATTACAGAATACAGTGATATGATTTCTAAAATTTTTGCTTTTTAAAAAAAATCTTAGATAGGGATTATGAGCAAATTGCTCAAATACCAAAGTTAGTCTTGTTAATGTGACAAAACCTCAAAAAAAGGTGGTTGTAGTTTTTTTAGAAAATCAAGCTTCTTTTTTTAATCTGTTTAAATGATTAATCTACCGAGAAACTTTTTAAATAGAGGATTAAGTAAAAAATTAAGTTTTCCGATATTAATTCTATGAAGTCATTTTTTTATTTTTTTTTATTAACCATAATTCTTTTTTCTGAGACAAAACAAGACGACAAGATTGAATTAATCCTACAAGATCCAAAAAAAGCTGAAGGTTCTTGGGGAAAAGAATCAGATGAAGTAGAAGCATTTCAAGATATCAAAATCATTGACGAACTCAGTGAAGAAAACACCAAAATGAGATTGGAAGAGGCAAGAAATTTTTTTAATTCCTCACTTACTGAATTTAAACAAACCGAAAAGCTAATTAAAGAAAAAAAAGAAGAAGACCAAAAAGAAAAAGAAGCCAAAACAAAAGATAAATTTGAATGGCAAAAAAAAGCTCGTGAATCTAATCAAGAAAAAGAATACAGAAGGCTATCACTAGATGGAAGAAAAAAATCTGTTGTTGAATTAGTTAAAGCAATGCATGCACTCGATAAAATTGAAAACCCAGCTACAATAACTTCTCCAGTTTTTATAGATCTCAAAGCAAGTATCTATCGTGAATATACAAAACACCAAATTCGATTAAAAAATTATAACCAAGCTGCTGAAGTTTTAGCTATGTATATTGGACTTGGTGAACAATATTCTAAAGAAGCTGAACCACATAAACTATTAGCAATTTGTTATGAGTCTGAAGAAAGGTTAGCTATTAAATATAGAAAAGAAGCGATGTTAAATGATAATAAGTTTAATAAAAATTGTCATATGCTTAGATTTGCAGATTTGTCCTATGGAAAAGATTCTAATCAATTCAAACGTGTAGAAAAGAAAACAATCAAGTTTATTTCAAACGGAATTGTTTTAAAAGAAAATGAAAAAGCAGACTATATGAAACTTTGTAAATTTGATGTAGTAAAAAAAACTTCTGAAGATGAACTTGAAACTCTAACCCCAACTAAGTCAACTAAAGAAGTTAAAGACCAAAAAGAAATAAAGAAATAATTTTTTTTGGCCAAATTTTTTGCTAAAACAAAAACCAAACTTTTCGCTAATCACTTTCGCATAGTGTTTTAAGAATTAATAAAAAGCAAAGGATTTTTATGATTTCACTTTCCGTAAATGTAAATAAAATTGCTACTCTCAGAAATTCAAGAGGTGGTGATATTCCAAATTTAATTGAATACACTGAAATAATTATGAACTCAGGAGTTCAAGGAATTACTGTACATCCACGTTCTGATGAAAGACATATTACTAAAAAAGATACAATTGATTTATCCAATTTAATCAGGAAATACAATAAAAAAAATAAAAAGTTTATTGAATACAATATTGAAGGTGCTCCTGATAAAAGATTTTTAGATATAGTTTTGGAATTAAGACCTGACCAAGCAACTCTAGTTCCAGTGAAGCAAGGCGAAATTACTTCAGATCATGGATTTGATTTAAAACGAGATCAAAAAAAATTAAAACCTATTATAAAAAAGCTAAAAGATGTTGGAATTCGAGTTGCATTGTTTTTAGAAACTACTCACCAAAATTTTCCTATTGCAAATGATATTGGTGCTGATAGAATTGAATTATATACAGGTCCATTTGCTAATGATTTTGAAAATGGAAAAGGTATTGAATCTTTTTTAAAATATGAAGAAGCAGCGAGATCAGCACTCAAAGCAAAATTAGAAATTAATGCAGGACATGATTTAGATACAAACAATTTAAAATTATTTCATAAACTATCAGGGTTAAAAGAAGTTTCAATTGGACATAGACTAATATCTAAATCTTTATTAAAAGGTCTAGAACCAACTATCAAAGAATATTTAGAAATTTTGAGATTTTAATTTTTTGGTTGAATTTTTAATATTAGTATATTAGAATAAATCATGTTTATTTTTTTTTTACTATTCGTTCTTTTTTTATCCTCTAATGATTTAGAAATAAGTAACAAAATAGTTGAAGATTTTGAAACAAAAAACTTTTCTATATCTGATTTTCAAATTCATTCTAACAAACAAAATGATCTAAAAGTTTCAATTTCAAATCAAATTATTTCTCCAGATGCAAAAAATGAAAAAAGTTTGTTAATTCAAATAAAATCCATCAACTCCAAAATTCCAATGGAACTAATTTTTAAAGAACCTTATTTATTTGAAGATTATATTCTCAGTTTTGAATTTTTAATATATTCAAATTCCTCTCGAGGTGAAATTTATTTTTATTTTGATGATACTAAATTTCAACGTCATAAGATTTTGATTACAGATTTTAAAAAAGAAGGTTGGAAAAAACTAAAAATTTCGCTTCCAGATATTATTTCCCAAAAAGATTATTCACATTTAAAAAAAACAAAAACAAAATTTGTTGGTTTTTTAATTCAAGCGGATTTACCTAACAAAAAAGATTTAATTTTAGCAATTGATGATATTAGTATTGAATTTAAACAAAGAATGATTAGTAAATTTTAGGATTTATTCTACAATAGGATATCCCATAGTATTTTTTAAAGTGGAATCTAATCTATCTATGATTTCACTGATAACATCCTCATCTTCTGTACCTTTATTTAGTATCGAAGCTAAACTTTGATTGAGATCTTTAATTTCTTTCACAGTAAATTTAATATAAAAAAAACCATCTTTTTGAACTTTAGAAGTTGTGATTTTTTTTTGTACAGTTTTAATTATGATAGATTGATTTTTTAAAACATCAATTTCTTCATCGGAAAAATCTATTGGATAAAGTTCTGTATTTAAGTCCATTTAAACCTAGCTTATAAAGTAGTATCTCTTGGGAGACCATATTCAAGGATTCAAAATTCAAAACTTTCCGCAAGCAAAAATCAAATAGGATTGAATGTTAAATTAAAGTTTCTCAAAAAGGAGCAAAAGGGATTGAAGCGAAAATACTTTTGCAATTTTTTGATTAAGGATTTATAAGAAAATTGATTGCAAAAGATGCAAAAGATTGTAGCGAAAAGCCCGTTTTTTTTACCTAACCCTCTTTCCCTTCCCTAACAGGAAGGGACAGCAGTGTAATATTATTCAATTCAAACAAAATTGGGTTAGGTGAAAAAATTTGCCCTAAATATTATTTAATTGCTTTTGTAAAAATCATTTTTCCAGCAGCAGTTTGAATGATTGAAGTAACAGAAACTTTAACATCTTTACCAACCAAATGCCCTCCGTTTTCAATAACAACCATTGTGCCATCTTCTAAATATCCTATTCCCTGGTTTTCGTCTTTGCCTTCTTTGATAACTTGAATTGCAATTTCTTCACCTGGTAAAACAACTGGTTTTAAAGCGTTGGCAAGATTGTTTAAGTTTAAAACTTTTACACCTTGAAGTTCAGCAACTTTATTTAAGTTAAAATCATTTGTTACAATTTTTCCACCAGTGTCACGAGCGAGTTTAATCAACTTCGCGTCAACTTCACGGGTGTCTGTGTAATCTGTGTAGGTAATCTTAACTTCAATGGAGCCTTTGCGTT
Source organism: Leptospirales bacterium (assembly GCA_013297885.1). GTDB lineage: Bacteria > Spirochaetota > Leptospiria > Leptospirales > Leptospiraceae > UBA2033. Next base: position 41,710 of record JAAFIR010000010.1, on the reverse strand, counting down.
GGAGTTTGTTCAACATGTCAAGCCCACGTCTTCCTCTAGCCCTTTTGATTGGGTCAGAAGAATCACTAATTAATTGAATTTCACGAAGCACAAAGTTTGGCAAAATTAAAGGTCCATCAATAAAATGGGTGTCAGCAATGTCTAGAATTCTTCCATCAATTACAACTGATGTGTCTAGAATTTTTTCACGATTTTCTTCTGGTTTGCCGCCAAAAGAAATGGGTCTGCCACCTTCTCCACTTCCACCAAAAATTGCAAGACCCGGTTTTTTCGAAAATACATAACCTACTCTTGCGCCTATATAACCAGCCATTAGATAAAGAATTAAATCTAAACCAGCAATTTTTTGCTCTGCCCAAACACCAGAAAAAGTTCTAATAATTCCAAGACCAACTAAAATTCCAAGTCCTATACAAAATCCAGCTTCAGCATTTGGGACTGGAAAAAGTTTTGAACCTAAATAAATTGCAAATAGGGTTAAACAAAATACTACAACTGCATAAACAGAAGGCATTTGATAATTATTTGAGTTCTGGGTTAATAATCCAAAACTGATAATGGAAATCGAGATTGCGAATAAAATACGATATACATGAAGCATACTCAAATCCTAAAAAAAATATATTTGAGTTTTACTGAATTATTCTTCTTTTTCTTCTACTGGAGGTTGCTGCTTAACAGGTTGGGGAAGTGGTTGAAAAGTACTAGACAGAATATCTGAAACAATGTTGCCGGCTTCTTCTGCTGGTACACCTTTGCTCAAAGCAATTTCAGTTTTCACTAAATTGTAAGCACTTTCATAAAGTTTTCTTTCCATAATGGAAAGTTCTTTTCCATTTGCCCTTCTATATAAATTCCTGCAAACATCTGCAACTTCATAAATCGAACCCGATTTAATTTTGTTCATATTATTTTGGTAACGAATTTTCCAGTCTTCTTCAGTATCCATCTCATCTTTCATGAGAAGGTTTAAAACTTTCTTAATGTCTTTTTTGGGAATGATTCCTCTAATGCCAACTTGTTTGGCTTTGTCAACTGGAATCATTACTTTCATTTTTGAAGATTGTATCTCAAGACTATAACAATCCATTTTTTTTCCAAGAATGGTTTTCTTACTTACCTCAGTAATTGCTCCAACACCGTGCATTGGATAAACTACATAATCACCGACTTTAAATTCAACTGCAGAAATAACTAACTCCGATAGAATAATTTTTTATATTAATCCGTAAAACTGATTAAATTTTAACATGAAAAAATTCGATTTGTCAAGCAATTTTTCAAATAAAGCCTAAAATTCTACTTTTTTTAAAGATGATTCTTCAAAAGCACCATCTTTTAATTTTTTTAGAGATTTTAAACTAAGGTTCGCATCTTTTAAAGTATAATAATATCCTAAATACAATTTACCTGAACTAGTTCTAAAAAATCTACCTTGGTATTCTTGTTTTTCTTTAATTAAAATAGATGCCCATTTATTTGCTTCATCTTTTGAAAAAGTTCCAAGTTGAATAATATAATTAACTTGGTTTAATTTTGGGGGATATTTTAAATCTTTACTAATTGGAAAATTGGATTTAGTACTTTTTTGAGTATTTTGATCAATAGAGAAACTATCAGTAAATTCTGCTTTGTTTTCAGTTCCATCTTTTTTCTTTGGGGCAGTGATTTCTTCTTCACCAGATTCTTCAGGTGATAATTTACCAAGATTTCTAATTGATTGATTTTCGTTTTCAGAAAATTGGTTTTCTTTTTGGTCAATTCTCATTCCAATTACAAGGCCAGATGTAAAAAGCAATGAAGCTCCAATCAAAAGATATAAGAAAGAAATTCCACCAGAATTTTGTTGAAATAAATTAAATATTGACTGTTTTTTTTTATATTGGCTTTTCGTTGGTTTTGGTTCTGAGCTAGAACGATAAGGTTTTAATTTTCTGGAATAGTCAATGTTTTGCATAATACCCTCTGTTTGTTTATCGACATAATATTTTTCTTTGTAACTTTTTTTTGAATTGCTACAAAATAATATCAATCTAGAATCAGAAGATAAGAATAATTGTTTAAAAAAGATTTCTAAAAAAAAGTCATAATTCATAATTGCATAACTATCAAAATTTTCTTTTTCTGTTATTTTGGCATATTTTCCAATTTATTGGATAATTCTTGACCAAAAAAAGTAGGTCTAAAATATTGGAAATAGTTTTAGGAGAGCAAGATGAAATTTAATTCAGTGTTAGACACAATCGGAAATACACCCCATGTAAAATTAAACAAAATTTATGGAAACAAAGCAAATGTATATGTAAAATTAGAAAAAGCAAATCCTGGCGGAAGCATAAAAGATAGAATTGCTCTTGCAATGATTGAAGACGCAGAAAAAAAAGGAATACTAAAAAAAGATTCTATCATCATTGAACCAACTTCAGGTAACACTGGTGTTGGACTTGCAATGGTTGCCGCTGTAAAAGGTTATCCTTTAATTTTAGTTATGCCAGAATCAATGAGTATCGAAAGAAGAAGATTGATGTCTGCATATGGAGCAAGTTTTGAACTCACTCCAAGAGAAAAAGGTATGCCAGGTGCAATTGAAAAAGCAAAACAAATGGTTGCTGAAAGACCAAATGCTTGGATGCCACAACAATTTGAAAACGAAGCAAACATTCAAGTGCATATCGACACAACAGCAAAAGAAATTTTAGCAGATTTTGGTGATGGTTTAGATTATATCATCACTGGTGTTGGAACTGGTGGTCATATCACTGGAGTTGCAAAGGTTTTAAAAGAAAAATTTCCAAACCTCAAAGTATTTGCTGTTGAACCAGCAGCAAGTCCAGTTATTACTGCAACACTAGCGAACGAACCACCAAAACCAGGTCCACATCCAATCCAAGGAATAGGGGCAGGTTTTATTCCAAAAAACTTAGATACAAAGCTACTTGATGGAGTAATTCAAATCACAAAAGAAGAAGCATTTGAATTTGCTGTAAAGTCTGCAAAAGAAGAAGGAATTTTTCTAGGAGTTTCTTCGGGTGCAAGTTTAGCTGCAGTAAGCAAAAAACTTCCAGAAATTCCTGAAGGTGCAAAAGTTTTAACTTTCTGCTATGACACTGGAGAAAGATATTTAAGTATAGAAGGTCTATTCGCTTAATCAAAGTTAGGTGGCGATCACTCCTGAAATGCCCTGAGCTATTCGAAGACTCTTTGGGCGAATTTTGTTTGGTAAGGACTTAAGCAATAAGTCCTTATCAAACAAAACCGGGCTTTTCGCTACTTCTTCTAATAACGTGAGACTTAAGTCTCACGTTATTAGAAGAAACGCTTCAATCCCGTTTCGCGGGCTTGGCTGTAATAAAAAAGAAAATAGAATTCAAAATTAATACTTTAAAATAGATTTGTATTTTTCAGTTGAGAATTTAAGTAGTAAATATGAATTATCTTTTAATCTACTCCCATTCAAATCCAAAGAGCTATACAAAAGCTGTTTTGGAATCAATTCTAAATTCACTAAATACAAGAAATGTAAAAGTAAATGTGTTAGATCTTTACAAAGAAAAATTAAATCCTGTGCTTTTAGTAGATAATGAACATAGAAGAAGAGATTTACATATCGACCCTGAAACAACAGTTTATAGAAAGATGATTGAAGAAGCAGACCATTTGGTTTTTATCTATCCAGTTTGGTGGCATGGTTTTCCAGCAATTCTAAAAGGCTTTATTGATAGAGTAATTGCTTCTGATTTTGTGTACAGTTTTAAAGGTACAAAAAAAGGCTCTCTTTTTCCAATTGGTTTGATGAAAGATAAAAAAATTTCTTGTTTTTATACTTTGGATGCACCATTTTTAGTTGCACTATTTGATCCTGGTTGGCTTGCAATTAAATTTGGTTTGTTTCGTTATGCAGGCTTTAAACATGTAAAAAGATTTTATCGTTCTGGTTTAAAACATTTAACTGAGCAACAAAGAAAAGATTGGCTAATTAAATGTTCTGAAATTGCAAAATTATTATAATTACTTAACGATAAATTAAAAAAATACTATCGTTAAACAAGAGTATTTTTCAACACGAAGTGAAAGTGATTGTAGCGTTTCCTAGAAAGTGGGTCTTGACCCACTGTCTAGGAAGTAGCGGAAAGCACGGTTTTTTTCCAAGCAATAGTTTAATTCAGACATTGGGTTGAAACCCACTGTCCAGCTGGTAGCCACCAGCTGTCTATTTGTATCTGTCACTTGGAAAAAAATTCGCCCTTAAAATTAAATATCTTTATTTCAAATAGATAAAAATTTCATTTGTTTTGAATCCTTGTTCTAATCTCTATCTACTGGACAAAGTTCCCCTTTTTAGAATTATAGTTTTTGGAAATGGAAACTAAAGAAGTCAGAGTCTTAAGAAATATTTTTGAATCTCCAGGTGAAGCATTTGAATTATTTTTAAATGAAAATTATATTTCTAGACTTGGTATATTCAAAATTCATTTTAGTTTGATTCTATTTGCACCTTTATTCAAATTAATTTATAATTTAATTTTTGTGTACGCAGTAAATAAATTTTATCCAAATGAAATAAAATTACTAGATGGAATTTTATCGGGGACAATTTTTTTCTTAGGTGTTTTATTTTTTATTTTTCATATTGATATTTTACTTTCTAAACTAAGAGCTGGTGACACAGATTTAAACGAAATCGAAAACAAAGATATTTTTTTATTATCATTTTTACCTTTTTCAGCGTCAGCATTATTTTATTTTTTACCAAAACCATTTAATTTTTTTCTAATATTTATATCCTTTATTTATTCCATACAATTATCTTATTTGTCTTTAAGCAAATTATTAAATTTTACTTTAAAACAAATTTTGGTTTTTATTTCTTATATTTTTATTTTTCTATTATTACTCAGTTCCCTATTTTTATTTATATTTAAAGTGATCAGATGAAACAAAGATTAAAAATTTACATGATTGGTATTGGCGGAATTGCTATGGGCAATTTGGCTTATATGTTAAAAGAAGCAGGACATTATGTTTCTGGCTCAGACCAAAAATTATACCCACCGATGTCAGACAAATTACAAGAGTGGGGACTTATTACTTATGAAGGTTTTAACGAAGAAAATTTGGGAAGCCCAGATTTAGTAATTATTGGAAACGCAATTTCAAGAGGAAATCCTGAAGTGGAAGCAGTTTTAAATCGTGGAATCGATTATATGAGTATGTCTGCTGCTATTAGTCATTTTTTCTTAAAACAAAAAAAAGTAATTGTGGTTGCTGGAACTCATGGCAAAACCACAACCAGTTTTTTAATTCATCATATTTTAAAATCAGCAGGATTTAACCCAGGACTATTTGTCGGTGGAATTAGAAAAGATGGAAATGCTGGATTTGAACTTGGAACTGGAGATTATTTTGTTATAGAAGGTGATGAATATGATTCAGCTTTTTTTGATAAATCTTCAAAATTTTTACACTATAGACCTTTTTATTTAGCACTGACTTCACTTGATTTTGATCATGCAGATATTTTTAAAGACATTGATGCAATTAAAATTATGTTCAAAAGACTTTTGAATTTAGTTCCTTCAAAAGGAAAAATTTTTTATTATAAAAATTCAAAAAATCTTTCCGAGATTTTAGAAAATTTTTCTCATGCACCAAAAGAAGAATATGATATAAGTCAAAAAAATTCTTATTTAGAAATTAAAAATGATTCAGCATTTTCTAAATTTAGAAAAAAAGTTTTGGATACAAATTTACTTGGACAACATAATCTCAGAAATTCAGAAGTTGCATATCGAATTTGTAAAGAAATAGGTCTCACTGATGAAGAAATTCTTTATGGAATTGAAACTTTTCCCGGAGTAAAAAGACGACAAGAAGTTTTATATGAAGATGAAAAATCTGTTATCATTGAAGATTTTGCTCATCATCCTGTTGCAATTGAAGAAACAATTTCAGCTATCAAAATGAAATACAAAACTGAAAAATTAATTTCACTATTTGAACCAAGATCAGCAACTTCACATAGAAATGTTTTCCAAAAAGAATTTTCTGGAAGTTTTAAAAAATCTGATTTAGTTATCATTACTGAAATTTTTAACTTAAACAAAGTTGATAAAAAAAATAGATTAAATGTAAAAAAATTAGTTTTGGATACAAAAAAATTATCCAAAGTAAAAACTTCTCTTTATGCAAAAGACCCAAATGAACTTTTGACAAAACTCAAAAAAGAATTAACTCCATTTTCAAAAGAAAAAATTTGTATATTAGCAATGTCTAATGGAGCATTTGGTGGGATTTATCCAAAATTAATTTCAATGGTGAGCGAACGATGAGCATAACAAACGAATTAGAAGAAATTCTAAAAGAATCAAAAGAAGTTTTATCTTCATCCAAAACTGAACAAGATTTGGATACTAACAAAAATTTGTTTATTGGAAAAAAAGGTAAACTCACAGCAGTTTTAAAAGGTCTTGCAACTCTTTCAGTAGAAGAAAAAAAAACTGTTGGTGCAAGAGCTAATGAAATTTCTAAAGAAATAGAAAACTTTGTAACAGAAGTAAAACAAAATCTCAAAAAAGCATTTTATGAAGTAGAGCTAAAAAAACAAAAATTTGATGTGCTTAAACCCACTAAAGAGCAAGAATTTGGAAGTTTACATCCTGTAACAAAAATCCAATATGAAGTGGAAGATATTTTTGTATCCATGGGTTTTGAAATTATGGATGGTCCAGAAGTGGAAACTGATTTTAATAATTTTGAAGCATTAAATTTTTCCGCAGATCATCCAGCTCGTGACATGCAAGATACATTTTATACAGAAGATGGAAATTTACTACGCACACATACTTCTGCAATTCAAGTTCGTGCATTAAAAATTTTAAAACCTCCATTTAAGATTATTGCACCGGGTCGTGTGTTTCGTTATGAAGAAGTGGATGCTTCTCATGAAAATACATTTTACCAAATTGAAGGAATGGTTCTAGATAAAAAAGTTTCTACTTCCAATTTAATTTATACAATGAAAGTTTTGCTTTCAGAAATTTTTAAAAAAGAAGTTACAGTTCGTCTTCGTCCGGGATATTTTCCATTTGTTGAGCCTGGTTTTGAATTAGACATCCAGTGTATGGTTTGCAACGGAAAAGGTTGTGCAGTTTGTAAACATTCTGGTTGGGTGGAGCTTCTTCCTTGTGGACTTGTTCATCCAAATGTGATTCGAGATGCTGGACACGATCCAAAAGAATGGCAGGGTTTTGCATTTGGACTCGGACTAGACAGACTAGTCATGATGCGTTATGGAATTAACGATATTCGATATTTACATTCTGGAAATTTGAGATTTCTAAAACAATTCGCTAAGATTTAAGTAAAGTTTTTATTTACGAGCGAAAGAGATTGAAGCGTTTCCTAGGGGCTGTGCCAAAAAACACTTCAATGTAATTTTCACGAAGGTTACTTAGTGAAAATCCCGTATAAACTGGGTTTTTTTATTGAAACAACTGCGTTTAAATCATCTAGTGACTTCTTTTTAAAAAGCCCCTAGGAAGTAGCGAAAAGCTCGGTCATTCCAAAGGAATGATTCGCCAAGCCTTTACAGAATTGAATTTTATGCTAAACTAAAAATTTTTTTTCTAAAATAGAAATTAGCTCTTTTAAATTTTCAGCTGTTTCAATTCCCTCTACTGGTTTTGATCTCAAAAAAGATTTATAACCTAAAACTCTTGGAGGATAATAATCCAAATCGATTTTATCACCATAATAAAAATAATTTTGAATAGAAAGATGTTTTGTTGAATTTATTCCTTCTTCAAAAATTTTTAGTGAAGGTTTTTCAAAACCAAATTCAGATGAAATTAAAATCACTTTAAAGTATTTTGCTATATTCAAATCTTCCAATAATTTTCGAAGTCTTAAATCCCAATTTGAAATTAGACCTAGATTAATTTTATTTTCATTTGCAAACTCGACTAAATCAAAAAAATTTTCTTCTAGCTTCCAAGTATTTGGATCATCAAAAATTGAAAAAATTTCATCAAAGATTTCTTCAGTGATAATTGATGTAGAATCTGTCTTTTTTGTAAAACTTTGAATCAAATCTTTCCAAAATCCACGATTCCCATTTTTATGATGAGCGTAACGATCTTTATTATTTGGAGGAAGATTTTTATTTTGTTCATTCCAAGCTTCTTTAAAGTATTGATTTTTTATTTCAAGATTTAAATTTGTGGAAATAATATTGTATTTTTCTAATATTCTAAAATAGATTTTTCCAGGATTTTCTTTTAAAAATAAAATTGTGTCTCCGACATCTAAAAATAAAAAATTTTTCAACCTTTCTTTAAATAAGAAACATAGTCCTCAAGAGATAAAAATAAATTTACTTTTTCTTCTAGTTCAGAAGAAGCAATGATATAACCTAAATGTTTTCCAGCAATAATCGAAATCTTTTTTGCTCCAAAAACAGAAACTACTTTTTCTAGAATTTTTAATTCATCCAGAACCATTTCTTGAATATCTCGGATATCTAAACTGACATTTTTTGGAGCAATACTTTTTAAAAATTCTGGACTAAAGATATTTCTTATTTCAGGAAGAACATATTTCATACCAGATTTAAAAGCAATTATTGTTATTGAATCTGTTGGTGTCTCAACTACAATATGATTTTTGCGAAATAAAATATTATCTTTTTTTTGCTCTCTTGCTTGAATTAAAGAACTTTTTATTTTTTCAATAAGTTTCATTTTATTAACTGGTTTTACAAAATAATCATGAATACCTAATTTACGAATAAATTCCAATAATGTTCTATCATTAGAACGAATCGTGGGGATAATTGGAATCTCCTTTGTAATTGGATCCCTTTTTAAATTTTGAACTGCAGCTATTGATTCTCGATCATCTGATTCAATTCCTAAAATTATTAAATCAGGTAAAGCTGATTTAGCCATTTCAAGACCTTTTTTTAAATCATGTAACTTCACAATTTTATATTTGTAACCGGATAAAAACTCAGAAATGTCATTTGCTTCTTGTTCTACTTTATCAATAATTAAAAAAGTTTGTATCATATCACCTGTTATAAATTTGTTTTCAGTATAGTATTTATCTCACTATAAAAATGCAAGCTATTTTTACATTTAAGTTTTAATTAGTATTTTTTTGTAAAAATTAAAATAAAATTATATTGCTAATAAAATAAATTTTTTAAATCTAAGATATATGAAATATTCAATTTTTTTTCTAATCCTGCTAATCCAATTTTGTGGTGGTGAGACCGCTCAAGAATGTAGAAAAAAATGCTCAGATCAATTTTTATTATGTTCATATGGAGCATTTACATCAACACAATCTAATCAACTTCCTAATGTATTATTTTGTCAAACATTGAATAATAATTGTTATCTTGGATGTAGCACAACTACTAATTCAAGAAGTTCATCTAGCTCTTCAACTAATACTAGATAATTAGAATAAATTTTTATCATTAATTATTTTTGATATTTCTGTATAATTTGATGGATAAATTAAATATTTAGTTTTATCTTTGTTTAAAAAAAATAAGTTACTTGAATGATGAGATAAATCTTTCTCGAATAAGTTTTTTGAAAATTGAATTTTGAAAGTTTTTATCAATTTAATCGATATTAGTTCTTCAGATGAATAAAAATAAAACCTTTTATCAAAATTTTTTTTATACTCATCTAATTTTTCTTTTGAATCATTTTCTTTATCAATTGAAACAAAAATAAATTTGATTTCATCTGATTTTATTTTATCAGAAACTTGTTTCATTAAACCAATTGAACTTGGACAAAAAGTTTTACACTTCAAATAACCGAAATAAATAAAAAGAAATTTTTTATTAAACTCATTTTGATTCTTAAAAATAGATTCTAATTCAGAATTATTTACCAAAAAACCATAAGTATTATTTTTATCTAAATAAAAAAATAATACTATAAAAACTATAACTGAAACTAAAAAGATAAAAATTTTTTTAGTCATTTTTTAAAGTTTCATTTAAACTATTAACAGATGAATTTAATTCTTTTATAATATTTTGAGCCTCAATACTAACTTGGTGAAGTTCATTTGAGCTATCTGAAAAAAATTGTGTATTTTCATTGATGGATTCTAATGCAATTATAACTTCATTAATTGAAAGTTTTTGTGATTCAGTGTTTGTTTTAATATTTTCAGAATCAACTTTAATTGAAGAGATTTCTTTTACTAGTTTTTCAAATTTGTATAGTTGCTTTTGTGAAATTTCAGAAAATTCAGTTACTCCAGAACCAATATGATTAAATTTTTCAAGTATAGTTTTTATTCCCATAGAGCTTTTTTTAATCACTTCTGCAAAAATGTTTAGTTGCTTTTTAATTTCCTTCATTAAAGAATCAGACTCTTTAATACTGCTAGATGTTTGATCTGCTAATTTTGAAACTTCTGAAGCAACTATAGCAAAACCTCTTCCAAATTCTCCTGCTCTTGCAGCTTCAATTGAAGCGTTTAAAGATAATAAATTTACCCTATCTGCAATCTCATGAATTGAATTCATAATATTTTTCATATTGGAATAAGTTTTGTCAATTTCAAATAATACTGAGTTCATTTCAGAAAGTGAATTTTCAGCTCCAATTACATCTTTTGTAGAACCTTCAATTAATTTTGTGGAAATAATAATTTTCTGATTCAAAACTTGGTTGTCATCTATAAATTCATCAGTTAATTTATTTAAAGTTTTTGTTTTAGAAAACTGTTCTAATGAAGAATTTTTTACTTCTTCAACTAAATTAGAAAACTGTGTAACTGTACTGAATAATTCTTCCATTGAAGATGCTTGTTTAATTGCGGAATCGGAAATTAAACCTGAACTTGAATTCAGTGTTATAATTGCTGTTGTGGTTTTTTTTGTAGATTCTTGAAGATTAATAATCACTTCTTTGTTATTATTCAAAATTTTTTCTAATTTTTCAAATAAATCAATTTGTTCAGCTTGTGATCGTAATTTTTTTGAATAATAAATTAATACTGCACTTTCAAAAATCACAAAAGCAGCATGAAGAATAACTATGTCCCAGCCATGGCCATAATTAAATGCCATTATAGGTGTATCTAAAATTTTTAAATTAAGCTGTTGAAATAAGTTAAACAGCCCATGTTGAACAGCTATTGAAGCTGCTGCAACTACTATTGTCCAATAATCCTTATATACGAGAAAAAAAGCTAAAACACTAAAAACATGAAAGTGCATTTCAATTCGTCCAAGTTGAGCAGTAATAAAAATTGTTGAAAATGTTAATCCAACAAAAGCAAATCCTCTTCTTGAAATTTTTGAACCAGCAAAAAATAAATATAAAAATAATGCCAAAATAAAATTTAAAACTGAACTTAACAAAACAAGCGTCAGAGTTCCATAACCAATTGTTAAAAGACAAGAAATTGGAATATGTGCTGCAAAAAGGTAAATAAAAAATTTATCATTCCTTTTTGATTCTTCAAAATATCTTTTATTAAAACTATTTGAGTCCATTAAAAAATCCTTTCATTAGTCTTAAACTTAATTTTTGATTGATTCTAAAAAATTCAAGTATTATTAAAATTTAATTTACAAAATGATTTCATCTTAAACTTGTTGATTAGTGCGTTATCTATTTATTTTTCTTGTGCAGTTATTATACTGTTCCTATCTTATAAAAGAACCTGGTAGACCCCCAAAAGTAAATAATGTGCTGATCGACGACAGTTTTCGCAAAATTTATATTCAAAATTTTCAAAATGATTCCTATGGTGAACCAGTTCATATAATCCTCACTTCTCAATTAAAATCTGAAATCGATAGAAGAGGAAGATTTATACAAACAAGAAATAAAGCTGAAGCAAAGTTCAGACTTTACGGAACAGTTACTCATTATCAAAAAGTTGGTAATTTAATGGATAATTATGGGCAACATATTAGCTCTGAAATTTCTGTAATTGTTAAATATGAAATACAGGAAGTTGGAACTGATGAAAAAATCAGTTTAGAGAGGGATGAAATCTTACAACGTGCTTATTTTTCAACTCAACTTGGTTATAAAGAATCTGAAGAACAAGCAATAACTAGAATGTTAAAAAATTTATCATATCGAATTTCAGAAGAAAGTGAAAATGCTTGGTATTATTATGTAAAAAACAAATACTATAAAAATATTGCTGGGAGCAAAACAGAATGAAAAAAATATCTTTGTCTAGAGGAAAACTTGCAATTGTGGATAATGATGATTTTGAAAAATTATCAAAATACAATTGGTATTTAAATGAAAATGCTGAACGTACAAAAGTTTATGCGATGAGAACAAAATTAAAAACTGATGATAAAAGTTTAAAAGGTACTAAAGTTTATATGCATCGTTTTATTATGAATGTAAAACTTCCGAATATTGCTGTTAAGCATAAAAATGGAAACACTTTAGATAACCGAAAAGAAAATCTAGTTGTAATCAAACGAACTTTAACTAAGAAAAAAGCAAAATAAGAATTGTATATGAATTTATTTCTAACTTTAACTGGATTATTTTTAGTATATAAATTTTTTTATTCTTTAGGTGTTGGGCTTATTCCTGATGAAGCTTATTATTGGGAATGGTCAAGAAATTTAGATTTATCTTATTATGACCAAGGTCCTGGTACTGCTTATTATATAAAATTATTCACAAGTGTTTTTGGAAATAATATTTTTGCTTTAAGGTTAGCTTCTTTTTCAGGATTTATAATTTGTTTATTTTTAATTTATAAAAGTATTAGTATATTAGAATATACTAATACTGAAAAAAAAAGACTTCTTATTTTTTTAATTTTAGTTCCTGCTTTTTTTGGAGGTTCTATATTTATTCTTCATGATACTGTATTACATATTTTTTGGGCTAGTGCAATTTTTTTTATAATTTCTTATCTCAAAACGAAGAAGAATATTTTTATTTATTTATTGTTTATTTCTCTAAGTTTAGGTGCATTATCAAAACATACTATGGTATTTTTTGCAATAGTATTAATTTTATGGGCGATTATTTCCAAAGAACGTTTTTTATTTCGAAACATACATTTCTATATTGCTTTTGGTATTGCTTTTCTACTTATCGCACCATTGATTTATTGGAATGTTCAACATAATTGGGAAAATGTGGATGCAATTTTAAATTTACGTTCTTCAGGTGGTGCGAATTATAAAAAAAACAATTTAATCCCTTTTTTAGTCGCACAAAGTTTAGCAATTTCCCCATTTTGGTTTATTGGGTTAATTTATTTGGGAATAAAAAAATTGATTGAGTTCAAGAAAAATTCACAATTTGATTCAACAGAAATTTTTCTAATTTTGATTTCCTTATTTTTACCAATATTCTTTTTGTGTTTATCATTAATTAAAGAAATCCAAGGCAATTGGTTATTTCCTAGTTATCTTGGTTTATCAATTTTAATTTCAAAAGATAAAATTTTTGAAGATAAAATTTATTCCAATTTGATGAGATGGGGACTTCTTCCTGTTTTAATTTTAAATTTATATAGTTTTTATTCTGTTGAAATTATATCTTTTTTTAAAATCAAATTAGATTCTCATTTTATTCCAGGATATAGAGATAGAGGCTTTAAAGAAATATCAGAAAATTTAAAAACTTTAAAGTATCAAATTGATAAAAATGCAAATACAATTGCTAATAGATACCAAGATGCTGCAATTTTATCCTGGTATGAAGAAAGTCAAAAATTTGTTCCTTCTATAAATATTTTACAAAAAAATCAATACAATCATTGGAACAAATTAGAAGTTGGAAAAAATTATTTTTTAATTTTTATACAAGAAAATACTTGTGTAAAATCCCCTACTTTTTTTACTCCTTATTTAAAATTCATGTTTGAAGAAGTTAAAAATTTTGAAGAAAAAGAAATAATGGAAAATGGGATTGTAATTAAAAGATACCAAATTTGGTACCTAAAAAATTATAAAAGAGTTTGGTCTATTCCGATTCAGGAATTTATTTCAAATAGATTAATTGAAGAATTAATGCCAAACTTAAAAGGCAAAAATCCTTACGTAATGAAAAATCCAATGAAAGCAGAGGATATTTCTATTTTGACAGATTATTTAGATAAAAAAGGAGAAACCCAGTGCAGACTATTTTAGTTATACTTATATTTCTTTTTTCTTGTAAAGAAAAACTTCCTGCTTTAAATCCATATAAAGAATTTATAAGTATTTCATCAGAAAAAATCTGTAAAAAGATGATCAAGTGTAATCAAAGTTTTATTAGAACATTTTCAGATGAACAGATAAAAGAATTTACTGTTGAATCTTGTAAAAATAAAATTCTTCAAAATCTAGATGAAAAGTTAAAATACCAAACAGAAGAAATGAAATTATTATCAAAATCTTGTTATGAAAAAATTTTAGAAATTGATTGTAAATCTTTTATGTTTGTTAGCTTTACAGAACTTTCCTGTGTAAATTTAAATTTAATTTCTGAAAAATCTTTTACAAATCCTTAACTAATCTAAAACCGGCTCTTCTGTCAGATTGTAAATTTGGATTTCCTCCAAAATTTCTATAATAGGTAGTCGCTTTTTTTCTTTCTTCAAAAAAACTTCCTCCTCTAATTACTTTGTATTGTTTTCCATAAGAGGAGTTTTCTATTTCATGTCCTAAATAAGGTAAATACCAACTACTTGTCCATTCAGGAGCATTACCGCACATGCCAATGACTCCATAAGGGCTTGCTCCTTTGATAGATAGTTCGTAAACAGAAACTGTGTCCATGATTTTTGATTCTTTAGTATTACAGAACATACCTTCAAATTTATTTCCAAAAGGAAATTTTCTTGTTTTTAATTTGATAGTATAAGTTTCGTCTCTATTTAAATTTTTTTCAAAACCTGAACCTCGTGCTGCTTTTTCCCATTCAAATTCAGTTGGAAGTCGTTTTCCAACCCATGACGCATACTTTTCAACTTCACGGTAAGTTAAATTTATAACTGGATGAGAATCTTTTCCTGCAGGCATGACTCCACTTTCCCAATGACTTGGAGCTTTGGTATTTGTTTCTCGAAGAAATTTCTCATATTCAGAATTTGTTACTTCATATTTATCAATATAAAAAGATGGAAGCTCCATCATATTTGATTCATCAGGATTTATTATACTTGGATTAAAATTATCTTTTTCTCCGTCAACAGCCTGCCCATAAATAAAAAATCCTGAAGGGATTAAAACCATTTCTTTTTTATCTATAAATGAAATCATTTTTTCTTTTGGACCAATATAAGAATCTGAAAAAAATGCAGAAGGATCTAAATAGGCTTCTTCGTATCTAACAAGAGATATTGTAAAATCATTTGAAATTAATTCTAAAAAGGAGTTTTTTTGAGGAACTAATTTCCCAAAAATCATTACTTCAAAATCAGTTTTATTTTTTTTCTCAATTTTTTTTTCTAATTCAACTTGCTGAGGAACAAAATAACCAATTAATTTATTAGTAACTTTTTGTCTGATCTCAAAATCTTTTTTAGAAAGTATATTTGATTTAATTTCTTTAAAGTTAATTCCAAGATATTCAGGATTATGTTTTAAATAAACTTTTACTTTACTAGAATCTTTATAAACTCCAGTGATATCACCTTCCCATAAAACAATTCTATGTAAGTCAGGTTTTTCATTTCTTTTTGTTTTCTCAGTATGAATTTCAAATGTAAAAAGTAAAATAATTGCTGTAAAAATGAATCTGTTCATAAATAAATTTTCGGTAAATAAAGCTTGAATATATTGATTTTTTACAATGGGAAAATGAATTGAAGAATAATTTAGTATTTTTTTTTACTTATTTTGAAAGTTAAATTCATTGTAATCTATTTGTAATATAGAAAATTTATATTATATATAGTTTTTGCAAAAGTGATGTGTAAGGTCGTCAAAGTTTTGAAGAACTCGACATTAGCCTTCTGATTTTTTTTAAAAAAAAGTTGGCTCGGTATTCGCCCAAAAATTAAAAGAGGTAAAGCTTGCCAAAAGTTTTAAACGGTTTAAAAGTTCTAGTTGTTGATGATGAAGAAGATATTTTAGAGTTAATTAGATTTCATTTAGAAGAAGAAGGATTTTTTGTTCAGACAGCTATTAATGGTCTTGAAGTTTTACCAAAAATTGAAAAAAATCAACCTGATTTAATAATTTTAGATATTATGCTTCCAGGAATAAACGGGCTTGATCTTTGTAAAAAAATAAAAAGTAAAGCCAATATTCCAATTATTATGGTCACAGCGAAGGTGGGTGAAACAGATGCAGTTCTTGGGCTTGAACTAGGAGCAGATGATTATGTTCGTAAACCGTTTAGTCCCAGAGAATTAATGGCAAGAGTACGTTCTGTTTTAAGAAGACAAACAAGCGAAGAAGAGCAGTTAGGTGGTAATCTAACTATCGGAAAAATTTTCTTAAATGAAAAAGCTCATAAAGTGTATATAGAAGAAAAAGAAATTGATTTAACTTTAATTGAATACAAAATTTTACATTTATTTATGACAAACCCCATGCTCGCATTCACTCGTGAAAAACTTTTAGATAAAGTTTGGGGACATGATATATATGTTACTGATCGAGCGGTTGATGTAAATATTAAAAGACTACGTGACAAATTGCTTGAAGAAAAAGAAAGATTAGAAACTGTGAGAGGTATCGGATATAGATTCAATAATGCGTAGTTTTTTCTCACAAGTTTTAGTTTCCAATTGGATATTTTTACTAATCTTGTCTTTTACTGGTTCCATTTTGTTTTTTTCTGAAGGAGTTATATCAGGTGATTATAAAATTTTTTTATTTATGTTCTATTTTATTTTTTCTTTGTTTTTAACTTTTCATCTTTCCTATAAACTAGCCACTAATGTAACAGAAAAACTTTCTCTAATTGAAAAAAAAACTATGGCGATTAATGCTGGAGATTTTGGAAATTTAATTTCAATTGATAATACTAAAGAACTTTCAGATCTTGCAAACTCAATTAACTCAATGAGTGAAAGACTACAAAACCAGTTTAAAGATTTGAATTCAGAAAAGGAAAAATTTAATTTTTTATTGGAAAACTTAAAAGAAGGTGTATTTGCAATTTCAAGTGATAAAAAAATTCTATTCCAAAATTCTTCTGTACCTAAAAGTTTAATTTCCCCAAATTCTTCAGCTATGAATATTTCAGACTCTGTTCAAAATAAAAAGCTGCTCGATTTTTTGAACCAGCACATTGATTCTAGTTTTGAAGGAAAACTACATTTGGAATCTGGAAAAAGATTTTATAAAGTGAAATTTTATGCACTTAAATCAAATCCAATTTTATTTATTGGAATTATAACTGATAAAACAGAAGAAAGAGAAACTCAAATTTTTAAAGAAAAATTTGTTCAATCAGCTTCACATGAATTAAAAACACCAATTACTTCAATAAAAGGTTACGCTGAAACTTTACATCAAAAAATTAATCCCAAAAATGACTCTCATGAAAAAAGATTTTTAGATGCCATCTTAAGAAATTCAGATAGAATGATCAGAATTGTAGATGATATGCTTATGATTTCAAAAATGGAATCTCATAAAACGTTTTTTCAGCCCGAAGAGATTGAACTCAAGGACTTTATTGAACAAATTCAACTTACAGTAGATGGATTTCTTCAATTAAAAAACCAAAAATTTAAAATAGAAATTCAAGATGATTTAAAACTTTTTGTTGATTTAGTTTTATTTGAACATTTAGTTTTGAATTTAGTTCAAAACGCTTCCAATTATTCTCCAGAAAATACTGATATTACTTTTAAAGCTGAAAGATTCGAAAATTCAATAAATTTAGAAGTAGTTGATCAGGGAATTGGAATTGAAGAAATACATCTTGGTAGAATTTTTGAAAGATTTTATAGAATAGATCACGATCGTTCACGTAAAACAGGTGGAACAGGACTAGGACTTTCAATTGTCAAGCATATAGTAAATCTTCACTCTGGAAAAATCAGGGTTGAATCAAAACTATCAGAGGGATCTGTATTCAAAATTAATTTACCAATTGACAAAAATGAGTTTATCGTTTAACACTACTTATGTGTTCCCAAAAGGTTTTTATTCATACGCATCAAATATAGGTATTAAAGATTCTACTTTAGATTTTGCTGTTATTTATTCAGAAAAAGTTTGTAAATCAGCAACAATGTTTACCCAAAACAATTATCCTGGAGCTCCAATTATTGTTGGTAAAGATCATTCTAAAAATGGTGAAATTCAAGCTATTGTTATTAATTCAAAAAATTCAAATGTAGCAAATGGACAAAAAGGAATCAAAGATGCTTTGGAAACATGTCAGGTTCTTGGTGAAAATTTAGGAATCTCTCATAATTTAATTTTGCCTTCATCCACCGGAGTTATAGGTGTTCCCCTTCCAATAGATAAAATTTTAAATGCTTGTAAATCTGTTAAACAAAATTTAAAAGAAGGAAATCTTGACCAAGTCGCACAAGCGATTATGACTACAGATACTAAAGAAAAAATTTCTTTTCGCAAATTAAAAACAAATTTGGGAGAAGGTGTGATATATGGAATTGCAAAAGGTGCAGGTATGATTGAGCCAAATATGGCTACTATGCTTGTTTATATTTTGACAGATATTTCAGTAAATTCAGATTTAAAACCAATTTTAAAATCTTCTGTAGATAAAAGTTTTCACTGCCTCACAATAGATTCTGATACTTCTACTTCTGACACTGTTGCACTACTTTCAAATGGTTTAGCTGGTGAAATTGAAAAAGAGATTTTTCAAACTGCACTTGATGAAATCTGTATTGAGCTTACAAAAAAAATTGCTAGGGATGGTGAAGGTGCAACAAAATTAATTGAGCTCAAAATTGTAGCTGCAAAATCCGATTTGCAAGCAAGTAAAATTGGAAAGTCTATTCTAAATTCACCATTAGTCAAAACTGCAATTTATGGGGGAGATCCAAATTGGGGAAGATTTGTAATGGCGGTTGGAAAAGTTTTTGATGAAGTAATTCCTTTTGATAGTTTAAAAATCAAAATCGGTGAACTTGAAGTTAAAAATGCAAACAAAGATACTCTTTCAAAAATGAGTGAATATTTAAAATCAAATGAACTTATTTTTATCGAAGTCAGTCTGAATACAGGAAATATTACAAAAACATTTTGGTCATGTGATTTTACTGAAGAATATATTAAGGAAAATGCATTTTATACAACATGAGTGAATTTTTTAGTAATTTTAAAGAATTTTTTGCTACAAATTATAGAATGAAATCTATAATCATTCAAACTTCAACTAAATCAGGATTGTTTTTAATATCTGTGAGTTTGTATTATTTTTTAAAAATTTATTTTCCTTTAGATTTATCCTACTCTAGTGAAATTTATTTAATAATTACAGTTTTATTTGCTATGTTAGTTCTAATAAGTTTTTTTGAATCAATTGAAGTTTTTCTAAAAAGCAAATTTTTATCAGAATTTATATTTAATGATTTAGTTAGTTTAAAAAATGCTAGAAGAAAATTTGATTTAAATGCTGTAATCTCCCATGTATTTCCTGATATGATTAATATGTCAGGTAATATTTCTGGAAAAATTATTATCCTCACTTCAAAAACAGAAAGAATGTACGACTCTTATTCATATGAAAAAGGGAAAAGAAAAAAAATAAAATCTGGTTTTAAAATTGATGTCTCTTTAGAATTAGAACAGATTTTATTAAACAATAAAACAGGAATATCTACATCAGATTTACTTTCGAATACAGAAATTGTTGAAGAAATTAATTTATTTAATGCTAGTTATATTTTACCTTTTGTTTTTCGAGAGAAATTATTTGGTTTTCTAGCTTTCCCAAGTCCTCCAACTTATGAAGAACGAAGCACCTTAAAAATTTTATCAACTAAATCTGCGGTTGCTATTTTTAATAATTTACTTTCATCAGAGATTGCTATTCAAAAAAAATATAACCAAGAATTTGAAGTGGCGGGAAAAATAGAAAAAAATATTTTTAATTATAAAATTCCAACTTTTAATAATTTAGAAATAAAAACTTACTCTAACTCTTCTAATATTATAATAGAATTTTTTAATATGAATGAATTCCTAAAACTTTTTTTAATACTTGTGATTAAAGAAAATTCTTTTGGTTCTGAAGTAATAAACTCTTATAATCTTGGAAGAGTTTATTCTTTAAATACAAATAAAAAAAAATATGACATTAGATCTTTAAGAAATGAAATTCAAAATCTATTTAAAGAAACTGCAGTTGAAGATAATTATGAATTTTTAATTGCTAGTTTTTCAGAGACCAATCCAGTTTTAACTTTTTTAGTAAATGGTGGAAACTTGAAAATTAATGATTTTGATGATTCTACTATTAGTAAAGTTTCTTCAGGATGGAGATATAAAGTTGATTTATTAAAATCACAAGAATTATTTATTTTTTTTAAAAAAATTAAAATTTTTACGATCAATTTAAAAAAATGAAAAAGAGTATATATTTAATAATCAGCTTATTTTTATTCACAGTTTTTTTTATTAAGTTGGGTAATTTTGATTATTCTTCAATAACCACAAAAAGATTTTTCTATTCTTATCCAAATGGATATATTGGTTTTACTAATTCTGAAAATAGGCATCTGATTGGAATTAATATTTTAACTGCTGAAGAAATTCCTGAAATTAATTTTAAAATAGATGAATATTCTTTTTATGATGAAAATAAATTTTACAAAATTGTAAATGATTTTTGGTTTTATTTTTTAGTGATAATTGGTATTGCAGTTTCATCTTTTTATTTTTTATTAAGAAAATTTGATTTGTATTTGTTTTTACTATTTAATTCATTATCAACATTTCTATTTTCTAATTTTTTAGTGTTACTTTTTGAAGAATACTTTTTCCTTTTTTATTTTTCTTTGCTATGTCTTGGGTTTTTATTGTTAAATTTAAGTAGAAGATTAAAAGGTAAAGATGTTCCTTTTAAATGGATTATACCTGAAATTTTATTTTCATTAGCTCTTTCTTATATTGGTCATTCAGAATCTGATCGTCAGAGAATTTTCTCATATTTATCTAGTTTAGGGATTGGTTTTTTATTTTTTTCAATATTTGTATGTATACTTGTTTTGTCTTATGATTTAATTAAATATTCGAATAGTTCAGATATTTTTCTTAGAAAAGCAAGTCTTGCTATTTATTTATTTTTCTGTATTTTACTTCCTGTTTTATCTTTTCAAAAAAATTTTTTTACATATTCTTATTACCCAATTTTGATTTTAATTTTTGCTTCACCGGTTTTATTCATATTAGCAAGTTATAATTATTTGGCAATACCAGATCAATTTTATTTTGCTTCAAGTTTAGTTGGGGTTTTATTAGTTTCATTTTATTCAATAATTTTTGGAATTTTTTTTACTGGAGTTAATTTTTTAAAAGAAAATTTTTCTATAAAAAATTTAGATACGCTATATGTTTTTATGATTTTTGTTTCTGTTTATATCATGAATTCAGTAAAACACAGAATAAAATATTTAGTTAAAAAATACACTTTTGATAATAATAAAAAATTAAATCAAGCTTTAGAAGAAATTTTTAGTTTAATTTCTAGACCTATTTTTTTAAGAAAAGGATTTAGACAATTTATAAGAAAAATAAATGAAGTATTAGAAGTTGATCAAGTAATTATTCTAGTATCTAACGAAAAATTCCCTTCACTAAATATGAGACAAGTTAGTTTACTTAGGTTAACAGAAAAGTCAGAAATTTGGAAATACTTAAAATCTGAAACGGATGTTATAATTACCTCTAGTCTTTCAATAGGTTCTGGAATTAGAAATGACGTATATAAATTTCTCAAGAATTTAGAAATCCAATTGGCTTTTCCAATGTATGGATTTGAAGAGAATGGTAGTATTGATGCATTTTTCTTAATAGGGGAAAAAAAAACTAAAAAGAGTTTTACAATTGGTGAAATTAGTTTTATTCAAGAATGTGCAAGATTTGCTGATTTAATTATTCATAATTATCAATTATTATTAAATGATATTCTTAAGAAAAAACAAGAAAGAACATTAAAGTTTGCTTCTAATATTGAAGAAACAGTAAATTCATATAGAAATTTTGAAAAATTTAATCAAAAATTAAAAGATATCGATTTGGATTTTTTCTCAACACCTGCTTTAGAGTTAAATGGTGATTATGTAGATATATTTTATTTATCTGAAAATAAAATTGCAATTTTTCTAGGTGATGTAACTGGACATGGCCTTGGAAGTAGCTACATAGCTTCTGCAATCAGAGCATTAATAAGGGAACTTATTAAAAGAGATTTTACTTTAAATGAAATCTTTGATAAAGTAAATAATTTTTTATTAAAAAAATATGCTGGTTCAGAGTTTATGACTTTGATAGCAGGAATATATGATACTAGTAAAGGTGAATTTGAATTTATTAATGCAGGTCATCTATCTCCAATCATATTAAAATCTGATGGAAAAATTGAAACTGCAAAAGAGAATAATCGAGTTTTAGGTGTTTTAAAAACAGTGTATGAAATCAAAAGATTAAAGTTGGAAAAAGATGATAAATTAATTTTATATTCAGATGGAATCACAGAAACATTTAATCAAAAAGATGAAATTTTTGGTGAAAATCGTTTGAAAGAATTAATAAAAAAGAATTCGAAATTATCAGCAAAAGAGAATATTTTTAAATTGGTTGAAGAATTAAAAGTTTTTAGAAATGGAGATAATATACTTGATGATACTTCAATGATTTATTTAAGAAGAATATGAAAAAATTAGGGATCATATATCAGTCGGTATCTACAAGAAAAATTATCAATTTTGAAATCTCTGATAAAAATTATTTCGATTTTAAAATTGGATTTATTGATTGTGACTTAGATTCAATTATTTTAGAATCTCAATATTTCGAAAATGAAAATCTAAAAACCATTAAACATGCTATTGAATTAAAAGATAAACTTTATCCTGTAATTACAATTGATGAAAAAAATAATATTTTAATGCAAGCTTTTTTAAATCAACTTGCATTACAAAAAACTTTTGAAACAGGATTTGGAAATTATTTTAGTAGATCTAGAAATTCTTTATGGTTTAAAGGTGGGACTAGTAATTCAACTCAAGTTATAAAAGAAATTTTTTTTGATGATAAAAATGAGTTTTTTGTTTATGTCGTTAAACAAAATTTAGCTGCTTGTCATGATGGATATTATTCATGTTTTTATAGGAAATTTGAAAATTTAATATTAACCCAAATAGACTTCAAAAAAATAATTTGACCTTATAAACCAAAAAAATTAAAAGTAAGAACTATGAACTTCTCTATTTTAAATAAAGATTATATTTTAAAAAAAATTTTACCAATTTTATTTGGTTTAATATTTATAGGAATTGGAATTTTCTTTATAATTGATTCAAAGAATGGTGGTGCTATTAGTGATGGAAAAGAAAAATTTGATTTACTTATTCAGCCAGGGGATTCTAGTTCCAAAATTGCAACAAAATTAGAGAAAGCAAATATTATCAAATCTAGTTCTTATTTTAATTTTTTAATGAAATTAACTGGTAATACTCAGAAATTAAAACAAGGTCTTTATCAATTAGATAATGGTATGAGTTGCCGAAAAGTAATGGATGTTTTGATTGAAGGAAAAGTAAAAATGATTTCTTTTACAATTCCTGAAGGTTATAATAACCGTCAAATTGCAGAGGTTCTTTTATCAAAAAAATTAATTTCAAATAAAGATGACTTTTTTAAGTTAAATGATGATAAAAATTTTTTAAAAAAATACAATATTCCTGCTGATACTTCTGAGGGTTATTTGTTTCCAGATACATATTCAGTTCCTTATAATTATCCACTAGAAAAAATTACAGAAATGATGATAAAAAAATTTTTTTCAAGCCTAGAAAAAATCCCTGATTTTAAAAATATTTTTGGTGAAGATTTACATAAAAAAGTTATTCTTGCTTCCATAGTTGAAAGAGAAGCAAAAGTAAAATCAGAACAACCTTTAATGGCTGGAGTTTTTACAAAAAGACTATCTAAAGGAATTGCATTGGAGAGTTGTGCAACTGTTCAGTATCTTTTTCCAAAACCTAAAAAAAGACTTTTTGAAAAAGATTTAGAAACCCAGTCACCATATAATACTTATCTTCATAAAGGTTACCCACCTGGTCCAATTTCAAGTCCAGGGCTGCCAGCATTAAAAGCTGCTTTTAAGCCAGTTGAAACAGATAATTTATTCTTTTTAAGAAAACCTGATGGTTCGCATTATTTTTCAAAAAATCATAAAGAACATTTAGATGCAAAGAAAAAATACATTGATGTCCTGTATGATTAAGAATTTCTAGTAGTTTTTAATTAGCTTTTTTTCCGATCTTCACGACTTTGCATTACTTCATCAAATCTTATACTTATGATTCTATCTTTCCAAGAAAATACTAAAATTGTATTCTGAACTCTAACTTTTATTTCATTTTAGATAAAAATAATATTGTACATTTTAAGTAGGTACGAAAATAAAGTGTAAAATTTTCTTCAATTTTAAATGAGATTTAACCTCTTAGCTGAGTGAAAATTCTAAATCATCTGACTAAAGTCAGAGCTCCTTCAGAAACACTTTAATCAGTTTTGTTAGTAATAAAAAAACTTCATTTTGATTTCTAAAATTAAAATTGAGAATTGAAGAATTGTTTTATAAAAAATTGATTGACTAAGAATTTTTAAAATAAATAAATGCTAAATGAAATTACAAAATTTATTATTAGTTATTTTAACTATAAGTTTATTCTTCCTCTTAAAATGTTCAAATACACAACTAGTTAAAGAAAATTTAAAATCTACCAAACAAGACCAATACCAAGTTACAGAAAACTTTGCACTACATTTATTTTTTGGAATAAAACCTATTTGGGGTGATGCAAGTATTTCTGGCACAACAAAAGATTTTTATACAGAAGCAAATAAAAAATCAGTAAAAAAAGTTATAATGTATAGTAAAGAATACTCTGTTTATTGGTATGCTTATCCCCCTTTTTCTTTTTTATTCACTCCTGTAAGAACTGAACTAATTGGTCAAGTTGAAAATTAATAATTTAAAAACTCAGTCCAACCATATTTTTCAGCTTTAGTTTCTGAGATATTTGGAATAGGTGAATTTTGATTTATTTTCTTGATTTCAGGAATTTTCCATTTTAATTCAGATAAAAGTTTTGAGCCTTTTTTTGTATTGCAGTCCCTACAAGCAGTAACAATATTTTCCCATGAATTAAATTCAAAAAATTTTTTTTCATTTGAAATTATTTCCCATCTGCTTCTTGGAATAATATGATCTAAGGTTAGTTTAGAAGGTGCAGGTTTTTTTTGACAATATACACAAGTATAATTATCTCTCTCTAAAATAGTATGCCTAGAAACTCTCAATCTTCTTTTCGGAAGTTGGTAATAATTGGAAAGTAAAATTACATGAGGCACTGGAATTTTTAATTTTTCCGATCTAATAAATGCATCTTTTGCTTCTTTTAAAACTTCTGCTTTATCAAGTAACAACATACAAATTGCATCTTTTACTGATTTAATTGAGATTGGTAAGTAACTAGAATTTAAAATCAAAACTGGTTGGGACAACAAATCCATTTATTTACCTCGATTTAATAGATATTTTACTAAAAAGAAAACTAAAATTACTCCTACTATACTAATAAAAAAAATTTGTCCGTTATGAACTAGTTCCATGAGCTTTGTAAAATTATTTGCAAAATAATATCCAAGATAAATCCAAACTGGAACAGAAATGATGGATGCTAAAAAATCTGTTACAAAAAATCTTAGAAAACTAACTTTTGCACTAAGTCCAGCAGTAAAATATATCGGCATCCTTAGTCCAGGCATAAACCTAGCCATAAATATAACCCATTTACCATACTTCTCAAATTTTTCTTGAACTAAATTATATCTTTCATTTGTAAAAACTTTTGAAATAAATTTTAACTTTAGAAGTTTTTCTCCTTGGAATTTTCCTAGCAGAAAAACAAAAGAATCTCCAATTAGCACACCGATCATTCCAATTAAGAACATCAAATGAACATTAGTATTACCTAATGCAGAAATAACACCTCCTGCAACAAGTGTAATATCTTCAGGAACAGGTAAACCTAACCCGCATAAGATCAAAACACCAAATACAGCTAAGTATCCATATCCAGAAAAGAAATTGACTAGTTGCCCGAGCAAATCCATGAATGATTTAAAGTTTAATTAAGTCGAATATTTAGACAAGCAATAAATTATGATTAAATCAATTGAACAAATTTTTCAAGAAGAAGATTCCAAACTAAATCCATATTCTATTTCACATAAAGATTCAATTTACAGAGTTCATGAGGAAGATTCTCACACATATCGTTTGCCTCTACAAAGAGATCGAGATAGAATTTTTCATTCTAGATACTTTAAAAGACTTCAATACAAAACACAAGTATTTACGAATACAGAAGGTGATAATTTTAGAACAAGACTCACCCACACATTAGAAGTTTCAGCGATTGCACGTTCTATTTCTATTACATTAGGATTTAATTCTTATCTCGCTGAATGTATTGCACTAGCACATGATATTGGACATGCCCCTTTTGGTCATGCAGGGCAAGATATTTTATCAGAGTTGATGAAGTCTTATGGAGGATTTGAACACAACAAACAGTCTCTTCGCATTTTACAAAATTTGGAAAATCGTTATCCAAATTTTGATGGACTGAACTTAACAACAGCCACTCTTAAAGGAATTATGAAACATGGGGGCGATTATAAAAAAACAAAATTAAATGAAGATAGAAATTTAGAAGGTCCTTCAATTGAATCTTTAATAACTGATTATTCAGATGAAATTGCTTATACTTGTCATGATATTGAAGATGGTTTAGAAATGAATTTTTTAAATTTTGAAATTTTAGATCAGTCAAAACTTTGGAATAAGAATTATTCAATAACAAAAGAAAAAAATAAAAATTCCAACAAAGATATTTTAATTCGCATCACAATTAGAAATATTTTAGATGAACTTGTTACTGATTTAACAAATAGTATTGCAAAGACTTTTGAAAATATAAAATCAAAAGATGATTTAAAAAAAATTTGGTTAACTGGAACAAAACCAATTTCACATTTTCCAAAAACTGAAGAAAAAATTTTAGAATTAAAATCTATTTTATTTCATTCACTTTATAAACATCCAAAAGTATTAGAAATGTCTAATAAAGGAATTTCTAGAATTGAAAAATTGTTTGAGTATTATAAAAATAATTTTGAAAAAATTCCTGATGATTTTAAAAACAAACTTCATGAAGAAAAATTTAGAATTATATCTGATTATATTTCTGGAATGACAGATCGTTATGCAATCCAAATTTCTGATTCAATTTAATGATTTTAGTTTCTTTAAAAAAAATTTTTGGGCAAATTTTTTTTGACAGTGGTAAGGCAGTGGATCTTAACCCACTACCACTGTCAAAAAAAACCGTGCTTTCCTCTCTTGTCAAAAAATTTCCGGTCGACATTAGTGAATGCAAAACATTCTTATCGAAGTGCGGAAATTTTTTGACACCGAGTCAATCACTTTCGCATGAACATTCTTGTGCTGAATAAATGATTTTAGTAATTGTTGAATCACCAAGCAAAGCAAGAACCATCGCTTCTTATTTAGGAGAAGAATACAAAGTTCTAGCTTCATTTGGTCATATTATGGATCTTCCCAAAAAAGTATATGGAATTGATTTTGAAAATAATTTTGAACCACAATTTGAAATAAATCCAAAAGCAAAAAAAAATGTTAAGTATATAATTGAAGAAGCAAAAAAATCAAATGAAATTATTTTAGCAACTGATGCTGATAGAGAAGGAGAAGCAATTTCTTTTCATTTACAAGAAATATTAAAAAAATTTCAAAAAAAAATTTCTAGAATTTATTTTAAAGAAATTACCAAAAAAGAAATTTTAAAATCAATTGATAACAAAAAACAAATTGATAAAAATTTAGTGGAAGCTCAATATTCTAGAAGAGTATTAGATAGAATTTTTGGATTTGAATTAAGTCCTGTATTGTGGAAATTCTTATCAAATTATTTTTTATCTGCTGGAAGAGTTCAATCAGTTGCACTTAAATGGATTGTAGAAAGAGAAAAAGAAATTTTAGAATTTATTCCAAAAGAATTTTTTCAAATAAATCTTAATTTAAACCAAAGCGGAAATGATTTTTCTTTTCAAAATATAGAAAAAATCGATTCTAAACAAGAATTAGATTTTGCTTTAGAAAAAATGAATTTAAAAAATTTACAATTCGGTGAAACAATCCCTAAAATTGTTTATTTGAAAATAATTGAAGCAAAAGAAAAAAAAATCATCTCTCCCTCTCCACCTCCTTTTATCACTTCCAGTTTACAAAAAGAAGCTAGTAATTATTTAAAATTTCCTCCTGACAAAACTATGAAACTGGCACAGAAATTATATGAAGGAATTAATATTGGAGAAAAAAAAATAACCGGATTAATTACTTATATGAGAACAGATTCATTTAGAGTATCAGATGATATAAAAGAAGAAGCCAAAAAATATATTAAAGAGAATTTTGGACATGAATTTATTAAAGAAAAAATTTCTAAAAATAAAAATAACTCCCAAGACGCTCACGAAGCAATTAGACCAACTTCTTTAAGTCAAACTCCAGATAGTTTAAAAAAATTTTTAAAAAAAGATGAACTAGAATTGTATAAATTCATTTTCAATCGCTTCCTTGAGTCCCAAATGAGTGAACATGAATTTATCAAAAAAGAAATTATTGGTGAATTGAATTCTGTAAAATTTCATTATTTTGAAAATGAAGACATTAAACTTGGATATAAAATTCTTCGTGAGAAAAAAGAATCCAAGCCAAAACTAAAATTTAATATAAATGAAAAATTAAAAATAGATAAAATCAACTTAGAACAAAAATTTACAGAAAGCCCAAACCGTTTTACAGAGGCAAGCCTAATAGAAAAATTAGAAAAGACTGGAATCGGCCGCCCTTCCACTTATTCCAATACTTTAGAAACTTTATACAAAAGGGCTTATGTAGAAAAAAAAGAAAAATCACTTCATCCAATTGGATTTAGTTTTGATGTGATTGAAATCTTAAAACAAAACTTTTTTCAATTTCTAGAAGATGAATTTACAAAAAAAATGGAAGATGATCTAGATTTGATTTCAATAGGAAAAAAAGAACGTGGAGTTTTTATTAAAGAATTTTACGAAGAACTCACAAAACTAAAAAATGTTTCTAAAAAAGTAAAATCTAATATCGATGAAATTAAACAAAAAAAAGAAGCCTGTCCAAGTTGTGGAAAAAATTTAGAAAAGAAAAAATCAAAAAAAGGAAAGTATTATTTTTTATGTAGTGGCTTTCCAATTTGCGATTTTATGAAATATGTTGAATGATTATATTTTTTAAAGATAAACTTAAATAAAATGAAGTTTAAAAATACAAAAATAAATAACCCGACAAAAAAACTTATCGGGTTTGTAATTCTATTAGTTGTTTGTAAATCTTGAGATTTCTAAAATTTTAAAGTTATTTTTATTTCCTTCTAAATCAAAAGAAGCTACTTCTTCAGGTTTCTTTCCAAGTAATGCTTTGCCTATTGGAGAAACATAACTAATAATATTCTTTTCAGTATCTGTATCCCAAGCCCCTAAAATAGAATAAGAAATCTCTTCATTAGATTGCATATTTTTGACTTTGACTTTACAACCAATGTTTACACGATCAGTTTTAACATCTGCAATATCAATAATTTGAGCTGATTTAATTTCATGTTCTAATTTTTTTGCTTGAGCTTGAAGTTGAACCTGTCTTTCCATTGCAGCTTTGTATTCTGCATTTTCACGTAAATCACCACGTTCTTGAGCTTCACCAATATCTCGTGAGTTTTCAGCCATTTTAACATTTACTAAATGATCAAATTCTTCTTTTTTGGTGTTAAAACCCATTCTTGTAACCAAAATAACACCAACTGGAATATGAAATCCTTCATCATTTGAATCAGAATCTGATTCTTCTTCAAATTTATCTCTCCATTGAATACCTGGTTTGATTTGATTGATTAAATCAAAAAATCTATCTTTTTCAATATCAGTAAAATATGGAACTTCTTTGTATAAAGCATAAATTTTTCTAATGTAGTCTGCATCAGAAGCTTTGATAGTTTTTGTTACTACTTCGTTTTCATTTCCAAAAAGAATTTCAACTGCAATATTTTTGAGTTTAGTACCTTTTAATTCAATTTTATCAAGAGGTTTTAATAATCGAAATACTCTTAATACTAAATCTTGTTCTGAAATATTTAACCATGAATATTTCCATATTCCTGTTAATATTGATTTCGCGACCCATAAAAATACTTCAGGATTTTCTTTTGCTTTATTTAAGGCAGTTTCAATAAATAAATTTAATTCAGAAAATTTTTCAACTCCAACTAAATTTGAAAATACATATTTGTTAACTTTTACTGGAACTTCAAATAAAATTCCTAGAAAAATATTTGTAAAATCAGGATGATAGTCTTGAATTAAATCTGCATAAGCTTTTTTAATATCAGCATTCGTAATTTGTTTAGAATATTGTAAAAGATCATTTCTATCTAAAGAAGAAATTAATTTTTTAATATCTTCTTCTTTTTGATTTCTCAAAATTTCATCATTATGAAGAATATGTGCTGCATTGTCCAGATAAATATAAGCAATAATTCTTTTAAACATATCTCTTGAACTTTCTTCTTCATAATAGAAATGATTAATTGATTCTACAGCACCTTCAGCTTCTTCATGAACATCTAAAGCCTCTAGAGCGATATCTAACTTTTTATTTATGTCCGTTGCAACATTGAATTTCTCTGAAAGTTGATCAGTTAATGAAATGGGTTTTTCTCTAAAAATAATTTCATCTTTTTTCTTTGGATTAAAACCTATCCTAGGATCTTTTTTTAATTGAAGTTTAGTTTTATTCCACCATTTTGACCAATCTTCTAATTTAATAAATTTTGTTGTAATTTCAGATTTGATATCACCTAAAGTCATCAAGTTATCATATGAAGTTAGTAAACTAGAAATAAAATTTGGAACATCATTTTGAAATAAATCCATAACTTCATTTTTACTTTCATAAAACTTAACCCAAATATGATCTTGTTTTAATGGTTTCAAGCTTGTAATTGCCATTTGAATAGAAAGTTTGTGCTCTTTTTTATTTTGAAAATCAACTATAATAGAATCAGTTTCACTACTGATCGAATTGATTTTTCCTACTCCCCAATTTCTATGAAGTACATAATTGTTTGTATCAAATACGATATTTCTTTCAAAACTCGAGATACATGCTTTAATTGGTTTTTTATTGTTACCGATTTCAGACATCTTAATAAATTCTTCAAGTAATGAATGATCTTTATATTTTGCTTTAAAAACTCTAATTAAATCTGTTCTAGCTTTTTGTTGTAAGGGTTCATGTTCTAATATTTTTTTTAATAATAAAATTGTTTTTTCATGATCTTCATATTGTTTAAAAGTTTCTACTAATGGAAAAAGTAAAATAACAACTCTTGGTTTTTCTCTACTTGAAACTAAAATTCTTTCAATTTTTTCAAAGAAAGGCATATCATCAAAATTATGTTGAACGATTATTGGCCAAATTTCTTCCAATTGTTCGTATTCTTTTGATCTTGCAAAAGATTCAGCAGCTTGTTTTAAAAAGAAAATTGCTTTTTCTTTGTCTTCATCTAAAATTGATAAAGCATATTTTTTTGCAACTTCAGGATTTTTCCTATCATGTCTTGCTAATTTTTCTAGTGTTGGTTTTAGCTCTTTATTTTTATTTTGCTTTTCAAGAGCTTCTACTTTATATTTGAGTGCAACTCTTTGTTCACCAAATTGTAAAATCTTATCTGTTATGTATTCTAAAATGGTCCATTTAGAATGAAGTTTAAATTGTTCTAATAATGATTTTAAATGACCAGTTTCTTCAAATTTATTTTGAATCAAGTTTATGATTCCGGTTAAGTATCTTCCAGAAATACTTTCAGAATGATCTTTAAGATGTTCTTCGATTTTTTTTACAGCTGGGTCGAGCAATTCTTTTGATTTGTAGAACTCAATCAAATCGTCTAAAATTTTAAATTTTGTAACTGGGACAGAACTAGCATCCACTCTTACATAAATTTCTTCATTGAAGAGACTTGTTAATTTATCTAAATCATTTACAGCTTTTTCAACTGTAGGATTAGTTGTTTCTTGGGACATGAATTACTCCAGATAGTTTCAAATTAAATAGAACATTTTCTATGTTTTTTAAAGTTTTTATTTAGTAAATAAATATTCAAAACTGATTACTCTATTTAATAATTTTATATGTATATAGAAATTTAAAGAAAAAGAAAAAACCCTGTGTTAACACAGGGTTTAGTCTTTAGGAAGGTTTGATCAATTATTGTTTAGCAGGAGGAGCTGATTTACTTCCACCACCACAATCTCTAGAAGGTTTTCCTTCTTTTCTTGTTTTAACTTCTAATTGTTCAACTTTTTGTTTATTGTTACAATCATCTGCATCAAAATCAATTGAAGCACCGTCAAAATGAACATCAAAAACATCTGTTAAGACTTTGAACTCATCAAAAAATAAATAAGTAATGTCACCACCAGTTTGAGGTGTTGATCTTATTTTAAATTGTTTGAATACCAAAGATTTTGTTGCAGGATAAGCCTCCACAAATTGAGGAATATAAGCAGGAATTGTAGCTGTTAAGGGTCTCCAACCAACAAAATTTACAGAACCAAATTTTAAGATATGAGTATCACCTTTCCAATCTTCTATCCAACCTTCAAGAGTATAATCATTTCCACGACCAAGCACCCAAACTGATAGAGATTTTACCACACCAGGTAAATCAATTCCATAAATTGGTTGAATATTCATGTTTTTTATATCTCTAGAAGCAGGATCTTTTTTTGCTTCATCAGAATTAAATGCATTATCACCAACATAATATCTAGGTCTTTTAACTAAAAAATTTTCTGTCCTAGGTGGTCTGATAGTAACTTCATTATTTCCAGGGAATGTAAAAAAGAATTTTAATGCTAAAACTTGTGCATTATCTTTCTCACTACCTAAATCGATATTTTTAACATCTCTAGGATAACCTTTCACTAATTTCACTTCTCTTGAAGCTTGACTAGATGCAGCTAAATCTTTTTTGTATGGACGTTTACCATAAGTATCTGGAATTTCAGAATCTTTGTCTGTAAAAACTTCCCATTCTGTTTTGTCCCAATTTTCAACTGTAAGTGCTTTTAATTCGTTCACACTTAAGTCACTTCCGTTTGAGGTTTTAACCCCTTTTTTTTCAGCGAATGCAATGCCAACTAAGGAGATTGCAGAAACCAAAAAAAGAATAAATATATATTGTAATTTTTTCTTCATCACTTTTGCCTCTCGATTTACCAATTGTCTTTAATTTCAAAACCTGGATAAATCATATCATATTTATCTGATCTAACTTCTAAATCATCAACATAAAAATAAAATTCTCCACCAACTTCATGAACATCAGAATTCACAAATAAAGAAACAAAATGAATATTTTTGTCTAGTAGTGAATATCTTGTACTTTGTGGTAAAAATCCAGGAATGGGAGCAGTTAGCTTTCTCCATCCATAAAAATCTAATTTACCTAATTTGATGTTATGAGTATTTCCTTTGTAATCTCTGAATTTTGCAAAAAGAGTGTGTTTATAATTTCTTCCAAGAACCCAAACAGAAACTTGTCTAGCTTTACCTTTTATGATATACTCATGCGGAGGAGAAAGTTCAACTCTATCGAATCCTCTGTCGTTAAAATAAGTTTTAACACCAAGAACATGATTAGTTCCTATTCTATCTTTTTGATCTTCAGTTGCAGGTGAATATTCACCTTTATCGTTTTTTTTATCTGGAGCAGATTTCTCATCAAATACATCTTTGATGATTCCTCTTTGAACCATTTTTAAAACTTTTGTTTGTCCAAGAGGAGTTGTAGCTTTCGCTCTCCAGTCTTCTGATTCCTCAAAATCTTCAAGAGTAACTCTTTCTAAAGGTTCAACAGTTGGACCACCAGCTGCACTAGAACTTTTTGCCGCAGGTGCTGCTTCTTTAACCTGTGCAATAAGTGAAATAGTGCTTAACATACATGCTAAGGCTATGCTTAACAAATGACTTAATTTCATTAAAACTCTCCTTCCTAATCAATCATCTATTTTTGCTTACAAATATAGTCAAACACATTCAAATATTTTCTTTAGAAATTCTCGTTTTGTAAGCATTGAGAATCTCCACAAGTTTATCAATCCCTTCTGAAGGTAAAAATACAGAAGATTTTTTGCTATTTGACCACTCGGAAATCTTTAAATAGAAGCCACCTTGATTTTTCTTTAAATCCACCAAAAAAGTTTTGTTATTAGTAACTATCTTTTCTGTTTGGATTTCAGGGTCTATCTGCATGGCCTCTCCGATTACCAAAATCTCAATCATTTAAAACCTAATTTAAAAAACAAGAGATTTCCAAAAATAATATCGGTTTATGAATTCTAAAACTTAGTACAAGAAGATAAGTTTTTTTTAATTAAATAATTTATTTTAATAAAGAGTTATAAGCTAATTCGATATTTTCAGATTTCATAAAATAAGTTCCAATTAAAACAGATTGTACAATTTTTTTCATTTCTAAATAGTCTTTTTTTCCATTTATACCTGATTCTCCTACTAAAAGAATATTTTCATGTTTATTCTTTGCTATTTTTTCAATTATATCTAAATTGATTTGAAAAGTATCTAAATCTCTTGTGTTAATTCCAATTATATCAAATCCAATTTCCTTTGCTAATTCAAATTCTTTAACTGTGTGAGTTTCAACTAAAACTTCTAGTCCAATTTTTTTTGTAAACTTATACAATTCTTCTAATTGGTTTGGTTTCAAAATTCTAACAATTAGTAAAATTGCTGAAGCACCAAATCTCGCGGCTTCTCTTATTTGTTTTTCATGAATGATAAAATCTTTTCTGATTACTGGAATAGATACTTTTTTTGCAACTTGTTCTAAATCAAAAATAGACCCTTGGAAAAATTTCTCGTCTGTTAAAACTGAAATTGCTCTTGCACCTAATTTTTCATATAAGACAGCATGTTCAATTGCATTATAATTTTTGCGGATAACACCAGCAGAAGGACTAGCTTTTTTACATTCGGCTATGATGGAATTTTGAGATTGAAGAAGCGAATATTTTAAACTGAATTTTGGCTTGTTTAAATCAACATAATAAGGAATTTTTGCAATTTCAAATTCCTTTTCATTGATAATTTTTTGGAGGACAGGATTAATTTTTATTTATTAAAATCTGCAATTGCTTCTTCTTCGTTTGCGAAAATATCAAATAAAGAAGTGAGTTCAATTACATCAAAAATTCTTTTTACAGCTGGTTTGATGTTACACATTTTTAGAGTACCTTCTTTTGCATTTAGCTTTCTTAAAGTTGATATGCAAGCTCTAAATCCTGATGATGACATATACTCAATTCCGTCCATATTTAGAAGAACTTTGCGATAATTACCGCTATCTATTAATTCAGATAAACCTTCTTCGACTTCATTTGCGACAGAAACATCTAGTCTGCCTTCCAAATTTACAATTAAAATATCATCTTTTACTGTATGTTTTAACAATTTTGATACCTCAAATTTATTAAAGACAATAAAACCTATGCTTATATAATGTCAATTAATCTTTTTTATTTATGGATTTTACGAAAATTTTATCTAATAACCCTAATATTTTGATTCTTGGAGCTGGAATCACTGGAACCGCACTTATTAAATTTTTGGAGCAAGAAGATTGCCAATTATTTCTATTTGATGAAAAAAAAATAGATTCTGTTAAAATAAAACAATTTCAAGAATTAAGTGAAAATTTTAAAAATATAAAATTTGATTTAATTTTAAAAAGCCCTGGAATAAAACCAACACATCCAGTTCATGAATTTTTACTTCAATCTAAAATACCAATCTATTCTGAAATCGAATTTGCTAAATTTTTCTTTAAAGGGAACATTTTAGGAATTACAGGAACAGATGGAAAATCTACAACAACAGCTTTAACAAATCATATTATAAAATCTTTTTTTCCAAAAACAGAAATGGGCGGAAACATTGGACTACCTTTTGTTAGTTTTTGTAAAAAGGATTTAGATTTTGCAATATTGGAACTAAGTAGTTATCAGTTAGATGATTCTAATTTATTAAATTTAAATTCTACAGCATTTTTAAATTTAGCTCCAGATCATCTGGAAAGACATATTACAATGGAAAATTATAAAGAAGCAAAAAAGAAAATTATAAATCGTGAAAATAAAAATTCTTTTTTTGTTACTTCTGAAAAATTATTGCCTAATTTAGAATTTGAAAAATTAAATTCGCCAACTCAATTAAAAATTTTTGGTTACAAAAAAAATTTAGATGCCTTTATAAATACTGATCAGCAAAGAATCATTACAAATATTTTTTCTTATCCTTATAAAAATTTTCGATTAAAAGGAAATCATAATTTAGAAAATTTAGCAGCAAGCATTTTGCTATCTGAATCAGTTGGTGTTCCTTCAAATTCAATTCAAGAATCTATTAAAAGTTTTGAAGGTTTAAAATATCGTTTTCAATTTATAAAAAATTGGAATGGAATAGAAATTATAAATGATTCAAAATCCACAAACATTCATTCCATGCTTTCAGGAATTTCAGGAATTAAAAATGAAAATTTAATTTTATATCTCGGTGGAAAAGAAAAAGGAGAAGAGCTTACTCCGCTTTTAAATAGACTTAAAGAAATAAACTCAACTATTTTTCTTTTTGGAGAAGCAAGAGAAAAATGGTTTTCTGAAATTCAAAAAACTAAATCGGAAAAAGTTTTTTTATTTGAAACATTAGAAGAATGTATTTCTCAAACGAAAAAAATTATCGAATCTGAAAAAATAGATAAAATAATTTTTTCACCAGCTTGTGCTAGCTTTGACCAATTTAAAAATTTTGAAGATAGAGGTGAAAAATTTAATTCTTTAATAGAGAAGTATTTTCCATCATGATTGATTTTAAAACTAGAGTAAAAATTCAAACGGTTAAAACAAAATTATTTTTTTATAAATTATTCACAAAGCCCAAACTTTATTTAACTGAAGGAACAAGTTCCATTTTAATAAAAAAATTAAATCAAAAAGAAATTAGAATTGGTAGAGTCAATTCAGATATAGAGCTAAATTCTGAAACTGTAAGTAAAAAACATGCTCTAATTACAAAAAAATCAGTGAATTATTATATCGAAGATTTGAATTCCACCAACGGAACTTTTCTAAATGGTGAAAAATTATTTCCAAACGAAAAATATATTCTACTGGATGAAGATTTAATTTTACTCGGCGATGTGGAAATTAGATTTCAGCGGAAGTTTTGAACTTTATTAATATTTCTTTGCAAGCTCAGATTCCTCTCTTTTCATAAAAAAATTAATTTATGATCCAGAAGGATCAATTTTTTTTAGCTAAATTTTTTTTGGGAAACTTTTTTCATTAGGAAAATTTGTTTTACTAAATATTATAATTTCGATTTTTTGATTTATAAAAATTATTTTTCTCATCATACAGCCTCCTCTATTCCTTTTAGTCTTTTCCGAAATGATTTTGAATTAATTAATCTCAATTTAAGCCCTCTTTTTTTTCTTAATTTATTTTCTGACTCTTTCTTTTGGGTTAATAAATTAGTATAGAATCCTTTTTATATGATATTTGGGTGTTTTCATTTTTTATTACAATACTTCGCACCGAAATCCTATTTGAAAAAAAGATTAAAATTAAGAGTTTGTAATCTCACCACCACAGCTAGAACCACTACCAGCTGTACAAGCAAAACAATGATTCCCTGTAACGATTTCTCTATTTAAGAAAGAATCATAATTAAAAACATTTATATCTTTTGTGGATTGAGTAGTTAATTCTAACATTTGATTAAAATCACAATCGTAAATCTTTCCATCATAACCCACTGAAATTTGGTGTCTGCACATTAGTCCATCTAAAGTAGATAAATTAAATGAATTGCAAAGTAGTTGCATGTATTCATCAAATTTTCCACTTTTATCTAAGGAGTTTAAAAATCTATTTATTGGAATATTATTCATACAATACAAATTATTAAATTTAATATCGTATTGCGATAGTAATATCTCTTTGTATTCTCTTTCTAATTGAGATTGAGTTGGTGCAAGAAAAAGTCCAGAAGGATTGTAAACCAAATTTAATGGTAATTTATCTCCGTAACCTAATGAGTTTAATTTCTTTAATGTTAAAATTGATTTTTCAAAAACACCCTGACCTCTTTGTCCGTCAGTTCGTGATTTAGCAAAATGAGGAAGAGAAGCAATTACCTCTACTTCGTTTTGTAAAAATAAATCATAAAGATATTCAAAACCTTCTTCTTCTAAAATTGTTAAATTGCATCTGTCGATAATATGTTTGCCCAGTTTTTTACTTTCTTCAACTAAATAAACAAAGTTTGGATTTCCTTCAGGAGCTCCGCCAGTTATATCTACAATTTTTACAGAAGGAATTTTTGAGATTAAATCAATACAAGCTTCTGCTGTTTTTCGATCCATACTTTCTTTTCGAATGGGTGAAGCATCGACATGACAATGTTTACAAGTTTGATTGCACCATCGTCCAACATTAATTTGAAAAGTAGTAAGTGTTTGTGCTTTTAAATTTTGATGATTTGTTTTTTCAAAAAAAGATTCTCCCTTCCAATTTGCTAGTATCGAAAGCTGTTCTTCAATTTTCATCATATACTTAGCTTATCGATTTTATTCATCATTTGAACACTATGAACAAGTGTAATTCCTGCAGCCATAGTAGCAGCAACATGAACAGCTTCACTCATTTGCTCTTCATCAGCTCCTTTTTCTAAACAAGTGCTAGTATAAGCATCAATACAATAAGGACATTTTAATGCATGTGACACAGCAAGTGCAATCAAAGCTTTTTCTCTTTCGGATAAAGCACCTGCTTTCATTGTTGAATTGTAATAGTCGAAAAATTTATCTGAGAGTTCTTTATTCACTCTGCCAATATTTCCAAATTTTCCTAGGTCTTCTGAATCAAAATAATTTGCCATTGTGGTTCCTTCATTTACTCATTGCAAGTTGGTTTCCGGTTTCATACTAATTGAAATTTGCTTTAAGACTTTAGGGCGAATTTTTGCTAACGCAAAAAGCGGGCTTTCCACTTCAATCTTCGATTTCCGTTTCAATCCCATTTCGCTAGTATCCGAAAACCACTTTGGTTTGAGTATGTTTTATTATAAGTAAGAAATAAAAATAGATGAACTTTTTCAAGTCATAAATTCTAATTTCTTATTGCACGATTCATCTTAAAAAATCAAATATACATATGGATTCAGTTATCCTTTCAATCATTATACCAACCTATAAAGAAAGTAATATTGGATATTTAGAAAAAATATTCCAATCCATTATTGGATTAAAACAAATCGAATTCATTATTGTTCATAAGAAAGATGATGATTCTACTTTGAAATTGATAAATGAATTAAGTAAATTACTAGATCCTAAATTTTTTAAACTGATTCTTTCTGATTCTATTGCAAGAGGAAAAAGATTAAAAGAAGGATATGAAGTTGCTGTTGGAAAAATTATTTTATTTCACCATCCACGAAGTGTCATCGAAATATCTGGTTTTGATTATTTAATTTCAAATTATAAAAATTTAGATTGGGGAGGATTCACTCATAGATTTGATGAAAGAAATTTATTTTTTAGATTTACTTCCTTTTATTCAAATTTTATTCGAGCTGACTTGAATCAAATTTTTTATTTGGATCATTGTATTTATGTTAAAAAAAATTTACTACAAACAGAAGAAATTCCTGAATTAGAAATTTTCGAAGATACTTGCTTATCTATTTTGCTAAGGAAAAAAGTTTGCCCGAAGCGGTTAAATTTTTTTAGCACTACTTCAACAATTCGATTTAGAAAAAATGGAATTTTATTTCAAATCATTTTAAATCAAATCATGAAAATTGGATTTTATTTAAAAATTCCATTTCCAGTGTTGAACAGAATTTATGAAAAAAGTCTAGAATTAAATTCACCTTCCAAGAAACTAAAGAAGTAGTTAGTGAGATTCAATCGAATTGTGTTTTTGTGAATTAAAAAATACGAAAAGATTTTCTAGTTAAAATTTTTTGGCAAATTTTTTTGTAGGAATAAATTTTTAAAAATTATTTTCCATTTTGTTAACCACAAAAAAAAAGCGTGCTTTCTGCTACAATCTTTTGCAAAAAAATTTCCAATGAAGAACATATCAAAAAAATGCAAAAGGATCCCCCTTCACTTTTGTCAGCGAACATACCCAAGGTATGCTTCAATCACTTTTGCTAGTATTGGAAAATTGAATAGTTATGAAAAAAAATTTAGTCAAGATGATTTTTTTTTAAATAAAAAACATGATTTACAAACTAGACATTACAAATGAATCGAACTTGTTTGTTTTAAGAAATTTTTCCTTATTGAATTTTTTTTTTGCAAAACAGATAGTTATGCAGAATTTTTTTTTCATAATAGTAAATTTGATTTGCAAAAAAGCGAAATTCCATGGAACTCCTTCGATTTACAAACTATAGTTTTAGATATTAATTTAAAATTTTTTAAAAAAAATTCCAACAAGTTCGTTTCTGTGTAAACTTTTTCATCACAAAATATGTTTAATATTTATGAAAACAAAATTTATTTTCAGAACAAACAAGCCGCAGAAGTTCATGAAATGGAAGAAGTTGTAGAAACTTCGTGTACACTTTCAATTCTAGAACAATATTGGGAAGAATTACATTTTAAAATAGGAAATTTTGGAAGTTTGAAAAACTATTTTGCTTATTTGCTCATCAAGTTTGAAATATATTTTAAGAGCGGAATTGTTCCGTATTCATGTCGTCTAAAAACAGAGTATCAAGAGAAAGGACAAAATTTAATTCGGAAAGATTTTGAGCCATGGAAAAAAGATTCGCTTCGCTGTTTGTGATGAAGTTGTATCGAGCAGGTTTTCCTATACTGTGGATTTTACGAAAACAGAAAAGTCCCCCAATACGAACGAGTTTTTAGTTTCGGATAAGTTTTTCATTGCAATAACACCACGAAAACTAAAAAATTTCTCAATTCAAAATATGTTTTCCAATACAACATTACAATTTTGTTTTGCAAAACAAAAAAAGTTTTTTCAACACTCAGCGAAAGTGATTGAAACGTTTCTTCTAGTAACGTGAGAATCAAGTCTCACGTTACTAGAAGAAGTAGTTGAAAGCACGGTTTTTTTTGACAGTGCCAGTGGGTCAGAACAGGGGTCGAGACCCACTGCTATCAACCAGGGAAGCAATCATCTATTCATTTCAAACCTTCGCTTCCTGATTTTTTCTAATAGGGATTTTTGGAACAAGTAAAATCTTTTTTTTGACTTCTTCAATTAATGCTTCGTTATTTCTTGCTTTGATTA
>JAAFIR010000011.1 GCA_013297885.1 Leptospirales bacterium | reverse complement strand
AATTTACCTCGCCTGATTTCTTCCACCACTTTTTTCTGAAACGATTCACTGTATCTTATATACGTAGGACTTACTTTTTCCATTTTTATCCCTCCTATATTGTCAACTATTTCAGGACAAGACACTAATGCTATTACCGAACACTAAAAAAAAAAATTGTAAAAAACGCAAATTTGGAAAAATAATTTTTCTTTGGGATTTTTTTTAAGTATAAAAAATAAAACCGAGATTCTTTAAACGATTGGTCTAGTTTAAAAGAATTAAAAAATACATATCAGCTGTCAACAGTAATTACCTATTACATTTGGATAGTTGTATTTCCCGATTGAATTTTGTTGTTTAAAATTGGTTATTATCATTGTCAATAGGTATAGGGATCTTAAATAAAAATCTTTTTTTTCATATTAAAAAAAGAATGTAAAATTTTTATTAAATTAAAATTTAAATTAATGAAATTATTATTCTTGATTCTATTTATATTCTATTGTAATCCAATTGAACCAGTTCAAAAAGACTCAAATAGTATAAGAGTTTTTTCTCAAAATGGAAATTTTTATATAAATCAAATTAAATTTTTTCTACATACAAATATTTTAACTACTATAAAAGTAAATTTAGAAACTGCAAAAAATTCTAATGCAAATATTTTAATTAAAGATTCTTTTTATTTAATTCTTTTTTCAGACACAAAATTAGAATATTTTTTAAATAATAGAATTGAGTTTAACGTAAAAAAAGGTAAATTTTATATCTATTCTGAATCAGATTATTTGTTAAATTCAGAATTGATAAAAAAACAAAATTTGATTTTGGTAAATATTAATGAAGCAAAAGATGAATCCAAGAAAGAAATAAATAAAAAGAAAATAGTTTTAGAAGAAAAAAAAATAAATCAAAAAGTTTTAAAATCTATTGAAAAAGAAAGCTTAGAGAAGTTAAAAGAATCATTACTGAAAGAAGAAATTCCTGTTCAATCAAATAGCGAATTACTAAAAGAAATTAATTCTCTTTTAGAAAATAAAGTTCAAAAAATTAATAAATTTTATTTGAAAAATAAAAAATTAAACCAAGAAAAATCTAAAGAAGTAAAAAATTCAAACTTTTATGATGAAAAAGAGGAAATAAATCCAAAATTAAAACTCGAACTTAATCAAGGTTTTGAAAAATGAAGATTTAAAAATTCTATAAAAGATATATACAATTAAATTTTTCAGTTCACATCTTAGAGAAAGTAAAATTAAAAGTAATTATGAAAAGTATTTTATTAATTTTAATTTTAGGTTGTTCAAATATGCAAACACTTGATCCAAATAAATCTCATCATTCACAAGATGGTTTTAAAAATTTAGACCCAAACCTACAAGCAAAAAGTTTATTCGATGTTCTTGTTTGGCAAATAGGAAGACAGTTTAAAAATCTTCCTTCACTAGATGCAAAGGATTATCAAATTGAAACTTTTGTCAATGATGGAATAAAACTAAAAGAGAATCAAAAAAATTTTAGTTTCACTTGGGTTGGACATGCATCAGTACTCATTCAACTAGAAGGAAAAAATATTTTAACTGATCCAATATGGTCTGAAAGATGTTCACCTGTTAGTTTTGCAGGACCAAAAAGATTTACTAAACCAGGAATTGCAATTGAAAATCTTCCAAAGATTGATATTGTAATTATAAGTCATAATCACTATGACCATATGGATTTACCAAGTTTAAAAATTTTAAACGAAAAATTTAAACCTCGTTTTTTTGTTGGGCTAAAAAATAAATCCTTCTTAGAAGAAAATGGTATTGAAAATGTAACTGAACTTGATTGGTGGGAAAATAAAACTGTAGATAATATAAAAGTTAATTTTACTCCCACTCAACATTTTAGTGCAAGAGGAGTTTTGGATAGAAACAAAACTCTTTGGGGAAGTTTTGTTGTGCAAGGTAAAGAAAATTCTTTTTATTTTGCAGGTGATACTGGTTATTTTAGTGGATTTGAGGAAATTGGAAAAAGATTTTCTAATATTGATGTCGCTCTTCTTCCGATTGGAGCTTATGAACCTAGATGGTTTATGAAGCCTGTTCATATGAATCCTTCTGAAGCAGTTCAAAGTTTTAAAGATTTAAAAGCAAAATATTTTTTACCAATTCACTATTTGACTTTTGTTCTGACTGATGAGGCATTGGACGAACCTCTAAAGTATACTAAAATAGAGTTAGAAAAAAACAATATTTCAAAAGAAAAACTTTTAGATTTAAAAATTGGTGAATCAAAGTTTTTTCCTTGAAATAAATTTCCAAATTAATAGTTATGATTGTTAAGGGAGTTACCTATGAATATTAAAAACGCTGTTGATAAAGCATATGAATCTAAATCTTTAACTGAAATTGCAAACGCACCAGTTGATGCATTACAAGGAGTTTCTGCTGAAGATGCAGTACTATTAAAAAAAGCTTTTAACGTTAAAACAGTTAAAGACTTAGCAAAATTAAAATATGTTAAATGGGCACAAGCAATTGTGACTTTAGCAGAGTTAGAAGGAAAATAAATTTTAATTTATACAAAATCTCTTTTATTATAAAAAGAGATTTATAATTTTAAAATTTTTATAAAAACATTAAAAAAAAATCTGCAAGAAGTATATTGAGTTTGAATCATATATTTCAATAAACTTACTTGCAGACTAACCAACTTAAAAAATAATCGAGTTGATTCATATGAAAATCGAATTAAGTCCCATATACAAAAAAGAAGAATTTACAGCAGAATTAAAATTTGCAAAAATAGCTTTTATTACTCATTCTCTGATTTATACTTTATACTTTTTTTTTGATTACAAATTAAATTTAGGATTAATTTTCGGAACAATACTATTTACTTTTTTAAGAATTCTTTCTCTCAATCAAACTGACATCATCAAACTTAGAATAACAAATACATTAGGTTCTTTTGTTGAAGTATATTCTGTTTGTAATTTTTTTTTAAATGACCATTTGTTTTCAATAACAGGAAATCAT
Organism: Leptospirales bacterium; assembly: GCA_013297885.1. Taxonomy (GTDB): domain Bacteria; phylum Spirochaetota; class Leptospiria; order Leptospirales; family Leptospiraceae; genus UBA2033. The sequence continues at coordinate 126,797 of JAAFIR010000011.1, read as the reverse complement.
TTAATAGATATTTTTTTTCTAAATGTAATTTTGAATTTTATTATACTTCATGAATCAAATCGAATTTATAGATTCTCTTCTATTATAGTTGGGATTTTTTGTATTCTATTTTTTTATTCATACGAAACTTATTTTTTATTTATAACTAAAAGTGAAGCGAGTTTTACTTTTATTTCTCTTCCTTTTTTTGTTTTTATTTTTAGTATTTGTTATGGTTATTATTTGAACCAAGCTAAAAGAAAAATTATTTACTATTATACTGATCTTTTAAGGGAAAAGATGTTGATAAATAAAGACATTACACTTGCAAGAAATGTCCAAGAATCATTATTTCCAAAAATTGATAAATTAAACGGTTTAAAAATTGAAGTATTTAGAAAAACTACAAATTTAATTGGTGGAGATTTTTATGATTTTGTTCAACTCCGTGAAGGTGATCTAGGAATTTTTATAACTGACGTTGCAGGTCATGGTTATTCTTCTGCTATGGTTGCAGCTATGATAAAAGTTCTTGTTTCATCTATTCCATACAAATTCAAACTAGAGCCTTCAAGTTTGTTAAATTATTTAGACGAAAAAATTTCCGGTGAATATAAAAGCCATCATGCTTCAGCAAGTTATATGTATATCAATTTTAAATCGAATGAAATCCAATATGCTAATGCTGGTCATCCTTTTTTAATTTATTCTAAAATAGGGGAAGAGTTTCAAGAGATCGAAAATACTGGGACTCTAGTAGGTTTTGGTTTGAGAAAAAATCTTCAACAAGATTTTAAAATAGAATTTAAAAGTGGTGATAGATTTTTTTTATATACTGATGGTTTAATTGAAAATTCAAACTCAAAAAAAACTTTTTTGGAATCAAATGATTTACTCAAATTTTTAAACGAGAACAGAGATTTGGAATTATCAGAACTTCGTAAAAAAATTTTAAAATTAGTTATGAGTCATTTTGAAAACAAAGATTTTACTGATGATTCTATGTTTTTATTATTTGAATTTGAATAAAAATAAGAAATTTATTGACTAAAATTGAATTTTACCGATGATTCTAAAAGTTCTATAAAAGGAGAATTTATGAACAAATTAATTATTTTAGGTTTTGCTTTTTACAGCTTAGCTAATTTTGCAGATCCAAGTGAGTGTAACAAAAAAAACAAAGAAGTTTTTGAAACTGAAAAAGTAGCATGTGCAGATAAAAAAGGTGATGAAAAAAAAGCTTGTATTGAACCAGCAGTTGCAAAATTAAAAGCAGCAAATTTAGAATGTAAAAAAGTAAAAACTGAATGTATGGAAAAAGCTAAAGCAGAGAAAAAAACTGCAATGGATGTTTGTAAAGATAAAAAGAAAGACGAAAAAAAAGAATGTAACAACCAAGCTAAAGACAAATTCCAAGAAGCAAAACTTTCTTGTAATAAATAAATGAAACTTCCAAGAGCAAAACTTTTTTCCTTCTTGCTCTTGGTATTAAATTTAAACTGTATTGGCATTCCAAGTGCTTTCATTGGTGATAAAGTTGATTCAACAAGAGAGAGAATTTTTAGAAAAGAAGTTTGTGGTTTTGATGATATAAAAAATAGTTTAAATTATGAATCTAAAAAATATTTTTATACTTTAAAAAGAGTTGGTAGTTTTGGAGATTTTTTTCTTGGAATGTATGGAGTCTATGCAACCTATCCAAATGGGCTATTAATGTTTGGATCATTTCTATATGGAATTATTGCACCTGTTGTTACTAACCATGGAGACCAAGTTGACTTTATATCTCAAAAAAACGAAAATGGGTGGCTATCACAAAATAAAATTTGTAAAAATTCTCATCATTTTTTTATTCATCATGAATTAGTTGAAATAGAATTAAATCCAACTCTTCAAGAAAATAACCAACTAAGCACAAATACTTCCAAGGAAATTTTAAATCAATTTTGTATAGATAAAACGAAAGAGTTTGATGAAAAACTTTTTTCAAAAGTAGAAGAAAGTGTAAAAAAAGAATATTCTTACGAAAAATTTTATGAAAAAGAATGGTATTATAAAAAATACAAAAAGAAAAAAAATCCTAATACTAAACTTAATTTTAAAAAATATGTTTTGAATTCAGAATTTAATGTTCAGTCTAAATTACAAAAAAATTCCAAAAATAATTTTGAAAATCAATCTGTTAATCATTTAAGTTGCGAACTAGAATATATTATTGAATACAAAGGTGGAAGTATTCAATTTTTTTGGGACAATTTTGAAGAAGTGAAATAGGATTGTGTTTAAATTTAAAACTTTATTGATATTGTTAATTTTATTCTCTAAATCAAATTGTATTGGTTCTGTCGGTAGTTATTTTGGTAAACCAATTGACTACGCTAGAGAAAAAATTCTCAAAAAGAAAAACTGCAATTTTGAAGAAATAAAAAATAATTTATATTATAGTCCTACTAAATATTCTAATTTATTTAAAGAATATGGTGGAAAAGGAGATATGGTTCTCGGATTGTATGGAATTTATGCAACTTATCCAAATGGGCTTTATATGGTATTTTCTTTTTTTTATGCTACATTATCAGGTTTAGTTTTACATGGTGAAAGGTTTGGTGATAAAAAAGAAATCGAATTTAGAACAAGTCCAGAATGGCTTCATTCATCTCAAAATGAAGTTTGTGAAAATGTTAAAAATTTTTATATTCATTACGAATATTTTAAAATAGAATTAAATCCTTCAATTCAAGAAAATACTCAACTAAGCAAAAATACTTCCAAGGAAATTTTAAATCAATTTTGTATAGATAAAACGAAAGAGTTTGATGAAAAACTTTTTTCAAAAGTAGAAGAAAGTGTAAAAAAAGAATATTCTTACGAAAAATTTTATGAAAAAGAATGGTATTATAAAAAATACAAAAAGAAAAAAAATCCTAATACTAAACTTAATTTTAAAAAATATGTTTTGAATTCAGAATTTAATGTTCAGTCTAAATTACAAAAAAATTCCAAATATAATTTTGAAAATAAATCTGTGAATCATTTAAGTTGCGAACTAGAATACATTGTTGAATACAAATATGGCTCTATCCAATTTTTTTGGGACAATTTTGAAGAAGTGAAATAGGATTGTGTTTAAATTTAAAACTTTATTGATATTGCTATGGGTATTCAGTTTATCAAAATGTGTAGCTTTGACAGGCTCTTTTATTGGTGGTAAAATTGATTATGTTAAAGAAAAAATTTTTAGAAAAGAAAATTGTACAATTAAAGAAATTAAAAATAGTAAATTTATCGAGGAAGAATATAGAAATAAATTAGGGGATAAATTTTCAAATGGTGGTGATTTTTTCTTAGGATTATTTGGCGTTTATGCAACTTATCCAAACGGGTTGTATATGGGTCTTTCTTTTATTTATGGAGCTGTTTCACATATACTTTTAAACTTTCATAGAAGGAATGATAAAGCTGATCCTAGAGCTTCTACTTATTCCTATTTGAGTAATCAATGGATCAAAACTGAATCAAAAATTTGTGGCAATGAAGAAGATTTTTATATTTATTATGGAGATATTTCATCTGAATTAAATCCCTTAAATGAAGAAATTAAGCTGAATGAAAATACTTCAAAAGAAATTTTAGACAAAGCTTGTCTTTTAAAATCAAAACAATTGGATGATACTATTTTTTCAATTTTGGTAAAAGAAACAACTCTTGAATTAAGAATGAATAATTATTTCAAACCTTCAGAATTTATTTTAAAAAAAGAAAAAAATAAAAAATTGAACTTCGAAAAATATTTAATGAGTTCAAAAATTTATTCAAGTGGAGAATATTCTGATAAATTTAAAGGTGGATATAGAACATTTTATCGATTATCCTGCTACTTTAACTATATTATAGAATACAAAGGTGGAAAAAATCAATTTGTAAAAGATCATTTTGAAGAAACGAAATAGAATTTTTATTTTATAATATAGAATAATACAATTAAAGTTTGGTGGAGTGCGAAAGTGATTGAAACGGCGTTAATAAATTTTTTTATAAAATTTATTAACGGGAGTTGAAAGCACGGTTTTTTTGTTGTAGAGGCGTTGCATGCAACGTCTCTACAACAAAAAAATTCGCCCAAATAATCCTCGAAGATTTTATAAATTGAATCATAAAAACTCTCCTCTTGAAATATCCGAAATGAGTTGCTTAATTTAATTAAAGAAATAATATTTATTCTAGATGTTAAATCAAGAGAGCAAGCAATCAAATTTTGAAGTTCCAAAAAAAATGTTAGCACAAGTAATTAGACAGAATCGTCTTGGTGATCCAATTAAAGCATTTCAAATGGAAGAAATAAATGTTCCTGAAATTGAAGAAGATGAAGTTTTAGTAAAAGTTATTTGTGCTGGTTTAAATTATAATAATGTTTGGGCTGCACTTGGTAAACCAATTGATGTAATTGCATACAGAAAACAAAAAGGAAGTAGTGATAATTTTCATATTGGTGGTTCAGATGCTTCGGGGATTGTTGTCAAAAAAGGAAAACTTGCGGATAATGTAATGTTAGGTGATGAAGTTGTGATCCATGCTGGATTTTGGTCTGAATCTGATCCTTGGGTTCTTAATGGTGGTGATCCAATTCTTTCTGATACATGTCAGGCTTGGGGTTATGAAACAAATTTTGGTTCATTTGCAGAATATACAAAAGTAAAATCTCACCAATGTTTAAAAAAATCAAAAAATTTGAGTTGGGAAGAATCTTCAGTTTATATGTTATCTGGTGCAACTGTTTTTAGAATGCTCACAAATTGGAAACCAAATCATTTAAAAGAAAAAGAAGTCGTTTTGATTTGGGGTGGATCTGGTGGACTAGGAGTATATGCAATTCAAGTTGTAAATCTTCTTGGTGGTGTTCCAATTGTTGTTGTAAACTCGAAAGAGAAATTAGAATTTTGTTTGAGTCTTGGTGCAAAAGCTGGAATCATTCGAGATGATTTTTCTCATTGGGGAAGTTTAAATCAAGCAAACATAAACGAAAAAAATAGAAGAGCTGAATATAGAAAATTTGAAAAAAAATTTTTGGAAATTGCAAATGGAATTTTTCCTTCAATTGTTTTGGAGCATCCTGGAGAAATGACTCTTCCCACTTCTCTTCAAATTTGTAAAAAAGGTGGACTAGTTGTAACATGTGGAGCAACCTCAGGCTATCTTGGAAGTTTTGATTTGAGGCATCTTTGGATGTTTCAAAAAAGAATCCAAGGCTCTCATTATGCAAATTTAGAACAATGTATGGAATTTAATTCTTTAATGGATCAAAAAAAAATTAGACCTGTGATTTCTGAAATTTTTAATTTTGAAGAAACAGGACTTGCTCATTCAATCATGTACAAAAACCAACACAAACCCGGGAATATGGTAATTAGAATTGGAAATCAAAAATCTAACTGAACTTAGAAAAAAACTTCCCAGAGAAGTATTTCAAATTTCTTATATAAAAAATTTTTATTATATCTTTAGAGATTTATTTTTATTTAGTTTTTTTTCTTATTTGATTTATAGAACAAATGAAATTTATTTTTTAATTCCACTTTGGTTTTTTCATGCTCTAAGCATTCTTGCTCTTTTTCAACTAGGTCACGACCTAGCACATGGAGCTTTATTTAGAAATAAAAAAATTTCTTATATCTTGGGTCAAATTTGTTTTTTACCAACTCTTCATCCATATCACCAATGGGTTTTTGGTCATAACCAAATTCACCATGGAAATACTTCAAAACTAAAATTTGATTTAGCTTGGCATCCAAGAACTCTAGATCGATATAATAAAATGAATAAAATGGATAAATTTTTTCATAAAATTTATTGGTCTTGGTATGGAACAGGGATTTATTATTTGAATAAAATGTGGCTTCAAGGTTTGATACTAAATCCAGCACCAAATAAAAAAGCAAAATTTGATATTTTTCTAAATATAATTTTTGCAATTTTTGTAAGTTTACTTTTATTCTATTTGGTTCATTTTGAGTTTTATAAATTTATATGGTATTTTTTTAAACTACTATTTTTCCCATTTTTAATTTGGAATTATACAATTGGAATTATTGTATATATGCACCATATAAACGAAAAAATTATTTGGAAAAAAGAAGATTCTTGGACTCCTATTTTTGGACAAGTTTTTGGAACTACAGTTTATCAGGTTCCAAATTGGGTGAATTTTTTTCTTCATAATATTTTAATCCATATTCCTCATCATGTTCATACTAAGATCCCGTTTTATCATTTGCCTAAAGCTTATTCAGAAATAAAAAAATATTTTGTAGTTGGAATTTATGAATCCAAAAATTTTTGGAAAGATTATTTTTATACAACTTCAAAATGTAAATTAATTGACACTGAAAAAAACTATTGGGTGAATTTTAAAACTGAAAATAAAAAAAATCTTTTTTAGTATTTTCAATCTGAGTAATCAAAATATATAAAAATAAAATTAAAACTGGTAAAACAAAATTTTCTTTTTTTCTAATTTTATAAAAATTCATTTCGTTTAACTCTAACCATTGAAAAAAATAAGTAAAAAATACTGCATATAGAATTATATAAATATCGTTTAACTTTAAATATCCGAAAGGATAAATTTCAAAATCAAACATTTTCTTTATCATCTGAACTCCCCAAGTAAAATCTTTTGCAAAGAAAAATATTCCTGAAGATAAATACAAAACCCAAACAATAAAAATTCTAAATATTCTTAAAAATAAATTTTTTGGTAAATCTGAAATTCCTCTTTTAGATAAAAATACTTCAATACTTAGAAACATCCCCATACAAAATCCCCACATCAAAAATGAATTGGAAGCTCCATGCCATAATCCACCAAGACTAAAAGTGATTAGTAAATTTCTATAAATTTTCCATTCACTAGTTCTGCTTCCCCCAAGTGAAATAAAAATATAATCTCGAATCCAATTGGAAAAACTCAAATGCCATCTTTTAAAAAGATCTGTAAAAGAGTGCATAAAAAAGGGTGCTTTAAAATTAACTGGAATTTCAAAACCTAAATAAAATCCAATTCCACGAGCTATATCTGAATAAGCTGAAAAATCATTATACAAAAAACAAATAAAAGCAATACAAATTATCCAAATTTCTAAAAATTGAACTTCATTTGCCCAAACTAGTTTAAAATTTTGAATAAATAAAACTAGTTTATCTGAAATAAAAATTTTTTTAAACACACCAATTAAAATGTACCAAGTTCCAAATTTTAATTTTTCGATTTTCAAATCATCTAGTTTTAAATTTTTTAAATTTTGAATGGAAGGAAATAACTCTGATGCACGAAGAATGGGTCCTGCAATTAGCTGAGGAAAAAAACTTATAAATAAAATTACTTCTTTTAGAGAATGGTTCATTGAGTAAGTTTTTCTTTTAATATCAAAATTATAACCCATAATTTGAAATGTATAAAAACTTATCCCTAGAGGTAAAACAATTTCAGGTCCAAATAAATTTATAGAATTTTCAAAAAATAAATTTTGATTTAAAATTTGAGTAATATTTTCTGATAAAAAATAAAAATATTTATAATAAGCTAAATTTCCTATATTGATAAAAAAGCTAAGATTAAAAAAAATATCTTTTTTAGTTTTTTTATAAAATTCCATTAGATAATAATTGATAATTATCAAAAATAAAAAATGAAATGTATAATAAATATTCCAAGTACCATAAAATAAAATTGATGAGACTAATAAAAAATCTAATTTATATTTTGAATTGATACTCCAATAAATTGTATAAATAATTATTACAAAACAAAAAAATTCTAAACTAACAAAATGCATGGGTTATGGAGAAAATCTAAAAATAGTTCCAGAATCGGGAAAGTTTAGATTTTTAATTCTAGTTGTATCAGTATTAGAACCATTAACTCCGTTTTGAAAAACAAAATTATTTCCATTTTTATTTTTAATTCCAATTGAAGCTAATGAAGCAGAATTTTTTTGTCCAAACCAAGGACCATAAATGAATTCAACTAGATTTGTATTTTGATAAAGTTTTACTTGAAAATTATATCTTTTAAGACTTATTCCAACTGAATCGTTATCATAATTTTGATAAATCATATCTCTCCATTGGATTGTTAAGACTTTTTGGTTATCACTTCCTGTTGTTGTGTATTCAATATTAGAATTACAATCCATTGCTAAATCTGTCCACCAAGGTGCGAGTCCTGTACTAGAAGTATCACCAGAATTTTTGAATAAATTTTCAGAGTTTGGATCTGCTGGTTCAATAGAAACAAAACTAATTAATCCATTTGATGAAACAAAAATTGTATTATAACTTTGACCAAAAAAAGTAAAATTAAAACCCACAGGTACAGTCCAATAAGTATCATTTCCAATGATTGGCAATTGAATTCCAGAAATATAAACATAGGTACTTTGAATTTTACTCCATGTTGGTAAAATTAAATTATTTAAGCCAGAAATAGGAGTTACATTTCCTAATGCAGTTGGATTACTGAATAATTTTAAATCATAAGTTGAATCACAAATACTATATACGCCTATACATCGAAAGGCTCCAGATGTCATATTCAAGTTTGTTGATGATTGACAAAAACTTCTACTTTGATTTGTTTCTAAATCATTTGTAATTCCGTTTGTGCTAACAATTTTATTTTCTTTAAAACCAACGACACAGTTTACAAAATTAGTTGGGAAATTATTTCCAGTTGTCATTCGTAAAGTATCTGCTTCAGAAGCAAAATATCTATAAAACTGAATATTTCCTCCTTTAAGTTTTGAATTTTTGCAAGTATTTTTTGGTAAAATTTCTGCACCTTCACATGTCGCAGGTTCTAGATTTGGATTCACTTTTGCATCACAAGTTGGAGTTCTATTGTTAGAAGACTGTAATAGAGGATTAAGTCCCGATATAGTATTAAAAAGATCATCACTCTTATCTTCTTCAAAACAATTTTGAAATAATAAAACTTGAATGAATAATATTAAAATTTTGTTCATATACCACCTCATGGTTGAAAACGATAAACTGTATTTGCTGTTGGAAAAATATTTGGTAAATAAAGAGATGAATCAGTACTAGAGCCATTTCTGGCATTAATAAAATTATTATTTCCACCGACTGAATTGCTTATTCCAAGTGCAACTCTCGGAAGTGTCGAAGAATTTTCACCTGTCAAATTTCCATAATGAAATTCAATTCTATTGGAAGTTTCATAAAGTTTAACCTGAAAATTAAATTTGTAAAAATTATTTGTTGAGGATGTTGCTACATATCCAATATTTTTCCATTGAACAGTGAAAATGCGATTTGGAGCAGTTCCAGAAGTTTGATATTGTAAACTAGAATCACAATCCATATTCAAATCAGTCCACCAAGGTGCAATGATTGAATGTATATTTTCTTGGCTTGCAGGTTGGAATAAAAGCTTTGAATCATTTGAAGACATGTTTCTATTTGAAAAAGTTAATGCTCCATTTGTATTTGCAAATACAGTTGTGAATGTTCTTCCAAAATAAGTAAAATTAAATCCGATTGGGAGCAGCATTAAACTATCATTTCCAATTAAATTAGTCGGAGATTGGTTCAACTCTATATAATTTTGGGCAAGGCTTGACCATGTTGGTAAAGTAGAATTATCTATTCCTGTGGAAGTTACTTGAGTTTCAGAAGGTGAAATAACTGAAGAAGATCTAAATGTAAAATTTGCATCACAACTATTATAAACTGAAAAACAACGAAATGAGTTTGAAGAAGTTGAAACTGTAGTAGATGATTGACAAGCTGTTAAACTTTGATTTGTTTCAATATTTCTAACGGAGGAAGAATATGTCACCATCTGATTTTCTTTATAAGCAAGTAAGCAGCTGGAATAGGTAGAATTTCGATTTAACTTTATTTCTAAGTTTACATTAGAGTCACTTTGATTTTGAAATCTAAAAAAAGCCACCTGTCCTTTATTGATGCTTCTTTCAAAACAAGAAGTAGCAGTGACAATTCTTGCATTTATGCAGGTTGCATTCTGATCAAGTGTTTCATTCGAGCCGATACAAGTAGAACTACCATTTCCGGGATAATCATTATTTGGTCTAGGGAACCAAGTTGTAAAAATAGGGTTCGCCTTTGTCATTCTCTCAAGTGGGGTAAGCTTTTCTTCAGTTTTAAAAATGTCAAAAAAACAACTTTCTAATGTAAAAAAAATTATTATAAAAGTTAAGATAATTTTCATATTTGATTCCTTCGTTATTAATTTTTAACTAAGGTATTAGCAACTGTCAAGTTAAATTTTTGGAGGTAAACTAGTCGTTTCTAGGGTAAGAATAGTTTGACAAATGAATCAAGCATGTCGTTTAATATTTGTTAGATGGAGAATTTAATAAAAAAATACTTTTTAATTTTATTATTTTTGAGTATATTTACTTTTGATAAATTATTTTCTATACCATTTATTCAGAATTATTTTACAATAGTTTCACCTATTTCATTTTTTGAATCGATAAAAAACAATATTTTAGTAAACGAAGAAAAACTAAAATTAGCGATTCAGTCCAAAAAGAAAATTGTGTTTATATTTGGTTCATCAACATCCTATGGATTTTATTTTAATGAGTCAGATTATTTTAATTCCATTTTACAAAAAAATTTGGATTTAAAGAACAAAAAAAACTTAAATCAATTTGAAATTTTTAATTTTTCTTATGCTGGAGCAACAGTAATTTCTCATTTAGTTCGACTTGAACAAATTTTAGAAAGAGGATATAAACCTGATTTAATTTTGTTAGAACTAGCAGCGAGTTCATTTAATACGAATAATTCTTTTTATGAAGCTGAAATCTCAGAGTCCCTAACGTTTAGTTTTATTTTAAAAAATTTTTCTTGGATTCCAAAAGAGCATATATCAAAAAATTTTCTCAAAAAATTTTTTCTTTTGTCCAAGTTAAAATTAGATTTTTCAATGACCAATCAAAAACAAATTTTTAATCAATACAGAATGGTAATGAATCTAGGATTGAAGATTAAAAAAATTCCTGAAAGTTTTGAAGTGGGTGAGGAAAAACTTGGTTTTTATTTATCCAATCAATACATGATTCAAAATTTTAAAGAAAATTTTAAAAATTTTAAAGTTTCTCCTGAGATGATATTGTATTTTCATAAAATTATTGAACTTATAAATAAAAATCAGATTCCAGTATTTTATTTTCATACCGCAGTTCATCCATTAGTAAATGAGGTGATTCAAGAAACATCAATTCCAACTGAGTGGAAAAGTTTTTTAGAAAAAGAAAAATTAAAAAATTTTTATGATTTGAATCAGGATAAATTTTGTACTAATTTTATGGATCCACTTCATATGGGAATTCCTTGTTATATCAAAATGTATCCTATACTGATCAAAGAATTAAGATTATGATTGGAAAAAATATTTTAAATGTAAAAATTTTGAACACTAGTCGTTTTATTTTACCAAAAGAATATTTGGTTACTAATGAAATGATTCATGAAGTGTTACTAGGTATAAATTGGAAAAGCAAATTGGATAAAAAAAAAATTTACAAACTTGAAAATCTTTTGGGATTAAAAAATCGTTATTTAATCAATTTTCCAAGAAAAGAAAAATTAAAAGATTTTACTTCTGTGGATTTGATGTATGAAGCTGGAAAAAAAATCCTAAAAAAATTTGATAGATCAAAAATTGATTTGGTGATTGGTATTAGCACAACTTCTTCAAAATATACAACTTCCCTTGGAGCTATTTTAGCTGGGAAACTTGGAATCAAATCTGCATCCCTAGAACTCAAATCTGGTTGTGCTTCATTGATTTCAGCACTGATAATTGCTTCTCAATTTGTAAATTCTACCAAATCAAATGTTTTAATTTTATCAGGAGAAACTTTGTCCAAAATTGCTAAAGATAAATTTTATTATCATGCTTCAGATGCAGGAGCTGCAATTTTACTTGGATACGAAAAAGGAAATTCTGGAATTGAAAAATTTTATCTAGATTCAGATGGAGCGTATTCAGATAAAATGGGAGTTAAAGGAATTTTACCTCCAAACAAAAAAGATTTGGAAGAAGGAAATTATTTTTTCCATTCAGATTCTTCAATTTATAATGTGATTAAAAAAAAATGGGTAGATGTTCCAAAAAAAATTTTTCAAAATAGGAAATTAGATTCTTCCAAAATAAAATCATTTATTTCCAACCAAGTGAATAATGAATTAATTGAACTTGCTAGAATTGAAACTGGAATTTCTATTTCAAATACAATAAATCTTGTGAACAAGTTTGGTAATACTGGTCAAACTGGTTTTTTAATTGCACTTGATTTCGCTTTAAAGAAAAGAAATTTTTCTAAAAAAGATTCAATTTATATGCAAGCAGTTGGAGGTGGGCTTTCTTGGGGTGGAATTTTATGGAGAGTTTAAATGTTTCAAAATAAATCAAGAGGAAAAATTTTTAAACAAATAAAAATTTCAGGAACAGGCTCTGCTCTTGGTGAAATTGAAATTTCAAACCAAGACTTAATTCAAAAATACAATATTGACACAACATCCAATTGGATTGAAGAAAATTTAGGAATTAAAAAAAGATATTTTGCAAAAGAAAAAACTTCTGCTTCTGAACTTGGTTTTATAGCTTCCCAAAAAGCATTAGCACAAGCTAATATACATCCAAAAGATTTAGATAGAATTTTATTTTGTAGTACTACTGGTGATTGGACTAGCCCAGCCACAGCCTCAAGAATTCAGTCCTTGCTAAGTGCTGATTGTCCTGCTGAGGATAAACAAGTTGCTTGTTCTAGTTTTATATTTGGATTAGACCATGCAGCTAGATTAATTGAAACTGGATTAGATCATATTTTAGTTGTGGCATCTGAAATTAAATCTAGATTTGTAAATAAATCAGACAAAAGATTTCTTCCTATTTTTGCAGATGGTGCTGGAGCTATCGTACTAAGTAAATCAAATGAAGTAGGCTTATTCTGTATAGAACTTTGGACAGATGGTTCAAAAGCTAAACATATTTATACACCTGCTGGGGGCTCAGAACTTCCAGCAAGTTTTGAAACTGTGGAAAAAAATTTGCATTCAGTTCATATTGGTATAGATGGAAAAGAAATTTTTAACGATGCAGTGGAGGTGATGACAGAAATTTCAAAACAAGTTTTGAAAACAGCAAATTTAAAAATTTCTGAAATAGATTTGTTCATTCCTCACCAAGCCAATTTAAGTATTATGAAATTAATTGCAAAAAATTTATCTATTCCAATAGGAAAAACAATTATCACAATTGATCACACTGCAAATATTGTTTCAGCTACAATTCCATATTCACTTGATTTTGCTTTTCAAACAGGGAGAATTAAAAAAGGAATGAATTTATTATTTGTAACTGCTGGTGGTGGATATTCTGCTGGAGCAAATATTTATAAAGTTATATGAAAAATGAATTTTTTAAAAACTATTCTTTAGAAAACAAAAAAGCTTTGGTGCTTGGTTCAAGTTTTGGAATTGGAAAATCTTCTGCTGAATTTTTAGCTTCTCAAGGAGCTGAAATTTTACTAGTTGCAAGAAACAAAAAAATATTAATCGAAGTAAAAAATAATTTAACTGGAAAAAATCATAAATATTTTGCTGCAGATCTTGGTTTTGAAACTGAACAAGAAAAATTAATTGAAGAAATAAAAAATTTTGGAATACCAGAAATCATTTTGATTAATTGGAATTATAAATCGAAACCAGAAAAATTAACCAAATTAAAATTAAACGAAGATTTAATTACTAAAGAAACATCCTTAATTTTAAAACTCATTCAAATTTGTATACCATACCAAAAAGAAAAAAAATTTGGAAGATGGATTGGAATTAGCTCTATGATTTCTCTTCTTGGAGGACATGGGCAAGGAATTTATTCCATTCAAAAAAATTCATTAGAATCGATTTTAAAAACTTTAGCAATTGAAGTTGGAAAATATGGAATCACATCTAATATTATTTCACCTGGGTTTATACTCACAGAAAACACTAAATCCAATTTAACAGAAAAACAAATCAAAACTTATTCCAAAATGAATTTGCTTGAAAGAGCAGGAACTCCAGAAGAAATTGCTCATGCTGTTTCATTTTTATCTAGTCCACTTGCTTCATATATCAATGGAATCAATTTGCCTATTTGTGCAGGACTAGATTTAAATTGGGGATTAAATTTATTTTTAAAAGGGGAATTATGAAAACATTTAAAGAATTATTAATTTATAGAAAAAATACAAATCCAGAAAAAATTGCTCTTTTATTTGAAGATCAAAAATTTACTTATAAAGAAATATTTGAAAAATCAATTCAGTATGCAAATTATTTAACTTCAATTGGAATTAAAAAATCTGAGAAATTTGGAATTTTAGATTTTAATACTTTAGAATTACAATTTTTATTATTAGCCACAAATTTAATTGGAGCTATTCCTGTTATATTTAACTGGAGATTTGTTTCCACTGAGATTGACTCAATTCTACAAAATTCAAAACTAGATATATTTTTTTATGGAGAAGAATTTTCTGAAATAATTTTAAATCTAAAAACCAATTTAAAAAAAATAAAACTAACTGAAATTGAACTAGAATCAAATTTTATTTTAAAATCAAATTATTCACCAAATGAAAATGATATTTTTGTTGAGCTATTTACTTCTGGAACAACAGGTTTACCTAAATCTGTTCCACTTAGTAATAAAAATTTACTCACTACAATTAAAAATTTATCAACTGAACTTCCAAGTTTTGGAGCAGATTCTATAAATTTAATTACTGCACCTTATTTTCATATTGGTGGAGTTGGGTATTCTTATTTGAATTATTTTATCAGCGGAAAAGCAGTTTTACATAAAAAATTTATTCCAGAAAAAATTGCTATGTCTATTCAAAATGAAAAAATTACAAACGCACTACTTGTTCCTGCGATGATACAAGCAATATTAGATTTACCTAATATTGATAATTTTGATTTTTCTAGTTTAAAAAATATCCAACATGGTGGCTCATCAATTTCATTTGA
The DNA here is from genome assembly GCA_013297885.1 of Leptospirales bacterium. GTDB lineage: Bacteria > Spirochaetota > Leptospiria > Leptospirales > Leptospiraceae > UBA2033. Next base: position 111,746 of record JAAFIR010000011.1, on the reverse strand, counting down.
AACTTTAGTAAAAGCAAAAAATAAATTTAAATGTGAATTTACAGGGGCTTATGGACTCACAGAAACTTCTGGGATTGCTACACTGAATAGATTTGATATTCAAAAAAAAGCAATTTTAGAAAATGATAAAATAAAATTGTCTTCAGTGGGAAAACCAATTTCAGAAATCAATCTCAAAATTAAAAACGGTAATTTATTGTTAAACGAAAATGAAATTGGTGAAGTATGTATCAAAGGGGAAGCAGTTTTTAATGGATATTCCAATATTTCAATTTCTGAATTTGATGAAGATGGATTTTTTCATACAGGGGATATTGGTAAATTAGATGAAAATGGAAATTTATTTTTATTAGATAGAAAAAATGATATGATTTTATCAAAATCAGAAAATATTTACCCAATTGAAATTGAAAGAATTTTACAAACTCACCCAAAAATCAAAGAAGTGGCTGTAGTGGGTTTACCTTCTGAAGAATTTGGCGAAGAAGTTACTGCTTTTGTTGTGCTAAATCCAAATCAAAGTTTGACTTTAGAAGAGCTCAAAGAATTTGTAAAACCAAATCTTTCTAGTTATAAAATTCCAAGAAAATTATTTTTGATTGATGAAATCCCAAAAAACCCAACAGGAAAAATTTTGAGAAAAGAGCTTCGGAATTTAAATCTTACTTAAAAAAAATCCAAACTTCAAAATAGTAATTTTTCTATATAAGCAAAAAGGGATTGAAACGGTGTCAAAATTTTTTGTATAAAAAATTTTGACAGGAGTTGAAAGCCCGGTTTTTTTAAAGTAGAGGAAGAATGTATTCTTTCTCTACTTTAAAAAAATTCGCCCTTAAGCTTTTGGACCAAATGCAGAAAAGTCGTATTCTTTAGAACCGCCTTCAATGTATTTTTTAAAATTTTGAATGAACATGCCTGCTAATTTTTTTGCAGTTTCGTCATAAGAATTTTTGTCGCTCCAAGCTTCTCTTGGGTTTAATAAATGAGAGTCAACTCCGTTTAGAGTTTTTGGATAACTCACATTTAAAATTGGGTGAAGTTCAAATTCAGAATTTTCGATGCTTCCAGATAAAATTTCATCAATGATTTTTCTAGTTGCAGGAAGACTCATTCTTTTTCCAACACCATACACACCACCCACAAGACCAGTGTTTAAAAGGTATGCGTTTGCGTTGTGTTTTTTCATTTTTTCACCAAGTAGTTTAGCGTAATAAGTTGGGTGAAGTGTCATAAATGCTTGGCCAAAACAAGCTGAGAAAGTTGCAGATGGCTCTTTTACACCACGCTCTGTTCCTGCAACTTTTGCGGTGTAACCAGAAAGGAAATGATACATCGCTTGTTCAATGCTTAGTTTTGAAACTGCTGGGAACACACCGAATGCATCATATGTGAGGAAAATGATTTTGTTTGGATGAGCACCACGTGAAGGGATTTGGATATTTTTGATATGAAAAATTGGGTAAGATACACGAGTGTTTTCTGTTTTTGCTGCTGAGCTATAATCAATTTTTTTTGTGTTTGGATCATACACAACATTTTCAAGAAGTGCATCTCTTTTGATTGCAGCATAAATATCTGGTTCTGTTGATGGATCTAAATTGATTGTTTTTGCATAACAACCACCTTCGATGTTGAAGATACAATTATCATCCCAACCATGTTCGTCGTCCCCAATCAATTTGCGATTTGGGTCTGTTGATAAAGTTGTTTTACCTGTTCCTGAAAGTCCAAAAAAAAGTGCAGTGTCACCTTTTTCTCCAACGTTTGCAGAACAATGCATAGTTAAAATATTTCTTAAAGGAAGAAAATAATTCATTACTGAAAAAATTCCTTTTTTCATTTCTCCACCGTATTCAGTTCCACCGATGATAGCAATTTTTTTTGCTAAATTAAAAATCACAAATACTTCAGAATTGAGTCCATGCTCTTTCCATTTTTCATTTTTTAAGCCAGATGCATTGATGATTGTAAACTCAGGTTTGAAACCGATGAGCTCATCTTTAGAAGGACGAATAAACATATTTGTGCAGAAATGATGTTGCCATGCTCTTTCAGTTACAACACGAATTGGCATTGTAGAAGAAGGCTCTGCCCCAGCATAACCATCAAATACATAAACAGGTTTTTCTTTTAGAAAGCCAGTAACTTTGTCGTAGAGTTCGTTAAAAATTGCTTCAGATACTTTTGTGTTTACAGGACCCCACCAAACATTCCCGTTGGAAGAAGGCTCATCCACAAAATATTTATCTTTTGGAGAACGACCTGTGAATATTCCAGTGTCAACCATCATGGTTCCATTATCAGATAAAACGCCTTCTTTGTTTTTTTCTTCGTGTTTAAAAATTTCTTCGTAACTTAAATTATGAAATACTTCGCTCGGCTCGATTTTTAATTCTGAAAGCCCTGCGAGTTTATTTTGGACAGTACTCATAGACTAGCTCCTTTGCTCACATTCTATTTTTTTCAAACTTTACAAAAAGTCAACTAGATTCACTTCGTTTTCTAGCTGTTATATGATTGTAATTGAGGAGGAATTTTTATTAGCAAGAATTTTGAAAGGAAAATTCTTACTAATAAAAACCGTGCTTTACGCTGCAATCTTTTGCGAATTTTATGAAGTATAGCAACTAAAATAGTTAAGCAAAAGTATTTTCGCTTCAATCACTTTCCCTATTATTGAGAAATCTGATTCTTAAAAAAAAAACTGTTTATGGATTCTTTTTTTAAAATATTTACTCTTAAAAAAAATGTTTTTTTTCAAGGATTAGAATATTTACTCTATAAATTGAATAGATTTTAAATATTCTTTAAATTCAGGATTTTTTAATTCTGCTTCAACATAACCAACTAAACTCTTTTCAAAATCAGATTCTAATTTATAATATTCCAAATCTAATTCATTCAAATTAGCACGAGAATTTGCTTTTTGTAAAATTTTTAATCCTGATAAAAATCCTGTTTCTTTAAAACAATGTTTTACTTTTGCAAGAGAAATTTTTCCATTTTTACATTCAAATAAAAAAGTTTCTAATCCAGAATTTTTGATAATTGAATCAGAAATGATTTGGATATAAATATTTTTTTTTACAATATTGCCTTCTAAAATTTTTTTTACATCCGCTTTTGTAGTAAAAGGATTTTTGTTTTTATTCCTTATCACTTCAAATAACTCTAATATTTTATCAAGACTCATATTCGTAATTTTAAAAATTAATTATTATTGTCAAATTAAATATAGCAATAATCATTTATTTCAGTTCAAATTTATAATTTTTATAAAAATTTTACCGATGAATTTAAAAATCAAGGAAATGTCAGATTATGTTTAAATTAGTTTTATTATTTACAATTTTTAATTTAGAATGTTCTAGTTTAGAAAAAGAGCGATTAGAATTTGAAAAAGAAAAACTCGCTTTTGAAAAAGAAAAATTTGCATTTGAAAAAAACCGAATAGGTGTTTGTAGAGAATTGGTTCTTGAAAAAAGAATTTTAGTTCCAGATACAAAAGTTCTAGTTCCTGAAACAAAACTTTCACAGTCAGAATTATTTTTAGAAAAAAAAGAAAACCAATGTGGAAAATTTCCTAGTACTGAACTTAGAGATATTTGGGAATTATCTATTGAAGGTAATTGGTATTATAATCCTGAAAAAGTTAAATCAGGAATTTTATGTGAGAATGATAAAAAAGATTATTTTTATAAACAGTTTTCAAATACAGATTCTTATGTTGCAGAGACACAAGTCCCAGCTTCCAAAAAAAGTAGCTGTATTAATAATGTTGTATTTTCAGGTAAACCTGAATTATATAAAATGATGATAGAAAAAACTATTTCAAAAAATGAGCTGGAACTTACAAATGTTGAAATAGATAAAAAGAAAACCAGCGAAGAATTAATTAAATATAATACTTCTGAAAAAGGTAGAAGTTTTTATTATGAATGTGTACCAACTGACAAGTTAAAAAAATATGATTCTTGTAAATGTGTCCTATATGCTTCTTATCCAAATGGTGAAAAAGGGATAATTGATTTATTAAAAAGATAAATCTTTTTTGTTGTTTCATATAAACACTGTTGTATTTTTACCACATCAAAAAATGGTATTATGTCGTTTGAAGGTCAAAATTGTCATTGTAAACTCTTTTTTTTGACAAAAAACTAGTGTAAATATTTGGTACATAGCTTGCAAATCTATTATCAAATGAACACCCAAAAAAGAAAGACTTTAAAACAAGAAACATTAATCAAAGGTATTGGATTACATTCTGGTAAAGAAGTTAATCTAAGATTGATACCAGCTGAAGCAAATACTGGTTTAGTATTTATACATAATGTGAAAAATAAAAAATCTATCATTCCAGTAAGTTTAAATTATGTTGTAGATACTTCAAATGCAGTAACTCTTGGTGATGGTTTTAGAATAGTTCAGACTGTTGAACATTTATTAGCTGCACTTCATACTAGAGGGATTTCAGATTTGATTTTAGAAATTGATTCTTCTGAAATTCCAATTTTAGATGGGTCTTCCAAAATTTTTATAGAAGTAATTGATTCAATAGGGACAAAAGAATTTGAAGAAGAGATTGAACCAATCAAAATTCAAAATCCAATTTGGGTTGTAGATGGAGAAAAATATATGGTGATCCTTCCAAGCGAAACCCTCAAAGTCACCTATCATATTGATTTTAAACATCCTCTATTAAAAGGACAAAGTTTAACAATCGACTTAAACGAAGAAATATTAGCAAAAGAAATTTTACCTGCTAGAACATTTGGATTTTTAAGAGATGTAGAAGCTCTTCAAGCTAGAGGACTTGCTCTTGGTGGTTCACTTGATAACGCAATTGTATTAACTGAAGATGGATATTTAAATCAAGATTTACGTTTTGAAAATGAATGTATTCGTCATAAAGTTTTAGATTTAATTGGAGACCTTTCTATAATTGGCAGACCAATCGTTGGACATATTATAGCATCTAAAGCTGGACATGCACTAGATGTTTCTATGGGTAAATTAATTATGAGTAAAATTACAGGTGATGAAATTTCTAAATTCAAAAGCAAAAGAATTCACGATTTCCTTAAAAGAAAAACTTCACTTGTGGGTTGATTGATTTTGAGGAACTTCTATACTAAAGGAGTTCCTTTGAAGTTTGTCTATTTCTATCATCAGGATCTTCTTCTAAATTCTCTTCTATAAATTTTAGCTCCCCCCCAGAATATTTGATAAAATATTCCAAACGACAATTTAGTATTGAACTAGTTTCATATTGATTTTGGGAATTGCTGATAATTCTCAAATCTAAATTGGAACTATTTGGAACAACAAATTTTTCAAATTCAAGATTTCTCTCTTTATTGTTCTTCATTTTATAATTTTTAAATTCAGATTCATTTCTTCTAATACGACTAGAAGATTTATCAGGTTTATAATAATTTATAATTTCTTCAACTAATTTGAAATAAATTCGTTCATCAGCATTTTTTGATTTATTTAAACAAATTTGATCTAGTATATCTTTTGAGGTAGTCTCATTTAGCTGAGAATTTTCTTTTATTTTTGGATTTAATTCAATTGAAACTTCTTCTGAATATCTATAAATTTCAGAATAATCATTACAACCTTCACGAGACAAAAGCCAACCAGTTTTAGAATTTAATTCTTTATCTTTGTAAATTTCATATAAAATATAACTAGGTATAGAAATATTATATAAAGCTCCCAAAGTTTTATACCGTTTGGATAATATATTTTTGTTTAATAAATTCCTAAAAATATATCAGCTATAAAACCCAATTTAAAATTTTTTATTAAAGTTTTTCTGGAGTTATCAAATGCTTCTCTAGTTTGTTTAAAATTACAAGTTTGGTTATTTAAAAATTCTTCTCTAAGTTTATCAATTGGAAATCCAATCATAAGACCTGAAGTGATTCCAATACAATTTAAAAAAATAAGTATGAACAATAAAGAGATGTAATTTTTTATTTTAGAATGAAACAATTTATTTTTCCCATTAGTCAAACTTACATATTTAAAACAAAAAAATATCATTATACAATTTTTAATTTAAAAAAAATCTCAAAATTAAGCTTGATTTTAATTTTGAATCTAGTAAAATGTAAATGAGAAATTTATTAACAAAGGTTTTACATGATAAAAAAAATATTTCTAACAATTCCATTCTTTTTTTTCATTTTAGTATCTTGTTCTTCAGGTGCTAAAAAATTAGATCCGCTTTCAGAAATGTTAAAAGATTCTGGAGGTCTTTCTCAGTTTGAGTTAATTAAAGCTGCAGATAAAATTGGAAAAGATATTATTGTTCATTTTAAGAAAAATCCAAATCCAAACGGTGTTGCCTTAGCTATTTTACAGACTAAAAATGATACTTCTGAACAACTTGCAACTGATGTATTTGAAGAGACTCTTGTAAAAACTTTATTAATAGGTAAAATCACCACTTTAAGAACAGACAAAAGATCTGAACAATTAAAAGAAATCAAACTTGGACTTCAACTTGGAACAGGTCTTTCTTCTGCAAATTTAAAATCACCAAACTATTTTATCAAAACAGTAATTAGTGAAGAAATGTTTTCATCAAGTGGTGATAAAATTGTTGGGCAAACTTTAAATACTGAATTAATTAATGTTGAATCTTTGTCAGTTGATTTCAGCAATAAAGAAACATACAGAAAACAAGCTGCAAGCAACAAGGGGCTTGGTTGGTAATTTCTTTTTATGAAGAAATATCTATATGTAGTATTAATTACCCTCATTCTATTTTGTGCAACTGGTTATAATAAAACAATAGCTGATATTGAATCCTCTTTTTATAAAGAAGATTTTGATTCAGCTATCCCCAAAATCAGAAGTTTAGCAGAAGATTCTTCTACAACAGACAAGCTTTTGTACTTAATGGAAGCAGGAATTGTATTTCACTCAAAAGGTGATTATGAAACTTCAAATAAAGTTTTTAAACAAGCTGAAGAATTTGTGGATACTGAAAAAACCTCTGTAACAGGTGACACTTTATCTTTTATTGTAAATGATACTTATTCGAAATTTGTCGGAGAAAGTTTTGAAAGAGTAATTATCAAGCAGTATTTAGCAATGAATTCACTGATGCTTCATGATGTTCCTAATGCAAAAAGATATTTTAAAAAAGTGGACTATGAACTTAGAGACATGAAAGTAAATGATGCTAAATACAAACAAAACTTATTTGCAAGATATTTGGATGCAATTGTTTCTGAAGAAGTTGGAAATTATAACGATGCACGTGTGAGTTATAAAAATATTTCAGAAATTAGTCCCGACAACAAAGATATTTTAGCAGATCGTTATGTTCTTGCTGTAAAAGAAGGGGACACAAAAGACCAGCAAAAATTTGCTGAAGGTAAATCAAATATTTTATCGTTTAACTCCTCTTTATCGCAAATTGAATACAATCCTAATTTAGCAGAAGTTGTAATCATCAACGAAGCTGGTAAAGCTGCAACAAAAGAATCAAAAGGTAAATTAGCTAAAGAACCGATTATCCAAGGTGCTCTTTTCAAAGCAGTAGAAATTGCATTAAGGAGTGAAGCTCAAGAAGGTTTAACAGCAACTGCTATAATGGCAACTGTTGGTTTACTTGCTGAAAATCCAATTCCTGAATATAAAAAAAGAGAAGAAAATTCTGCAAACCCAATCGAAATTTTAATCAATAGCAAAAAAATTGGTAAGACCAAAATTTATAACGACTATTCTGAGACTGCAATTGCTAATTTTAATGATAACTATTCATCTATGGTAACAAAGCATATTGCAACAATCGCAACTAAAATTGTTACAGCAATTGTAGCAACTGAAACTTTAGCAAAAGCATCCAGATCCAATAACAATAATCGTAAAGGTAATGACGCTTTAGTTGAAATGGTTATTAGAATATTTGGAAGTATTATTACTGGATATACTGTTTCTAATTTAATAGAACCAGATTTAAGATGTTGGAGAACTCTTCCTTCCAATTTTCAAATCAAAAGAATATTCCTTGAACCGGGAACTTATTCATTTGAATTTCAATCTTCAGGAACTAGAACAATGGGAGAAAAAAACTTTAAAAATTTAACTGTTGATAAAGGAAAAACGACTTATATTAATTTTAGATCGTTATAATTTTTAGTTAAGTTCTATATTAATTTATAACTAGACCTCAAATTAGATTAGAATAATAGCTAATTAATTTCCTAAGTAATATAGTTTTACAAAAACTGATTTAGATACTTATTTTTTTAATATCTTGATTATGAAAGCATCTATTTTTTTGCTTTTGTATAAACTTAAAACCTACAAAATAGGTTTTTATAATCTCAAAAAAAATTGTAAGAAAATTTAGTAATATTAAAAAAAATATATTCTTAAAATAGGAGAATCTTTTGAAAGATATTTTAAAACTAATTTTGGTAGAAGACAATGTAAAACTTTCAACTGCATTAAAAAAAGGGCTTGAAGATACTGGAAAATTTTTGTTGGAGTTGGTCACTGATAATGGGGAAACTTGCATTCGATTTTTAGAAAAAAAAGAAATTGATTTGGTGATCCTAGATGTGGAGATAAAAGGAGATAACGGAATTAAAACTGCAGTTTCAATTCGTAAAGATTTTCCAAGACTTCCGATTTTATTTTATTCGATTCAAGATGATGATTCCTATTTTAGAGAATTTAGAAATTCTGGAATCTTAAGTCATTATGCTTTTGTGAAAAAATCAAATTATTTATTACCAAGCCAACTAACACCAATTATCCGGGATGCATATTCAGGAAAAAGTTTTATTGATCCTGAAATTGAAAGCCGAGTTCGAGAAACAAAATTTTATGATGAAAATTCTCCTCTTGCTTTACTAGAGCCAAGAGAATTAGAAGTAGCAAAACTTATTTCTTATGGATTTACAAATGAACAAATTGCAAAAAGTTTAAATATAAAAGACAAAAGAACTGTTTCTAGAATTAACGGTCAAATTTATTCTTTGTGGGGATTGGATGAAAATTCTAGTGAAGAAAAAGTTGCAAGAACTAGAGCTAGTTTAATTTTTCGAGAAAATAAATTTTTATATTGGAAAGATGGTTTAAAAATTTATTATTTCAACGAAAAAAATGAAGAAGTGGAATTTCAATTTTGAAACTAGCTTCATTTTTTATTTCACAAATCAATATTTATCTTTGCTTCTATTTTGCATTTAGTATTTTTTTTCAATCCAAAAGAAAAGAAAAAGAAGCAATTCTTTCTAGTATAACTTTTTTATTTGCAAGTATTTTTTTTATCGGGCATTCATTTGCAGTTCAGAAAAATTTTGTTCCAGTGTTGAATTTATTCTCAACAATCATTTTACCATCTATATTATTAATTCATTTTTTACCTTTAAGTTGGATGTTATTAGTATTTTTCTTTTTTAAGGAAAAAAAATATTTTAGCAAAATTTCAAATCAAAAAATTTATTCTTTTATTTCGTTTCTTTTGAATGCAATGAGTTTAATTTCCATAATCCAACATTTTAATAAAAATCAATTTTTATCCAATTTAGATTCCATTCCCCAAAATAATTTAATTTTATTTCAAATATCTATTTTATGTTCTCCAATATTTTCGATTATTTATATTTTAGAAACAAAATTGGAAAAAGATTCTCTGTCAAGTTTAGCTAAAAATAAATCTTTTTATCGAATTTTAATTTGTTCTGTGTTACTTCTTTTTCTGGCATTGGTTGTTTCTTTTGGTATTAGTTTTTATAAAATAGATCTAATTTTGGAAGTGGAAAAATTAGATTCTCTGATTCCAAAAAAATTATTCTTATTTGATTTTATTTCCATTTTTTTGATCTTTTTAATTTTAATCATAATTGGAAAAGGAATTATGAATTACCAAATTTTTACTGGTTCAATAGTTTTACTAAAATCTGCTGGTGAAAATTATAATTTAATTTTAAAATTGATTTTTATCATTTCTTCAATACAAACTCTTGGAATCTATTTTAAAAATTATCTTGATTACAAAGAAATTTTTCTTTCATTAACATTTTTTATTTTTATTTTTTACTACAAAGAATTTCAAAAAAAATTAGACTCCAAACATAAAAAAATTTTAAACCCATTTTTCTTTAGGGAAAATTTGAGAAAAATTTTGTTTGAAGAAAATATTTCTCTCAATTTAAATGAAAGTTTTTTTGATCTAGCAGAAAATTATTTAGAAACAGAAAAATCCATTTTAATTTTGATTCATCCAATTAAGCTAGAAAACGAAATTTTCACCTATCCAGAAAAATATTTGGAAATTGATTTTAATTTAATTCAATTTGTAAAATCTCAAAATGAAGATTTAATTTATTTAAAAGAATCGGTCTCTAAAGATTTTTTTATTTGTATAAAACTTGGAAATCCTTCTTCCTCTGAAAAAGGATTTTTATTTCTTGGAGCAAAAAAAAATCACCAACTTTACACTGAAGAAGAATTAGAAATCGCTAAATTTGGTTTAAAAAATTTAATTGAATTATTTGAATTGATTTTATTATCAAAAACTTTAATTGGATTAAAAAAAGATCAAATTAATGAAAATCGTTTATTTGATCATTTAAGTAGAAGAATTTTACATGATGAAATTTTACCTGAAATTCAAGCTATTTTAATTGAAGAAGATTCTAAAAAAAACAATTCTGAGTTGATTCATAAACTAACTCTTATTCACAAAAACATTTCTAAATTATTAAAACAAATTCCTGATTCCAAATCTGAACTTAAGTCAGAAAATTTTTTATTTGAAATACAAAATTTAATTCAAAGAGAAAATCCTTCAGCGAAAATTCATTTTGAAAATATTTTAAATTCCAATTTTGATTTTTTAAGTTCTCAGGAATTAGAAATTTTATACTATGCGTTTAAAGAATTTGTTAGAAATATTTCAAGATATGCAAAAAAAGAAAATGAAGTTCTAGAAATCAATTTTCAAATTTCTGAAGACGAAAATAAAATTTATTTTATTCTAAAAGATAATGGTGTCGGTATTTCAAAACCCCAAGATCCAAAAGGATCTGGTTCTGGGATTTTGATTCATAAAGCCTTATTAAATTCAATAGGTGCAGATTTAGAAATTGATTCAAAACTAAATGAATATACAATTTTTAAAATCATCATTTTAAAAAATAAATAATTAAAAATGAAATTTATTTTCCAACATATTTTCTAAAGTAGCCACATTCCTGAATAATTTCTTTATAATAATTTGTTTGGCTAAAATTTTCTTTTAAATTTTTAAAATGAAATCCTGCTTTAAAGTCCTCATTCTCTTTTAGCCCTTTTAGAAAAGTTTCATTTTGTTCACATTTAGCTGACATAAAAATTGACTTTGCTTTAAATTCTTTGTCTTTTGAATTTTCTTCAGCTAAAATATAGTATTTTAGTGCAATTAAATTATCCAATTCTTTAAAATGATTTTTATCTGGTTTAGTATATTTAATCGAATCATCCCAAAAGTTATAATAATTTTGAACTGAGTTTTGGTACAGTCTGCTTGTTCCAAAATAGCTAATATTATAAAATGCATTTGCAAGTAAAAAATAATTTTCAGATACATTCTTTTTTTCAGAAATTTGTTTTTTTAACTCGATCATTTTTTCAATTAATGAAATTTCATTGTATTTTGAAGATTTTAATATGTCTTTTTCCACAGTATCAATTTTTCTGATTTGAAATGGATCTGTTGGAACTTTAGAAATTTCTTTCTGAGGAATTTGTTTTAAAGTTTTTAATGCAGAATCCAAATCATCTTTATAAATAAATTGAAGAGCTAACAATCGAATGTACTCTTTTTTGGAAATTTGTGAATTCGTTATAAAAAATTTTTCGAGTTTTGTAGGATTTTTTTTATCAAGAAATTTTATCATTTTATCTGTGTTTTCTAGTTTAGCAAAATGATTTTCAATAATCCCAGCATTAATTAGTTCCGCTTTTTCAAATTCATTTTGTTTTAAAAATTTTCTTGCAAGCTCAGATCTTACCCAGTTAAATTTTGCATAATCAATTCTTATACTAGGAATTTTTTCAGTTTTTTTAGAAAATATAAATTCTATATCAGGTAAAATTTCTTCTTCCAATTCTAAACTAATTTTTTCATTTGAAACGATTTTTCCATATAAATGAGTGAGATAATATTGAGCTTGGTTTAATTCTTTGGAATTAATTTGAGATTTTGATTTATTTAAAAATTCATCAGCAATTTTTACTTTTCCAATGTAAAAATTTAGATATGAAGCAGAAATATTCCAAGCAAAATTATTTTTTTTAATTGTTAAATTTGTGATAATATTTGCTAATTCCTCCATATCTTTTTTCATTTTTTTTGTATCATAATATTTAGGATCATATCCCAAAAAATAATGTTCATTTTTATTAATTTCTCTTGTTAATAATACATCTAAAAATTCTGAATCTGGATTTAATTTTGAAATTTCTTTAATTGCTTTTGTGCCGTCTAGTTTTAAACCAAATAAATACCAAAGATTAATTTTTTCATTTAAATTTTTTGCTAGTTCAAGAGTTTTATTCCAATCTTTATCATCTTTAATTTCAAAAGAAACAAAAGCAATCTCCTGCATAATTTTACTTTCAGTAAAAATTTTGGAAAATAAATAATTTGCTTTTGAAAATTCTTTGTTCTTTTTTAAAGCACCTGCAAAATAACTTAATGTACGAAGTTCCATTGAATTTTTTGTTTTAAATTCAGATTTATTTTTTTCATAAAACTGAATTGTCTCAGAATATTCTTTATTAAAATAATAAAGTCTCACCAATTGAAAAATATATCTTTCTTTTAAAAAAGTATTTTTTTCATTTACAAATAGTTTTAATCCACCTTCAATTTGTTTTTTGATTTCGTCAGTGGATTCTTTTTTTGGCTCTTCTTCCCATGAAAAAATAGGCTTTGTAGTTAACTTTTCATTTCTTAAAGCAAAACCCAGATAAAACAGGAACGGAATACTTTCTTCTTTTGGAACAGATTTTGATATATTAGAATTTTCTAATGTTTTATCTTGAAGTGCCTTTTTATCTCGAATGAAAAAAATCATTTCATCAATTTGATTCAAATTTGATTTGTACAACCAAAATTCAATTGTTTGTTTGGAAATTTTTTTATTAAAATAAGATTCCCATTCTAAAATATTTTGTTCATTAAATGCAGAAATATGATTTTCAACTCTCCCAGTATAAAGTGTTGTATTATTTGAATAAAAAAACTTTTCTTGCTGTTTTTTTTCTATAATTTCCGGAATAAATAGTGAAAAGGGATATTCTAAATAATAACCGCATGCAAGAATTGCTGAAACTGATAACAGCACACTACATAAAACAATTCCGAATTTTGATAATTTTATCATAATTTAACCTATTCAAATTGGATTCATCTAAATCAAAAAATAAAATTTGATTCCAATTTCTAATCTTTTTTGTTAGAACCTCACAGGCTTTTAATAAATCAATCTCATTTATACTTTCCAATTTTAAAACATCTCTCTCTTTAAAAAAAATCCCTTCATAAATAAAATCTTTTTTAACTTCAAAATTATTTTTGTCTTGGACAAAATTTTCTTTGTACAATTCCAAAACATTTTGCCATCTAATCAAATTTTCGATTTTATCATTTCTAGTGTGAATGAGCCAAGAATAAATTGGCAAAATCAAATTTAATTTTAATGGATATTTTTTTAGACTATCAGTGTAATTTAAATAATCTGTTTCATTTAAAATGGAATTAGAACTAAGATTTAATTTTCCCATGTTGTAAAACATCAAATAACCTTCATTAACCGGTGGAATTCCTGTGATATGAAAATACTTTACTTGGTGTAACCGAATCGTTGTTGAAATTTTATAGTTTGAATTAAATTTTTTAAACTCTTCCAAAAAATAAAAAAAATTATCTTTTGTTTTTTTTGACCAATCAGAATCAAATTGTATTTCATTAAATTTTTTTTCTTTTGCAATCAAATGAATTTTTTTATAAATTTTTTCACAAAGATCTTTGATTTTTTCTTTTTCTAAATTATTCCAAGTTCTATTTGTAATATAAATCACTGGAACAAATTGAAAATTATTTTCTAATTTATCAAAACTTGTTAAAATTGCTTTTGGAATAATTTCTTCTGATTCTTTATCCACATCAAAAAATTTGATAAATATTTTTTTTGAATTAAGTTCAATCAAAGTTTTCTTTTCGATTTCAGATAAATAAAAATTACTTTTCCAAAAATAAAATGATAATTCAATTTCTTTTTGCTTGCAATAAAACAAAACTAAAAATAAAATTAATACTTTTTTCATATAATTTTTCACAATTCATAATTCAGTCCTAGTTTCCAATTCAAATTTATGTTTTTATTTTGGACGAATTTTTGCTAACGCCCTCAGGGCTGCAAAAACCGAGCTTTCCTCTTCTGTCAAAATTTTTTATACAAAAAATTTTGACACCGAGTCAATCTCTTTCGCATAGTATTGATAAATTTTTTTATTTGAAAAATTAAATTTATTAGAACAGAATACAATCAATGTTGAAAGTTTATAAAGTTAAACAAAAATAGAATTTTAAAATTTTCACAATCATCAAAAAAAAAATTTTCTTTGGGCTCAATTTTACATTTATACATTAAATCAAACTAATAATTAAATTTACATTGACTAAATTTTTATATTCTCAAACCAAATTAGTTTTCGGAAATAAAATGCGAAAGTGATTGTAGCGTTTCCATAGACAGTGGGTTGCAACCCACTGTCTATGGAAGTAGCGAAAAGCACGGTTTTTGCTTTAGCAAAAATTCGCCCAATTATTTTAAAAATTAAATTTACATTGACTAAAATTTTAAAACCAAAGCTCTAGAGTATAACCTAAAAATGAACTTAAAAACAATTCAATATCATAGTTACGAAAATGGACTTCCGAAAGAAGGGAACTTTATTCTTGGACAAAGAAATGAAAATAATATTTTTGTATACCAAGCATTTAATGACAGAATAGCTGACTACGCTATTAAAAATCAAAATTTTGGAGGACCAGATTATAGCTTCAATAGAATGACTTGGATAAAACCAAATTTTTTGTGGATGATGTATAGAAGTGGTTGGGCAGAAAAAGATATTAACCAAAATAGAATTTTAGCAATTGAAATTTCATTTCAAGGTTTTGAAGAACTTTTAACAGAAGGAGTTTTAACAAGTTATGACAATTTATTTGGGAATGAAAAAACATGGAAAGAAAAACTAAATTCTAGTTCTGTTAGAATTCAATGGGATCCTGACCACGACTTTAAAGGAAATAAATTAAAACGTAGAGCAGTTCAAATCGGAATAAAAAATGATGCTTTAAAAAAATTTAATAATATGTTTATTCAATCCATTCAAGATATTACAAATTTTGTAAAAGAGCAAAAATCAAATATGGAGAATAAAAAAGAAAACTTTCTTGTAATTCATGAAAATATCATAGATGTAAACAGTTCTTTAAAAACAAAATTCTCTATTCCAAAAAAAATCACTTTTTAACCTAATTCTAAGCTCAAAATCAAGTCAAAGATATAGATGAGTTTTTTTTCTATTTTTAAATCTTTATTTAAAAAAAAAGAAATTTTACAGGCAAATTTTTGTCCTTTGGAAATTTCTGAATCAGCTATAAATAAAATTAAAACTCATTTAGAAAAATTAAATTTTAGATCTTGTTTTAAAATTGAAGTAATAAAAAGAAAAAATGTTTACCAATGTAATGTTGGATTTGATGATTCCAAATTTTATACAGAAACAAAATTTCAATATCCAACTAAATTAATCATCTCAGAAAAAGATGAAATTTTTTTACTTGGTTCTAGTTTAGAATTTGATGAAAAAGAACAACAATTTTATATTCACCCAAATATTGAAGTTCAAATTGATTCTATTCGTAAAAATTTTACAAGAATTTATCTAAACAGAAATTTTATCTCAGAAAAATCAATTTATAAATTTATTGGAATTGAAAAAAACCAATTCCAAATTTTGCCTTTGTATTTAAAAAAAATTTTAGAAATTGAAAAAATTAATTCTATTTATATTGAAAAAAACTTCATTTCAGTGGAGCATTTTGTAAAATTTTCAGAAATTGAAGAAGAATTAATAGATATTCTTTTTGAGTATTTTTCTACTTGTAGTTATCCGATTTTAATTTCAGATAACAAAGTAGAGTCCCATTTTGAAGTTTAGTATATTTTTTATTTTTATATTTTCTATTTTTTCAGAAGAATTTAAGTGGGATGATAAAATTGTTCAAGTAAAAACTGTTTCTAGTTTTGCTTCTGAATTAAAACTATTTGATAAAAATAAAAAAATATTATATGAATCTCTTCTTGGATTTAACCAAATTAAAAAAAAGAAAATCAAAACTTTAGAGAATAAATCTATTTTGTTTTTACAAGTAGAAACAACAGGTGAAGGATTTTCTGCTGAAAATTTACATTATTTTATTTTTGAAAATGGACATCTAAACCAAGGGCTAATCGAATCAGTTCCCAGTTTTTCTGTGAAAAAAAAATCAAAAAAACTTTTTGTCCATCATTATAAACATTGGAAGTATGAAAATTACATTTGTCAAAATAAAAAAATAGAATCCAATTTCGGTTTTCCAGAAATTTTTGATTTCAAAAATGGAAGATTTGTAAAATTAAAAAGAGAAGAATATCTAACTGAATTAAAAAAATATTATTTCAAATCTGAAAAAAAAATCACTTCAGGAAAAATAAAATTTTCAAAACTATTACATTTTTATTTGATACAAAAAAAATTAAATTTAAAAAAAGATAAACTTTATTTAGATAAAGAGAATGAATATTCTTGCCCAAATGATAAAGCAAAGAAGTATACTTTTTCTAAATTTATAAAAAAACTATGATGACCAAAATGGTGTATTCTTTTTTTCATTCATTGGATTTGGTTGAAGTGGTTTTTGTGGTTTTTTAACTTCACCAGTGATGGAAGCTGAATTATTTTGTGTAAAAGTCCCTTGTCCAAACTTCCTACCTTGTTTCCATTCTCCCACATATTTATTACCGTTTTGGTAACTCATACTTCCATAACCATCTTTTACACCATGTTTCCATTCACCATTATAAACATCCCCACTGTGGTAATACATTGTGCCTTTCCCATTCGGAAAATTTTTTTTGAACTCACCTTCATAACGATTTCCATTTGCCAAATAGGCTTTTCCAAATCCTTCTGGCTGATTTTCTCTGAAGTCTCCTTCGTATTTGTCTCCATTTGCAAAAAAATAAGTTCCATATCCTGATTGTTTTTCTGCTTGAAACTGACCTACATATTTATCTCCATTCGGATATTGCATTACACCTTGTCCGTTAAAACAGTCTCCACTGATACAATCAGCTGAGAATATTTTTGAAATCGAAATGAAGTAAAAAATTAGAATTATTTTTTTCATACTTACCTAGTTGATTTTTTAGTATAATTTTAATACTATCTTAATTATTTTCAACAAAAAAATCTTAATAAAAAAAATTTCATTTTCAGATTGGGACATAATTTAGACTTCTAATCTAAAAATATTTTGAATCAAACTCATAAATTTTTCAAATGAATCAATATCATCTAGTTCCTCTTCATAAAATTTTCCAGCTTGATTTAGTTTGTTTGTAATTTGATTTAACTTCTCGGATAAATCAGATTTCGTTTTGATTAAAATATAATCTTTATAACCTTCATCTGCTCCAAGAAATAAATTGATAAATAAATCTCCCTCATCCAAAATTTCATTTAGCTCTGGTTCTTCTTCGTCTTGTAAAATAGAAACTAATTTTTCTTTTTGATTTTCTGAAAAACAAAATAGATTAATTGATGAAAAATCATCCATTATTAAAGAAGCAATTACTCTAAGGAAAGTTTTTAAATCTCTAATTTCCAAAAGAGCAGTTTTGTCTTCGTCTTTGTTGTTCCATCTTGGAGTTGGTGGTTTGATTGGACCAGTTTCTGCTTCTACAAATCCATTATCAAAAAATAAAGTTTTATTATTATCTAAATTTATTTGGTGTAGAATTTGGTATTCCCAATCCACTTTATCATATTTTAATTCATTATCATTTAAAAAAGTAGCTGCTCTAAAATTTATTATTACATAGATTTTTTTATCTTTGATTAAATCCCAAATTAAACTTTCATAAATAAAAATATTTTCTTCGTATGAATTATTATTATAACCAAAGTTTAATAATAGATGTTGGTATTGGGTTTTGTCTGCATATGAATTTATCAAAAGAGTTTGATAAAAATCTTTTTTGTTTTTCCAGATTGTTTTTTCTAACCATTTTTCTTCTGTTGCTGCTAAATGGTATTCCTTTAAGCCATCTTTAGTTTTTGAAATAAATTGAAGGTTTTTCATAGTTTGAAATAAAATTTAATTTCTAAAAATAGTCAATTGATTTTTACTGAGTAATACAAATATCTATAATTTTTATAAGAATATTTTAAATAATGAAAATAAATAGAAATATTTAAGCTGCTTCAGCGTTATGATTTATTGTTTCAATTAGTGAAATAATTTTGGATGCAATCTGATCTTCAAATAACCCGGCGACTCCATTTGAATTAATATCTATAAATGGAGTTTCAAATAACATAGACGGCTCTATAATTCCTTTTACATTTAGGAAATTAATAATCGTATCCATAAAACGAATTTGAACTGAGTTTAGAGTTTGATTGTTTAGAATTTCTGCAAAGGCTAGTTTTGCTGCTTGCACTTCCAAACCAAGAATACTTCGGATGAATTTCCCCAAAGGTTGTTCACCGTAAACTTTTATAAATTCTTCTTTAGTGCCTATAGTGCCTTGTGCAAATAACATTTCTTCAAAGGTTACTAAGTCAGATTTTGCCGCAGTAGCAATTACTTTTTGAATCAAAGCCTCTTGTTTTTTTTCACCAAATCATTCACTAAATTCAACAAAGCTTTTTTGTTTTTGAATCATGAACAAAACGATTTATCAAATTCAGCTATG
The DNA here is from genome assembly GCA_013297885.1 of Leptospirales bacterium. Lineage (GTDB taxonomy): Bacteria > Spirochaetota > Leptospiria > Leptospirales > Leptospiraceae > UBA2033. Next base: position 92,694 of record JAAFIR010000011.1, on the reverse strand, counting down.
ACGTTTTGTTAGGTGAGTTTCCAATTATTAAAGAGTGGAATTTTTTTTATTTTTGAAGAAAGTAGAGGAATTTTTTTTTAGTAAATAGCTTGACATTTTTTTTAATATAAAATAACTGTATTACCTAGCTCCCCACATTATGAGCTTAAATACCACAAAAAAAAATGTTTATACAAAACGTTTTTTTTCTTTTAAAAAGAGTTTTTTTACAAAACTATTCTTAAGAAGAAATTCTCTTCTATTATTGAATAAAGTTTTTAAATTATTAAATGATTCAAAAAAGATATCTAAAAATTTTGTTTATTATTCTTCACAAATTTCAGATTTATTTTGTAAATTAAATAATTCAGCTGAATCTTTTAATTTAGTATTTCAAAATCTTTTCTCAGAATTAAATAATGAAAAAAGAAATTTAGAAAATAAAATAAATGAAGTTGAAAATAGAAAAACAATTCTTGATGAAAGATTTACAACTTTAAGAAAAGAAGAAATCTTGTTTGAAACAAAAAAAGCTGATTTTTCAAAAAAATTTCAAGAGTTTACAAAAATTGAATCTCAAGTTTTAGAGAAAGAATCAACTTATGAAGAAAGAATTTTTGACTTAGAAAATTTAGAACAAGAATTAAATCAAAAAGAGAAAGATTTAATTAATCAAGAAGAAGAACTAACTAGTTTAGAAAGTAAAATCAATCTCGAAAAAATTAATTTTGAAAAACAAGTTTCTTCATTTGAGAAAGATTCAAATGCTTTCGAAGATGAAAAAAGTTTGTTTGAAAAAGAAAAAATAGAACTTCTTGAAAAATTAGAATCTAGAATTAAAGAATACGAAATTAAGCTAGCAGAAATTGATCATCTAAAAGAAACAGTTGATTTTTTTGAGAAAGATAAAACTGAAGAAGGAAAAAAAGGGAAATTAGTTGTTCAAGAAACAATTCGTCAGTTACAAAAAATTTTAAAAGATTCACTTTCCAGAGCAGAAGAATTAGAAGAAAAATATTGTAATGGAACTTTTAAAGGATTTGCAATTCCTTTAGATGAAATTGTAAATAAGCTAGAAGAATTAAAAAATTATTTAAAAGATATTTATGATTATTCAGAAAAAAATCCTCATATGCCTTTAAATCATTTCATTTATGAAATTGAAACTAGATTAAAAAAAGCAAATGAATCAAAAGAACTTTGGGATTTTCCAAATTCGTATCAATTCTCTATCGAGGGAATTACATTCTGTAAAAGTTTTGAAATTTTTTTAAAAACATTAAATGATTGGGAGAATTCAAGTGAGGATACTTTTCAAAAGGATGAAACAGAAGAAGCAAACGATTACTACCAAGATTTAGGAGTTCATGAAGATGCTACTTTAGAAGAAATAAAAAAAGCCTATAAAGATTTAGCAAAAAAATACCATCCTGATGTTGCAAATCAAAATTTAACTGAAGAAGAAAAATCTGAAAATTTAAACAAATTTCATTCCATCCAAAAAGCGTATGAAGTACTTAGTGATGAAGATTCAAGAAAGGAATATGATAAAACTAGAAAAAAAGGAGAATCAAAATAATGAATAATAGCTTAAACTTGCCAGTAATAAAAAAAACAAATAACGAAATAAAAAAAGTAACAAAAAATTTAGTTCCAGCTTTTAAATCAAATCCGAAAAAAGAAATTGAACTAATTTTAAATAGCAAAACAGAAAATTTGAAAGAACAATTTTCTGAATTTAAAAAAGGCTCTTTGGATTTAGTTTTAATCGGTGACTTAACAGGTTCAATGACACATTACCATGATGTATTAAAAAAAGAATTTACAAATCTTTCACATGAATTATTTAATTTAATTCCAGATTTGCAAATTGGAGTTATATTTTACATCGATCATGGAAAAAATGATCCATACTTAACAACCGTACATCAACTTTCATCAGATGTTCAAAGTATAGAATCTTTTATTAGAAGAACACCAACAGGAACTGGTGAAGATGTTAAGGAAGCAGTGGAAGATGCCTTAAATGATGCTTTGGAATTAAATTGGAGACCCAAAGTAAATCGCTCAATTGTTCTTTTTGGAGATGCAAGTGGCAAAGAGCCTTCAGAGTGTCCAAAACAACTTAGCTACTTTGAAATTACAAAATCTCTGTATGAAAAAAAAGTAACAATCAATTCAGTATTTTGCAGAAGAGGTTATTCAGCAAATCTTCTACAAAGTCTAGAACCGGTAGAAATTGGAAATTTTTCAAAAAAATTTGAATACCCAAATCATCCAAATTTTTTCTCTTGGCTTGCAAACGTGACAGGTGGTTTGATAATTGGAATAGATGAAATTTCTGATTTATTAGAAATCATTAAAGCTAGTGCTGCTAAAGATGCAGGTATGATGGACGAATATGAATCAAGTATGAAAAAGAAATCCAATCCAAAAAAATTAGAGCTAATCGAAATAAGCAAAAAAGCATCAGCTAGAAAATCTCTAGCAAACAAAAAAACTTTGAGGTTAGAATAATGGACACTAAAAATAACATTAACGAACAAATTGAATCTTTAAAACTTCAGGCAAATGATTTTGTAATGAAAAAAATGTATCATGAAGCAATTGAACTTTATAAAAAAGCGTTAGAGTTGGATAATACTTCATACGATTCATGGTTTAAATTAGGAATAATTTATATTATAATCAAAGAATACAATCAAGCAATGGAAGCTATTTTTGAAGCATTAAAGCTTAAGCAGATTAATCCTTCAAGTGGAGAAATTAAAAATATTCCCACAGAAATAGGATCAGTCTTAACAAAAATGAAAAAAGAAATTTGGGATACAAAATATTTTGATAGCCTTAATGAAGAATATAAAATTTTATTTATAGTTATTGGTGCTTTTGAAAATACTAATTTTGTAGATATAAACAAAGAAGAATTTTGGGAATTAAAAGCAACTAACTCATTAAAAAATGAAAATTACCAATTTGCTATAATTGAGTTCAAGCAAGCACTAAAGATCAATCCCAAGAATGCAAAAAATTGGCAATCGTTAGGTAATACTTATTTTTTTGTCAGTGATTTCATTGAAGCAATAAAATCATATAATCAGTCATTAGAAATTGAACCTGAAAATACTTCTGTTTTGAGTAGTTTAGGTTCTTCCTATTCATTTTTAAATAAGTTTGATAAAGCAATAATAACTTACTTAAAACTATTAGAGATTGAACCTCAGAATAAAATCTTTTTAAGTAACTTAGGTAGTGCTTATTTTCAAAATAAAGATTATACCAAGTCGATAGAAATAAACCAAAAATTGTTAGAGATTGAACCTAAAAATTCATCAATTTTATGGAAAATAGGACATGCTTATATAATTAATAATGAAATTGAGAAAGGAAATGAATTAATAAATAAAGCTATAAAGTTTGAAAATGAAGAACGTTTGGAAAAACAAAGAGTTAGTGAAGAAAAAATCAAAATCGAAACTCAAAAAGAAGTTCTATCCTTCATCTCCCATTCGTTTCGAAACTCACTTTCCAATGGACCGGAAATTGTAAGAGAAACCTTGTCTTTGGCAAAAAAAGCTTTGGATAAAGATTATGAAGATAAATTAGCTTATAAAGCGTTTAATAATTTAGCAGGGTTATATTCTACTTTTGCATTAGTAGAAACGCAGTTAGATCATTTTCAACTATTTGTTCGAGATGAAAAAACTTTATTAGAACAATGGAATAAAAAAGTTTATGGAGATAAATCTATAAATTATTTATTTGCCCTGAGTTTGAAACAAAATATTTCTAGATTTTTATTTTCAGAAAATTTAAAAGAAGAAAGAGAAAAATTGATTCCAAACTTCTCTATAGTGAGATTGATGAATTTAAGAAAATCTTTTTTGATTGAAATACTAACAGAAGATTTTGAATTATTAGAGCCTGAAAAAATTATCGACTGGGTAAACTCAAATCTTAGTTGTATTGAAATAGAAATTAATGATAAAATTACTGGTTTAAATAAAAAAGGTGTTCATTTTCTTTTAATATATTCAATTATTAGCGAAACTATTTTTAATTCAATCAAGTATTCTGATGCCTCAGAACCAATATTCATTAATTGGAATAGAGAAGGTGCTAAAATTAAGTTTGAATGTACAAATCATTTCTCTGAGGAAAGTACAAAATATTCTGATAGTAAAAGTGGTTTACAATTTATAGAATATTTAATAAAGAAAATTGATAAAGATATTTTATTTGAAAGAAGAATTGAAAATACAAAATTTAAAAATATATTAGAAATCTCTAATATATGAAGGAAAACTTATGAGAATATTATGGATAGAAGACCAACCAGAAACAAAAGGACTTGCAAGTAATTTATTTAAAGGATTATTAGGTTTAGAAAACTTTGAAGAATTTGATACTGATCTAGATATTCAAAAAGAATTAGATAAAGTTTTTAAAAAAAATTCAATTCATGAAATAAAAATTTGTAGAAGTTATGATGAATTTAGTAGAGTCGAAAAACAAAATTTTTTGAATTATGATGTTTTTATTATTGATATAGACCTCACAAAGAAAGAACCAAAAGATTCTAAAATACCAATTGATGTTGAAAGGGATAAATTTTTAAAAAAGGCTGGATTTACCATTTGGAATGAATTAACAAGACTTGGCATTCCAGAAGACCATTTAGCTTTTGTTACTGGAAATGGAAAAGATGCTGAAGAATTTATTGAACATTGTAAAAACGCAAATATAATCTTTTTAAAGAAAGAGAATTTATTTAATAAATCAGAATCAGGTTACATCGCTTTCCGCAACTGGCTTCAAAAAAAATCTGAAGATTCCTATATTCAACTTCGCCGAGGAATTTTGGACGCTTGTGGTTATTTAAGTAAAACAGAACGTGAAATATTATTTAACAATGATAGAAAAACAGATGAAGAAGAAATTGAATTTGAATATGCGAAAAATTATTTAAATATTTTAAAAGGATTTTTTTTGAATGATTTTATTTTAGATAAAGATGAAAAAAATCAGAAGTACAAAATATTTTTACAATTACTTTCTTCTGAATGGGAAAGAACTTTTATACAAAAAGGAAAACCAGTTTATGAAATAGAATGTGATCAATCTGAGAAAGATAAAATAATTCAAATTACAAATCTTTGGATAATGAAAAATTTAAGAAATACTATTTCTCATCTTAGCTTTGATGATGAAATTACTGAAATTGATCTAACTTTCTTTTTTATTTTAGCCATGAGAAATTTTTTTAAAATAGATTTTAATATTGTAACTGAATATGAAAAAATTTTGCTTCATTCTTACAAAAAGGAAATGACAAAAGAGCTTAACCTAAACCAAATCAATAAAGATAACAGAGTTGCAATTTTGAAATTTGTAAAATCTCAAAAAATTAAAAAAACAATTCCAAATCCAGACCCAGAAAAAAAAATTAAAAAAACAATTCTAAATCTAGAAAAAACAGAAAAAATTTCAAAATATAAGGATATTCCTTTTGTTGAAACTGATTACTACATTGAAATGGCTTATGCTATTTTAGATCCTAAAAAAAATTCTTCTATTCCAAAGTCTGAATTAAAAAAACTTTCTAAAGAACTTTTTTATAATTCTTTTTTAGAAGGTTACGAGAAAGAAAAATCAGCTCTTAGTAATACAGTTTATGAAAAAATTTTTAGTTTAATAATTGACTAGGTTGTTAAAATGACTTTTATACAAGATGCGAATAATTCTTGCGAAGCATAGATTTGTTAATGAAATTTATTTTTTATAAGGTTGAATCGTTTTTAATTTTGGAATATGTTGGTAATGTTTTTCTTAAATTTTGAACGAATAGAACACTATCAGAAATTTCTTTTCTATCTTCCCAAATACCAGCAAGTTTCAATTTTGATAATTCTTTTCCAGTAATACCTTTTCCATTTCTAACAAGAGTTACATTATTCATTTGAATAAATTCTTTTTTAGTTTTTGTAGAATGATTTTTTTTTGAAGTGTGAATTAATTTTTCATATTCTTTTAAAGCAAGTATAATATAAGGCTTATCATTTTTATATATGATTTCATTTTCTACAATAATTGATGTTGAAAAAATTTTTTCCATGTTAAATATATTAATTGATTAATTCATTCAGTCAAGCTGATTTTTTAAGCTTTATGATGCTTTCTCAAAACAAAACAACAAATTTTCTAACTCGCACTTTCTGAATATTCAAATAACAAACTTTTGAAATTTATTTTTTTACTTCTTTTTGATAAATTTAAAATTTCAATTCCAATAATTTGACCAAATTCATTAAAATCAAAAATGATTCCAGGAGAAACTTCTTCAGATTCAATTATTTCAGAATCATCTAATTTAAAAAATAAAGCATCAGCTTTTTCATCAATTTTAAGTTTCATAGTTTGCCTCTCATTCTTCTATCATAAAATAAAGTTACTACTTTTATTGGAATGGTTAATATATTTATAATTATTCTTAATACTCTATTTTCATTTTCAGGTATTGAGCTTAATCGATGCTCTAAATCAGAATCAAATTTATCTTTTTCAATTAACATAGGGTCAAATAATGTTCTTTCAAGAATTTCATAAGAGATATTTCTTTCTTCCATTACTTCTTTAGCATGATTGGATAATTCGTAATTTTCTTTCTGCATAATTAAACTCGTTATTTTTAGTTTAATACCTTTATTATGTTGAGTTAGAAATTCTTCAATAAATTAATTTATCTTTAAAATCCCATGACATCATGAAACTTTTACAAAAAAAAGAAAATTAAGAATTCTTCTTAATAAAAATTCTCAATGGATTGGATTTTGGATTTTCTAAATTTATATTTTTAGTGGCAGTTAAAAATGTTTTAACCATTTTTTTGAATAAAACTTTCCCCAAAATTTTAATTAGTAAACTTCTCATAAAAGGTTCAAAATCTTTAACATTGATTATTAAATACTTACCCATATTTTTTTCATAAATAAACAGTTTAATTTCAGACTCTTTAAAAGCTAATCCAATTTCTGGAAGAACAGTTTTAAAAACCGCAGATTTATGAATTCTTTTTAATACTAATTTTAAAAATTTTCTACTATTAAAAAAATTTATCATTAGTTAAATCTTGTTCTAAAATTCTTAATTCGTTTTTTTTAATTTTAGTTTCAATGTGTTTTTCAAATAAAGTTTCAATTTCAGGATTTAAACCCATATCCAAAAATTTATCTATTTCAGATTTTAACTCTTCTGGAGTTTTTATTTGATAAATATTTGATAATTCAATGAAAAGTTTTTTAAGTATCAAATCAAAAATAGCAGTTGATTCAATTATTTTCATTATAAAAAGAGTGATTCGATTTTCAGACTTTTGATGAGTTAAGTGTACATCCATATATCCAGAATCTCCACCTGAATGAAAAGTTAAGTGAGTATCCTCTGGGAGATATTTTTCGAAGAAAAATAGATATTTATCAAACCTATCAACGAATTTGAAATCTAATAATTTTAGTTTGTCTATTCTCATAAAAAATGTTGCATATCAATTTTTGAACGACAGTCTTCGAGTTCAGAATCTTTTACCTTCATTATCAAACTGTTATATCTACTGACGGATACTCAATTAATTTTGGCTGGTAAGTTAAAAGAATTCTTTTATCATCAGGAACAATTTTACATTCATTTCCATTGACCTCAATCTTATATTGGTATTTCAAATTTTCTTCGATTTGACGAACTATTATTAACAACGATTTTCTTAGACTTTCATCTACTTGAGTGAAATCAATTCCTTGTTCCTCGAATGGTTTTATGAGTTTTAATTTTTCTACAATGATATCAAAATGGATAGATAATTTTTTAAACTCACCATCTTTAGTATAATTTTCGTATAAAAATTTTCCTGAACCATTTATGATTGTTTTGACGGTTTCAACAGCACTTATCTGGAAAAGAAAAAAATAGTTTGGGATTTAATGGCAAATTATAGATGGGATTCCGCTAGAAACGAATATGAAATTGAGAAAACTTTTCCTAAAATTTTAAAACAATCGCAATGAAAGGAAATAGGCTTTGGAAGAAAACCTAAAAAATGAAATAAATCGTTGGTAAAAAAAGCAGAGAATGATCCTGAGAATATAAAACTTCAAATCAATTTAGAATATATTATTGGAGAAACAACTTGTTTTAATGCACAACAAGGCGTCGAATAATTTTTGAAAGCATACTTAATTTCTAAATCCATTGAGCCAAAAAGAACAGATAAAATTGAAAAGTTAATAGACGCCTGTTTACATTTTGATGATGAATTTGAAAAGCCTTCTTATTCGGTCAAGCTAACACAGAATGCAGTTGAATCATCTTTATTAGTTTCAAATAAGGATTGATTTAATTAAGTTATTTAAAATAAATCAAAGAAACATGTCTAACATTAAACCATCAAAAAACGCACTTTACGGATATACTTACCAAGAGAATATAACGTTCTTCTTATTAGCTAAAATGGATGTTGAACGAGAAATTGAATCTATTGAAATGGAAGTTACAGTTGACCATAAATTTGATGATGCAAAAATCATTTTGAAAGGTAAGGAACACTTTTTCCAAATGAAAGATATAGAAAACATTTCTTTCAATGATTTAAAAATAACAAAAAAATCCATTTTTATTCAAAGGAAAGAGCATAAATTATCGACTGGAATTAATCTTCTTTTCTTCAAAGAAATTCAAGTGGATAATAACTCTGAAATATTCGGTCTACCAGCATACAATCATGAAAATTTATATATAATATCTTCATCGCGTGAAACTATTGCTACTGAACTAGAAAAGCTTTATTTTCAAAATGAAAATCGAATTTTAGTTATAGATAAATATTTCAAAAGAAATCTAGACAATCGTAAAAATAAGCTAAAATTTATAAGAGGTGATTTACCTAAAATTAATTATTTTGGAACAGAACTTTTAGAATTAACTATCATTATCGGAAAAAAAAATTTAGAGTTTAATAATTTACTTCATATTGAAGGCAAACCTGGTGTTGGTAAAAGTCATTTAGTTAAAACTTTAGCAGGTGAATATCCAAATCATATATTGTATCGGTTTTGGGTTTCCAATCAAGATCAAAATTACAACGATCGCTTAAACTTTCAAAAGTTTCTTTTTGATATTTCTAAAAAATTATTTGGTGACCAACTTTTTCATTCAGAAGACAATATCATACAAAATATCATAAATCATAATCAAGTATTGATCATTGATGGATTAGATCATGTTGAGAATTATGCAAAGGATGAATTAAATTTATTCATAACTTTTATAGAAAAATTAAAAGTAAGATGCAAAGTAATTGTATTATCTCGCCCCTTAAAGATTAAATTGGATTGGAAAAAACAAATCCTACAAAACTGGAATGAAGTGGAAACTTTTAGTTATCTTGAACAGGGATATAAAATAATTGATTATTCTATCAAATCTGAAATTTTCAAAAAAACTGATGGTTATCCAATTTTAGTTCATTATTTCTCTGAAAATTTTCTGAAGTTTAATATTATCCCAGATGTTCCTGAATTAAAAAGTTTAGAGGATTTTTATGATTCAATTCTTAACAATGTAGATTTACGAAATCACCTTACACTATTTATTTCAGCTACTTCTTTTTTTATGGAATCTGAACTCAATTTATTTTTAAATGATTCAGTAGATTATGTTAAAGAATATATCGCTACTTATCCTTATTTATTTGAAATACAATTAAATCGCATATGTCTTTTTCATGATAGTTTTAATACTTATTTAAGAAAGCAAAGTATTGATAACTCTAAAATAATAGAAAGAATTAACGAAATAGTATTTCAATCGATATTAAATGGGGAGAAAAAATTTCTTTCGAGGTTTAGCAATTTTTCTTTAACCAAAGAAATGAAATTAAAAATTATCCAAAAGTATTGCTCAATAGATGAATTTGAGAATCTGAGGAAAGATGCAATCGATATTGAAGCAATAGATTCTTTTTATAATCAAATTAGAGAAGCTATTCAAGAACTTAGTCCTGAAGATTTATCTATTCACAATTATTATGAATTTGCTTTGATTAAAAATTGCTTAGGGAGAGACCTTGCATTAAAAATTGAAAAGTTCCTTAATACTTATGCAAAATGTTTATTATTCAATGGCTTCACTGAAGAAGATATTACAAGTTCAAAGTATTTATATGGAATGTTTTATTTTTTGAAAACAAATGATTTAATTTATTTAAACCGCCAATTTGGAAATGAACATGAAAATATCCAGAATTTTGAGGAGAAATTAAATGCTGAAATTGAATCTGAAAAAAATTATTTTTCGAATCATTATCAACCTATTGAACTAAAATATAGTTTAAGTGAAATTTTAAATAATCATGTAAATTTTGATTTGATGGAAAGTATTCCTGTTATTTTAGCAAATTTATACATTCACACAACAAAGGACGAGGAGTTAATAGAATTTCAAAAATCAATTCACGAGTATATGAAAGGAAATATAAATTCAGCCTATTCAATTTTGAACAATGATATTTCAAAAAAAACTGGCAGGAGGAATAGTCATAGCGTTGAATACTACCTAAGAGATTCAAAAATAATGATAGAGTCTTTAGGATTTGGAAAAGAATCCAGTAAATACCGAGATTTTAATTTGGAAGAGTTTATTTTAAAGAATAGAGATATCGGTTATTTTTCAATGTGGGTTCAAATTTTAAATTATTTACGATTATCAATTGAAGATAATAGAAAAATTGACTTAGGAAGTATTTCTTTATTTTGGTTAATGTATGAAGAAAGAAAAGATTATTCAGTAGTCAATATTGATGTTGCTCTGAAAACATTTGAAGATAAGAAGCTAATCACAGAAGAAGAATCAATCGAAATTATAAAATTTACACAGAACATGTCTGAAAAGGGAATTAGACATTTACTAACTAGTTACATTAAACTTCATAATCCAAAAATAATTGATAAAATTTTGAGTCTATACAGAATGAATGATTTACAAATCCAATGGTTGGATTTACCAGCTAATTTTATTGATTCGATTCCAGAAGAATTGTTTAAAATTGAATTAAATAAATTAATAAATTATGGAAGTTACAATAAGCAAATTGATTATGAAGAAATAAAAAATGTTTTTGAATCTAAATATAAAAATGAACTTTTAAGAAACTTAGAATTTATGCATTATATTATAAAAATTTCTGAGTCAAGTCCTATGATCAATGAATTAAAGAAACTTAATCTTCCTTTAGAAATTTTAAAAAACAAAGAAGAAAATAGTAATGATTCAAGTATTTCCAGATATAATGATGGTATATTGACCAATAAGGATATTGATTTTATTGAGGAGAATAATATTTCTCTATTAGAGATTTCAGGTTTTACAGATGGAAATTATAATGTTTTTGCGGAATTAGAGATTTTTAGCTTATATCCTAAAGAGGATTTAACAAAAAATATTCGAGCAATTTTATATATTTCTACTATTGCAAAAATCAGAAAAATCGAAAAGTTTGGTTTGCTTAAATATTTCATTGGAAATCTTCCAAAATTTTTATTGGATTTAGATGTACATGAAGATTATGAAAAACTATATAAGAGTTTTAATAAGTTTTTGAAATTATCTTTGCTAATTGAATCAGATAAAATTTAAAAAAAATATTCTGCACAGACTAAATGTAGCTGAATCATTTCACCAACCTCCATTACCTTTTGTTGCAGGGTTTTGTTTAAATAAAAATCCCCTTTCACTTTCATTTAATTTAAAATTCATAATTTTTTCTCCTTTATAAAAAATTTCCTATTATTAATCTGTGACATAATCTTTTTTTTTACCAAAAAAAACCTCACCGAAATCGATGAGGTTTGTGTTAACGATGGAAGCGGTGTCATTAAATTTTGTATAAAATTTAATGACAGTAGCTGAGAGCGTGGCGGGTAACCGCAACACCCAAAAGCAAAGGGGAAGATTTTTACATCATTCCGCCCATGCCGCCCATTCCACCCATACCGCCCATTCCACCTGGCATTCCGCCACCTGCACCACCGTCTTTTTCTGGTTTGTCAGTGATTGTAACTTCAGTAGTTAAGATCATTGAACCAATAGAAGCAGCATTTTGTAAAGCAGAGCGAACAACTTTTGCAGGATCAACAACACCAGCTTTGATTAGGTCTTCCCAAACCATAGTAAGTGCGTTAAAACCAACATTGCCTTCTTTTCTTCTTGCTTCTTCAACAATTACAGAGCCTTCAAGACCTGCATTGTTAGTAATCATTCTGATAGGCTCTTCTAAAGCACGTAGAACAATTTTTGCACCAGTTGCTTCGTCACCTTCAAGTTTTAACTCAGAAACAGCTTTTTGAGCTCTTAATAAAGTTAAACCACCACCAGCAACAATACCTTCTTCCACAGCAGAACGAGTTGCTGAAAGTGCATCTTCAACTCTAGCTTTTTTCTCTTTCATTTCTACTTCAGTTGCAGCACCTACATGAATAACAGCCACACCACCAGCAAGTTTTGCTAATCTTTCTTGAAGTTTTTCTCTGTCATATTCAGAAGTAGTATCTTCGATTTGTTTTTTGATTTGAGAAATTCTACCTTGGATGTCTTTAGATTGACCAGCACCTTCAATGATAGTTGAATTTTCTTTGTCGATCACAACTTTTTTTGCTCTACCAAGAGATTTGATATCAGCATTGTCAAGTTTCATACCAAGATCTTCAGAAATCACTTGACCACCAGTGAGGATTGCGATGTCTTCAAGCATAGATTTTCTTCTATCACCAAAACCTGGAGCTTTAACAGCTACACAAGAAATAGTTTTTCTTAAAGTGTTCACAACGATTGTTGCAAGAGCTTCCCCTTCAACTTCTTCAGCGATGATTAAAAGTGGACGACCGCTTTGAGCAACTTTTTCAAGAACTGGTAAAAGATCTTTCATAGAAGAAATCTTTTTGTCATAAATTAAAATGAATGGATCATTTAAAGTTGCAGTCATGCTTTCAGGATCAGTCACCATATAAGGAGAAACATAACCTCTGTCAAATTGCATACCTTCTACAACATCTAAAGTGGTTTCAATTGACTTAGCTTCTTCAACAGTGATTACACCGTCTTTACCAACTTTGTCCATTGCATCAGAAAGAAGTTTTCCAATTTCTTTGTCATTGTTTGCAGAAATTGTTCCCACATTTTCGATGTCTTGTTTGTTTTCGATTTTAACTGCTTTAGATTTGATATATGCAACAGCAGCGATAACAGCTTTGTCAATACCGTGTTTTAAAGCCATTGGGTTTGCACCAGCAGTTACGTTTTTTAAACCTTCAGTGATAATTGCTTGAGCTAAAATTGTAGCAGTAGTTGTACCGTCACCAGCGTTGTCGTTGGTTTTAGTAGAAACTTCTTTTACCATTTGAGCGCCCATATTTTCGATAGCGTCTTCTAGTTCGATTTCTTTTGCTACAGTTACACCGTCTTTAGTGATTGTAGGAGAACCGAATTTTTTGTCGATTACTACATTTCTACCTTTTGGTCCAAGAGTAACTTTTACTGCGTTTGCAAGTTTGTTTACACCTGATAATAATTTTCTACGTGCTTCTTCGTTATATTCAATATTTTTTGCCATTTAGATCTCCTTATTTAATCACTGCTAGGATGTCAGATTCACGAACGATAAGATATTCTTTCCCAGCTTGTTTTACTTCTGTTCCGGAATATTTTCCGTAAAGAACTACGTCCCCAACTTTCACTTCAAGAGGAACTAGTTTACCGTCTTCGTAACGACCGCTACCAACTTCAACCACTTTGCCTTCTTGTGGTTTTTCTTTTGCAGTATCAGGAACATATAAGCTCCCGATTTTTTCTTCACCTTCTGATTTAGTCTCAATTAATACTCTGTCTCCGAGTGGTTTAATTGCCATAAGATTCTCCTTTATACAATAATCATTTTTTGGGCGAGCCACCCCTAAACTAATGGGGTGTCAGGCTGCTTCGGGCTAACGGTCTTCTACCATGGGGTTAAAACCCCAAGCTATTCAGACTGCTTCGCACCCTACGCATCCTTCTCGCTTCAATTTGCTTGTATATTAGCACTCATTTTTAACAGTGCTAATTTTTTTTACCATTTTCTAGGTATAGCAAAAATTGTCTAGCACTAAAATGAAAGAGTGCTAATTGTGTAGTTTGAGGTTGGTGTTTTGTAAAAGAATTTTTTTCAATATGAAATTTTCAATTTGAAATTAATTCCACAAAAAAATCTAGAGAATCTATTCTTTAATGAAAAAATCAGTGTAATATGTAATTTTTTGACTGGTGTTTTCCACGATTTTGCTTAAAAAAAGATTTGACAGTTAAAAATTAAACATTAACACAGAAAAATGAAAAATATTCTAACAATAGGGTTTTCGTTTTGTAATGGTATTCCTGGAATTGACACAATCAAAGGAACCGAAGCAAAAGAAAAAATTTTAAAAGCTGCAAATAGCATAGACCGATTAAGTTTAACTTTAGTTTTTGGACCATCGCCGATAATTCAAACAATCGTAAATGCAGTTAATACTATAGCTGTGCCAGCTGTACAGAGCATAAGTCCTTCTAAGTATTATGACAAAAAATCTGTTGAAGACTGTGCAAGTAAAATTAACTCCATTCAAGGTTTAATTCTTGGTGGAGCTTCAGCACAAATATCATGTAATGTAAAAGAAGCTAGTTTTATAGACATCGGTCCAATTAATATTTTTGCTGGGGCAAAAGCAAAAGTCAATAATGCTCTTGCTGCATTATTATTTTTTGGTGATGGCTCAGGTGGAATTGGTATAGGAACAGGAAGTGGAACAGGCTCTGGGAATTCATTAACGCCAATAATAACTTCTTTTTCACCTGCTTCAGGAATTGTAGGTACAACAGTAACAATTGGTGGAAGAAATTTTTCTTCAACAACATCACAAAATATAGTCAGATTTAATGGTATTACTGCAACAGTTACTTCAGGTGGATTTGGTATATTAAATGTTGTAGTTACTGTTGGAACGACAACAGGTCCAATATCAGTGACAGTTGGTTCAAATACAGTGACTAGTTCAACAAACTTTACTCTAAGTAACCAAACCCATTAATACTAAATGCAAATTACTTTTCTGCAACTGCTTTAAGTTCTGGAATTGATTATTATTCAGTTCAAGTAGTAACTGGAAAAAATTATTATTTATCTTGGGATGACTATTTTAATGGATCAGGTACTTATACTAGTGATATATATGTTACTGTTTTTCGAGCAGATGGTACAACAACAATCCTTAACGAAATTGATTCTGGATTTACCAACCATGCCAGAATTACTCCTACTGCTAGCGAAAATCTGACAATTCGCGTTCAAGGTAGAAATGGTACATTTGCTATTCGAGTAACAGAATCTTTAACTTATACTTCCCAAACGTCTGGAACAGTAAATAATTTATTTGGTATCTATTGTTCAGATTCAAATACTTGTTATGCAGTGGGAGGTAGTGGAATAATTTTAAAAACTATAAATGCTGGGACAACTTAGGCTACTCAAACTTCAGGGACAGCAAATAATTTGAATAGTGTTTCTTGTGTTGATGCTAATACTTGCACAGCAGTAGGAGTTGGAGGAACAATTCGTAGAACCACTGACGGTGGTTCAAATTGGTCTACTCAAAATTCTCAAATGGAAACAATCTCCTTTCAGTTAGTTGTTTAAATACTAATATTTGTTATGCATCTGGTGCAAGTGGAACAATTATTAAAACTACTGATGGAGGGACAAACTGGACAGCTCAGACTTCTGGTGCAGGGGCAAATAATTTAAATCAAATTACTTGTCTAGATACAAATAATTGTTATGTTTCAAATTCTTCTAGTACTCCGAAAAACAACTGATGGAGGTGCAAATTGGTCTGCTACAGCCACAACTAGTATTAGCACAAGTGGTGGTATAGCTTGTTCCAGCCTAAACAATTGTTATTTTGCTTCTGACTCTAGTGGTTCATTTGGAGCAATTACTTCTAATGGTGGAACTAGTTATAATAATCTAAGATTTGGAGAAACACTAGCTAAAAAAAATGGAAATTGTATTAGTGGGACTACAACTTGTATTTTTGCTGGATCAACTGGATCAATAGTTTATTCAACCCTTGGAACAGTTTGGGCGCCTCATTTTACAAATATTACTTCTCAATTAAATAATGCTGTTTGTACTTCTGCTACTCAGTGTTTTGCAGTAGGTAATGGTGGAGTTATCGTAAGAGGAAACTAAATTCTAAAATATTTGTTAGTAATTCCAAAAAAATTTTAGTTTTTAATTTAACTTTCCATTTATAAATAAAATTTTATTCAAGCTGCCAAAAGTAATTACCTATTACTTTTGGTCGCTTGAATGTCCCGATAGAATTTTATTGTTTAAAATAGATAATTTTTGTTGTCAATCAGTAAATGTGGAAACTCCGATCTAATTACTTGTTTACAGATTTTCATTTCCTGTTATAAAGGCAGGAAAAATTATACTATATTAAAATTAATTATTTATTTTAGGAGGTTCTATGAAAATCAATCCAGAAGAAATTTATAAAAATCATAACGTACATTATATTGGTCATGGTCAATTGGAATCTTCACCAGAAAATTTCTCAACTCTTCATGTAATTGCACACGAAATGGGTCATGTTTCTGAATTTAAATCAGAAGCTAATAAACTCGGAATGGACATTTCAGATTTGCAAGTTCATGTTCATTATGAACTAAAAAATGGAAAACTAGTTGCGGTTGCTGGTGAAACTGAAGCAACTTATTTGCCAAAGAAAAAAGATGAATTTAATGATTCTTATTTAAGTCTGTTTGATTTAAAACAAAATCCATTAGAACAAAAAATACAAAAGTCCGAAAAAATTGAAAATAAATTAAATGAAGTACAATCAGATTTAAAATCATTTGTATACGAAAATTTTTTAAAAGAAGATCCAAATGAAAATCTAAATCAATATAGTTTTAATCCAAAAAAAATTCGTTTAAATGTTTTAAAAGAGAAACTTGAATTGGAACTTGAAGCATTAAAATATGAAGAATTAGTGATAGACCTTAAAGAAGATTTAGAAGAAATTCTTTTAACAAATAGAAGTTTTAGTGAAAATCTTTTTAAAGTAGGCAATGCATCAAACTTAGGTCAAAATTTAGATTTAATAATTTAATATTTATGAAACCCAAGATTTAGTAATTTTTCAAA
Source organism: Leptospirales bacterium (assembly GCA_013297885.1). Taxonomy (GTDB): domain Bacteria; phylum Spirochaetota; class Leptospiria; order Leptospirales; family Leptospiraceae; genus UBA2033. Next base: position 75,446 of record JAAFIR010000011.1, on the reverse strand, counting down.
AGAAATTTTAAATTCTTTTAAAAAAAATTGATTATCATGTGAAAATAATTCTACAAATTTTTTTGTGTCAGGATGATTTAGTAGAGTTTTATCTGTTTCTAGAAAAGAGCTATCAAAAGGTGTTTCAGATAATTTTTTAAAATAAGAATTATCAAACTGATAAGGATTTTCTGTAAAAGCAATTTCATTTTGCTTACCTACAGAATGAGCTCCAGATAAAACAACTAAATCTTTAACTGTAAATTTCATTTTTTCAAATTCTGAAATTAAACCTTCTACTGTAAAATGTTCATGTGGTGTGTGGATTTTTGGACCTTCATTTGTAGCTTCTTTTCTTCCTAGAGTCAGTTCTATTTTGGGTCCACCTAATTTTTCCAAAGAAATTTTTGCGGCATATGCAATTAAATCAGGTAAACTGATAACAATATTTTTTTCAGAAAGATTTTTTTGAAATAGAATTAAATTTTCAACAAATTTTCTTAATCCTCTATTTTCATCTCGATCTAATTCAAATTGAATGGATCCATTTAAACCGCCTTTTTCTGATCTATAATCATAATTACTTGCATCATGAAAAGCTAGTCTCAAATATCCCGGTCCGTCTGTGATAGGAATTTTTTCGTTTAAAAAACTTTCTAGAACTTCTAGAGAATTATGTTTTTTTGAAAAATGAATTATTTCGTGAAGTTTAAATTTTCCAGTTTTACCTTTTAGATTTGTAACAAAGGATCTACCTTTTTCAATTCTATTTTTTATAATTTGGTAAAATTCATCAGAGATCAAAATCTTTGCACCAGCTTTTTTTGTAGTGCTTTCAATTCTACTTGCAAAATTTACATTATCACCTATAGCAGTAAAATCTTTTTTTTCAGGATGACCAATCTCACCAAGTATCACTGAACCAAAATGAATTCCAATTCCAATTTCAAATTTCACATGAAAGTTTTTTTCTAAATACAAATTCAAAGTATCTAATTCTTCAATCATTTTAAAAGCAGCTTTAATAGCCCCAATTGCAATTTCTTCTTTATTTTGATTTTCAATTCCAAATAAACACATCATTCCATCACCCATATATTTATCTATATACCCTTTATTTGCTAAAACGGCAGATCCCATTTTATGAAAGTAACGATTTAAAATATGAATTACATCGTAGGGTAATGTTTTTTCACTAAAATTTGTAAACCCTCTCACATCAGTAAACATAATTGCAATTTTTTCTTCACGTCCTGAACTTCCATTATGTTTGACAGCAATTTCAATATCTTCTGAGTCAATAACAAGTCTTTTGAGTTTTACATTTCCTCTAATTTTTGTTTGGCATGCAATACGGATATTTTCTTCCAAACTTTTTTTTTGAGCTAATGAAAATTCTAATTCATTCCTAGGAAGAATATTTTCCATTCCTTCCAAAATCAAAACTCTACAAGTTGAACATCTTGCATGACCACCACATGCATAAACATGAGGGATTTCATTCTTTAAGGATATCTCTAAAACTGTTTTATTTGTGTCTTCTTCACTAACGATTTTTTCTTCAAGGAAATTTACTTCAGGCATATTTTTACTAAGGTATAGAATCTTAGTTTGTCAATAGATTTTTCAATTGAATAATTTTTCTATGAATTAAAAATGAAGAATAAAAAAAAAGAAAATCTCAAAAAGACCAAAGTCAGTACTGATACAGTTAAATATAATGATCCTCGAAGAAAAGAGAGATTTAATCAAAAAAAATTATAACAATTCAATTCAATTTATTTCTTGAATTTATAAATTACTCAAAAAAAATATATTAAAAGGAACAAGATGCAATTTTTTAAAGAACTAGAAGAAATACTCATTCTAAGAAAAAAAGATTTACCAGAAAATTCATATACATCAGATTTATTTAAGAAAGGTTTAGATCGAATTTTAAAAAAAGTTGGTGAAGAAGCAGGTGAAGTAATTATCGCTTCAAAAAACCAAGACGAAAAAGAATTAGTACATGAAATTTCAGATTTAATTTTTCACCTTCAAGTATTGATGGTAGAAAAAAATATTTCTATCACAAAAATTGAACAAGAATTAATTCAAAGACATAAAAAATGACTTGTATAAATTTATATTATAAATAATTTATTTACATGAAATTTTTAATTCTATTTTTATTAAGTTTAAGTTTCCTTTTTTCAGAAATAAATTGGTTAGATGACTATTCCAAAGCTCAAATTTTATCAAAAAAAGAAGATAAAGTTTTGATGGTTTATTTTCAAGCTTCTTGGTGTACTTATTGTAGAAAATTAGAAAAAACAATTTTTCCAATTGAGGAAGTTTCAATTGAATTAGAAAAAATGATTTTATTAAAAATAGATGGAGATAAAAATCCTGATTTTGTTCGTAGATATGATGTAAAAGCATATCCCACAATTTTATTTTTTGATAAAAATGAAAATATTATAGAACATCTTATTGGCAGTCCAAGTAAAGAATTAGTTTTAAAAAAAATTGAAGATGCCATTTCAAAAAAAGATTTAGAACAAAATTTAATTTTAGCAAAAAATAATTCTCCAAAAAAAATTTTACCAAATTATTCACTTGGACTATTTTATTTTAAAAATCATAATTTTAAAAAATCTGAAGAAGTTTTTAGAACAATAGCAAATCTAGAAGAAGAAGAACCAACTGAACAAAAATCAGATTCAGTTTATTTACTTGGAATAAGTTTGATTCAACAAGAAAAATACAGTGAATCAAATCAAATTTTTCAATTTTACAACCAAAAATACCCAAACTCAAAATTAGATAAAGTGTATTATCTAATTGGAGTTTCCTATTTTAGATTAGGTAAAAATCCTGAAGCAAAAGAAAATTTACTTAAAGCAAAAGAATACACAAAATCAAATGAACATTTAAATCGAATCAATGAATTTTTAGAGATGCTTTAAAATCCGTTTTGAACATTCACCATAATTTCATTCATTTGAGTTATTTCATCAGGTGTTAATAAATTTTCAACATCATCAATCATAGAAGATATAAATGCTGATAAAACAACTGATACAGGGTCTGAAATTCCGTTTAATACCATATTGTAATTATTTACAGTGTTGTGACGAATCCATTCAGCCCGTAGCTCAAACCAGAAGTTGATAATTGATGATCTAATTTCTTCTTCATCAGAATCTAGATTAATTTTAATAATTGAACCCAATGCTCGAATTTTTAATTTAGACAAACACTTTAGCCTTGGTAATTTATTTTCTGGAACACTTCCATAATCATTAGCAAAGTCTGATATTTGTAAATTGTCTTTATATTTTAAATAGACTTCGTAAAGTCTATTTAATTTAGCTGGTATTACCATCACTTATCTTTTTTTGATGAAAATCCAATTAGTGTGGTCAGATGGATCTCTATAAAGACGAATGACTACGTTAGTTGGTTTCATTTTGTATGTGAAAACATAATAAAAAGTTGCATCAAGTTGTTTTTTTGCAACACCTTCTTTAAACTTACCAAAAAATAATCTATTGTTAGTACAAATAGCTACTTGTGTGAAAAAGTTTTTACCTTCTGCATTTGCAACTGGAACTCCAGCTAATTCTGATTCATATTTATTGTACAATTGAATTATTCCAGATTCATCAACTTTTACTATTCCAAAATCTTTGCTATCTGCTATTTCTCTAGAAATACTTCCTAAATTTCCTAATATATCTGCTACTTCTGTTTTAAATGCGTCCATTAATAACTATTCCTTAACCGTTCTCGATTTGATTATAAAAACTTTTCAATTGATCTTCCATACCCTTAGTGAGATTCACTAATTCAGTTACGGAATGTACACCATCAAATGCCTTTAAAGCTTCTTCTCTATCTGAATATAAATCTTCAACTTGATCTTCTAATGATTTGATGTAAGAAACTAAATCCTGGATATTAGAAACTTTTGATAAAAAAGGTTCAATATCAGAGTACAATGATTCCAATTGCTCGGTAATATTTTTTGAATATTGAACAACACCAATTACATCTGTTGCTGTTGGAATATGTGAATGAATGTATTCATTTATCCAATAAATTGGTGAATTTTGAGCTTTGGATTTTTCGATATTTAATCTATCTTCAAGAGGAAAGTTCTTTTCCAGCTCTTTATTTGTAAAAACCATACTACACCTCGTTAAAACATTTATTAGACAAAAATTAAAATAAATAAGTTCAATTTTTATTTTTCAATGAGAAAAGCTAAAATGAAAATAGTATTTTAAAACATAAATTCTTTCTATATTCTCTAAAAATGGTGGAATTTTTTTGTGAGAGTTGTTTGTATTGATTAAAAAGACTGTTTTTTCCTCACAAAAAAACCGTGCTTTTTGCTACAATCTTTTGCCCAAGCAAAAGTATTTCCGCTTCAATCACTTTCCAAGCTCCGCTTTCAATTGATAAATGGTATAGAATATAAAAATTGAATTTAGTTATGGAAATTAGAGAAAAATTATCAAATCTTTTAGCCAGTTATTTTTTGGTTCATTTGGAAGAAGAAATTTTGAAAAAAAAAGAATTGGTTGAAGCAATAACAATAGAAGGAATTAGTTTTAAAGAAGTAATTTTAGAAATGATCGAGAATATAAAAAATGAATTTCCTAAAATGGATAAAACAATTACAAAGTACAATTTTTTTCAAAAATGGCATGATAGTCGAAATAATTCTGATGTGAAAACTTATCCTAATACTACATTTAAGATGTTTAATCAAGTTTTTTATGCAAGGGTTTTAGATTTAAAATATGGTTCAATCACATCCCGAGAAAATTTAAAAGAAAAATTATTTAGGCTTTTGGGTGTTGGAAAATCATATGGAAAAGATTTTACTTTTGGAATTTTATTTCAAGCAGAAAGTAAAATGAAAGAATCAATCCGCATTTTATTCTTAGAGCATGAAGAAATTGATTTTAAAGAAGCATGGAAATTAATTCTGGAACAAAATGAATTTTATACAGAAACTGCTTATGCTCATTTTGATACTTTATTAAAATCTGCTTTAAAAAAATCAGATGATTTACTTTTAAATATTTTACCAAAAAAAATTGCTGATGAATTAAAACAAAATGGTTTTACTAAACCAGAATATTTTTCAGAAGCAACTGTTCTGTTTACAGATTTTCAGGGATTTACAAAAATTTCTGAAAATATGAGCCCAGAAGAACTTGTGAATGAATTAGATTTTGCATTTAAAAAATTTGATTTAATCATTTCCAAATACAATTTAGAAAAAATTAAAACTATTGGTGATTCTTATATGTGTGTGGCAGGTGTTCCAGAAAAATTTTCTGAACATGCGGTTAATACTTGTTATGCGGCATTAGAAATCATAGAATTAATGGATAAAGATTTTTGTGCAAAAAAAGAAAAAGGTTTGGCTTGTTTTAATATCCGAATAGGAATTCATTCTGGACCATTGGTAGCTGGCGTAATTGGTGATAAAAAATTTGCTTACGATGTTTGGGGAGATACAGTAAATCTTGCAAGTAGAATGGAGTCTTCTGGTGAAGTTGGAAAAATCAATATAAGTGAAGCCACGTTCAATTTAGTAAAAAATTATTTTCATTTTGAAAACAGAGGAAAAATTTCTGCTAAAAATAAAGGTGAGCTAGAAATGTATTTTCTAATTTCAAAAAAAGATCTAACCTAAAAATTTTTTTTTTGTGTTTGAAATAATATTTATTTATACGCACCGAGTGCCGTTCCATTTGTTCTAGTCGCTCCATCTCGATCAAACGAGTTGCCACAGGCTGCATTAAACGGAGTAATATCTCCGGTTAACATGCCATTGAGCACAGCAGCAGGTGTGGGCGTGATCAAATGAAAATCACCGCCTGCAAAATTTGTAAAAGTAGGAGTTTGAACCTCATTCGCCGTTGAGCTAACACCCATTAGTAGAGTTGCACACATACCACTTTGTCCAAAATTTCCGCTACAAAATTGATTAAAATCAGCAACTCCAAATCGCTTGTAAAAAGTTGTTGAACATGAAGAAAAATTATTTTTGACTAACGTAGCATAGGAAATACCCGCCACTGCCTCATTGACACAGTTCGTTGCTGGTGAGTTACCCACAAAAAGATTTTGGTCGAGTTTCAAATTTGTGTGTGCTCCAGTTGTAGTAAATAGAACAGGATTTGCGGTTCCCGCACCGGTGTTTGTGGGTCCGATAATCGTGTTGCCCATAAACCTTGCACCTGAGTTTAACAAAACTGCTAGATTTAAAGTAGCAATCGAAATCGGATGAGTTCCTGATCCGCCGATCAAAACATTGCTACAAAATTGTAATGCTCCATTCCATGCAATATTTGCTGCAATTGGGACTCCAGTACCCGATTCATTTTTAAATGTATTTCGTTGAATGCTCGGAGTACCAGAAGCATTTTCCAGATTAAATGCAATTCTTGATGTAGTTGTCCCAGAAGGAATCCCCGAACTAATTGTATTGCCTGTCAAAGTTAAAGTTGCGTTCGCTTGCCTGTAGCCAATTTGTGTACTAGCACTAGTCCCGACAGTAATTGTATTGTTTGTGACTGTGATTCCAACAAGAAAAGAAATATTTGCACCCCAAGTTGTGTTAGCAGTCCCACTTGTAATTGTATTATTGTCCATAAAGACTGTGGCATTATTGTACGTCAAATTGAAGCCCGTACTTTCGGTACCTACACCAGAAAGAGTATTGCCAGCTGAAATTGTATTTCCAATCAATGATACTGAAGCAGTTCTATTGGATATGGCAGTTGAACTAAATCCGAATGTTTTACAAGATGCTCCAGTGCAATCGCCTGAGCTAATAATATTGTTGTTAAAACTAAAATCGGAACCATTGGCGTGATGGTCGTTTGTAAAAAATCCGGAAGCAGAACAGCTTAAACCATTACAAGTTCCAGAACTAATATTGTTGTTTGTCAATGTCCAATTATGGATTCCACTTGAAGAAACTTGAAGTACATTACCAACACCGACAGTTCTACAACTAGTTCCACTGCAAGAGCCTGATTTAATAGTGTTATTGGAAATGTTAAACGTATTGACACCTGTTGTATTTACATTATAAATTCCTGCTGCTGAACAGTTATTAGTATTACAAGAACCTGTAGCATTGATAACGTTTCCTGAAATAGTATGTGTTCCAACTGAGTTAAAATGCAAACCAGCTGTAAAACAAGTTGCTCCAGTACAACTCCCTAGTGATAGTATATTATCTGTTATTGAAGTATTCGTTGGATTAGATACCAATACCGATGCTGAAACACAACTTACATTCGAACAAGATCCGCCGGTAATTGTATTGTTGGAAAAAACAGGTGCTGAAATGGAAGAGGAGGTTAAGATGCCACCCGAACCGCTAGTTCCTGTGCCGACTGTAATGATATTTTTATCTGCAACAAGTCCTGTTCCTGCTGAACATTCTATTCCATTTGAAATTGCTCCACTAGTACCAGTAGTAATAGTATTTTCAGAAATTTTCATACCGTTTGGAGTTGCAAAATTTGCTTGAACTCCGACTGAGTTTTGGCCAGAATTTCCAGCGATAATGGTATTTTTACTTAAAGAAATTGTTCCGTTGTTTGTATTCGCCATATAAAAACCCACATTATGTAGAGCTGAAGTTCCTGCATTGATTAATGAATCAGTAATACTAATTGAAGAAGAAGGAGCAGAAATAGAATACACAACTCCTAGTCGTGTTGTCGCTGTAGCAATAAATGTGGAACCAAAAAATGCAGAGTTAGTTAAGTTTATACTCCCAGAATTATTGATAGAAGAAAATCCTGCTGAGATGACAGTATTTGAAGATGTTAAATCGTTAGTTATTGTATTTCGAATTATAAAACCAGCACTAGCTTGAAGACCAACAGAGCCAATAACTCCTATATAAGTTCCAGTTGTTGCTGAAACTGGCCCATTTACAAGAATACCATCTAAAACTGTTTTACTTTTTTCACCTGTATAATTTACATACTTTAGAGTGGAATAAGGATCAGCATTATTTGTTGCAGTTACACTTGAAGAACTATCTGTTAGTATAGTATCGTATGGTGATAGTAAAGTTTTGTCTGCTCTTCTTTTTGTCCAATCAGACGGATCAAATCCACCAAAGATGCTAGTATTTTTAGGTATAGTTATGCTTCCGTTTATTAAATATGTTCCACCTTTAACTCCGATGGCACAACGATCTGTACAACCAGTAGAAGCAGAAGTTAAAGCAGCTAAAATTGATTTCATTGGTGCTGTTGTTGTTCCTGCATTTGTGTCTGAACCAGAAACAGAATCTACATAAATTACTTTTTCAGCAATATAAAGTGAAAGTCCAGCACCTGTAAATTGAACATCAATTCCTGAAGCAGTTTTACAATTTTGTAATTGTAAAGTGATTATATTTTCTACATCTAAAGTCCATCCAGTTAAAGGAGGAGTTAATGAAATTGTTTTTTTATCTGTGGACAAAGTCACAGTTGGACTTATTACTGATGTATTTAATTTTACTTGGCAAACGTTTCCCATTTCTTCAGTATTGGTGAAGCTTAGAATTCTATCTTTTGCAATTAAAATTGGTGCTAACGAAGTGAGAGATGCAAAATCAGAAGTTATATTTGTTGAGGTTTGATTTGTTCCAGTAGCTGTGCCACTTGAGGTACCTTGACCTACTAAATTTCTTGCACTGAATTGGCAATAAGCTGAATTGTCATTTACACTAATTCTTCTAGCTAATTCTAATTTGTATCCAATAGATTTATAATCACAAAATTTATTTGCATTCACTGGAGACTTACATGATTGAATTAAAATAAACAAATATATTAAGGAAATTATTTTCACGAAAATATTCTATCCAAAATATTTGTAAAGTCAAGATAATTTTAAATAAACACAATGCAAAAGAGATCAAAACGGCATCAAAAAATTGTCCTCTTTGCTTCTTTGAAGCACCGAGCCAAGCTATACAATTTTTTGATGGGAGTTGAGAGCTCGGTTTTTTTGTGGTTTTAAGTGAATATTTTTTAAACATAATAAAATTCACAAAAAAATTTGCCAAAAAATGAAATAAATTGAATTCCAATTTAAAACTTGACAAACTGGTTTTATAATATTATTATGTCTCATCGAGTTGTGCTTAGTTTTTTTTTTGCTATAAAAATAAACTTTTTTTTAAAAAAATTATGTCTTACCGATAATTTTAATAACAGCTTTAGGAAAAAATGCAAGAATTAGAATCTCAAAATCAGAAAAAAAATTATGTAAAGTATTTTGCTTTTTTTTTAATTTTATTAAGTTCTGCAATTATAATTTATGATTATGGTTTTTTTGGAAAAACAAAAAATCTAAATGGAATCAGTAAATTAATTATAAACGGACATGATAAATTAAAAAAAGAAGAAATTGCAAAAATTTTAGAAATTAATGATGAGTTCTCAATTGATAAAGCTGATATAAAAGATTTAGAAAAAAAAATAAATTCACATCCAAGAATTAAATCAGCTAGCATTTCTAGAAGAGCCAAAGACCAACTTTTGATTTCAATAATTGAGCAAAAAGCAAAATTTATTTTAAATACTCATTCCAATCTTTATGAACTTAATGAAGATTTAAAACCAATTTCAACAAATGATGTGAGAGAAGAAACTTTACCAATTTTAAGCGGGGAATTTTCTTTGGAAAATAGAAATCAAAAAAAACTAAAAGACTTTGCTAGCCAAACTATTGAAATGTTTGAAACTTACCCAAAATTAAAAGATAGAATTTCAGAAGTTCACTTAAATGATGAAGGTGAAATTACTGTTTTTACTTCTTCTCCAAAAAAAATTAAAATATTTGTTGGAACAAAATTAGAAAATTTACAAGTTAGAAAAATTTATTCAAGTCTTGCTTTTTTTGAAAACAGATCAGTAAACTTAAAATTATTAGATTTAAGAGGGGAAGATGCAGTTTATCAGTGAAAGTATGGAAGAATATGAAAAAAGTATTACTGCTATTGATTTAGGTTCATCTCAAATCAAAGTTGTAATTGCAAGAATTAATAATCCTGATGATATAGAAATTATTGGTGTTGGAACTGCTCCAAGTCCAGGAATTAAAAGTGGAGCTATCATAAATATAGATGCTACAATTAGATCCATTCATGAAGCAATTAATTTAGCAGAGCTAACTGCTGGAATGGAAGTGAAAGATATTATTGTAAATGTAAGTGGTAAATCCATTTATTCAAAAAATTTTAAATCTGTAGTTGCAATCACTAATAAAGAAAGAATTGTCTATGATGAAGATATTCAGCGTGTGATTGATGCTGCTGAACCAAGACTTTCTTCAAATGAAAAAATTTTACATATTTTTCCAAAAGATTTTTCAGTTGATGACCAAACCAATATCAAAGACCCAACTGGTATGACAGGTGTAAGACTACAAGCAGATGTTCATATTGTTACAACAGGAATTACTTCCTTAACAAATTTAGAAAAATGTTTTGAAACAATTGGAATTCCAGCTGATAAAAAAATCATTTCTAGTTTTGCATCCGCTGAAGCAGTTCTCACTTCTGGTGAAAAAGATTTTGGTGTAGCTGTTGTTGACATTGGTGATGGAATAACAGATATAATTATGTATGAAGAAGGTGGGATTTGTTATTCAGGTTATATTCCACTTGGTGGAAAAAGTATTTCTCAAGATATTTCAACTGGTCTCAAAACTCCACTTCCAATTGCTGAAGAGATTAAGAAAAAATTTGGTCATTGTTTAATCGATGAAATTTCACCAACTGGTAAAATAGAATTACCCTCAGTGGGTGGGAGACCATCTCAATCAGTTCCAAGACAAAACTTAGTTAATATTATTGAACCAAGAGTTCGAGAAATTTTAGAAATGGTAAATACTGAACTAGAAAAAACAGAAAAAAAATCTCTCTTAACTGGTGGAGTCATTTTAACAGGTGGAACAGCTCTTTTACCAGGAATTGAATTGATTGCTGAAGAAATTTTTGGCCTAACAGTAACAGTTGCAAAACCAAATTCACTTTCTGGTCTTTATGAAAAAGTTTCTTCTCCAGAATTTTCAACAGCAGTGGGTATGATCAAATACATTGCAATGGAAGAGGGTGAATATGAAGAAGATAGAGAACTTTCCAAAGTTGGTTCTGGCGAAGTAATCAAAAAAGTTTGGGGTTGGATCCAAAAGAATTTATAGGAGAATTTTATGCACTATATGGAAGAACAAAAAACTAGTCCAGTAAGTATCAAAGTTGTGGGTGTTGGTGGCGGTGGGATGAATGCTGTTAGCCGCATGTCAAATGATAATTTTAGAGGTGTTGATTTTATTGTAATGAACACAGACGAACAAGTTTTATCAAAATCGATTGTAGAAAATAAAGTTCAACTTGGTAATAAGCTCACTCGTGGAATGGGTGCTGGCGGAGATCCTGAAATGGGAAATAAATCTGCTGTTGAAGATAAAGGTATTATTGCTGATGCACTAAAAGGTGCTGATATGGTTTTTGTAACAGCTGGCATGGGTGGTGGAACTGGAACAGGTGCAGCTCCTGTCATAGCAGAGGTTGCAAAAGAATTAAAATGTCTTGTTGTGGGTGTTGTAACTTTGCCGTTTAGTTTTGAAGGTAAAAGAAGAAATGAACTCGCAAAACAGGGATTAAACGAACTTAGAAAAAACGTGGATACTTTGATCATCATAAGAAATGATTCTATATTTAAATTAATTGATAAACGAACTCCATATGATGCAGCTTTTCGAGTGATTGATGATATTTTACTTAATGCAGTAAAAGGTTTATCAGACATCATTAATAAACCAGGTGTGATCAATGTAGATTTTGCTGATGTTAAATCTGTAATGAAAGACACTGGGGATGCAATTATGGGAATGGGTGAAGGTATTGGTGAAAATCGAGTTGCAGATGCCGTTGACCAAGCAATTCATAATGCATTACTTGAAGAAAATTCAATTCAAGGAGCAAGTTCACTTTTAATCAATGTAACTGGTGGTGAAGATATGACACTTCATGAATGGAACGAAGTTTCTCAAATCATCACAACTCAAGTTGATACAAATGCAAATATCATTATTGGTTTAAATGAAGATGAATCTTTAAAAGATAGAATTCGAGTTACTGTGATTGCAACTGGTTTTCGTTCAAGACTTCCACATACTTTTCAACAAAAAAAAGATTTAAAACCTGAACAAGTAATTGTACAACAAAAAGAAACTATTCAATCTAAACCAAAATTAACTTTAACAGATTCAGAACTCGAAGCTCCGCGAACAATCAAAACTCCTGTTAAATCAAATGCTGAATACAATTACCAAGAAGATTATGATATCCCAGCTTATTTAAGAAGAGGAAATCGGGATTAGTTTTTTTAGTAGTTTAGTTTTTTAAAGGGCAAATTTTTTCTCACTTAACATTGATTATTCGTAAAAATTAATTTTATTAAGTGAGAAAAAACTGGGCTTTCCTCTTTTGTCAAAAAATTTTAAAAAAAAATTTTTTGACACCGAGTCAATCCCTTTTGCATAGTAAAGATAAAATATCATCTATAACGATTGACAATAATAACTAGCTATTTTAAACAACAAAAATTAAATTGGGACATTCAAGCTAACAAAAATAATGGGTATTTACTTTCGGTAGCTGTTATATAAAAAAATGAATACCATATCATCTTTTTATTATAGACTACAATGTCCTTTTTTTTCAAATAGAATTAAGCCTCGATAGTTCAACGGATAGAACTACAGTCTTCGGAACTGTTAGTGGGGGTTCGATTCCCTCTCGAGGCATAAATTTAATTCTCTGCAAGTTTAAAACTTTTTCCTCTAAAAAATATAGATGGGTTTTGATCTTTTTTCAAAATCAAATTTGCTAACTCAGGAATTTTTTTAGAAAGAATTGGAACAAGGTTTGCTGTATAAACATCACCTTTTTCATCTAGAGCATCAAGAAAAGATTTTGCTAAAAGTCCAGAGCCAATTTTTTTGGATTCATAAGAAAATTCTTTTTCCATACTTGAAGCAAAAACTGAAACACCTGTTTTTTTGGAAATTAATCCAAGTGAAAAATCAGTTGAATCCACTTGGTTAATCCAAGCACCACCAGATTCACAAGTATCAAATAAAACCAATTTATGAAATACGTCAATTTCAGAAATTAAATCAGTTATCTCTTCTGATGAAATAGCGGTTTTAGAAAAATTGGAATCAAAATCACTCATCAAAAAATAGTAATTTTTTTCTTTAACAGTTCCATGTCCGGAAAAGAAAAAAATCACCGAATCATTTGAGGAAATTTTTTTATTTTTTTTAAAGAGTTTAAAAACATTTTCTTTTGTAGCTTCTTCATTATAAATTTCATTTACAAAAACATTTTCATAAATTGATTTTGATTTTTGAGTTAACTTGTCTCTGATTTTTTTTCCATCGGTTGAAGCAAATTCCAAATTTAATTCTTTATTTTTAAACTTATCAATTCCAATTATAAATAGATGTAAGTTTTGTTTTGCTTGTAGCTCTTCAGAATAATTTTCTGTGAGTTGATTGGAATAACCCATCAAACCTTTACTAGAAGTGCTTGCTGCTTGAAAAGAATTTACACCATTTATCAAACTAGTTTGGTAAATTTTAATTGCACATTTGGAATTTGTAGTAAATCGAACCGCTTTAGATTTTTCATATTCCAATAAAATTTTATTTTGGTACAAAAATATTTCTTCTATTCCACCACCACTATCACAAACTGAAACTTCTATTTCTATTTTTTTTCCATTTAGTATTTTTTTCTTTACACTGACTTCTGGTGGGGGTGAGGATTGAAATAATTTTTCAAGTCGCCCAAAATCTTTTTCAGATCCATTTAAAATATTTTTAAATAGATTTGGAGTAAAATAAACTTGGTAAAATACTTTGGAATCAATATCTAATTCTGTTTCATCAGGATGATAAAACAAAAGCTCTTCCAATTTTTCAGTATCATAATCAAAATTTCCTTTTTCTGAATAAACAATTTTTCCATGTTCAGTAACTAGAATTGTAGCTAAAATTTTTCCTTTTTCAGAAATCAATTTTAAAGTTCCATCATCTGAACCTGTTAAAATAAAATTATTTTTTAAAAATTTTGCTTGGTTGATATTTGCTTCATGAGCATTATTGGAAAAAATTAATTCTCCAGAAATTTTCCAAAGTTTTACAAATCTATCTTCAGATGAAGATAAAATTTTATTTCCATCTTTTGAAAATTCCACTGAACGAACTGAATTGGAATGAGCATCAAAAACTTTTTTGGTTTTTTTTACCAAATCGTTTAACACCATTTTGCCGTCATCACCACCAGTTAGAATTTTTTTTCCATCAGGAGAAAATTGAGCGTCCATAATTGGACTTTCATGATCTTTAAATTCATAAATTAATTTTCCATCTAGATTCCAAATTCTAAGATAACCATCTTCAGAAGCAGAAAAAAAAGAATCAGAGTTTGGTGAAAAACCAACTGAATTAACTGGGTCAATATGAGATTTAATTGTTTTTAATAATTTTCCATTTGTAGCTGACCATAATCTCACAGTATTATCCTCTGAGCCTGAAAGAATTAAATCTGATTTTGGAGAAAACTCCAAACTACGAATTGTTTCTTTATGACCTTTTAAATCAAATAAAAATTTTCCATCTAGAGTAAACACTTTCGCCATATTTTCATCCGATTGAAATGCAACATATTTTCCATCATTAGAAAAAGCTAATGCGTTTATAGAAGTGGAATTATTTGGAAAAACTTTGAATCTATTTGATTCCATGTTCCAAAGAACTGCTTGGTTGTTTTCCATTCCAGTCAAAACCCATTTTTCATTTGGAGAAATAGCAAAATCTAGAACTGCAGGAATTTCTACATTAAAAGATTTAACTATCATTTTGCTTGCCAAAGAAAATGGCAGGCAAAATAAAATTACTAAACTAATTTTTTTCAGATTCATCAGCTTCATTAGCTTCATTTTTTTTCTCAGTTTTGTTTTTCTTTGAATTTGTTTTTGGAAGAGTTGTTTGGAAATTAGAAGACTGTGGAATTGGACCCGGTTTTTCATTATCCAAATTTAAAAGCATTGGTAAACCATCTCTACCAATTGGAAGATAAATTACTTTATTGTTTGGATTTTCCATTGCTTTTAGTTGAATGTATTTTGTTGTGATTTGGCTATTCACTAATCTTAATGCTTCTGCTTCAGCTCTTGCTTTGATTAAAGTGATTTCAGCTTCACGTTGTGCATTTAGTCTTTCAATCTCATTTTTCTTTTTTTCGATACTTAATTCATAATCCATTGCTGCAGACTCTTGGCTCTTTTTTACTTTTTTTTGAATTGCTTCAGAAATTTCCACTGGAATATTTATATCATCAATATTTACAGATTCTATTTGTAAAAATTTTGCAGTAAGTTTTGGACCTATCACTTTCATAATTGTGTCTTCCATAACTTCAAAATTTTTAGTAACTTGAGCATAAGGATATTCTTTAAATACATTTTTCAAAGCAGCTCTAAATTCTTCACGCACAACATTATTGTAATAATTTTGTCCTGTTTCTCTATGTAGTTCATAAATTTTTGCTTCGATTGGTTTTACTCTAATAGTTGCAATAGCATTAATAGTTAAATCATCTCTAGTTAAAACCTCTAATCTTTCTTGGTAAGGTTTACTTTGAATTGAGTAAATAATTAGTTCATCTCTTGGATCTAAAGAATGTCTTCCCTCTCGAACTATTTTATTACTTACTAAACCTGAAGAACCATCACGAACTAATCCTATTTCACCTAAATTAACAGTTGCAATATTGCAATTCATTAGCAACGCCAAAACCCCAAATAAAAAAATTATTTTTTGAATCTTTTTCATGATCCACCTCAAATTATATAAATTTTAAAACCAACATGGATTGGTTCTGAACTTTTGTCCATGATGAAAATATAGCATATAAAAAAACTTTTTACAATAGGGAAAAACCGCAATGGAGTAGGTAGAATCCCTAATTAGGTAAAATCCACTATGAATTTATCTAGTAATGAAAATTCTTATTTTACAAATTAGAACTATATAAAAATGATTGATTCAATTTTGGAGAGAACATGAAATTATTTGCTGGAAAAAATGTTTTAGTAACTGGTGCAACTTCTGGACTTGGAAGATCTGTTGCAATTGAATTTGCAAAAAAAGGGGCAAATGTTGCTATTTGTGGAAGAAGAGCTGACCAAGGAAAAAAAGTTGAAGAAGAAATTAGAATGTTAGGAGTTAAAGCAAAATTTTACACATGTGATATTGATAAAGAAGAAGATATAAAAAATTTAATTGATCAAACAATGAATGATTTTGGTTCAATTGATTCTGCAGTAAACAATGCTGGACGACTTGGGGCTATGAGTAGTTTTATTGAATACAAAACAGATGAATGGGAAAAAGTGATGAAAACAAATATTACAGGAACCATGCTTTGTATGAAATATGAAATTCTAGAAATGTTAAAAGTAAAAAAAGGTAATATAGTAAATATTGCATCAGTACTTGGATTAGTGGGAGGACATTTTAAAGTATCAGCATACACAGCATCAAAACATGCAATTGTTGGTATGACAAAATCTATTGCTTTGGAAGTTGCACCAAAAGGAATTCGGGTAAATGTTGTTTGCCCAGGTAGTATTGATTCTGAAATGTTAGATGATATTTATGTAAATGTAAAACCTGAAGATTTGCAAAAAGTAAAAGATGAACAAGCAAAAGCATATCCAATGAGAAGAATTTCATTTCCAGATGAAGTTGCTAAGTCTGTTGTTTTTTTAGCAAGTGAAGAGGCTAGTTTTATGACTGGTGTTGCAATGCCTGTTGACGGTGGTTGGACTGCAGGTTAGTTAAATCCAAAAAATTAACATAATTAGCTTGACTAAAAAAATAATTAATTTGAAAGTATGTAAAATAAATTTAATAATTTTTAAAAATATTCCTAATAAATTAATTTATAAAAAAATATTAAAGAATAATTCGATTAAACTCTGAGACAATGATGGTTCATTTTACTGAATACGATAATTTAAAAGAAATTTATAGGACAAACAATCGCTTAGTTTTTAAAGGAAGAAGAAAATCCGATTCAAAACTGATTATTTTAAAAATTCCTTCAGGTGAATTTGTTTCAAAATCTGAAACAGCAAATTTAAAAAAAGAATTTGAAATAAATAAAAAAATTAATTCTCATCGAATCACAAAAGCTTTAGGATTTGAATTAGTTGATAATCTTCCTATTTTAGTATCAGAAGATTTTGGTGGTGTTTCATTAAGAGAATTAAATAACAAAGGAAATTTTAGTACAAAAACTATAATAAAAATTTTAATAAAGTTGTGTAAAAGTTTAGAAGACATTCATAGTTCAAATGTTATTCATAAAGATATAAAACCTGAAAACATTTTAATAAGCCCAAAAACTGGAAGAGTTTTAATTACAGACTTTGGAATATCTACTCTATTAAATAAAGAAAATACTGAATCAAAAAGTCCTGACCAATTAGAAGGAAGTTTGTCTTATTTATCTCCTGAACAAACAGGAAGAATGAATCGCACGGTTGATTATAGAAGTGATTTTTATTCTTTGGGAATTGTATTTTACGAATTAATTACTTTTAAAAAACCATTCGAATCAAATGACCCAATGGAATTAGTTCACTCTCATATTGCTAGAAACCCAGAACCTCCACATAAAATAAAACCTCAAACTTCTGAAGTAATTTCCAAAATTATTTTAAAACTTATGGCAAAATCCCCAGAAGATAGATATAAAACTCATCATGGGATTATTTATGATTTAGAAAAATGTTTTTATGATCTAAAACACTTTAAAGAAATTAAAGATTTTTCCATTGCAGAAAAAGATATTTCAAGTGATTTAAAAATTCCTGAAAAACTTTATGGAAGAGAAAAAGAAATAGAAGTTTTATTAAATACATATGAAGAAGTTTCTCAAGGTTCTGTAAGTTTTCTTCTAGTCGGAGGTTATTCTGGTATTGGAAAATCTGCACTTATTAATGAACTGCAAAAACCTGTTACTGAAAAAAGAGGAATTTATTTATCAGGTAAATTTGATCAATACCAAAGAGATATTCCATTTAGTGCAATTCTTGGTGCATGTAGAAATTTTATCAAACAAATACTTTCAAAAGAACAGAGTATTATTAAAGAATGGAAAGATAAATTTAATTCTTCATTTGGAAAAAATGCATCCTTAATCAATCAAGTGATTCCTGAATTAGAATTGATTATGGGTAATCTAGAACCACTATCTGAACTATCACCATTAGAAACTAAAAATAGATTTAATCATACTTTTCGTTTATTTATTCGCTCTTTAACAAAAAAAGATCAACCTCTTGCATTATTTTTAGATGATTTACAATGGGCTGATAGTTCTAGTTTGGATTTGATAGAGTATTTAGTTACTGATTTAGAAGCAAATAATATAATGATAATTGGAGCATTTCGAGATAATGAAGTTGACATGCTTCATCCCCTAACAAATTTAATCGAACAATTAGAAAAGTTAAAACTTCCCCCAAAAAAAATAATTCTTTCCCCATTAATACATGAAGATGTTTTAGATTTAATTTCTGATTCTATACAAAGAAAAAAAGAAGAAGTATTTGAACTTTCAAATTTAGTTATGGAAAAAACAAATGGCAACCCATATTTTGTTGGGGAATTTTTAAAATCTTTAACAATTGAAAGTCTATTAAAGTTTGACTCAAATGAATCAAAGTGGGTTTGGAATGAAATTCAAATTAAAGAAAAATCAATTACTTCAAATGTTATCGATCTTTTAGTAAATAAAATTAAAACTTTAGAAATAAACGAAATTGAAATTCTAAAACATGCATCATGCCTAGGAGGGTTGTTTTCTCTACAAGATTTAATTTTAACCTCAGAAAAAACAAGCACAGATATTTTAAAAACGATATGGCAATTATTACCAAAAGGATTTATTGAAGTAAAAGGAGATTCTTCTTCTGAGCTTCAAACTTTGATACATAATGAGTCTTATGAAATAAATTTTGATAAAATTCAATTTAAATTTTTACACGATAGAGTTCAACAGTCAGCGTATCAATTATTAGAAGAAAAAGAAAAAGAGATCGTACATAAAAAAATTGGATATTTTCTATTTCAGAGTCTTAAATCTAAATCTAAAACAAAAAAAGAATCAAAAGAAGATTTAGTTACAATTGTAAATCATTTGAATTATGCTTCTAAATTAATTGATTCAAAAAAAGAAATTTTAGAATTAATTGAGCTTAATTTAGAAGTAGCAAAAATTGCTGAGAATTCTGGAGCTTACCCTTCTGCATTTAAATTTTTAGAAAATGCAACAAAAATTTTTCTCATAGATATGTGGAAAACAAATTATGAATTAGCATATAACACCTCAATACGAAAAGCAGAATGTGCTTATATTTGTGGTAAATTTGAAGAATCTGAAATTTTATTTAAAGAAATTTTAGCAAATGCAAATTCAAATTTGGATAAAGGTCGGGTTTATGAAATTCAAGTTGTTCAATATGCAAATAAAAATGAATTACAAAAAGCTGTTGACTTAGGTAGAGAAGGATTAAAATTATTTGGGGTTAATTTACCAAGTTTTGTTCCTTTACCTTTAGTCTTATTTGAAGTTGTTAAGGCAACAATTACTAAAGGGTCAAGAAAAATTGAAGATTTATTAAACTTGCCTGAAGTGAAAGATGAAGAAATTAAAATGGTTGCTCGATTATTAAATCATTTAACTTCTCCAACATATGGAACTAATCAAAATTTATTTGCATTTGTTGTAACTAAAGGTGTTCATCTTGCACTTAAACATGGTGTTACTGATTACTCTGCTTATATGTTTGGACTTTATGCTGCTTTAGTTGGATCTAAGTTAGGTTTATTTGAAGCTGGGGAAAAGTTTGGACACCTAGGAATTAATTTGTCCAATCGTTTTAATTCATTAAGCCAAAGATGTAGAGCAAATTTTGCAATGGGAACTTTTGTTTATGGTTGGACAAAACATTCAAAAGATGCTTTTGATTATTCTTTAGAATCATTCCGACTTGCTCGTGAAACTGGAGATAATATTTATTCTTGTTATTCAATTGTAGAGTATTGTTCTAAATTAGTATCGCTTGGCGAGAGTATTGATGACACTCATAAAATAATTTCTAAATATACTGATTATGTTGTGAAACAAGTTAAAGATAGATGGATCGGGACTTTAATGTTATCCATGAATTATTTCCTGTTGAATTTAGCTGGTAAAACAAAAAATAAATTTTCTTTTTCAACTAATGATTTTGATGAAGATCAATATGCAAGAGAAATCAATCTTGAAGGTCAAGGTCAGATGGATTGGTATCATACCAATAAAGCAAAGACTTATTATTTTTATGGTGAATATGAAAAAGCTTTAGAAATGTTAAAAAAAGCAGAAGAAAAAATGGTGTATTCTTTTGCTTGTGTAATTACAGCTGAACAAAATTATTTTTATAGTTTAACACTTGCCGCTTTATTAGATAAAAATCCAAAAATGAAATCAAAATACCTAAGAAAAATAAAACAAAATAATTCTTTATTAAAAAAATGGGCAAAAGCCTCACCTTCAAATTTTTTACATAAATCATTGCTAATAGAAGCAGAAATTGCAAGAATACAAGAAAAGTTTTTTTTAGCTGAAAAATTATATGATGAGTCAATAATAAATGCAAAAAAAGAAGGTTATTCAGTAAATGAGGCAATTTCAAATGAATTAGCAGGAAAATACTATTCAACAAATAATAGAATTAAAATTGCAAAAACCTATTTAACTGACGCTTATTATGGATTTGAGAGATGGGGAGCGATTCATAAAGTAAAATTATTTGAAGAAAAATGGAAATCTTTTATTCAATTTAAAAGAAATGAAAACCAAAATAGAACATTGACATTTGAAAAAGATAGTAATCCATTTGGAAATACAACCGAAATGCATTTTGCTTCTAAAATACTTGATCTTTCTACAATATTAAAATCATCTCAAGTTCTTTCTGGAGAAATTAGATTAAATTCTTTGTTACAAAAAATGATTGATATACTTGTTGAAAATGCTGGTGCAGAAAGAGCTTATTTTTTTGTAAATGAAAAAGATTCATTTGTTTTGGTTGCAAGTACGGATTTAAATACTGAAGAATCTAAAGTTGAAATCAATATCCCAATTGATGAAAGTGATGGTTTTGCAAAAACTGTTGTGAACTATGTTATTAGAACTAAACAAACATTAGTAATTCAAAATGCTAACTCTCATCCAATTTATAAAACTGATGATTATATTTCCAAAAATAATACTAGATCCATTTTATGTATGCCAATTTTATTTCATTCAAAATTATTTGGAATTATTTATTTAGAAAATAATTTAGCTGAAGGTGCCTTGAGTGGGGAAAGAGTTGATTTATTAAATATGCTTTCATCTCAAATTGCGATTTCATATAATAATGCAAAAATATATGGTGAAATGGAAATAATGGCTGAAAGTTTTTCTCGATTTGTACCAAGAGAATTTTTAGAATATTTAGGAAAAACATCTATCCAAGAAATTTCAGTTGGAGATGCTATGCGTCACAAGATGACAATTTTTTTCTCTGATTTAAGAAATTTCACAGGTATGTCTGAAAAAATGGATGTAAAAGATAATTTTAAATTTTTAAATTCTTATATGGAAAGAATGGAACCAATTATTAAAAACTATGAAGGTTTTATAGATAAATATATTGGGGACGCTATTATGGCATTATTTCCTTCTGACCCAACTAAAGCATTACTTGCTTGTATTGAAATGAAATTAGAGCTTGCTGTTTTAAATAAATATAGAAGAGAAAAAGGTTTTGAAGATATTCAATTTGGAATTGGACTACATACTGGAGAGGTAATGCTTGGGACTATCGGTTCAAAAAGTAGACTAGATACAACTGTCATTGGAGATGCAGTGAATCTTGCGAGTAGATTAGAAAGTATGACTAAACTAGTTGGAACTAATATATTAATTTCTGATTCTGTGTATTCAGGAATCCAGTTTAAACAAAGTTTTCATTTTAGAGAAATTGGATTTGTAAAAATTAAAGGTAAAGATAAACCAATTTTATTGTATGAAGTATTTGACGGAGATGAAAAAGAATTATTCACTAAAAAGTTAAAATTAAAACCAATTTTTGAAGAAGCACTTTCTTTGTTTTATAAAAGAAATTTTGAAAAAGCAAAAATTTTATTAGAAGAATGTTTATTATTCTTGCCTAGTGATAAAGTAAGTGAAAGGTATTTGAAATACACTAAAATCTATTTAAACGTTCCTCCAGCTTCAAACTGGATTGGTTCTGAAATATGGGGATAATATGGGATTACTAAATAAACTTTTTAATTTTTTTAATAAATCAAAAATTTCTGAACTTCAAGGAATTCCTGGACCTCCACCTAGCTTCCCACTTGGAAATTTAAATCTTTTATTTGGACAACAACCTTGGTTTGTAACTGCATCTCTTGCAGAAAATTACGGACCAATTTCTGTTTTATGGTTTGCATCTAGTCCACAGATTGTTATCAACTCACCTGAATTTTTTAAAGATGTTTTGATAACTGATTGGTTGGAATACCATAAAGTTTCACCAATTAAAGAATTAACCCCAACAATTTCCAAATATACTCCATTTATTGCAAACCAACCTTTTTGGAAACAGATGAGAGCAAATAATCCATTTAGTTCTGAATGGTTTGCAGATTGGCTTGCAGCACAAGTTAATGTATTTTCTGAATTTGGTGAATTAAGAAATAGTGAATTAGTTGAAAAAACAAAATCAGATTCAGTTG
The DNA here is from genome assembly GCA_013297885.1 of Leptospirales bacterium. Lineage (GTDB taxonomy): Bacteria > Spirochaetota > Leptospiria > Leptospirales > Leptospiraceae > UBA2033. The sequence goes on along the minus strand of JAAFIR010000011.1, from coordinate 52,526 downwards.
ATCTTACTGAAACTTTTCAAAAATATTCATTTGATGCTTTTTCGCTAGCAGTTGCTGGTAAACTATTTCCAACTGAAATATATGATCTATTTGTATCTCTCGGAAAAACAGGTTCTATTAGACTAACAAATCCATTTATACTTTCTTTTATATTAAATCCATTTTTCTATTTAAAAAGGAAAAAATGGTTTAAATATTTTGAAAATTTAATTACATCTTCAGCCAACAGTCCAAATCCACTTGCAACTGATATTATTAATTGGGGAACAATAAAAGGTGTACATTTAGCAGGACAAGATTTAACTGCAAACACAGCTGCAATATTTTATGGAGGAGTTTATTCTGTTGGAAGTACTTTAGCTACAACAGTTTGGTTATTATCCCAAAAAGAAAATAAAATTTATGAAGAAAAATTAATACATGAATTAAAAACTTTTTTTGATAAAAAGAAAACTCTCACTGAAGAAAGTTTGAAAGAATTAAAATATCTAGAAAAAGTTTTAAGAGAATCGATGAGACTTTATCCAGCAGTTCCATTTTATTCTAGAAATTCATCTACAATTAATTATGTATTTTTAGGTGAACATAAAATTCCAAAAAATACTTCTATTCTAATTTCCAATTATGCAATGCACCATGACGCTGGACATTGGAAAGAACCATTAAAGTTTATTCCAGAAAGATGGACTGATGAAGTAATCAAACAAAACCCGTTTGGTAGTGGTTATTTTTTCCCATTTGGACAAGGTCCCAGAGCTTGTATGGGTCAACCATTTGCATTACTTTATATGAGAACAACTCTTGCTAGTTTTTATAAAAATTTCAAGTTTATTCCAGAGGCTGATGCAAACTATCTGCAAGGATTTCATTTTGGTGTAATGATGCCAAAAGGATTAAATGGTAAAATAGTATTTAATCCTGAAAGTTCCAAATAAAATAATTTGAGGAAAAAAAATGTTCAACTTTAATAAAACATCATTACCTTTTAATGATAGATATTTAAATTCAAGAAAAAAAGAATTAGAAAAAGCAAGAAATGATTATCGTTTTAATTATAATATAATTCCTCCTCTTGCTATAGTTGATGGTGTTCCAAAATTTGAATATCCAAAACTAAAATGGATCTTTTTATTAATTGGAGTTGGTGCTAGGCTAATAAAAAACTCAATTGCTTCCAAAGTGGATATAAAATCTAAATTTAGTAAATTTATTCTTCCGATTTCTTTTAGAGTCAAAATGTTTATTCAAATTTTATTTTATTTATTCACTAACCCAACTAATTTTTTCATTAGTGCAGGAAAATACATAGTTAAATTTTTAAAACCAGGTGAAGGAATTTCACTTGAAGAATATAATGAATTGTTTGCTTCTATTAAAATTCCAACAGCTGACAGAGATTTTATGACAGATGAAAATTTTGTTAGGATGAGACTTGCTGGTTGGAATCCAAGCTTAATAGAAAAAATAAATTTACTTCCAAAAAATATTGCTTTTACAGATAAACTTTTAAAAGAAATTGATGGATTTAAAAATGATTCAATTGCAAAACTTTCTAAAGAAAATAGATTATTCATTCTAGATTATAAAGATTTAGATAATTTAAAAAATGGTTTTCAACCAAATGGAGAAAAATTTTGTTATGCTCCAATTGCAATTTTTGCTAAACCAAAAGATTCTGAATTACTAAAAGTATTAGCAATTCAAACCGGACAAGACAGCAATATGTTTCCCATTTTTACACCAAAGTCAGATTACTGGTCTTGGCAAATGGCTAAGCTAGTTGTAAATTCTGCTGATGGAAATTATCACGAACTAATCACTCATCTAGGTTTAACTCATTTAGTGATTGAGCCATTTATTGTAAGCACTCATAGGCAACTTTCTTCAAGACATCCAATTTATAAATTATTAATTCCACATTTTAATGGAACTATTTTTATAAATTATTTAGCTAAAAAAGCTTTAATTGCACCAGGAGGTGGAGTAGATTATTTGTTATCAGGAACAATAGAGTCTGATACGATTGTATCTATTCAAAATCATTTAAAAAGAGGGTTTAATGAATTAGCATTTCCTAATACTCTCAAACAAAGAAAAATTGAAAATCCAGAAATTATTTCAGACTATCCTTATCGTGATGATGGAATGTTAGTTTGGGAAACAATTAAATCTTGGGTAAATGATTATGCTAGACTATATTATAATTCAAATGAAGATATTTTGAATGATGAAGAAATTCAGCTTTGGGCAAAAGAAATTGCATCTGAACAAGGTGGAAGAGTCAAAGATTTTGGTGAAGATAAAAAAGGTAAACTCACAACTATAAATTATCTCATCGAAGCAATTACTGAAATAATTTTTATTGCAAGTGCTGGTCATTCATCTGTAAATTTTCCTCAACAAGGAATGATGATGTATGCACCTGAAGTTCCACTTGGTCTTTATGACAAAGCTCCACTTGCAAAGAAAAAATATTCTGAAGCAGATTGGATTTCTATGATGCCAACTCTAGATATGGCTTCTTTACAATTAAATCTTGGTTATACTCTTGGTGGTGTTTTTTATACTAGCTTAGGTCAATATGGAAATATTTTTTCAAAAGAAGTTTCACCAATTCTTCAAAAATTTCAAACCAAGCTCAAAGAAGTTGAAAAAACTATTGAAGAAAGAAATCGAAATAGATTTCCTTATCCTTATATGTTACCATCGCGACTGACCCAGTCGATTAATATTTAGGTTTAAATTTACTTGACTAGAAAAAGAAAACCCTATTGCATGTTATTAGTAATTAAAAGAATTTTTATGAAATAAAAGATTTGATTTTAAAAATATTTTAACAAAATATAAAATATAAACTATTTACAATTGAGAAATGATATTATCAATTAAAAATCTATTCTAATCAAACTCAAAAAATAGTTTTGTAATAATGAGAATATAAATGGGATTATTTGAATATATCAATAAATCGAAGATAGCGGAATTTAATGGCATTTCTGGACCGTCTCCTTCTTTTCCTTTGGGAAATTTATTATCTTTTGTAGGTGAAAATCCTTGGGAAACAATTGCAGGTTTTTCAATAAATTATGGTGAAATATGTTTGGTTTGGTTTGGTTCAAGTCCACATTTAATAATTAACTCTCCAGATTTGTTTAGAGAAGTTTTAGAAACGAATTGGACAGATTATTATAAAGACTCACCCAAAAAAGCACTTGAACCAGTTATTACTTCTTATAGTCCTTTTTTAGCAAATCCACCAGCTTGGAAATCAATGAGAGATTCAGATTCATTTAGCTCGCCTTGGTCACCAAAATGGATTTCTCAACAAGTTCTCATTTTGAAAGAATCAATAAAACTTAGAACTAATGGGTTAGCAAAATTTTCTTCAAAGAAATCTTTAGATTTGACCCACACAATACAAAAAATGTCTTTTGATTCTTTTTCAATTTCCGTTTCTGGAAAAATTTTACCAGAATCAATATATGATATTTTTACTTATATGGGAAAAGTTGGAGCTGATCGTTTAACATCCTTATTTGTGCCAAAATATATTCCTAGTGTATTTTTTTATTGGAAAAGAAGAAAATGGTTTTCTTATTTTTCTAAACTAGTCAAAGAAGTTGAATCGAATCCAAATCCAAATTCATCAGATTTAATTAATTGGATATTTGCAAGTGGTTCAAAATATTCAGATAAAGGGACTGCAATTAATTTAGCAAATGTTTTTTATGGTGGAGTATATTCTGTAACAAGTGTTCTTGTCACAGCCATTTGGTTACTTAGTCAAATTAAAAATAAACATTTTGAAGAAAAATTAAAACTTGAAATAAAAGAAACTTTTAATAAAGATAACGAAATTACTTTTAAAGAAATTGAAGAGATGAGTTTTCTTGATAAAGTTGTTCGTGAATCAATGAGAATTTTTCCACCTGTTCCATTGTATTTAAGAAATTCTTCTAAAAGCAAAGTTGTCAAGCTAGGTAAAAATAGGATTCCACCTAATACACCAATACTTATTTCCAATTATGCTCTTCATCATTCTGATGTTAGGTGGGAAAATCCATTAGAGTTTAACCCTGAAAGATGGACAAAAGATGTTATAACTAATAACCCATACGGAAGTGATTATTTTTTTCCATTTGGCAGAGGACCTAGAGCCTGTATGGGAATGTCTTATGCTTTAATAAACATAAAACTAACACTTGCATCATTTTATTCTATTGCACGATTTGAACCTGATTTAAAATCTAATTATGTGCAAGGATTCTTTTTTGGAGTGATGATGCCACAGACTGTCACAGGAAAAATTGTTTTAGATGAATAGATAATTATGAAAAACTTAAAAATATGCTTACCTCAATTTGATAAAGATTCTATAAAAAGAGAAATGAATTTAAATAAAACTAGAACACTTTATAGATATAATTATAATTTAATTCCATCTCATCCTGTTATTGATGAAGTACCAACAAAAGAATATCCAAAATTAAAATGGTTATATCTTTTAGCTAAAATAGGAATTAGATTATTGAGAAATTCTTTAGCCGTAAGTGAAAATACTGCTTGGAGTGTAGATAGAATTTTAGTTCCATTTATTTTTCGTCTCAAAATGATTGGAAGACTTTTTACAATGCTATTTATAAAAAGTCCTACTAAATTTTTTATTTATTCTGGTAAATATGTTCAGCGTTATACTAAACCCGGTAAAGCTTTAAAATTGGAAGATTATAATAAACTTTTTTTAAAAATTGGAATTCCAAAATTAAATCGTGATTTTGATACAGATGAAAATTTTGCTAGGATGAGAGTTGCTGGGTGGAATCCAACTGTGATAGAAGGTATAAAAAAAATTCCAAATAATTTTCCAATTACTGATTCTATTTTTTCTTCTATACCAGAATTTAATGGTGATAAATTATCTAAAGCGATACAAGAATCAAGATTATTTATTACAAATTACCAAGCTCTTTCTGATTTAAAAAATGGGGATCAGCCAAGACAACAAAAATATGTTTATGCTCCAATTGCTTTATTTGCTCTCACTCAAGGAAAACGTTTTCTTCGTCCAATTGCAATTCAATGTGATCAAAATCCAAAAGAACATTCTCTATTTACTCCATTATCTGATCCTTGGGGTTGGAAAATGGCTAAAGCTGTTGTAAACTCAGCAGATGGAAATCATCATGAACTTATTGCTCATTTAGCAAAAACACATTTATTCTTAGAGCCAATTATCATTTCAACTTATAGACAATTCTCCAATCGACATCCAATTTATAAACTTTTAATTCCACATTTTTATGGAACTATTTTTATAAACTATTTTGCTCGAAAAGATTTAATTGCACCTGGTGGTGGAGTAGAACATTTATTATCAGGAACAATTCAATCAAGTAAACAAGTATCTTTAAAAGCAACCAAATCAAATGCTTTTAATGATAGCATGTTTCCTGTAGACCTAGAAAATAGAAAAGTAAAAGATAAAGAATTATTGCCTTATTATCCATTTCGCGATGATGGTTTAGTGATCTGGGAATTAATTCGAAATTGGGTAAAAGAATATATAAAAATTTATTATCCAAGTAATAAAGAACTACTTAATGATACTGAATTAAAACTTTGGTGTGGTGAATTAAGTAATTATGCAGGAGGAAGAGTAAATAATTTTGGTGAAGATGGAAAAGGAAAAATAAATTCTATTTCTTATTTAATAAAAGCTTTAACTCATATCATTTTTACTGCAACTGCAAGCCATTCAGCAATTAATAATCCGCAAAGAGATGTAATGATTTATGCACCACAAGTACCAATTGGACTTTATGATAAAGCGCCTAAAAAGAAACAAAAATATTCTGAAGAAGATTGGTTGGCTATGTTGCCACCACTAGATTTGGCATCTTTACAATTAAATTTAGGTTATACCCTTGGTGGATTATTGTATAAGAAATTGGGAAGATATCCAATGTTTTGGTTTAGCGACTCTAAAGTAAATAAGGCTTTAAATAAATTTAATGAAAATTTAAAACAAGCTGAAAAATTAATAAAAACTCGTAATGAAGGGAAATTTCCTTATAAAGGTTTTCTTCCTTCTAGAATCGCCCAGTCGATTAATATTTAGGAACAAAATATGAAAACCACAAACGAAAAATTCTCCTTAAAAGATCATTTATTCAACCAACAAAAAGTAGAAATGATAGCAAATGCAATTTTTGAAGCAAGTAAATTAAAAAAAATCAATTTTGATAAAGCAAATTTTATAAAAGATATTTTAAATGAATTTCCAAAATTAGAATTAAAAGATAGAATTATTTGTATAGCTGAAAATTTTAAGAAGTATTTTACAAAGAGCAAATTAAATTATCAAGAATCTGTTGAACTTCTTTTAAAATCTTTACCACCTGAACTTGACCCAACAAAAACAGATGATGATTTTGGTGATTTTATTTATGCTCCTTATAGTGAATTTGTTGTGAGGAATGGTTTGGAAGAAATAAATTTAGATTTTTCATTAAATACTTTATATGAAATTACAAAAAGATTTTCTGCTGAAGATTCAATTAGGTATTTTATAAATCAATTCCCAAAACAAACATTAAAAAAATTATTCATTTGGTCAAAAGATAAAAATTATCATGTTAGAAGATTATGCTCTGAAGGCACAAGGCCAAGACTTCCTTGGTCACAAAAAATTATTTTAAATTATAAAGAACCAATTTCTATTTTAAATAATTTGTATTTTGATAAAACTAGATTTGTCACTCGATCAGTAGCCAATCATCTAAATGATATTTCTAAATTAGATTCAGAATTTGTTTTGGAAACTTTAAAAAATTGGTCTGAACAAAATAAGAAAAATAAAAAACAAACAAGTGAAGAACTAGAATTTATCACAAAACACTCACTCAGAACATTAGTCAAAGAAGGACATAAACCTACGTTAAAATATTTAGGAATTGATTATAATACAAAAATTACTTTTGAAAAATTTACTTTTACAAAAAAAGTAAAATTAAATAATTATTTAGAATTTTCATTTGATATAACTAGTTTAAAAAATTCAGATTTAGTAATTGATTATATCATTTATTTTCAAAATAAATCTGGTAAATTAAATTCAAAAAAAGTATTTAAACTAAAAAGTTTAAAATTAGAAAAAAATAAAAAAATAAAAATAGAAAAAAAACATTTGATGAAAGCTGAAATGACAACTAGAACTTTATACAAAGGTGAACATAAATTATTAATCCAAATCAACGGTGAAATCAAAAAAGAAATTTCATTTGATTTAGTATAAAATTTTTTCCTACACTAGCGTTAGGGATAGAAAAGGTTGTATAGCAAGTCCATGGGACGAAACCCTTTTCTAGCCCGACTTTTCATTTACTCCTGTCAAATGATACTACTGTTGTCTGGCAGGTGTAAATGAAAAGAACGCCCAAATAGTAATTATTAAATTACTTCATTTTGATTGTTTAATTTTTAATTAAGAACAAAACATAAAAAACTATTTTACTTGTAAAAAACTGTTTTTTTTAAATTTTGAATTTATGGCAAAGAATCTATCTTACTTCCAAGGAAAAATTATTCCTTCAGAAAAAGCGATGTTAAACATCCAAACTCATGCACTACAATATGGAACAATGGTGTTTGGAGGAATCAGAGCCTATTACAATTCAACAAAAAAAAATTTATATATCTTTCGTTTAGATGAACATGCAAAAAGACTTTTGAACTCAGCTAAGATGTTGCAACTTCAAATTAAAATGACTGAAAAAGAATTAAAACAAATTATTTTTGATTTAGTTTTAGCTTCTGGTTACAAAGAAAATATTTATCTTAGACCATTTATTTATACTTCTGCTCTTCAACTCTCTCCACGTTTTCATGATGTAAAAGCAGACCTTGCAATTTATATTTTACCATTAAATGATTATCTAGATACAAAAAAAGGACTTCGCACGATGATTTCAACTTGGAGAAGGATTGACGACAACTCAATTCCAACCATGTCAAAAGCGGGTGGTGGTTATGTAAATTCTGCACTAGCAAAATCAGAAGCTGTTCAAAATGGTTTGGATGAAGCTATTTTTTTAGATTCAAAAGGCTATGTATCTGAGGGTTCAGCAGAAAATATTTTTATTGTTCGTGATGGAAAAATAATCACACCTAGTTTAAGTTCATCCATTCTCGAGGGAATCACAAGAAAATCTTTGATCGAATTTGCAAAAAAAGATGGATTTGAAGTGATTGAAAGAGAAGTTACAAGAGGTGAACTTTACACTGCTGAAGAAGTATTTTTTTCTGGAACTGGTGTTCAAGTTGCATGGGTTTCTGAAATAGATAAACGAATGATTGGAAATGGAAAAATTGGTGAAGTTACAAAAAAAATTCAAGATAAATTCTTTAAAATTGTTCACAATGAATTTGATGAATATTCTCATTGGCTAACTAAAATTTATTAAGACTATTTATTATTTTAATTTCCCAAATAAAATTTAGAATTAATTTGTATTGATGGTTCTTATTTAAAAAAATAAATTCTAAAATTGATTTGAGATTTTGTCTAATAAACAATAAGGATGAAAATGACTACAGTAAAAATTAATTTAGAAGAAAGAAAAAAATTTAAAATTCCATCCATTTACCAGTTACCTCTAGAATTATTAGGTGTTGTGGATTTTTTAAAATTAGGTTTAAATTTACAAGAAGTTTTGAATGTTTCAAAAGGGAATGGAGAAAAAATAATTGTCATACCTGGTTATGCTTCAAATGATAATTATACAGTTTTATTAAGAAAGTATTTAGACCATTTAGGATACAAATCTCAGGGTTGGGGACTTGGATACAACCACGGAGATGTTCCTATTTTATTAGAACAATTAAATGAATTAATCAGAAATGAATTTTCTAAAGACAACAAAAAAGTCATTTTAATTGGTTGGAGTTTAGGGGGCTACCTCGCTCGAGAAGTTGCAAGAGACAACCAAGATAAAATTTCTAAAGTTGTCACATTTGGTTCACCTGTCATTGGCGGACCAAAATATACATCTGTTGTGAGTAGATATAATTTAGGTAAATATAAATCTGTAGATGAATTAGAAAATGAAATTGATTTGAGATATGAAAACCCAATTCAACTTCCAATTTTATCTTTTTATTCCAAACAAGACAATATAGTTAGCTGGCAAGCTTGTATTGATCCTTATTCTCCAAACATCACTCATAAAGAAATTGAATCCACTCATATTGGATTTTTGGTTCATCCAGAAGTTTATTTGAACATAGCTAAATTTTTACAGAATTAGTTATTTGTTTTAATAAATGAAATTTTCTATATAATTTTGGGGCGAATTTTTTTCCACATAACACTGATTAATCGGTAAATCTATTTCCGTACAATGGAAAAAAACCGTTCTTTCAACTCAGGTCAAAATTTTTTATCCAAAAAATTTTGACCCCGTTTCAATCACTTTCGCTTAGTATTGGGGAATTCATAGAATCTGAGTAGGAGAAATTTTATTTAAGATTTTTTTTAATCTCCACCTCCACCACCACCTCCACAACCGCTGCATCCACTTCCTCCGTCACCACCTGAATCTCCTGAACAACCTGAACAACCTGAACCAGAACTGCATCCAGTTGAATCTTTGCGATTTTTATTTCTTTTATTTTTTTGAAGCTTTTCAGTAAAAATTTCCCAAACTACAAAACTAAAAATTATAACTGGAATTAAGACTATCCATGAACTATTCTCAGATTTAGAGTAAATAAAAAAACATGCAAGTGTAACAACTGTTAGTATCGAAATATTTTTTTTAATTAGTTTAGGTTTTTTTAACAACCAGTAATTTTTTAGATTTACTCTTTGAAAATTTATATCAGAAAATCTTTTTTTGTTCTCAGGCCAAATGGAATTTGTTGGATCGATTTTAAATTTTTCTTTATATAGTATGAGTGTTGAAGTATAAAAATCATCAAATTTTTTTTCTTCAATATTTCCACCTTTTGTTGGATTATGATGAATCTCTTTAGAAAGTGTATTTTTGCAAAAATCAATCCAATAGGATTTTGTAAAAGTTAAATGCAAATGCCAAACTTGGTCAACTTGATCAGAAGGAGTCACTCCTTCATTTGTTATGCAAGAGAGAAAAATAAATTTTTTATATTCCTCAATTGCTTTTTTTGAAAATGAAATTGTCCAACCGTTTTCTCTAGAAAGACGCTCTGAAAATTTAAAAGAAGAGTTTTCATCATCCAGTCTAAATGAAGATATTTTAGTCCATAAAATTTTTTCTTCGGTTGTCATAAATTTTCTGTTTTGTTTAATCAAAATTATTTTTTTGGGTTAATGAAATAAATCTCTTAGTTTTAAGACATTCTAATTTTTGAAATAAAATCTTAAAAGCGTCATTTTGGATTTCTAAATCATTTCTCATTTTACATCTCCTCCCAAATTCTAATAAAGTCAATAGGACTAAGAATATTTTTCTTTTTTTTCTTTCCAATGATTTGCAGCATTTTCATAAAGTTTCCTTAAAGGAATATCTTCCCAAAGATTTTCTCGAAAACGAACATAATCAAAAGTATCTGTTTTAATTAATACAATAAATCTTTCAACTTCGATACTATCCATATTTGCAAATAAAATTCTTAATCCATTTTCTTTTATTTCTGTATCAGAAATCATTTGTTCTCCTCATAAAAATAAAGAAACTCAAAAGCTATATTAAAACAAGAGTTGTCTAAATACACTCGAATCATTTCAAATTTTCAGATTCTTTTTTCATTAAATTTTCTACTAAGGGTTTAATTTCAGGGATTTTACTTTTTGAAACTTCCCAGACCATTCTGTAGTCAACTCCAAAATAATTATGAATGAGTTTGTCTCTCATTCCTGAGATTCTTTTCCAAGGAATTTCTGAATATTTCATTTTTAATTCTTCAGGAATATTTTTACTTGCTTCACCTAAAACTTCAAGGCTTCTTATAACTGCATTTTTTAACATTTTATTTTCATTAAATTCTTCATAATTTCTGCCATTAATAAATGATTCGATTTCTTGTATTGAATTCAGCATATCTTGCAAGTAATCTAAAAAAATTCTTTTCATATATATTGAACTTCATTTAATATTATTTTTCCAATATTTGGTTTTAAAGAATCCTTAGAAACTAAATCAACTTTTATACCACATACTTTTTCTAATTCTTCTTCTAATTCTAAAAATAAAAATAAATCAATTGGTTTATAAAAATCTACTAATACATCTAAATCACTTTTATTGGTTTCTTCGTTTCTTATAAATGAACCAAATACTCCAATACTTTTAATAAAATAAATTTGTTCAAGTTTTGGCTTTGAAGAAGATATTATTTGTTTAAATTCTGCAAGATTTTTCATTTAACAATACTCTTTTTTGAATTTCTAAGTTTCATTGCTTTTGCACTAAGCTCTCTAACTGTAAGTCCTTCATAAAGTTTCTGACTCCATTTTGTATAATCAAATCTATCTCTAAGTATAATTGAAATAAATTTTTCAGCATCAACCAAGTCCATATTTGCAAATAAAACTTTCATTCCTTCTACTCGAATCTCATTATCTGTTTTCATTTGAACTCCTCTAATATATTTATAAAGTCTATTGGGTTCATAATTTTTAAAAGCTCTCTAACTAACTCAGCTTTTTTGAGAATCCCTTTATCTGTGGTTATAAAATAATCTGATTTGGCATATTCAGCACAAGCCAAATGTATTGAATCTTTATTTTTAAACCCAAAATTAAAATAAATTTCAGATTTATTTAAAACTTCTTCATTTTGTGAAATATCTAAAACAGCTATTTCATTCCATTCTAAAATATTTTCTTTTCTATCTTCAAAAGGATTATCATCGTTTTCTTGTTCTAAAATATAAGACCAAACCAATTCAAATTCTTTTTGTTTAATTTTATTTTGTATAAACAATTTTGCCTCAGTTTCCAGTTTCACACTTAAACTAGTCTGGTCATCAAAAGGTCTATTAAAACAGCAGTTGTCTAAATACACTCGAATCATTTCAAATTTCAGTTAACCAGAATTACAAAATTTATTCAAGAACTTTATTGAAATACATTTAATTTACCTAGTTGAATAATATTTTTTTTTAATCTCTACCATCACTACCACCACGATCATCTGATGTAGAATCAGTATTACAATTTGAATTTTCAGAGTCAGGGTTCCAATTATTTGATCCATTATTTTTTTCAGAGTCTTGGTTATTTTTACTTGGATAATTATAGACATTCCAAATTATACAAACAAGAATAAATAACCAAATAATATTAATATTTTGTTCCCATATGGCTTTTGATTGTATTAAAGAAATGATTAAAATCAAAATTATAAACTTAAAATTATTTTTTTTAAAAAGTATAGTTCTAAAAAATTTTTTTTTGATTAAAAATATTATTTGTTTATTCAAGAAGTTCTGCTTCAAATGAATAGTTTTAAATTTCATATCCATAAACTTTCTATTTTGAGATTTTAATATAGAAAATTTTAGAATACAAAAAAATTAATGAGCGGATGATATTCAGAATGTTCTACCTTTCGCTCATTTAAAATAATCCAAATAGTTTTCTCTTAAAAAATTTAAAACATCATGAAATTTAGGTTTAAGTATAGTATCTGTAATTGTAAAATGTTTTTCTTTTTCATTTGAAGAATAAACAAATTTTAATTGAAAGATAACTTCGTTTTGAATATTATTTATAATAAAATTATAAATAAAAAATCTGAGTTAAAACTAAATACCAGAATTACAACTGAAACGAGAATTAAAAAAATTAAAATAAATCCTGCAATATATAAAGATCTTTTGCTTTCTTGCACTTCAAAAGGCATTTCTTTGATCGTAAATTCAAATTTATCTTTTGCTTTTTCTTCTAAAACAAAAATAAACTCTTGGAAGTTTTCTATATATTTTGAAATAAAATATTCTTTGTTTTCATAAGTTATAATTATCCAGTAAGACATTTCTTTATGAGAAAAATAAATTTTTTGAATTTTATTAAAATAGATATTTTTTTTTGAAAAAAAATTATTATAGCTGAGGTATTCTTCATCTACAAATAAGTTAAATGAAGAATTAAATGCACTGTAAATAAAAAAGATAAATAAGAGGAATAAAGCTAAATTTGGTAAATAATAAAATATAACGATTTTGTGATAAAAAAGAATACCCGAAAAGACCAGAGTGAGTGATTCAGCAGTTAAAGAAAGATAAATATAAAATTTTGGATAATGGAATTTCATATATTCTCCTTAAAATTGTTTGAATATTTTAGTAAGTTTACTTTTTCAACAAAGAAATATATAAGTCCATTCAAATCCTAAATCAAAAAAATTCTTGTAAATAGAGGCAAGTTCCACAACTTAAAAATATATGCGATACCGATTGAAGAGGTGCGGTAGCAGTCTTGCTCGCAAGACCGTAGCGAAAGCGAAGCCTCGAAAAGCGGGATGGTCGTTTTTGGAATTACCAAATTTTTCGTTTAAGTAATGTTAAACGACCAATCGCCAAAACTTTTATTAAGGAATAAATATGTCTGAGAATTTAAAATCTAGAAGCAAAATGGTAACTGAAGGAGATAATCGTGCACCAAATCGTGCCATGCTTAGAGCAGTTGGTTTTACTGATGAAGATTTTTCAAAACCAATGATTGGAGTTGCTTCCACTTGGGCTGAGATTACACCTTGTAATTATCATATCAACACTCTTGCTGAAAAAGTAAAAGAAGGAATTCGTAGAGCTGGAGGAATGCCTCAGATTTTTAATACGATCACTATCTCAGATGGAATTTGTATGGGTCATGATGGAATGCGTTATTCACTTCCTTCAAGAGAAGTAATTGCTGATTCAATTGAACTTGTAACTGAAGCAATGCGATATGATGGAGTTGTGGCTCTTGGTGGTTGTGATAAAAATATGCCCGGTTGTCTCATGGCTCTTGCTAGAATCAATATTCCATCTTTATTTGTATATGGTGGAACAATTATGCCAGGAAATTGTGATGGAGCTGATGTTGACATTGTCAGCATTTTTGAAGCAGTTGGAAAATTTAATGCAGGAAAAATTACTCGTGAAGAATTTTTACGTGTAGAACAAAATGCAATTCCAGGGGCAGGAAGTTGTGGTGGTATGTACACTGCAAATACAATGTCATCAGCAATTGAAGCTCTTGGAATGAGTTTACCCGGTTCTGCTTCGATGCCAGCAGTGAGTGCAAGAAAACAAAATGATTCTTATGAAGCTGGTAAAGCTGTGTTTGAGTTAATCAAAAAAAATATTACTCCAAAAATGATTCTCACAAAAAATGCTTTTGAAAATGCAATTAGAGTTGTGTTAGTGCTAGGTGGTTCTACAAATGCAGTTTTACATTTGATTGCAATTGCAAAAGAAATGGGAGTTGGTTTGAGTCTAGAAGATTTTGATCGCATAAGCAAAGTTACCCCACACTTGGCAGATTTAAAACCAGGTGGAAAATATGTAATGACTGATTTAGACAAAGCTGGTGGAGTTCAAGGTGTGATGAAACAAATGCTCGCAGACGGAATGTTACACGGTGACTGTCTCACTGTAACAGGTAAAACAATTGCAGAAAATTTAAAAGAGATGCGAGGACTTGAAAAAAACCAAATCATTGTTCGTGAAAAATCAAATCCACTTCATGCTTCTGGAACTCTTGTTATACTGAAAGGCAATCTTTCACCAGATGGTGCTGTTGCAAAAATTTCTGGACTAACAAAATATGCAATCACAGGACCTGCAAAAGTTTTTGATGGTGAGGAAGAATGTTTTAATGCAATCATGGATGACAAAATTGAAAAAGGTGATGTAATTGTAATTCGCTACGAAGGTCCAAAAGGTGGTCCTGGTATGCGAGAAATGCTAGCTGTCACAGCTGCTATCATCGGAAAAGGTCTTGGTGAAGATGTTGGGTTAATGACAGATGGAAGATTTAGCGGTGGAACTCATGGTCTTGTTGTGGGTCATATCACTCCTGAAGCGTTTGATGGTGGCCCAATTGCAATTTTAAAAAATGGCGACACTGTTACAATTGATGCAACAAAAAATCTTTTGGAACTCAAACTCCCTGAAGAAGAAATTAAAAAACGTCTTAGCGAATGGAAACAACCTGAACCAAGATTTAAATCCGGTGTTCTAGCGAAATATGTAAAGCTTGTTCAATCTGCTTCAAATGGTGCTGTTACCAATTTGATTTAGAATTTTTTTGTGAATACTCTCATTGCACAATACTATCGTTTGATGAGAGTATGATGATATTTTCTAACTATTGAAATTATCAATTACTCAGCTGTGCGTTCCTTTTCTTTTACTACAATCATTTGACGATAGTATTATTTGATAATAGTAAAAGAAAAGTCGGGCTTTTCGCTACTTCTCGCTTTCAGCGAGAAACGCTACAATCCCTAACGCTTGAAATGAAATAGAATCTTTTCCAAAATAAAGAAAATTATCTGAAAATTCAATTCTTATATATTTGACAAAGCATTCAATATATTAGAAATGGAAATGTGAAAGGAAAAAAGAAAAATATATTACCGGGTTTTGGAATTTCCCTCGGTTATACTGTTTTTTATCTTTGCTTGATTGTTTTAATCCCAATTGCTGGACTTTTTTTTAAAGCATCAGCACAATCTTTTTCAGAATTTTATACTACGATTAGTGAAGAAAGAGTTCTGGCTGCTTTCAAATTATCATTCACAGCTTCATTTTTTGCTGCTATCACAGATGTTTTTATTGGTGTACTGATTGCATGGGTGCTTGTGCGGTACGATTTTTTTGGTAGGAAAATTTTTGATGCATTGGTTGACTTGCCTTTTGCTTTGCCCACAGCAGTAGCTGGAATTACACTTGCTACAATTTATTCTCCAAATGGATTTCTTGGATCTGCTTTAGAAAAAATTGGAATCAAAGTGGCATATACTCCAATTGGAATTTATTTGGCTCTAACTTTTATTGGGCTTCCGTTTATTGTGCGATCAGTTGAGCCTGTGCTTGAAGAATTTGAAGTGGAACTAGAAGAAGCTGCTGCAAGCCTTGGTGCAAATAGATTTCAAACTTTTACAAAAATTATACTTCCAAGTATACTTCCAAGTATAATCAGTGGATTTGTTTTGTCATTTGCAAGAGGACTTGGGGAATATGGCTCAGTGATTTTTATTTCGGGGAATATGCCAATGGTAAGTGAAATCACTCCGCTTATAATTTTAACTAAACTAGAACAATATGATTATAATGGTGCCACTGCAATTGCTCTTACTCTTTTAATGATTTCTTTTGTACTATTTTTTTTCATCAACTTAATTCAATACTACTTTGCTAATAGGCATAAAGCAAAATGAAAAATTTAAACACTTCTGAATCTAAACTCACCAAATATGTTTTAATCAGCCTTTGTATTTTGTTTATGTCAGTGTTAATTATTCTTCCACTATTTTCTGTATTTTATTATGCAATCGAAAAAGGTTTGGCTTATTATTTAGAATCAATCACAGAAGAAAATTCAATCAAAGCAATTAAACTAAGTTTTTTAACAGTGCTATTTACAATTCCATTAAATTTGATTTTTGGAATATTTGCATCTTGGTGTATTGCACGTTTTGATTTTATTGGAAAAAATATTTTAATCAGTTTGATTGATATTCCATTTTCAGTTTCACCTATTATTTCAGGTCTTATATATGTTTTGATTTTTGGATCAAATGGGTATTTTGGTGAATATCTAAATTCCAAAGATATAAAAATTATTTTTGCTACACCTGGAATTATTTTGGTCACTATTTTTGTAACATTTCCATTTATTGCTCGTGAGCTTGTTCCAATTATGCAAAGTCTTGGCTCTGAAGAAGAAGAGGCAGCTTTAATTCTTGGTGCGAGTCCACTCAAAATGTTTTTTAAAGTAACATTACCAAATATCAAATGGGGAATTTTGTATGGTGTGATTTTATGTAATGCGAGAGCTTTGGGAGAATTTGGTGCAGTGTCTGTTGTGTCTGGTCATATCCGTGGACTGACAAATACAATTCCACTTCATGTAGAAATTTTGTACAACGAATACAATTATGTGGGAGCATTTGCAGTTGCTTCCATTTTAACTTTTGGTGCAATTATCACATTAATTTTAAAAGAAATTTTATCCTATTTAACAAAAAGGACTAGCAGGGAATGAGCATTGATATAATAAATCTTGATAAGTATTTTGGTAAATTTCATGTAATCAAAAACTTAAATTTAAAAATTAAGGAAGGTGAACTTGTTGCACTCCTTGGTCCTTCTGGTTGTGGAAAAACTACTTTGCTTAGAATGATTGCTGGACTTGAAACTCCAGACAGTGGCTCGATTTTATTTTCAGGGGAAGACAAAGCTGAAAAAAAAATTTCTGAAAGAGAAGTTGGATTTGTATTTCAACATTATGCTTTGTTTAAACATATGAGAGTATTTGAAAATATTGCATTTGGTCTTGAAGTAAAACCAAAAAAATTTAGACCCAGTAAAGATGAAATAAATGAAAAAGTGATGTCTCTTTTAAAATTAGTAAAGTTAGAACAATTAAAAGATAGATTTCCTTCTGAGCTATCTGGGGGACAAAGACAAAGAGTTGCACTTGCAAGAGCACTCGCAGTTGAACCCAAAATTTTACTATTAGATGAACCATTTGGAGCACTAGATGCACAAGTGAGAAAAGAGCTTCGCAGATGGCTGAGAAAACTTCATGATGAAATTCATGTCACTTCAGTTTTTGTAACACATGACCAAGAAGAAGCTCTCGAAGTTTCAGATAGAGTTGTGCTAATGAACCAAGGTAAAATTGAACAAGTTGGAACTCCTGAAGAAGTGTACACCAATCCTGCTTCTCCTTTTGTGTACAATTTTTTGGGAAATGTAAATTTGTTTCGAGGTAGAGTGGAAAATGGAAAACTTTATCTAGGTGAAATTGAAATTAAAGAAGCAGATGAAACCAAATCCATTAACAACGAAGTTTATATTTATATTCGTCCACATCATTTTGAAATTAGTTTAGAAAAAAAAGAGAACACAATTTCAAAAGGAAAAATTGATCATATCAGTCCTTCAGGTTCAAACGTCAAAATAGAATTAGTTGATGAACAGAACCAAGCAATCTTAGTAGAAATTCCTACAGAAAAATATAAAAGTATGGGAATTAAAAAATCAGATGTGGTTTTTGTGAGTCCAAAAGAAACAAAAATATTTTCTGTAGAAGATCAAGATTTTTCTATTTAGTTTTTTTTTTGGGCGAATTTTTTATCGGGACTTCGAGAGCCTCAGTCTCCGATAAAAAACCGTGCTTTTTGCTACTTCTTAAAACAGTGGGTTGCAACCCAATGTTTTAAGAAACGCTTCAATCACTTTCGCATCGTGTTTAGAAATCGAATTTGTGTAAAAAAATTTCTGAGAATTATTTTTTTAAACTATCAATTTCTTTTAAAGTTAATGTGATCCAAACTAGCATTTCAAAACTTTTTTCGACATCTCCAGTAGAGCCAAAATTTGCAATGATATGAGTATCATATTCTGGAATATAAAACATCAATGTAGAAAGTAAACCCGAATGTCCAATTAGAACAGGAAGTTTTGGAATTAAAAAACTTATCTCATTAAATTTTAAACTCATCAAACCTTTTCCATAATAGATCATTGCATGAAAATGTTCTGAGCCTTCCATTGATTTTAAATTTTCTTTGGAAATAATTTTTCCTTCTACTAAAGCTTTTTGAAATCGAAATAAATCTTCAGTTGTAGAAATTAATCCACCACCAGCCCAGTCCATTGAAATGGATTTAAAACCAGTGACATCTTTTTCACCAAGGAACATTTTTGAAACTTGGTTTGGTTTTTTGGAAATTGGCTCTGATCGAAAGTACATATAAGTTTCATTTAAACCAAATGGTTTTAGAATTCTAATTTTTAAAATTTCTTCAAAAGATTTTTTTTCAATTTTTTCTAAAATCAGTCCAAGTAAAATATAACCTGTATCTGAATAAAAAAACTTTTCATTTGGTCTAGAAACTGCTTTTAAATTTTTTCGGGTATAATCTAAAATTTTTTCTGGTGTCCAAAAAGTATCTGGCTCTGAAATAATTTTATTTAGCATGGAATTTGGATTATTTCCACTACTTTCTAGATAATCATTAATTCCAGATTTATGAGTGAGTAAATGGTCAACACTAACTTCATTAAAATAGTCTTTGTTTTCAAATACAAATAAATCTTTTAAAGTTTTTTCATCTAAGTATTTATTGATTTTATCATTTAAGTTTAATTTTTTTTCTTCAATTAATTTAAAAATCAAACTTGCAGTGAAAATTTTTCCAATGCTAGCAGTGTGAAATGCTTGGTCAAGTTTTGCAGGAATTTTATTTTCAGAATCAATAAAACCAAGAGATTTCTGAAGATTGATTTTTAATTTTTCTGAATGAATGAATAGATTTGCTGATTTGGAATAGTTCATTTCTTTAAAAGTTTTTTGAAATTGGTCTTCAATTTTTTTGATTCCATCTTCTTTTGTTTGAATAGAACAAAATGAAAAAAGAAGAATCAAACTTAAACTAAAATTTCTTTTTGAGAATTTCAATTTTTTCATAAGTGCTTTCGATGAATAATTTTTCATAAAGTAATTCCTTTTTTTGTTATTTTATTAAAATTAACGATATATTCCAAAAAATAAAATAAAAATATTAAATCAAAAAAGTCAATCTACAAAATTTTTTAAAATTTTTTATTTCTAATTGCATAAAAGTTCTACTAGAGCTTTGAAAATTAAAATTTAAAAAACTAAAAAAGATAATTAATAATATTAGAGTATTTTAATATACTAATATTCAAATATTTCTAGATTATAATATTTGAAATTATAAATATGAAAAAAAAGTTTCATTCCTGTTCTAATATTTTTTTTAAAAAAAATAAAAAAAAAGTATTAAAAAAAAATGAAATTTTTTTTTAAAAAATGACGAACTTTGAAGATAATACTTTTGACCTATGAAGATAAAAAAAATATTAAGTAATTCCTTACATAGAAAGATTTTTTATTGTTAAGGAATTTATTTCCAACTTATTTACAGTGATGTAAAGAAGTTAGAAGAAGAGTGTTTGATGAAAAAACAGAAACATGTGCAACTAGAACTAAATCTATCTCATTCAACTGAAAAATTATACAAATGTCAAAATTGTGGAAAAATGGAAAAAAGATTATTCCAAAAAAATTTTTGTAGGGCTTGTTTACAGTTAGAATTTAAATCTTTCACAAAAATTATAGACTCAGTGCGTAAGTAAAATTTTATAACATTTACAATGTATCCATTCAAAGAGTTAGAAAATAAATGGCAAGAGTTTTGGGAGAAGAACGAAACTTTTAAAACGAATATAAACTCTTCAAAACAGAAATTTTATTGTTTAGATATGTTTCCATACCCAAGTGGTGCTGGTCTTCATGTGGGTCACCCAATGGGCTACACTGCAACTGATATCATTTGTAGATACAAACGAATGAACAATTTTGAAGTTCTTCATCCAATGGGCTGGGATGCATTTGGTTTACCTGCTGAGCAATACGCAATGAAAACTGGTGTTCATCCAAAAATCACTACAAAACAAAACATAGATAATTTTAGAAAACAAATTAAATCAATTGGACTATCATATGACTGGTCTAGAGAAATTTCCACAACTGATGAAGATTATTACAAATGGACACAGACAATTTTTTTAAAAATTTACAATTCCTATTTTGATAAAAAAAGTAATTCAGCA
Source organism: Leptospirales bacterium (assembly GCA_013297885.1). Lineage (GTDB taxonomy): Bacteria > Spirochaetota > Leptospiria > Leptospirales > Leptospiraceae > UBA2033. The sequence goes on along the minus strand of JAAFIR010000011.1, from coordinate 31,688 downwards.
AAACCAATTACAAATTTGATTTCAGAATTTGAAAAAATTGGCTCAGATGAATTAAAATTTACTTCTGAAGAATGGAAAAATTTTTCAGAAGCTGAAAAAGAAAAAATTTTAGCAAAATTTAGATTAGTTTATGAAGCTGAAATTCCTGTAAATTGGTGTGAAGAGCTAGCAACAGTTCTTGCAAATGAAGAAATTGAAGAGTGGAAAGAAAAAGGCTACAAAGTTATTCGAAAACCACTTCGCCAATACATGATGAGAATCACCTCTTTTGCAGATAGACTTTTAGACGATTTAAAACTAGTAGATTGGCCTGAATCCACTCTTGAAATGCAAAAAAATTGGATTGGTAAGTCTGAAGGTTTAGAAATAGATTTTTTTTCTGAGTCAAATCTAAAAATCAGAGTATTTACAACAAGACCAGACACATTATTTGGTGCGACCTATTTGGTTTTAGCCCCAGAACATCCTCTGGTGGCTGAATTAACATCTAAAGAAAAAAAAGCAGAAGTTGAAAAATACATTTTAGATTCTTCTACAAAATCTGATTTAGATCGCACAGAACTAAGCAAAGAAAAAACAGGTGTGTTTTTGGGGTCTTTCGCAATTCATCCATTAAACAAAGATAAAAAAATTCCAATTTGGATTTCAGATTATGTTTTGGCAACATATGGAACAGGTGCAATTATGGCTGTTCCTGCTCATGACTCCAGAGATTTTGAATTTGCAAAAAAATTTGATTTAGAAATCATTCAAGTAATCGAAGGACCTTCAATCGAAAAAGAATCTTTCGATTCCAAAGATTCAACTTGTATCAATTCCAAATCTTCTGAACTAGATTTGAATGGTTTAAATTATAAAGATGCATTTAAAAAAATTTCAGAATTTGTAGAAACAAAAAAAATTGGAAACATCAAAACCCAATACAAACTTAGAGATTGGTTATTCGCTCGCCAAAGATATTGGGGTGAGCCAATGCCTCTTGTCAGTTTTGATGGATTTACAAAAGATATTCCAGAATCTGAACTTCCATTAATTTTACCTGAACTCAAAGAAATTAAATCTTCTGGCTCTGGAGAATCTCCATTAGCAAATGCTAATGAATGGTTGGAATATTCTCATCCTGAATTTGGAAAAGGTAGAAGAGAAACAAACACAATGCCTCAATGGGCTGGGTCATGTTGGTATTATCTTCGATTTATAGATCCAAAAAATTCAAACACATTATGTGATTCCAGTTTAGAAAAAAAATGGATGTCTGTGGATTTGTATGTTGGTGGTGCAGAGCACGCTGTTCTTCATTTGCTTTATTCTCGTTTTTGGCATAAAGTTCTTTTTGATTTAGGAATTGTTTCCACAGAAGAGCCATTTAAAAAACTTTTACACCAAGGTTTGATTTTAGCTGAAGACAAACAAAAAATGTCCAAGTCTCTTGGAAATGTTGTAAACCCTGATGATGTGATAAAAGAACATGGAGCTGATAGTCTCAGATTATTTGAAATGTTCATGGGACCATTTGATCAAGCTAAACCTTGGAACACAAAAGGTGTAGAAGGAATAAATCGCTTTTTAAATCGAGTTTGGAGATTATTTCACGGCAAAGATGGAAACAATTTTCAAGTGGATGAGACTGAACCTAGTCCTGATGATTTAAAATTATTACATAAAACTATCAAAAAAATTTCTGAAGATATAGAAAATTTTTCTTTTAACACTGCTATATCCTGGATGATGATTTTTGTAAACGAGCTAACACCAAAAGAAACTAGACCAAGAAAAATTTTAGAGCCATTTGTGCTTTTATTATCCTCATTTGCTCCACATATTTCTGAAGAGCTTTGGGAAAAATTGGGAAACAAAACCACTCTTGCTTATCATTCTTTTCCAAAATATGATGAAAGATATTTAGTAGAAACTGAAATTAAAATTATGGTTCAGGTGAATGGAAAAATCAGAGGAGAATTTATGGCTTCTAAAACTATTTCTGAAACAGAAGCAATTTCGACTGCCAAGTCTTTAGAAAAAGTAATTCCATTTTTAACAGATAAATCAATAAAAAAAGAAATTTATGTAAAAGAAAAATTAGTAAATTTAGTAGTTGTTTGATAGAATATTCTTTTGGGCGAATTTTTCCCAAAGCACAGCTTTGGAATTTAGAATGCAAAATGAAAAATTTAATGAGGAAATTTTCATTTTAAAATTTCCATTTTACATTCTTAATTCAACTTTTTTATATGATGGGAAAAACCGTGCTTTCCTCTCATGTCAAAAAATTGCATTTGCAATTTTTTGACACCGAGTCAATCACTTTCGCGAGCCGTATATGCAAAAATTTTCTTATAAAATAAAAAGTCCAATTTCTCCACAAACTTTACTAGAATTTTTAACTAACAAATTTACTTATTTTTCTGAATCTAGATGGCTTGTAGAAATTGAAAAAGGAAATTTGATTTTAAATGAAACTCTAGCATATTCAAATTCAATTGTTAAACTAAATGATACAATTCATTTTCAAATTGATTTTATTGAACCAGAAGTAAATAGAAACTTCAAAATTATTTATGAAGATGAATTTTGTTTTGTTGTAGATAAACCTGCTGACTTACCAGTTCATTCTGCTGGAAGATATAAAAACAATCATCTATCAGCTTTGTTACAAGAAAAAAATTTAGTTTTTGAATATTTAATTCATAGAATAGATAGAGAAACATCAGGAATTGTTTTGTTTGCAAAAAATTCAAATGCTGCAAGAGAATTTTCAAAACTAATAGAATATCGAAAAATTTCAAAAGAATATTTTGTTTATGTGTATGGAAATTTTCCTCCTTATCTTCATTTAAAAGGTTTTATTGGAAAAGATGAAAAAAGTGAGTTAAGAAAAAAACAAAAATTTTCTAATGAAGAATTTGAGAATTCCATTTTTTGTGAAACAATTTTTTCATTAATTGAAACTAAAAACTCTATCTCAAAAATACTTGCCAGTCCAATTACAGGAAGAACTCACCAAATCAGAGCAAGTCTTTATTCAACTGGATTTCCATTAATTGGGGACTTGATTTATGGACTTAATGAAAAAAACTTCTTAGAATTTATAAAAACTGGAAATAGAAAATCTGAACTTGGATTAAATAGGCAAGCTTTACATGCCCATTCCATCCGTTTAGTACATCCATTTTTAAAAAAAGAATTAAAAATCATTTCAGAAGAACCATCTGATTTAAAAGCAATTTTTTTAAATATCTAAAATCAAGTCAGATTTCGCAACTGCATTACAAGTAGTGATTCTATTTTGAATTGCATATTCAATTTCATTTGTTTCATGAACTCCTGATCTTTTTTGAACCTGACAAGATTTACAAAGACCTTGTCTACAACCAGATGTGATTTCAATTCCACAAGATTCAATTGCTTCAAGAAGAGTAGTGTTTTCATTAATCATAACTTCTTTATTAGATTTTGCTAATATTAATTTATGAGTGATACTTTCTCTTTCTTTGGTTTTTAAAATTTTAGTAGCTGAAAATTTTTCAGAAAGAATATTTTCTTTTTTTACACTAAAATCTTTTAGAATTGATCTTGTTTCTTCAATCATTGATTCAGGTGCACAAATATAAAATTCAGAATTTGTTAAATCTAATGATTCAAAAATTTTTTTGGAGAATTTTTCTTCTTTAAAATTTTCTTTTTCATTTTCTTTGTTTAAAAAATCAAAATAAAATTTTACATTAAGACCTTTTTTGGAAAAACTTTCTAATTCATTTTTATACAAAGTTTTTTCAGGAGCGATATTAAAATAAATTAAAGTAGCAGATTTTAAATTTTTATCAAAATTTAATTTTTCAATCATACTTAAAATTGGAGTGATACCCACACCTGCAACAATAAAAACTTTTTGTAAATTCGATTCAATTAAATGAAAATCACCTTTTGGTTTTCCAATAATTTTCAGTTTGTCTCCTACTTTTAGATTCTCTATTACAAAATTAGAAAACAAACCATTTTTAACTTTTTTAATTGTGATATGAAGCTCATCTGAAACAAGACTTGGTTTTGTTAATGAATATTGACGAATTACTTTTTTTCCGTTTACATTTAATTGAATCGAAATATACGAGCCTTCTTTCCAAGAAGCTACTTCCCAATCAGTTGGAACTTTTAAGGAAACTGAAATTGCATCCCCTGAAATTAATTTTTCAATATGTAAAATTTTAGATTCACTAAAAATAGAATATTCATCTTGGTTAAAAATACTGAACATTCTTTCCGTTCCTTTTTTAATTCGATCAAACAAAACTGCAGGTCTTTGAAATAAAGAAAAAATATCTCCATTATCTGATGGTTCAATTGGAAATGAATGGATAATTACATTTTGTATAACTTCAAAAAATTGACCAAAAAAACTTCCGTTTCGATAAGGAATAGAATATTTATCACAAACTGCTTTCACTTTTGGAGCAACTTCTCTCAATCGATTTGGTGGAAGGTCTGGAAAAAGATGATGTTCAATATGAGTGTTGATTCCACCATAAACAATATGATAAATTGTATCTCTATCAGATTCAAAATTACAAGTTGATAAAATTTGTCTTAAGTAATATTCTCCTTTTGTTTCTCCATCTGAATCAGGAAATGTGTATGCTTCTTTGTGAAGATGAGAAATTGCTAGAATCATTTCAAGATATGTATTCTGAAACAGTTTTGCTAAAAAATTTCCTAAGGCTACTTTTGAATAACTTGCACCGGGCATCAAAGGGTACAAGATATAGTTTTTAAAAAAATGTTCAGTTAATTTTTTTAAAGCAGGAAGATAAGTTTGTAAACTATAAACATCTCTAGATTCAGATAAAGCTCTCGATGTTGCAACATACCAAGGAAAGAAAAAAGTATTTACTAATGGCTGAAGGGTAATCAAAGGTAATTGAAATAAATGATAAAGTCTCCATTTTTGTTCAGCACTTGCTCTATAAACCAAAAAACCAAAATCATTGTCTTTACCAATTATATTTGTAAAAGGATGATGAACCATATGGTGTTCAAATTTCCAATCTTCTTCATCCATAGTATTATCCCAGATCCAATTTGTAGAGGTTACTTCTGTGTTACCGGGGATTGAATCATATTGACCATGTAAAATATTATGACCAAGCTCAGTAAATTCCAAAAGATAATGATAACCAAGAGCCAAAACTCCCACACCCCAAGTTACTGGGTCAGAAGAAACATGGATCAAAGTTCTACCTGTCTGTTCTAGAGTTTTTGAAAGATCTGCAATGCTTTTGATATGCTCTAAATCTTCCATACCAACTTTTGATTTTGCATCAGAATAAATTGCATCTATTTCAAGGGCAAATTTTTCGATTTCTGTGTTTGGGATAATTTGTTTTCTTTCCATAAGTCTAAAAATTTTTTTTTTGAAATTTTGTCAAGTTAATGTTTACATTGTCAACATTAAAATTATCATTGTTTTATGAAGAAAAAAAACTATCACCACGGGGACTTAAAACAAAAAACACTTGAAGAAGCAATATTATTTGTAAAAAAGAACAATCATTTTGAATTTAGCATGAGAGATTTAGCAAAAAATTTAAAAGTTAGTCACCAAGCTCCATATAGACATTTTAAAACTAAAGAAGAACTTTTAGTAGAAATTGCTAAAGTAGGTTTTTTAAATTTAACTGCAAAACTAGAAGAATTAATTGAGAAAGAAAAAATTACTAAACTTCTTGATTCTGTTGCAAATTTATATATTGGATTTGGGGTTTTGTACCCAGTACATTACAAATTAATGTTTGGTGGAGTGATTCCTGATTTTGAAAAATATCCCGATTTAGATGGGTTAAGTAGAATCAGTTATTCTACCTTTGAAAAAATGGTAAAACTTTTGATTCAAAATAAAAAATTAAAAAAAAATGATACCAATAGTTTAACTTTTTATTCTTGGTCTTTACTTCATGGGTTTACATCTTTATTACTCGATAAAAAACTTTCTATAGCTTTAAAAAAGAAAGATAGTTTACAAATTCTCCCAAAACTAATTTTATTATTTAAAAAAGGTGTTGGGGCATGATTCGAGTAATTTTATTTTTAATAAGTTCTAGTTTATTTTCTACAGAATATATTTATCAAGATGGGAATGCAAACAAATATACTTTGTTTCAAAAAGATAAAAATTATTTTATTGCATTTGAACCAGTCACAAAAGAAAATTCATCTTCTGGAATTTATTCAGGAGGAAATGAAAAAAAAGTTTCTATACCAAAAGAAGATTATATTGGTTTTTTAGTTCTATTTAAAAAAGCTTTTTTATCAAAAGAAATCTCAAGCAAAAGAGAAATGATGACTGGAATGGTTATCAAAAAGAAAAGAGAGAAAGTTCTTGAAGAAAAAATTTTATTACCAAATTCTGGTGATAAAAATAAACTAGAAAGGTCATTAAAGCAAAGAATTGAAGGTTTTCCAGAAAAATAAATTTTACTTCTTCTTTTTTAACATTTTGGAATTTAAAATGTTTATTGGTTTGCCTTTGGATGTTTTATAAAATAAAAAATCTGAATCTAATGTGATGATATTTTTGATTTGAAAAGTTTCGTACAAAGATACTAATGATGCATCTGTAAAATCCATTTGTCTATCTTGGTATTTTTTCATTAGCAAGTGAATAGGTAAAAAAAATTCATTACTTTGATTTAAAATTTCTACTGCACCATCTTTGATCCATTCAATAAAATTGAGTTGGGCTTTTTTATTATCAGATATTAAATAAGAAACTTCTGTGATAACTGATAAGTTTGAAACTAATTGACCTTCATAAGTTTTTAAAAAATTTCTGATTTCTTTACAATAAAAATCAGATTCATCAAAAAAAGCCACCAAAGGTCCTGTGTCAATGATGGATTTCATTTTTTAGATTTTAATTTTTCTTTGATATATTTTTGGTGGTTAATAGATTTGTCAGAAATTCCACTTTTGTAGGTTCCAAAATATTTTTCACCAAGATCATAAGCAGATCGTTTTTTTTTGTAATTTTGAAAATATAAAACTAATGACTCTTTTACAATATCTGATTTTGATTTGTTTTCCATTTTGGAAGTTTGAATTAATTTCATTTCTAAATCATCTTCTATTCTTAAACTTAACATGGCAACCTCCAGATGTACTACGACTGTACTACATCTGAAAATTTTGTCAAGAAAATTTATCTTTGGATTTTGTAATTAAATGGAGTGTTTCCTAATTTTTGCCAAACATTTATCCAAAAAGGAAGAAGCATTTCAATTCCTCTTGAAGTTTTAATATCACCAAGATCAAAAATATCTGTCCAACCAAATTCTTTTAAAATTATTTTTGTTTCATCTTTTGCTTTTTCAGAATTTCCTGAAATAAAAACTGTGGAGTCTCCACCAGAAACTAAATTTGCATTTACCATTACAAATGCATTCATTGTGCTTAATGATTTTACTACATTTAGATTTGGATATTTTGTCTGAATTTCTTCAGCAAGAGAAGGACTTGTATCATTTGCTAATGCAACTGGTGGCATTCCTTTTGAAAAATCCAATTTGTTTGCAATATCAATTAGAGTTTTTGAACTAACAGTTTCAGCTTTTCCAAGTTCAAGAGCTTTTATGCTGGAAAGTCCAGAAGTTGCGTTCATCAAAATTTCACCAAAACTCATACAATCTGCGAAATTTCCTAATTTGATTTTTGGATTTTTAGAACTCCACTCACTAAATGAGTCTTGTCCAAATGCCCCTTTTTCTGTTGAGCTAGACGTTTTTGAAACATCTCTTGTTCCAAGCATAACTTCATGCCCTTTATTTATTAATGCCTCTGCAATTACTCTTCCAACCATCCCTGTCCCAAGTATTCCTACTTTCATGAATTCATTCCTTGTTAAATTATTTTTGAATAGATTTTAAATTAGTAATAAAAAGTAAATTGAATATTCTTTGTTTATCAAACAAATTTCTCAATTCTAAAGTTAGAGATACAAAAAGTCTCGAAGAGAGTCGCTTTGCGACCATAGCTTTTTGTAGCTCGACCCTTTTCTTTACTGTAAAATTAAAAATGAAGGATTTGTAATAGAATTTTAATTAAGGTTCAATTCTTCATTTTTCGTTCTTAATTTTTAATTCCCAAGCTCGCTTGGGAAAAAGGGGAACTTCCAAAAAATAATTTTGTAGATATAAAAAAAATGATTTCCTAATTTTTAGAATAATTTTTTGTTTAAATTTGTCTAAAGATAAATCAAACTAAGGAATACATTATGTCAGAGGCATTACTTAAAATTGCTGATAAAGAATACAAACTCCCAATCATAGAAGGTTCTGAAAAAGAAAAAGCTGTTGATATTACAAAACTTAGAGCCCAGTCTGGTCTAGTTACAATTGATTCAGGTTATTTAAACACTGGAGCTTGCACAAGTGCAATTACTTTTCTAGATGGCGAATTAGGAATTTTAAGATATCGTGGAATTCCAATTGACCAACTTGCTGAAAAATCAACTTTTACAGAAGTTGCATATTTGTTAATTTATGGCAAACTTCCAAACAATACTGAGCTTGGTTCTTGGAATGAAAATTTAACAAAACACACTTTGATTCATGAAGACTTAAAAAGATTATTTGGTGGATTTCCAAAAGAAGCTCATCCAATGGCAATAATGTCTTGTATGATCGGATCTCTTTCAACTTATTACCAAGATTCTTATGATCCAGAAAATCCTGAACACCGTGAAATTTCAATTCGCAGACTCCTCGCAAAATTTCCTACAATAGCTGCTTTCTCTTTTAAAAAATCAATTGGTCAACCTGCAATTCATCCAAAAAATTCTTTGGACTATTGTGCAAATTTTATGAACATGATGTTTTCAGTTCCTGCTGAAGATTATCATATTGATCCAGAAATTGTAAAAGCACTAAACTTACTTTTAATTTTACATGCAGACCATGAACAAAATTGTTCTACTTCAACTGTGAGACTTGTTGGTTCTAGTTTAGCAAATCTTTATGCTGCAATTTCTGCTGGGATTTGTGCATTATGGGGACCAAGGCATGGTGGTGCAAACCAAGAAGTTTTAGAAATGCTAAATGAAATTAAAGCAAGTGGCAAACCAGTAAAACAAATTGTAGAAGAAGCAAAAGATAAAAATTCTACTTTTAGACTTTCTGGTTTTGGTCATAGAGTTTACAAAAATTTTGATCCAAGAGCAAAAATTATCAAAAAAGCTTGTGATACAATTCTCACTAAAATGGGAATTAAAGATCCTTTACTTGATATTGCAAAAGAATTAGAAGAAGCAGCACTCAAAGACCAATACTTTGTTGATAGAAAATTATATCCAAACGTGGATTTTTATTCTGGAATCATCTACCGTGCACTCGGCATTCCTGTGAACATGTTCACTGTGATGTTTGCAATGGGTCGTCTTCCAGGATGGATTGCACAATGGAAAGAAATGATTGAAGATCCAAATATGAAAATTGGTCGTCCTCGTCAAATTTACACAGGACCAACTGAAACCTCTTATGAGGATGCAAAGAAAAAATAAATTTTATTTAAGCTGGAGATTTTTCTAATTTCCAGCTTTATAAAAATAAGTTTTTTTTCAAATCTAACCTCTAACTTCTATTCTCTAGAAAGGGGCGAATCGGCGAACTCTGATACTCTTGTTTTGTGATACTATCGTAAACTAAGAGTATCGCCGTCACGCTCTCAGCTACTATCAAAAAATTGCTTCTGCAATTTTTTGATACCGCTTCGATCGTTTTCGCTTGAATACAAACATTTGTTTTTCAAATTATTTTTAATTTTTAGTAATTTCTTCTTTCAGAAAAATATATTTTAAATTATTCTTAACAATGAAATAGTTATTGGATAATACTTTGATTCTTTTTTTTGTTTCTTTTAAAAAAATATGAACAAAAAAAACAAAAATTGTCTTGAATTTCTTAAAGGAAATAATTTATTAATTGGTATGAATCTATTGTTAATTTTATTCTTAACCCTTTTTGCTTTAAACTTATTTTCCGAAGCTCCAAAACCTGAACCAAAAAAAGAAAAATCAAAAAAAGAGATTTCCACACCTGATAAATCTTCTGAAACTAAAAAGTCAAAAAAGGAATCAGATTCTGGAAAATAAAAAATCAATTATCAGAGTTAAAAATTTTTCTGCAATCATGAGTGGAGATACAATTATAGATGATATTAGTTTTGAAGTTTATGAAGGAGAAATTTTTGTCATTTTAGGTGGTTCTGGTTGTGGAAAAAGTACTTTATTAAAACATATGATTGGGTTAATCCCTCCAGCAAAGGGAGAAATTTTAATTAATGAAGAAAATTTATCTACAGCTGATGAAAAAAAAAGACAAGAAATTTTAAATACACTTGGTGTTATGTACCAAATGGGTGCTTTGTTTGGTTCATTAAATTTAATGCAAAATGTATCACTTCCTTTAAAAGAGTTCACTGATTTTTCTGATGAAGCAATTGAAAAAATTTCTTACATGAAATTACAAATGGTTGGTCTTGAAAAATACACAGAACATATGCCTTCTGAAATTTCTGGTGGAATGAAAAAAAGAGTAGCAATAGCAAGAGCAATGGCACTAGACCCAAAAATTCTTTTTTTGGATGAACCTTCTGCAGGACTTGACCCGATCACTTCTGCAGAACTAGATCATTTAATAAAAAAGCTTTCCAAAAACTTTGGAATCACTTTTGTAGTGGTTACACATGAATTAGAAAGTATTTATTCTATTGCAGATAGAGTAATTATGCTTGATAAAAGAGTAAAAAAAATTGTGGCTGAAGGGATTCCTTCTTTTCTAAGAGATAATTCAGAAAATCCATGGGTCAGACAATTTTTTAAAAGAGAAATTTCAAAATGAGGTTTTATGAAAGAAAAAACTAGAAATTATAAAATAGGTATTTTTGTAATTAGTGCACTCACTATTTTAATTTTATTTATTATTGTCTTAGGTGTAGGAAATTTATTTCAAAAAAATTTAATTTTAGAAACGTATTTTGATGAATCTATTCAAGGATTAGATATTGGCTCAATTGTAAAATTTCGTGGAGTTAAAGTTGGAACTGTAAAAGAAATTAGTTTTGTTCAAGACAAATATAAACTCGATCCAACTTCTGATAAATTTTTTCAGGGTAGATATGTAATTGTGAAAATGAATGTAAAAGATTTGTTCAATTTGACAAATAAAGAGCAAGTCGAAAAATTAGTCACTCAAATGGCTAGTAAAGGTTTAAGAGTAAAATTAACTTCACAAGGAATTACAGGAACTTCTTATTTAGAAATTGATTATGTAAATATAGACTCAAATCCAGCACTTGAAATTTCATGGAATCCAAATGAGATTTATGTTCCTTCAACCAAAAGCACAATTACTAAAATTGGTGCAACTATGGAAGAATTTTTAAAAAAATTAGATGATGCTGAAATTGAAAAAATTGCTCGTCACATTGATGATTTAGTAGTTACTCTTGATACAACTTTAAAAGCTGCAAATGTAAAAGATTTAAGTCTTCAAGGTGTTCAGTTATTTTCTGAAGTAAGAGATACAAATTCAGAACTAAAAAAAATTTTTGTAAATCCAAAAATGCAAAATCTTCCTGATAAGTTAAATGAATCATTAACTTTAATGTCAACTAGCATGAACAAATTAAATAATATGTTATCTTCAAATAATAAAGATATTTCATCAGCTGTAGAAAACTTAAGAGTTGTTTCAGAAGATATGAAAGAAATTATAACAAATTTTAAAAAATATCCTTCATATTCTTTTTTTGGAGAACAACCAAAATCTTCTGAATTAGGAAAAAAATAATGAAGTATTTATTTATCATAATTTTTATATTCTATTGTAACCCTTTTACAAAAGAACAACCAAATAAAAAATTTTATTCTTTAGAAGCAGATTTAAACAAAATTTCAAAAAACTCTAAACCAAAGTTTCAAAAATTAAAAATTAATAAATTTAAAATAAGTCCTGAATATGAAGGTAAAGAATTTGTTTATAGAAAAGGATTAATTTTTGAAACAGATTTTTATAATCAATTTTTGATTTCACCTTCAACAAATATAACTGAACAGATTATACAAGTTTTTAACAAGTCTGGTTTTAGTGGAATTTTAACAAATAGAGTTGTTGTTTCTGATAGTAATTATATTTTAGAAGGAAATATTAATTCTGTTTATGTAGATTTTTCAAAAAACAAACCAATTTCAATACTCGAAATAGAAATTTATTTAACCGATTCAATTAAAGATGAAACAATCTTTAGAAAAAATTATATCCAGAAAAAAGAACTTAAAGAAAAAAATACTGACCAGTTTGTTTATTCTTGGAATCAATCTTTGACAGAAATTTCAACAGAGATTTTAAAAGATATAAATTTAATTGAATTCAAATAGTTCTAATATTCAAGTTTAAATGAATAAATTATTTTTTTTAATTTTAGTTTTTTTTTCACAAAATTTGTTTTCTGAAAAAGTAAACCTTGGAATTTATATTGTTAATATTGGAAAATTTGAAGTAGCAACTGGTAATTTTAATGTAGATTTTTATTTAACTATTAAAACAGAAAAATTAAATCAATTTCCATTAGATAGTTTTGAATTTATGAATGGAAGAGCAACACATATTGAAAAAATTTATTCCGAAAAAAACATGCATCAATACAGAATTTTAGCAAATTTGACAAGCCCAGTTGATCTAAGAAAGTTCCCATTTGATGAACAAATTTTATCAATAATAATAGAAAATAAAAAGTTCACAATAGATAAGGTTCATTACAAAATACTTGAAAATGAAACCGGAATAGACGATTCAATTGTTTTTACTGGTTGGAAACTAAAAGGATGGAAAATTTCTGAGTCTGAGCATAAATATAATGTTTTTAATGAAGTTTATTCTTTAGTAAGTCTAAGTTTGATAATTGAAAAAATAAAATTAAATGCACTTTTTAAAACTTTTATTCCCGTTTTGATTATCATCTTTTTAGTTGCTTGTTGTTCAATTATGGACATAGATAAAGTTAAAGAAAGACTTGGGATTTGCACTTCTTGCTTGGTTGCTTCTGTGATGCTTCATCTTTCAATTTCAAATCAAATTCCACCTGTTAGTTATTTAACTTATGCTGATAAATTTATGATTTTAACTTATCTAATATTAATGTTCTCAGTGATGTTAAATGTTATGATAATGCAATTAGTTCAAAAGCAAAAAGAAAACCAAGCTGTTAATTTAAATCGAATAGCTAAATATATAACTATTATAATTTTACCTTCAGTATATGCGATTTTCTTTTACTTATGTTTCCAACCTTAAATTAATTTTGTTTGGTATTGGATTTGTATTTTTTCTTCCCTATTTAAAGCTTTATTAATTGTAGAGTAAACAATTTTTTGATAACTCCAAAATGATTCTTTTAAATCAAAACCAAATATTTTTAAATATTGATAATGGTCTTTTACAACCATTAAATATGCAATAATCGAAACGAATAAAAAAATAAAACTAAATAAGAACTTTTCAAATTGATTCTTTAAAATATATTTAAAAAACTCTGAATGAAAATCTAAATGTTTTTCTTCTTCTTTGATAATTCTAATTAAACTAGCTCTTAGACCTGATAAGGGTAATTTTTTTGCATAAAATTTGTAAAACTCAACACTAATAGTTTCAGCAACTAATAGAACTAAAAGTTTCAATTTAACACCTAAAATTCTTCTACCTATTTTAAATAGTTTTTCGGTAAAATTAAATTCTAAATTTTTTCCCTCTAATGAACGAATCATATTTGAAAGAATTCTCGCATGGCGACCTTCTTCTTTAACAAATAATTTTAGAGCTTCTTTATAATTATTGTTTATGTATTTGGAATGAAATTCATCAATCTCTTTTGCAATTCTGCCTTCTCCTGTTTCACCAATTTGAAAAATAGCTAGAGATTTTTTTAGTCCAAATTTTTCTTTACTAGTTAATTTACTTGTATCATATTCTTCCAAAATTTTATAATCAGAATTTTTTTTAAAATACTTAAACCAATTTTTCCAATTTGGAACTCTAATTCTATTTTTTAATTTAGTATATAAAAATTTTCTTAACTTTCTTTTTCCAAAAATATTCATTAAAAAAGTAAAAGATAAAATTTGAAAATCTAAATAAAAAGATCTTGTTTTAATATAAGAAAAATCAAAACAGATTGAAATTTTTTTTCCAATACTGGGATAAATTTGTGCAAGTCCTGTGAGTCCTGGTTTTACTGACCAACGTTTTGCAAATCGAATATCCCCAAAACCAAGCCTTTGAATATCTTCTTTTGTTAAGGGTCTTGGCCCAACTAAATTCATATCACCAAGCAGTATATTAAATAATTGAGGAAGTTCGTCTAGACCAGTTTGTCGAAGAAATTTTCCGACAAAAGTTATTTTACCGTTAAGTATGGTTCTAAATTTGATTATTGAAAAATTAGTTTCTCTAAGTCCAACCCTTTCTTGGATAAAAAAAACTGTTCCAAAATCTTCTAAATAAATTAGAACAGAAATTAAAATCATCAAAGGTGAAAAAAGAGTAATTGCTGTTATGCATAAAATTAGGTTTATCATCATGTTTATTTTTTAGCATAAAAATAAACAAGATGAAACCTCTTAAGTGTGAATCAAGTTGCACTTAAGTGCAATTAATCTTTAAATGTAAATTTTTCTTTTGGTCCAATTTTGATTCCTGTTTTTTTTAGAAAAAATTCTTGAACGTCTTTAAATTGCATAAAATGGTAATCATAAATTCCACCATAACTTACAAACAATTCTTCACCTTTTTTTATATCTCTACTCGCATAAAGACGGATATAAGGTTCGTCACAGTGTTTTAAAAAATATACATTTTGTAAATTAGTTTGTTTATTATTAATTTCTGAAGGAGCAAAATTTACTTTTGAAGCAAAATGATTTCTATCTCCATCAATATAAGGATAATTTGGTTCATTTGCACATTCAGGCATTGTAAACATATACCAATGTTCTTTTTTTGCATGAATTTGGTTATATTCTTCTTTAGTTACTTTTTTACCTTTGTAATCAGTAACAACAGAATCTTTAAGTATATTTTTTTTTGCATACAAACCCATTCCTGCACCTGGAATTTGGGATTCACGAATTTCTACAACTGAATCTTGCTTTATTTCAGTATCTTGAGTTTTAACAGTTTCAAAACAAAAACAAAAACTAATTAAAATTACAAATAAATATTTCATTTTTAATCTCCAAAAAAATCAAATTAATATTTTGTAGCTATGTAAAGAATTTTTTGAAATTAAATTCATCATTTAAATTAGATTAAACTAATTTACCAATTATCATTTTTAAAAAAAATTTGAAAGTAATTAACTAAATTTAATTCAATTATCTAGCGAAGTTCTAAATCTAAAATATCTTTTATTTTTCTATCAGTTTTTTTGTTTTTAGGTTTATAAGTTAAATATAATTTTCCATGTTTTTCAATTCTTAATTTTAAATCTCTTGTTTCAGTTGCACTAGTTGATGATTGATTGTTTGTAATATCAGAAAGTTTTTCAAAATAAATTAATACTGCTAACATTTGTGTTTTATAATCAACTGGTTTTAATTTTAAAGAATTTTCTATATTGGATTCTGCTGTAGAAATCAATTCTTCTTTTTGAAGTCTAGACTCTTGTTTAAGTTTTGCTTCTTCTTCTGTAGTAACTAAAATTTGATCTTTAGCTTTTAGATACAATAAAAAACTAGTATAAGAAGTTAAATAATAAATTTCTGCATCTTTAGGAAAATTTTTGCCAGCATCTTTTCCAACATCTAAACATTTTTGTAAATTTTCTATTGCTCCTCTTTTTTTTAAAGATTCAATTTCATAATTTGAAATTAAAAATTTCATATATTCTTTATAAAATTCAAATTTATCTTCTTGGTCTTCAAAACGATGTTTATTTTTCCAAGCTAAACTAAATTCGTATCCTGCAGAAACATATCCTTCACCAGTAGTAGTATGAACTTTAGCTAAAGCAAAATGAGCTTCTGGATTGTTTGGATCTTTCCCGATAGATTTTTTATAATATGTAATAGCTGAAGCAAAATCACCTTTTTCAACAAAATAATCTGCTTGTTTTTTTAAAACTAGTGATTCATCTAGACTTTCTGTTTCAATTGGCATTGCAACAGCCATAATATTATTTTCGATTAACCTTAAATAACCTTCACCACGAATTTGTTTTCCAAAAAAAGAAGTTTCAAAAATAGATGCAACTTTAATTTGACCAACAATATTACCTTCCTTAAATGATTTATGGTCTGGATTTTTTTCTATTAAATAAAGAGTTTGTCCAACACGTATTCCAGGATTATTTAAAACTCTAACAGTTAATGTATCCATTCTGAGATCTACACCAATTTCCATTAAGTCTTTGTTTATTTTTTGATTTGAGTTTAACATATCCACTTTGTCGATACTTACAGTTTCACCAACATAAATCATTTTAGTATATTTAGAAGAATGATTGTCCCAAAACGCATAAATGATTTTATCTTCTTTACTCACTGAATAAATTGAAATTAAAGTAATAAAAAGAAAAAAGCGAAACATGGGAAACTCCTATTTTTAATATCGAGTAATTATAGCTAATGATACATATTTTTTTGGATAGTTTATTTATTTTGTCAATACTTTTAAGCAATTTAGTTGGAGTTTTGTCCTATTATTTTAATGTACCAAGAAGTAAAATTGGGAAACTTCATCATATATTTTATTTTTTTAGTTTTTTATTTTTCTTAATTCGAGAATTTTTTGTTGTACTCAAATTTAAGGAGATTTACTATTATGAGATAGTATTATTTTTAATTTTAATTTCATTTCCGATATTTAAAAAAGGTGGAAAAATACATAGAGTGTTAGGTTTTTCTAGTCTAATTCTCATAATCTTTGTCAAGATTTTTCCTAGTTATAGAATATTTCAATTGACTATTTTATTGAATTTTCTATAATAACAAAGTTTTCTTTTAAGGAGTTGTAAATGGGTTCAACAGAAGAGTCAGAAGCTATGCCAGATAAAATTAAATCTATGGTTTCTACTAAAGAAAAAATTTCTTTAAAATCCTCCAAGATTAACTCTAAATTAGAAAAATATGTTTTATTAATCATCACTGAAATTTTAAAAAAGCATGGACAAGATAGGTTTACAGAAATGCTTTATACAACAATTAAAGAGCTTGCAATTAATGCTGTTAAAGCAAACCAAAAAAGAATTTTTTTTGAAGTAAATGGATTAGACATTTTTGATGAATCACAATATGCAGAGGGTATGGTCAAATTTAAGCAAAGCTTTTCAGATAAAATGGCTGATGAATACGGACAAAAATGTATGGAAAAAGGAATCCATGTAACATTAAACTTTTTCTTTAAACAAGATGGAATGCATATTGAAGTAATTAATAACACACCTGTAATTAAACTCGAAGAAATTAGGATGCGTGAAAAAATGCACAAGTCTATGCAATACAATGACATAGCTGAATTTTACATGGACAATATGGATAACACAGAAGGTGCTGGACTTGGAATAGCCCTCATTATGATTATGTTAAAAGGTGAAGGTATCGATCCAAATTTATTTAGAATTATCACTAAACCAAGAGAAACAATTGCAAGAATAGAAGTACCTTTTACTAAGGAATATGTAACACTTAGAAGTAAGGGGATTTAATTTGGATTTAAAGAATAAAACTGTTTTGATCACTGGATCAGCAAGTGGTCTTGGTAAAGGAATGGCAATTGGATTTGCAAACCTTGGTGCAAAAGTTGTAGTGACTGATATAAAAAAAGAATCAATTGATTTAGTTGTAAACGAAATCATTTCTAGTGGCGGTCAAGCTATTGGAATTGAAGCAGATGTTTCGATTGAAGCTGATGCTGTTCGATTAATGGAAGAAACCGTAAAACAAACTGGTTCACTTGATGTAGCAATTTTAAATGCTGGAATTTTAAGAGATGGACTTCTTGTAAAAGTAGATAAAGAAACTGGTCTAGTTAAAGGTAAAATGTCTATCGAGCAATGGCAAGCTGTTATCAATGTCAATCTCACGGGAGTTTTTTTAACTGGGCGTGAAGCTGCAGTTCAAATGATTAATAACAAAAAACAAGGTGTCATCATTCCAATTTCTTCTGTCGCAATGTATGGAAATCCTGGACAGTCAAATTATTCAGCCGCAAAAGCTGGAGTTGCTGCAATGACAAAACTTTGGGCACATGAATTAAAAAAATCAAAAATTCGTGTAGCTGGAATCGCACCAGGTTTTATTGCAACTGAAATGGTTTTAAAAGATATGAACCAAGAAGCATTAGATAAATGGAAATCTCTCATTCCAATTGGACGGCTTGGTGAGGTGGATGAAATTTTTCATACTGCAAAATTCATCGCTGAAAACGAACTCATCGATGGTGTAATAATCGAAGCATCAGGTGGAATAAAAATTTAGTTTA
Source organism: Leptospirales bacterium (assembly GCA_013297885.1). Classification (GTDB taxonomy): domain Bacteria; phylum Spirochaetota; class Leptospiria; order Leptospirales; family Leptospiraceae; genus UBA2033. The sequence goes on along the minus strand of JAAFIR010000011.1, from coordinate 13,167 downwards.
TATGTGGTGCTTGAGCATTTTTTTATATCTCTAAGGGTGAATTTTTTTGTTGGTAGTTTGCTTCGATTAAAAAATTTTATATTTCTATGAATAAATTTTACTTAAGTGACCAACAAAAAAAACGGGCTTTCAACTTCGGTCAATATTTTGTATTCTCAAAATATTGACCCCGTTTTAATCCCTTTCACTTAGTATTGTACCTACGACAGCACGCATCCCGCACTGAGTAAGTATGGTAAGTTTTAATTTAAAATGGCTATTCCAATTTTTTAAAATATTAAAAAGTTATGATTATTATTTGAATACTTTTAATTCAATTTTTTTATTTGAATCCAATTGAATTAATTTTAATGTTGTGTGAATCATTTCATTATCTCTTTCATAAAATAAAATTCCAGTTTTTTCCTCTTTAGGTTTTAAAATTAAATTTGGTTGTAAATCATTTTCAAAATCTAGGAGGTATTCATGATAAGGTAATGAAATTGCATCTTCTGAATTTTTTTCCCCCAGATTAGAAACTAGTTTTGCGGTTTCTAAAGATTTTTCTACATGTTCACATTTGTCTTCTTTTACACAAACCGCAATGGCCGCAACAATATAACCAGCAACAATTGAGAACACAGATAAATTATAAATATTTTTGATTGTACCTCGAAGATTTAAGATATAATGTCCGTCTTTTATTTTTTCAGGAAAAATTGGATCTAAAATTTTATCATCTAATAAAAATTTATATTTATTAACATCAATTTTTAAATTTTTATCAGAAAGATTTCTAAAATGATAATAAACCATATAAAATTCTCTATCAATCATTTCAAAAGCAAGTTTTTGATTATCAGGAGAAATAGTAACTTTGAGAAGTTCCATTAAGTTTTCAAAATTTGTTGTTGTTCTATCCGAAAATAACATTGCTTCAACTTCTAAGTTTTTTTCATGTGTTTGTATTAATTTTGAATTTGAAAATAAAAATTTAGATTTATCAATTTTTACTTTTGTAAAATCTTTATCTCCTGTAACACAAGAAAAAAAAAATAAAAAGAAGAAAATAATTTTTAAGCTAATATCCATAGAATTATTTTTTTAAACTAATTAGATTTTTCAAGTGGATAATCTATTGATTGTAATCAAGATCAAATATCGTAAACATTAAATTCAAATTTACAAGAAAAAATTCTAGTTCAATAATTAATTTACTTGTTTCTTGGATTTTATTAGAAAAAAAAATGACATTATATAAAAACTTATTTTAGGAAAGTAATTAATATTCCTAAAATTTAGTTTATTTTAAAAGTAAAGGTGTAATAATGAAACAGAAATTTTTAGTGTATTTAATCATCTTGGCAAATGTAGTAAATTGTAAACAATCTGCTGAAATTTCACTCCTTGAAAGTGCATTTTTACTTTTTGTAAGAAAAGATAGAGTTGCAGTTTCTGGTTCAGCTGTTAAAGGCATCATCAAAAGAGCTGAAGTGAATATTCATAAAGTGAACCAAGATGGAACATGTGATTTAAATTCTGTTTTAGGCCAAGCCACAACTGATGAAAATGGAAATTATTCTGTTCTTTATAACAAAACAAATTCAGTTATTTGTGTTAGAGTAAAAGCAAGTGCAGATGGTTTTACAAAAATGTATGATGAAAAAACTAGAACTGATATTTCCATTCCACCAAACTCTGATTTTAATTTAACAAATATTTTTCCTGAAGACAAATTAGTGAATTCGGCAAGAGGCAATAATTCCGTTTCCCCATTTTCTAGAATGGTTTCTAGAAGATTTGCAAATTTGATGGCAAGTTCATCAGGCAGGGGTAGTGCGAGTTCTTTAAATCAAAGAGCAAGCAAAGAGGTAGTTATCCGTTTTGGTTTAAGTTCTGGGCTTTCTAGCTCCAATTCCAATTCCAGAAATTTATCTGAAATTAAAAATACTTCTCAAACAAGTATTTCAGCTTCCAACTATCCTGAGCTATTAGATTTAAACATAGATTTTACAAACTTGAACAATCCTCTTTCAGTAAAACATATTTCTATTCTTGCTGGTTTTTCGTATTTGGCAAATAAACATAAAAAAGGAACAATAGTTGATTCAAGTGATGTAGATTCAGTGATTGATAGTTTTGCAAAAGATTTTGAAGATGGAATTTTTGATGGAAAAGATTCAAGTGGAAAACAATTATCACTTGGTTTTGTTCCCAATCAGATTCCACTTCCAGCAAACAGTATCTCGAATATTTTACTTCCAGCAATGGTAGCATATTTTGCTGAAGGTGGAAATTTGAATATTGGTCAAAGTTCCACAACAAGACCAATTGGCACAGGCTCTACTCCCACAACAATACCAGCTTCAGCACTTAACCAAATTAGTTTTTTAGATTCGGTTCCTTTGATTTTTGGAATTTCTTATCCTCAACAAACTTATGTGTTTAACCGAAATATATCAATTACAAATCTAGTTCCTGTTATAGAAGATGGAGTAATTCGTTGTGAAGCAAGTCCAGCTCTACCTAGCGGTTTAAGTATTTCAAATACTTGTGTGATTTCTGGCACACCAACAACAACTTCCCCAACTACAAATTATTCAATTATCGGAACCAAACAAAACGGGAATTTAATTTCTACTTCGATTACTATTTCAGTTGAAATTAACAATACAATTCTAACAAATTATTATGCTAACCAAGTATTTTCTTTTTTTAAAAATAATCTAATTACAAATATAGTTCCACAAAATCTGACAACAGTAGTTAGTTGTACAACAAATCCAAGTTTACCTCTTGGATTATCTATTTCAAATACTTGTGTGATTTCAGGAACACCTACTGTAGTTTCGCCAAATACCAGTTATGCGATTACAGCAACCAAACAAGATGGAAATTTGATTTCAACAAATATAACCATCAAAGTTGAAATTTTGAATTCACTTTATGTGCTAAATGGAAATGATAATAATTTAAGAATTTATAACACTGGAGATAATGGAGTTTTGACTTTAGCAAATACAGTTGCTACTGTAACGACTACTCCAAGTGGTGTGATTTATAATGGAAAACATGTAGTTGTTATTTCTAATACAATGATAAAAAGTTTTCTCAGAAATAACGATGGAAGTTTGACATTTGTAAATTCATTAACTGTGACAGATACAAGATGTAATACTGGTTGCTTTTTTCATCCAAATAATAGCTCTTTTTATGCATATGATTTTAATGGAGGTGGTGGTTTTTCTAGGGTTGGAAGGTTTTCTATAGACAATCTAGGAATATTAACTTCAAATAGCTTTCATGGGGGCTCACCAGCAAATTGGTTAGTTTTAGGAGGAATTCATCCCAGTGGCACTTCATTTATATATTTTAATTTAACAGGTAATTACCAACGATTTTTAGCAGTAAACTCAATTACAGGTGTTATGACTACAGATACAGTTTCAACAAACCAAATAACTACTGTTTATATAACAGATAATGGTGGATGTGAGTTTTCAAACAATGGAAATTTTCTGTATTGTAATACACTCAATTCTTCAAATGTAATAAACCAATTTTCAGTTTCGATAGGAAGTCCGAGTTTGACCATATTAGCTGCTGCAATTACTTCTGCTTCAGAAGGAGGTCTACCAGCAACTGATACAGTTCGGGCTATCAAATTAAGCCCAGACAATAATTATCTCTACGCTTACGGCAGATTAAATCTTTGGTCATTTAATGTTAATACTTCAACAGGAATTATCAATCCGACTGCGATTAATTCAAGGGTTGCTCCAAATTCTTGTCCATCTGAACAAAACAAAACAGACTTAGCTATTCACTCAAATGGAAACACTTTGTATTCCATTTGTGCATCTACAGGAAATCTGGGAACTTATCCATTGACAAACGGAAATATTGGTGCACCAACAGTTATTTCTACTGCTTCTGGTGGAACATTAGCAAATAGATTGTTATTTGTTTCTGGAAATTAGGTTTTAGAAAGTTTTGAATTAGCAAGGATATCGCAAAAAAACTTTCCAAAATTTTTTGATGTATTATTGGAAAGTTTTTGTGATGGTGGAGTTTCTGTTTAGAATCTAATTTTTTTCTCTAAACCAACTGATGATTTTTTCTTTTTCTATTTGAGTATAATCATCTTTATAAAGTCTTAAAAATAATTAAATTTTTTTTCAACTGGGGTTAAGTCTTTTGGAAGTGAAGATAAAATGATTTTTTTTGCAGCGTCAAGCATGCTAAACCCAATCAAAACTCTTTCTTGACCAGTCATTTTGGAATACATAGAATCTAGTTTTTTTTGTATATTTGGATGAGTGTCATTCATTTTTATATTCCATTAATCTATTTAGGACACAAAGTTCCTGTGCATTTTCAAATAAATAATTTTCATCAAGAGTTATTAAAAGCAAATTTTTTAAATCTTTTTTTTAGTTCTTAGGATAATAAATAAAAAATATTATTTTAATTGACACTTAATGTAAATCAAAATAATTTATTTTTGATGAATATTTTTATCTTGGACAAAAAACTTTCTAAAGTTCATTTGAACAATAAAAAAATAATTCAAGAATATGGAAAATTAAGAGGTGAAAAAATAATTAAAAGACTTCAGCAACTTAAAATTGCTGAAACATTAGAAGAGGTTAGGAATTTACCTGGAAATTTTCATGAATTGATAGGAAATAGGAAAGGACAATGGGCTTGTGATTTAGACCAACCTTATCGCTTAATATTTCAACCAAAAGTAAAGCCCATTCATCAAAATAAAAGCGGGCATTACATTTGGTCTGAAATCAAAATAATTGAAGTAATTGAAATTGTGGACTATCATTAGGAGAGAAAAAATGGCTAATAAAAATGAATATATACCAGAGTTTTATTTACACCCAGGAGAAACTTTATCTGAAAAATTAGAAGAACTAGAAATGGGTATAAAAGAATTTTCAACTAGAACTGGAAAACCTGAAAAGACTATTCTTGCTATAATAAATGGTAAAAGTAGTATCACTTCAGATATGGCTGTTCAATTTGAAAATGTTTTAAAGATTCCTGCTAATTTTTGGTTAAATTATCAAAAGTCTTTTGATGAATATAAATCTAGAACTAAAAGTATGAAAAATATTGGAGATTGGGTTAAATGGACTGAATCATTTCCAATAAAAGATATGATAAAAAAAAATTGGATTGAGAAAAAAAAATCTATAGAAGAACAAACAATTGAGTTATTAAAATTCTTCGGTATTTCAAATCCAAAAGCTTGGCAGAATTATTATTTAAACCAAGAACTAAAAGTTGCTTTTAGGATTTCCTTAGCTCAAATTAAAAACCCACATTCAATTTCCGCTTGGTTAAGAAGAGGTGAAATTCAAGCTTCTAAGTTAACTAAGGTAAACTATTCTGAAAAAAAATTTAAAGCTTCTCTTCCTGAAATAAAATCTTTAATGGCGAAACATCCTGAAAATTTTTTTTCTAAATTGCAGGATATTTGTTTCAGAGCTGGTGTTAAATTAATTTACACTCCTTGTATTTCTAATGCACCAGTAAATGGAGCAACTCGTTGGTTAAATGGCAGCCCTTTGATACAAATTTCTGGAAGATACAATCGAAATGATATTTTTTGGTTTACTTTTTTTCATGAAGTGGGTCATATTTTGCTTCATGGAAAAAAAGAAATTTTTTTAGAAGATATAGAATATTCTGATAAAGATGAACAAAAAGAAAAAGAAGCAGATAATTTTGCTATTCACTGGACTCTATCAGTTGATGAAGAAAAACAAGTTATCGAATCAACCTTAACAGAAAAAAATATAATTGCATTTGCAAAAAAAATCAATACAAATCCAGCAATGATTATAGGAAGATTACAAAAGAAAGAATTAATACACTATTCTGTTGGAAGACATTTGATTCAGAAAATTAATCTAAAAGAATTATGAAATTGTATAAAGTTGATGGAATTGATAGGAAAAATTATTATTCGAATTACCAACTTGATGTAAGTTATGATTTTAGTAAAAGTGAATTTCTTGGGTCAAAAGAAAATAGATATTGTATATTTTGTAACAAGCTGTTTTCAAAAAACAAAAAAGATTTTAAAAATGTTTCTTTGATGGACCTCATTTATAATAATCACCTCTTAAAATACTAACAAATTTTTTGTTTTTTTTATCTAACCCATCTTCATAAGTTACTTCAACAATACTCAAATCAATTTTTGGTTTTCTTCTTTTCTTTTGATTCTCATTGTTCCATTCTAATGCAGATAGACAATTTCTTTTTAAAGTTTTTTTCATATCTTGTTTTTGGAATTTGAAGGAACTATTTGTAATTTTGTTTCCGGTAATTTGATAATCAATAAAATCTTGGATTAAAATTAAATTTGGAGAAGAATATTTTATGATATTTGAATATTTAAAATATAAATCCATATAATAAGAATATTTTTTACAATCTTTTTTTTGAATTTGATACCAAACAGCTAAGCTCTCAAATGTTTGAGGAAATTTTTTGATTCTTAAACTTTGTAAATAAGTTCTTCGAATCAAAGAATCATTTTCAGTTATTCTATAAGTTTTTCCAAGAATCAAAAGATAAATTGATTTTTCATATTCATTTTTTGGTTGAAAATTATTTATAAAACTTAGAATTTTTTCTTTAGGATAATAGGAAACATGAAACATATTGTACCAAAAAATTAATATATTTTCAAAATCATTTGAATCAAGCTCTAATAAAATTAATGCTAACTGAACAACAACTACATTCACTCTATAATTGTTAAGATAAAATAATCCAAATAAAATTGTTAGTTTAAACAGTTTAATATTGGTTCTGTTTTTAAAACATAGCTTATATAGTTTTATAAAATATTTTTTTCGATCAAGATGGGTTTTTAATTTTTGAATATTAAGGTTTTTTTCGTTTAGTTTAAGCATTATTTACAACCCCAAACCCAATTCCCCAACACAGTGCGATAGAGATTGAAGCGGTGTCAAAATTTTGCAAATGCAAAATTTTGACAAGAGCGAAAAGCTCGGTCATCGTTCGGCTTCGCCTAATCAGTATTAGTCGAAGCCGAATGATGAATCGCCCAAACTATTTTTTCTGGTTTGCTTTGATGATGTTTAGAGCAGCTCCAGCTTTGAACCACTCGATTTGAGCTTGGTTGTATGTGTGGTTTGCTTTGATTTCATCTTTAGAACCGTCTTTGTGATTTAGCACAATCGTCAGTGGAGTTCCTTCTGCAAAACTAGTGAGTCCAAGAATGTCGATTGAATCGTCTTCCTGAATTTTGTTGTAGTCATCTTTGTCTGCAAAAGTGAGTCCAAGCATTCCTTGTTTTTTTAAATTGGTTTCGTGAATACGAGCAAAACTTTTTACAAGAACTGCACGCACTCCAAGAAAACGAGGCTCCATTGCAGCGTGTTCTCTTGACGAGCCCTCTCCATAATTTTCATCACCCACAACTATTGATCCGATCTTTGCAGCTTTGTAGGCACGTTGAACTTTTGGTACTGATTCGTATGCACCAGTGAGTTGGTTTTTTACAGAGTCAGCTTTTTCATTTGCAAAGTTGATTGCACCAATTAACATATTGTTTGAAATATTGTCCAAATGACCGCGATACTTTAACCAAGGACCAGCCATTGAGATATGATCTGTTGTACACTTTCCTTTTGCTTTGATTAAAAGTTTGAGTCCTTTGAGGTCAGTTCCTTCCCATGCTGCAAATGAATCTAGTAGTTGAAGTCTATCTGAAGTTGGAGAAACAGCAACAGTAACTTTGCTTCCGTCAAGAGCTGGAGCTTGGTAACCAGCATCTTCCACAGCAAAACCTTTTTTTGGAAGTTCATCACCAGAAGGAGGATCCAATTTTACTTGTTCACCTTTTTCATTTGTCAATGTATCTGTGAGTGGATTAAATCCTAAGTCTCCAGCAATTGCAAGTGCAGTTACCAATTCAGGGGAGCCAACAAATGCGTATGTGTTTGGATTTCCATCTGCACGTTTCGCAAAATTACGGTTAAACGAATGAACAATTGTGTTCTTTTCTGCTTTTTCAGCACCCACTCTTGCCCACATTCCAATACAAGGTCCACAAGCATTTGCAAAAACTTTTGCACCAATCTTATCAAATGTTTTTAAAAATCCATCTCGTTCGATTGTGTATCGAACTTGTTCTGAACCGGGAGTGATTGTGTATTCTGCTTTTGGTTTTAAAAATTTTGCAGCTGCTTGTTCAGCAAGAGAAGCTGCACGAGAAATATCTTCATAAGATGAATTTGTGCAAGAGCCAATGAGTCCAACTTCAATTTTTAAAGGCCAACCATTTTTTGCTGCTTCTTCTTTCATTTTTGAAATTGGAGTTGCAAGGTCTGGAGTAAATGGTCCGTTTAAATGTGGTTCAAGAGTTGATAAATCAATTTCAATCACTTGGTCAAAATATTTGGATGGATCTGAATACACTTCTTTGTCTGCAGTTAAATGCTCTTTAAATTTGTTTGCAGCATCTGCAATATCAGCTCTGTCTGTTGCTCTGAGGTAACGCTCCATAGATTCGTCATAACCAAATGTAGAAGTGGTTGCACCAATTTCAGCACCCATATTGCAAATGGTTCCTTTTCCAGTGCAGCTCATGGAAGTTGCACCTTCACCAAAATATTCTACAATTGCACCAGTTCCACCTTTAACAGTGAGTATCCCCGCCACTTTTAAAATTACGTCTTTTGGAGAAGTCCAACCATTTAGTTTTCCTTTTAAATGAATGCCAATTAGTTTTGGAAATTTTAATTCCCAAGCAAGACCAGCCATGACATCACATGCATCTGCTCCACCCACACCAATAGCAAGCATTCCAAGTCCACCAGCATTTACAGTGTGTGAATCTGTTCCGATCATCATTCCACCTGGGAAAGCATAATTTTCTAAAACTACTTGATGAATAATACCTGCACCTGCTTTCCAAAATCCAATTCCATATTTGTTGGAAACAGAAGCTAAAAAATCATATACTTCTTTATTTTCTGAATTTGCTTTTGTTAAATCTGTTTTGGATTCTACTTGTGCTGTAATTAAATGATCACAATGAACTGTCGAAGGCACGGCTACTTTTGCTCTACCAGCTTGCATAAATTGTAATAACGCCATTTGAGCAGTTGCGTCTTGCATAGCAACTCTATCTGGAGCGAAGTCAACATAGGACTTTCCTCTTTCAAATGCTTTTGTTGGATTTCCTTCAAATAAATGGGAGTATAAAATTTTTTCTGTGAGTGTCAACGGTCGCCCAACAATTTTTCTTGCTGCATCAATTCTTGATGCTAATTTTTCGTAATGAGCTTTAATCATTTCTATATCAAAAGCCATAAATCCATCCTATGTGTAAATTCTTACTCAAATTATTTTGAAATAGATTCTTTACAAACTTTTTTTTTGTCGTAAAGAAAAATTTCCACCAAGCAAAACTTTCCTTCAATGTTGCATCTTTTCTACAATGTTTCCAAGCAATTTCGCTCTGCTCTAGCATAATCAAAATTTGATTGAGTGAAGGGTTTAGAGGAAGAGGTGGGCGAATTTTTTTTTGGGAAAAAATTAAAGAGTATTAAAAATTTCAATGCAAAATTTCCCACAAAAAAACTGGGCTTTCCTCTTCGGTAAAAAAATTACATTTGTAATTTTTTTACCCCGAGTCAATCCCGTTCGCTAGATTTTTTGGAAATTTGATTTGAGTCGGAAATGCTTTTTAGAAGTTATTGTATTAAAATTTTTTTTATATTGGAGAATGTTTCTGAAAAATTTTATTGTGTAATTTTTTTTGAATCGAAAAATTTGTGGTTAAAGCTGTATTTAGGAATTTTTTATTTGTTGGGAGATTTGTTAGTGTAGTGGGATTTTTAGTGGTGAAAAAATCTATCCGAACTGGAAAATCCTTTCGTATTGGGGAATTTTTCTGTTTTCGGAAAATCCCCCGTATTGAAAAACCCACTCCTTCCCCGTTGCAACGTGTAAGTCGGGGTTCAAGGTAAAGTCTTCCGATATCGATGAGTTTATCTTTAAGGCAGATTCCACAACTTCTGCAAAATTCATCAAGTCAAGGCGGAGCAACAACACAAAAAGTTTGTTGATCGAAAAATTAAATGCTGCTCTGTAAAGTTTCATCACGAACCAATCTTTCTTCCACGGCTCAAAATCTTTTCGTATCAAATTTTGTCCCTTTTCTTGATACTCAGTTTTTAAGCGACTAGAATATGGTACAATTCCACTCTTCAAATAAATTTCATATTTTGAAATCAAGTGAGCAAAATAAATTTTCAGACTCCCAAACGACTCAATCTTCAAATAAAGCTCTTCCCAATATTCTTCAGGTATCAAAAGTGTACACGATGTTTCCACAACTTCATCCATTTCTCTAAGTTCTGCAGATTGCTTTTTTGTAAAAATAAATTTTGATTTCATAGATATTAAACTGATTTAGTTTCGGAAATGTTTGCAGGATAACGAACTTAATAAAATTTTTTTTTGAGAAAACTTTAATTATTTTATAGTTTAATTTTAAACTTTTGAGATAACTTATTGAATAAATTAGGCTTACTTTTTTGAATATTTAGTAGAAATTCTTGTTTTGATTGTACTCGAAATGTAAAAGGAATTTGTTCAAATTTCCATTGATTATTAATTCGTTTTATAAAAAAAATGATTTACCTTTTTTCGATGTCTCTGTAAAAATTTGTGTACTGGAATCTTAAACATCAATTATATTAAAATAAACTACTATTGCAAAATCTTCATCTATATTATCAATTTTAGATTCTAATTTTCCAGCATAAACTGCTAATGAGGAATCTGGGTCCATAAAGTCAGTACGTTCATAATAAAATTTTTCAATAAAATTATCAAATTCTTTATTCGGAAAATTTGGGTATCTATGACTAGGAAAGTAAAAACCATATTTATCTAAAAGTTTTTGAAAATCATTATGAAATTCAGTTAAACTATTAATTTCTTTTTTAGAAAGATTTTTTAAATAAAAATCAGTATTCTTTTTTTTATCACAAAAAAAAATCCCATACATCAATATTAAAATTAGTTTATAATTCATTTATTCATTTGTCTAAACTTTATTTTTCTTAAGAACCAAAACCAAAAAAAACAGCCTAAGGTTATTATTACAAAATACCCATCCTTTAACATTAATCCATTACCTGAATAAAAATATTGGATTTTGTAATTTAGATCGTTTGATTTATATTCACCATAAAACAAAAATGCTGTTTTTTTTATTCCAATATACTTTGAGGTTTTACGCTTAGAAGATTTTGTAATTTCATCACCACACCCATCCACATGGTTATAATTTTTCTCTTCAATCATTATATCCTTTCTAGAAACATAAATACAATATTCATCAGGAACTAAAACTTTGATCTTATCATTTTCTAAAGGAAGCACTGCTGACTCATTCATCTTCGTCAAGCCGCATGTTATTAAATACAAAATTGCTGAAATCGAGATTATGTTTTTTATAATTAAAATAAGTTTCATTATCTAAATTACTTTTTTCCAAAAGGAACTTCTTTAAATGAAGGTTTTCTTTCAGTAATGAAAACCATATTCTCTTTGAAATCTCCAAATTTGTTTGAATGTAAATTCACTAAATCAAACTCGTTTAATTTTTTAAAGATAAATAAAACTTTATTTTCCAAATTCTTAAAAATACAAATATCTTTTTTACATGTTATTTTGACAAAATGAATATAAGCAAATTCTTCAGTAAAACAAGCAAATAGTTCATATTGATTCTCTTTTTTTACAATTTCAAAATACAACAAAAGTCCTTCGTCTATACCTTAATATATAAATTTCTTTTTCATCGTAAAAGCATATCCATGTCGATTGTAAAAATCTTCAGGTTTTAAGTCTGAAGAATACAATAAAAAACAAATAAAATAAATTAAAATGAACTTTACTATTTTTTTCATAAAGAAATACTTTTTGTTCCTATTTGTAACGCTTCTTTTAATTCTTCTAAGCTGTAAATAATACTTGGCTTATTAAAATCAACTTTCCAAATATCTAATTCAAATAAATCTTCTGAGTTATCCTGAAACAAAGTTATTAGTATATCTACACCATCTAAATCTTTAATCAAAATTTCATTCAATATAGAAATTGGGTATCTTTCATTTCTACTTAAATTAATTTTTGGAAAATACAAACTTCCCATTCCTTCATTCATATCTTGAACTGAAATTGCATCTAAAAAATTATTTTCTAACTTAGGAAATAAAAATTGAATTAAATAACTTTCACTCTTTGTTAAGAATCTGTTCGGTTTGTTCTTCATAACTTTTTATAACTTCTTCAATTGAATTAAAAAAATTACTTTTATCAATTTTTTTTACATTCAAAAAAGTTTCAAAAACTAATTTAGAATTATATTTTAATTGATTAGAATTTGATTAAGATTCAATTTGTAAAAATGAAATGGTTATGGAATTTCTTTTTCCAAATATTTGGATTATTTTTTTTGGGAACTGGAGTTTTTGCTATGATAAATAATTCCTATAAAGCTTGTTCCAAAATTTCCATATTTTGCTTAGAACACACTTTTTATGGTTTAATTGGAATTCTAGTATTTTGTTTTTTAATCCTTATATTACTTGGTTTAATTATTAAAATCAAATTAAGGATTATTGATAAAATTTCATTGGAAGTTTTATTTGAAGATGAATTTAAAAGTTTATTTATATTTGAAGAAAGAGAATATTTTATTTATATTGGTTTATTTGGGTATAAAAAAGTTCATTTAAACGAAATAGAAAAAATTCTTATCAGTTTTGTCTCCTACGATGATTATGACTATATAAAAATCTATATTGAAATTTTTACAAATCAAAATAAAAAATCAATTTATTCTGGTTATGATGTTGACAGATTAAACAATTTCTTTCTACAAAAATTAAATCGTTATATAGATTATAATCAAAAAAAATTTGATTACACTAGTTCAAATACAGAACAAGTATTATTATTATACTCTAAAAATAATTTTCACAACACAAGCGAACTCTATGGTTCAAAAAGTCAAATCATTTTTTAAAAATTGGGTTAATAGAAACAAAATTAGGTAGATAAGGTTTGTTGCTTTTAATAATCGCGATGATGATTTTAATGATCTTGTTAGCG
>JAAFIR010000051.1 GCA_013297885.1 Leptospirales bacterium | reverse complement strand
AAAGTCACCTTTTTATCTAATGGAAAGGGATTGCAGAGAAAGTCAAAAAAAATTTCCATAATTTTTTTTGAGTGAAACGAAAAGCCCGGTTTTTCCCTTTGGAATTAAAGATGTTGAATTAAGAATTAAAATGGAAAATTTTTTAATTTACTTAAGAACATTCAAAATTCATAATTCAAAATTCTTAATTCAACATTCCACAGCAGAGCTGTGGGAAAAATTCGCCCAAAAAAAACTCATTCACTTTCACCTTGGTCAATTAATGAAATCAAATTTGTTTTTGTAACTTCTAGTTTGCGATCTTTTTTCTCTTGGCGAATAAATGCTTTGCCAAGAAGATATTCCATTAGAATTGGAAGAAGAAGTCTTGATATAATTGTAGCAATTAGAACACCACCAATTACAACAGTTGCAAGTGGACGTTGCACTTCAGCTCCTGCCATACTAGATACTGCCATTGGAATAAAACCAATTGCTGCAATTAGTTCAGTTGTGAGAACTGGTCTGAGAGATTCAATAGCTGCAAGTCTCACTGATTCAGAAATTTCTAATCCTTCGTTTAATTTGTCTTTGAGAGTAGAAGCATAAACAACACCGTTTAACACTGCTATACCGCTAACAGCAATAAAACCCACACCAGCAGGAATACTAAATGGAAGCCCACGAATCACAAGAGAAATAATTCCACCACTCACAGCAAGAGGCACAACAACAAACACACCCATTGCATAATAAATATTTCCAAAAGCAATAATTAACATAATAAAAATAATAGCTAGAGCAATTGGCACAACAAGTAGTAAACGATTTTTTGCACGAGTGAAATTTTCAAATTGTCCACCCCATTTGATTTCATAACCATTTGGCAATACACCAAGAGATTTTTTTGTTCTCAGTTTTGCTTCGTTTACATAACTCACCAAATCTCTTCCGCGAATATTTACTTCTACAAAAATTCTTCGTTTTAACGCTTCTCTTTGAATAGAAGCTGCTGATTCCACAACTTCAATATCAGCCACTTGACCGAGTGGAATTGTTTTACCTGAAAAAGTCATAATTGGTATATTATCAATTTGTTTGATGTCTCGGATAATGTCTAGATCAAGTCTAAGCACCAAATCAAATCTTTTTAATCCTTCAAACATTTTTCCTGCATTTGTTCCAACTCTAAGCATTTCCACAGTGCGAAGAATTTCGGAAGAGGACACACCATAACGAGCCATTTTATCATAATTGGTGTTAATTCTTAACACAGGCAAACCAAGAATTCTTTGCACACGAATATCTCCTGTGCCTTCAATTAATTTCATTTCAGTAGAAATTTGATCTGCAAGTTTTTTTAATTGATTTAAATCATCTCCATAAACTTTAACAACGATATCTGCTTTTGAACCAGCTAACAACGAGTTAACCCTATTTTCAATTGGTTGAGACATAGAAATATAACTAGATGGAATAGACTCTAAAACTTTGGATTTAATTTTATCCATTAATTCTTCTCTAGTTTTAGCAACTTTCCATTCAGATCTTTTTTTTAATTTGATCATAATGGAAGCTTCATCTGTTCCCATTGGCTCTGCTGCAGTTTCCCCACGACCAACTCTTGATACAACAGATTCAATTTCATCAAAGCTTGATAAAATTTTTTCGATTTCCATATTTAAGTCACGAGAATATTCAATTGAAGTGGAAGGAAGTCTTTTTACATCCATTTCCAATTCCCCTTCATCAATTTTTGGAATAAATTCTGAGCCAAGAGTTGAACCAATTAGTAAAGAAAACAGCACAATAAAAACTGCACCTAAAATTACATATCTTCTATTTTGAAATCCTTTGTGTAATAAAATTTTATATTTTTCTTCTAAATAATCCCAGTAATGGCTTTTATGAAAAATTGGTTTTTTAAAAACAAGTGCAAGACTTGCAGGAAAAACTGTAATCGAAAAAACAAGTGCAGAGCTTAACGCCAAAGCAACAGTAATTGCCATTGGTCTAAACATTCTTCCCTCCACACCTTCAAGCACCATGAGCGGAAGATACACTAACATAATAATTGCAACAGAGAATGCAGCAGCTCTTCCCACTTTCATACAAGAATCTAAAATAATTTTTTCTGTGATTTCTTTAATTTCAATTGAGTTCATTGGTTTTTGGAATAAAACTTTTTTGGTGATAAAACTTGCCATCACAGCTTCAAGCATCACAATGGAACCATCTACTAATAAACCAAAATCTAGTGCACCTAGACTCATCAAATTTCCAACCACACCAAGTTGTCTCATAAAAATTACTGTGATTAACATAGACACTGGAATTGCCATTGCTACTAATGCTCCACCTTTTACTGTTCCAAGAGTAAAAATCAAAGTTACAAATACAAGGAATGCACCTTCCGTTAAATTGATAAATACAGTGGATAAAGCTCTATTGATAAATTCAGATCTATCATAAAACGGTTCAATTTTCATTCCAACTGGAAGAGTGGAATTTATTTCTTCAATTTTTTCTTTTACTCTTGAAACAACTTCTCTAGAATTTTGTCCAAGTAGCATAATCACAGTTGCCGCAACAACTTCTTTTCCTTCTTTAGTTGCAATTCCAAATCGAAGGGAGGGTCCAATTTTTACATCTGCAATTTGACCAAGTAGAAGTGGAGTTCCGTCAGCAGCAGTTCTCACTGCAATTCGTTTGATTTCTTCAATGCCTTCAAATTGTCCTTCTCCACGAATTACAATTTGTTCTTGTCCTTTGATGATATAGCCCCCCCCGGTATTTTTGTTTGCTGCTTTGATGTCTTCATAAACTTCAGATAAAGTTAAATTATGAGTTACTAAATTTCTTGGATCAATTACCACTTGGTATTCACGAGCTTCACCACCAATTGAATTTACTTCAATTACTCCAGGAACTGTTTTTAATTTTTTAGAAAGTTCCCAATCAATATAAGTTCTTAGCTCCATTGGTGTGTGTGTAGATGAACTCAAAACAAATTCATAAATATCTCCAAGTGCAGTTGATACTGGAGACAATTCAGGGCTTCCATATTCAGAAGGAATTTCTTTGTCAGCAGCTTTTAATCTTTCTGAAACCAATTGACGTGCAAACCAAATGTTGATATTGTCTTCAAAAATTACAGTTACTGAAGAAATTCCTGTTCTTGAAATAGAACGGATTTCTGTAGCTCCGGGAATTCCCATTAAGTTTAATTCAATTGGGTTCGTAATAAATTGTTCTACTTCAAGCGGTGATAAACCAGGTGACTGAGTCACAGCTGACACTTGAATGTTCGTAACATCAGGAACAGCATCCACAGAAAGATGAAACGAATTATAAAGTCCAATTAAGGACAAGATTACAAATATAGTAATTACAAGTTTTTTATTTTTTATGGAATAGGTAATTATTTTCTCAATCATTTATTCCAATAATTTGAATAAAACGAATTTTAATAGTTAAAAATGAAAATCTTACTATGATTTTTCTGGGCAAATTTTTCCACCTAACCCTGTTTAGCCTACATGCTAAACAGGGTTAGGTGGAAAAAACGGGCTTTTCGCTACTTCCTACAACCTCACCCTAAAGGATGTGGTTGTAGGAAACGCTACAATCCCTTTTGCATGAACTTTTTGAAATAAAAATTATGGAGTAGTTAAAATGTCTCCACCACATAGGGTATCAGCTGTACCAGTTGTTTCAGGAGTATAAAAATTAATAATTCCATAACCTCTGTTAAACAATGGATTAGCAAAACATCTTGCTACTCTATTTGTTGAAGTGCAAGCTGAATTTGCCCAAGTACTACCCATACCTTGTAATGCAGAACAATCAGCATTATTTGTTGCTGGTACACTAAAATCAGTTGTACTATATGTCACACATCTCGAGTTAATAAAATTTCCAGTTCCACCAGTACAAGAAACAACTCCAAAAGGATTTGGGAGATCAATATTGCCATTTCTATTTGTAAAAATCGCAGGTTTAAAAGTTCCCACAGTTCCACCAACACTTCTAACTCTAATATAAAAACTAGTTGATGCAACTAATGAAAGATTATAAGAAGCAAATTCAAACATATCAGCTCCATTATCATTTTTAGTAATATTACTTATTAAAGTTAAGTTTGATTGTTGAATTAATCCTAGATCAGGATTTAAACCACCTGTGACTTGATAAGCTGAAGCAGTAAGTTTTGTAGATCCAAGTGCTATAAAATAACGTATAAAAGCTTGAGTATTTGTTGCAGTCAAAGTTAATGAAGTTGGTGAAAGTGTTCCGGTTGTTGAAGTTCTTAGAAGTGAATTGGTAGGAAATACTATTATTGAACTTGTTGTTGTATTACTTTGCCTCGGAATCAAACCATAAAAGTATTTTACAGGTAATGAAGCACTTGAAGGAACTAAACTTGCTGGAACATTTACATCATATGTACTAACACCTGTAATTGTACCAACTTCAGTATCTGTGTTATCAAGAGTTGAGTCAATTGACATCACAATTTTAAACGTACCAGTTGTAAAATTTCCCCCAGATACAGTAACATTTCCAACATTAAAACTAGTACCACCTACAACTTCTGTACTTGAAGAAAAATCAGAAATTGAAGGTGTTGAAGATGTTCCTGTTCCAGTTCCAGTGTCTGTTGGTATTCCACTTCCTGTACCTAGTCCTGTTCCAGTTCCTGAACCTCCGCTACCTCTAGAGTTTAGTAATAAACCAATTAAAGGGACTGGGTTTTGTTTTTTTGGCTCAGGACAATTAATCAATACCATTGATATTAAAATTAAAAATGTAATAATTAAGTTTTTTTTCATTCTTATTTCCTTTTTATGTAATAAAAATAAAACGAATAAAATTAAATTTATGCCAAAATAAAATAAATTATTTGATTAATAAAACAATTTTAATAGTAGTAATTTTAAATTTTTCTAAAAAAAATTATTTATAATTCTTAATAAATTTTATTCTTATTTGAGAATCGTTCCTCTATCTCATCAAAGTTTTTTTATAAATATCTTCGTTTAAAAAAATCAGCATTTTTCTAAAACTAGATTTTAAAAATCAGAGTTATTAATTATTAAATCAGCTTTTTCTTCAGGTTTAATTTTTAAGTAAATAATTTTCTAAATATTGTTATATGAAGAAATATAATTGTTGCAGCCGCAAAAGCAGGAATTAAACAAAATGGAAAATAAGTTAATGCAATTACTGATTGAGAACCTGTTTCAATAGATAATTTAGTTGTGATTATAGCTGAAGTTAAAACTGAAATTATATCTAAAATTCCAAGAATATTCCAAATTATAGTTATTTGTTTTGAATAAGATTTTTTTAAAATGAGGATTTTTGAAACAAAAATACTTAATACAGCTATGGCAATATCACCAAGTCCTGCAATAAGTGCAAAACTTTTTGGTATCGCAACAAAATAATACAGAATTAAAAAGAATACTCCTATAAATCTAAAAATATGAACTTTAACTAAAGATTCTAATTTTACATTTTGTAAAAATACTTTATAAATTTCTAATCTAGAAACAACTAAAATTAAAAATAAAGCAAATGGAAAAGTAGTAAATAAAATTACTCTTGGAGGTAAACTATTTTCAGAAAAAACTCCATTCCAACTAAGAATAGAAGCATAACCCAGATAAACTAAATAAAAAACTAAAATTGATTTATAAATCGAATCTATTTTTTTAGATTCTATATTAGAATTTGCTAATGCTTCTTTTACAAGATTTGTAATCATAAAAATTGGAATTGGAAGTAATATTAAAAAAAGAATGGAAACCCAGTAAGGAACTAAAGTAGTTAAAATATTCATTTCTTAGAAATAATATATTTTTAAAATTCGTCAAATTGAATTTAAGTATAACTCTTGTCATTTGACAAGAAGTCAAAAAAAAATTTTAATTTTTCTTGTCAAAAGTCAAGAAACTATTTTAATTTCTTTTTTCTAATTCTACTTAAAGATGAATCTGTAATGCCAAGGAAAGAAGCAATTATTTTTAAAGAAACATTTTCAAAAATTTCTGGATTTTGTTTTATTAATTTTAAATATCTTTCTTCTGCACTGTCTTTAATCATTCCAAGCATTCTTTCTTTTAAATTGGAATAATTATTTATTAACATCATTCTTCCTAATTCTCTAAATTCAGGAATACTATGAAAATTTTTTTGAACTTCTTCAAAACTCATTTTCCAAAGTTTACAGGATGTTAAAGTTTGAAAATTTTCATTAGCTGCTTGTTGTTTAAAAAAAGCGATTACATCATTAACATAAGTAATTGGAGAAAAAATATTTGTAGTAACTTCTTTTTTTTCTTTATCAGAAATATAGGAGCGAATAAAACCTTTTTCTAAAATAAATAAATTTTTAGGTAATTTGTTTTCTGAAATAATAAGTTTGTTTTTAGTAATTTCTAAATATTCAAATTTTTCAGAAATGATATTTACTTTTTCGGATGGCATCTTTATTGTATTCTGTATAAAATTTTGTAAATTTATTCTATTCATATAGTTGATATCTTAATAAAAATTTGATTATTGTTTATTTGTCTAAGCTTTGATTTTTAGCTAAGCTTTTGTAAATTTAAAAGATAGTTTATTCAAATTTACAAAAGTTTGATTCTATTTAAAACTTTTTTCTAAGAATTATATCTTATAATTAAATGCAAAATACAAACCTTTAATTTCAGTTTTTGAATCTTGGTTATAAGTGAAAAATTTATTAATAACAAATTCATCAATAGCAAATCCCGCACCATTTCCAGATAGTCCAATTGGTAATTCAAATTGATTTTCATATTTTGTAACTAAAGTTTCTTGGTGATAACCAAATTGAATTCCAAGATTTCCAAATTTATGTTGATAACCAAATAGTGTTCTATTTCCAGTGAGTACTGCTGTACCTCTACCGTCTAAAACGATATAAGCAGCCCCAGGTGATAAAACTTGTCTTGTATAGGTTAAATTATTATCAAATAATTGACCAAGTTTTGGCATTGGAAGTTGTATTGGTGAAGTGAAAGTTAAATCTAAAAAAACAGAAGAAATATCATTAAAATTATAAATTGTGTTTAAACCTATAAATGAACCAAACATTGGAGCTTTAGATTCTCTGTTTCCAATTCCTGCTGAATTAGGATAAAAATAAAAACTAGATTCTTTCATTTCATTTGCAAAATCTCTTAGTAAAAATTTTGGAGTTAATAAAAATTTGTTGTTTAATAGTGCAATTTGATAACCAACAGAATAATCATAATTCCTGAATTTAACTTCAGTTGAATGAAATCCAAGTCCTAGTCCACGATCAACAGTTATATAATCATATTTTGGATTAAAACCAGTTAAATTTGGGGCAAATGGAATTCCTCTTAAATCAAAACCCAAAAACAATGAACCAGGACCCATTGGTTTATAATATTCAATTCCAATGGGATTTAAAAAATAAAGTTTTTTTTGTTCATTCCAATTTGTTGTGATTTCACCAAAGCCAAATCCAGAAAGTAAATTATCTGTGGAAACAGTTTTTTCAAAACCTGAATTAAAACTTGCACCAAGTCCAAAAACACCAGCTTTTAAAATAATACCTTGTGTTGCACCAGAATTTGGTGATTGATTTGAGCTGGAATTAGAATTCTCTTGAGCAAAAATTCTTAAGCTCATGAAAATGATTGTTATTAATAAAATTTTTTTCATAGTCTAACCTTAAATATTAGAATTTTAGAATATTCTAATGTACTAAAATAATATTTTTTTCAAAATAATTACTTCTTAGACTAAATATTTTTGAAATCTGTTTTCTGAAAATCAGAAAACATATCAAATAACTTCTAAGTATAAAAATTATAAAATTAAAAAAATTTATTTTATGAATCAAAAAATTACAAAACTAAAACAACTTGACTGTAGAGCCTTAAGTAAAAACCTGAATTTGCTTCCTAAGGAGACCAAATGAGTAAACCACTTATTGTTCAAAGTGATAAAACATTATTAGTAGAAGTTGATAATCCTGATTTTGATGATTGTAGAGCAATTATTTCTAGGTTTGCAGAATTGGAAAAAAGCCCTGAATATCTTCATACTTACAGAATTTCTCCATTATCATTATGGAATGCTGCTTCTTCAGGAATGAAATCAGATGAAATTGAAGCAGGTATAGAAAAATTTGCTAGATACTCAGTTCCCAAAAATGTAATTAACGAAATTAGAGAGCAAATTGGTAGATACGGAAAAGTGAAACTAGTAAAAGAAGATTCAGGAGAGCTAGTTATTATTTCAAATGAAAGAGGTTTTTTAAATGAAATTTCAAATCATCGTGCAGTACAACCATTTATACAAGAAAGATTAAATAATGATAAAATTATTGTTAAAAAAGAATATCGTGGTCACATCAAACAAGCTTTAATTAAAATTGGATTTCCAGTTGAAGATCTTGCTGGTTATGATGATGGAAATAAATATGGATTTAATTTAAAAGCTGAAAATAAAGATGGAAAAAAATTTGGTATGAGAGATTACCAAAGAGCTTCGGTAGAAGTTTTTCATGCTGGTGGTAGAAATGAAGGTGGTTCAGGGGTTGTTGTTCTTCCTTGTGGTGCAGGAAAAACAATTGTTGGAATTGGAGTTATGCAAATCATTGGTGCAGAAACTTTAATCCTAGTTACAAATACTTTATCTATCAGGCAATGGAAAAATGAAATTTTGGATAAGACTGATATTCCTGCTTCCGATATTGGTGAATATTCTGGTGAAACAAAAGAAATTAAACCAATAACAATTGCTACTTACAATATTTTAACTCATAGAAAAAAGAAAGGTTCTGACTTTACACATTTTCATATTTTTAGTGCAAACAACTGGGGACTAATTGTTTATGATGAGGTTCATCTTTTACCTGCTCCTGTATTTAGAATGACTTCTGAACTTCAAGCAAAAAGAAGACTTGGACTCACAGCAACTTTAGTTCGTGAAGATGGACTTGAAGAAGATGTGTTCAGTTTAATTGGACCAAAAAAATATGATGTACCTTGGAAAGAACTAGAAACTAAATCTTGGATTGCTGAGGCAAAATGTATTGAAATTCGTGTTCCAATGGAGGAAGAGTTAAGAATTAAATATTCTGTTGCTGATGATCGAGAAAAATTCAGATTAGCCTCTGAAAATCCTGAAAAATTAAAAGCAATTGAAATAATTTTAAATCAATTTAAAGAAGCAAATATTTTAGTAATTGGTCAATACATTAATCAATTAGAAAAAATTTCTCGCACATTTAAAATTCCACTCATTACTGGTAAAACTCCATTATCTGAAAGACAAGAATTATATACTGCTTTTAGAAAAGGGGAAATCAAATCTTTGGTTGTGAGTAAAGTTGCTAACTTTTCAATAGATTTACCTGATGCAAATATTGCAATTCAAGTTTCTGGAACGTTTGGATCAAGACAAGAAGAAGCACAAAGACTTGGTCGTATTCTTCGTCCTAAACTTGGAAATAATACTGCAACTTTTTATTCACTCATTTCTAGAGATACATCAGAAGAAAGATTTGGGCAGAATAGACAATTATTTTTAACAGAACAAGGTTATGAATATGAAATTTATATCTTAGATCAATTTGAAGAAAACTTGACAGGTGTAAAAACCATTTCAGAAAAAACTCTCGAAAAAGATGAAGAAGATATTAGAAAAGAAGCTGAAAAAAAACAAGCATTGGCTGAAGAAGAAGTTGGAGTTTAATAAAATTTAGGGAGTTCCCCTTTTTGTAACAGTGGGTCAAGACCCACTGTTACAAAAAGGGTCGGGCTTTCCGCTACTTCGCTTCGCGAAACGCTACAATCCCTAACTCTTGTATTTAGAAGACTAAGTTTTACTTTAAAACTTATTCTTGTAAAAAGGATCTTTTTATTTTGTTTAATATAGAAATTAAAAAACAAGAACCAAAACAATATGATCCAAACTTTGTCCAAAAAACCTTGTAAGATTTATATGTTGAATAAATTTATTTTTTTTATTTTTTGTTCTTTTTTCCAACTGTATTCAATTTACTAAAGAAATAGAAACTCCGATTTATATTTTTCCCAAGGCAAATTGTCAAAATTCATACGAAAAATGTTATAGAAACAATCTTGGAAAAAAAATCGATGAAGTTAGTGGTAAATTGATTTGGATTGAAGAAGGTTTACAAGGTGCTTTAAAGCTTACTTTTAAAAATGCTGCAGTAATTCAATTGGATAGAGTTGAATATTATACTAGAGAAGAATGTGAAAGTAAATAAAATTGATAATTCAAATTTTACTCAGGAAAAAACTCTTCATTCATAATTTCTTCAAGAGTAAAAGGTGTATTAACAGGGAAATTTTTTCTTAAAATACCTGTTTCTGTTGAAGCAATTTTTTTTGAATCTTGGTATGCTCTTTCAAAATTTTCTTCTGCATAATTTTTTAAATTTTTGCTATCATTAAAAATTTCTATTAAATCACCTCTTTGTTTTCTAATAGAGCTTTCCCAGCTACTTCCTCTATACTCCTTTTGAAACTTCCATTTTAAGAGATGTAAAATTAATTCTTTTATTCTGGAATACACTTCTCTAAATTGCGATTTTCCCATAAGCTCTAGTTCCTCGGCAATATTCACCCAATCGACTTCATCAATTTTTCCATCGCGAATTAGTTTTACATTTTCAAAAATCCAAATACTTTCGTCTACAGTATAAAGTTCTTTTAGGGAAAAAGTTTTAGTAACCATAAATTAAAATCTAATAGTCTTAAAAATAAAGTCAAGACTATTTTTTAAGCCACTTCTTCACCAGTTGAAGCTGACCACAATTCAAACCAAGATTCTCTATCCAGTTTTACATTTTTAGAATTAGAAATATTTTTTAAACGATCCATATTGTTTGTTCCAATTACAGGAATAATTCCAGAAGGATGTTTTAATAACCAAGCATAAGCAATTTCTTCTTCAGAAGCAGAATATCTTTTTGAAAGTTCAGATAATTTTAATTTGATTCTAGAAAATTTTTCTGTTTTAGAACTGAAAATTTTTCCACCAGCAGTTGGTGACCAAGCCATTGGTCTAATTCTTTTTTCCTGACAAAGATTGATTGTTCCATCATAAAAAGATTTCATTTCTGAAATCGAAATTTCAATTTGATTGGTGACTAAAGAATTTTTCATTCTAGAATTGAGTAGTTGAAATTCTGAAACTGAAAAATTTGAAACTCCTGCATTTAAAATTTTTCCTTCTTTGATTAGTTCTTCAAGTGCTGAAGATGTTTCATCTGCGTTCATCAATGGATCAGGTCTATGTAAAAGTAGTATATCAATTTTTTCTACTCCCAAATTTTTTATAGATTTTTCTATAGAAGTTTTGATATGAACTTTGGAAGAATTATAATGTTTTATTTTGTGTGATTTTTTTTCTGAAACTAAACAAATATCTGTTTTAGTGATAATTTGAATTTTACTTTTTAAACCAGGATTTAATTTTAATGCTTCACCAAATAACTCTTCACAAGAATAATCTCCATAAATATCTGCATGATCAAAACTAGTTATTCCAAGTTCTAAACAAGTTTCAATTTTTTCTAAAGCAGATTTAGAATTTGCTTCTTTTTTGTTGTCTGATAGTCTCCAAACACCAAATACAAATTCTGAAACTTCAATTCCATTTTCTGCAATTTTAACTTTTTCTATCATTTTCTAACTCCTGTAGTAAGTGGTGTAATTGGTTCTGTTTTTGGGATTCTGTTTTGAACTTCAGCTAATTTTTTTGTTTTGATATGTGGTAAAACTTTTTCGCCAAATAATTTACATTCGTCAAGTAGCGGATAACCAGAAAAAATGAAGGACCTAAATCCCATTTTTTTATAATCATCAATTTTATCTAAAATTTGTTCTGGTGTTCCAACAATTGCTGAACCACAACCAGACCTTGCTTGACCAATTCCTGACCAAATTAATGGCTCAATAAATCCATCTGAATCAGAATTCTTTCTAAGTTCATCTTGCCTAATTACACCAAAAGATTTTGCATCTAAGGATCTATTTTTAATTTCATCAGCACGATTTGTATCTAATTTAGAAACTAATCTTTTTGCAGCATCAAAAGATTCTTTTTCTGTATCACGAATGATTAAATGAATTCTTAAACCAAAATCAATTTTTCTTCCAAACTTTTCTGCTCTCAAAGATAGATCTTTCATGGTTTCAGCAAGTCTTTCTTTTGTTTCAGGCCATAGCAAAAACACATCACAAAATTCAGCACATAATTCTCTTGCATCAGGAGAAATTCCACCAAAGTAGAGTAGGGGACCACCATTGATTTGGTAAGACTTACAGGGATCAGACTCCAAATCAAATTCATAAAATTTTCCTTTATGAATGATTCTATCTTCTGTCCAAGCTTTTTTTAAAATTTGAATTACTTCTCTTGATTTTAAATATCTTGAAGAAGAATCTTCTTTTGTTCCGGGTAAATCAGATGAAATAATATTAATTGTTAGTCTACCTTTTAAAATATGATCGAGTGTTGACATTGTGCGAGCAAGCATTGGTGGATGCATTTCACCACAACGAATTGCTGTAAGCATTGAAATTTGTTTTGTAATCATTGCAGCAGCTGAAGCAAATGTTACAACATCTTGACCTACTTGATAAGAAGAAGGAAGTAAAATATTATTATAATTTAAAGAGTCTGCAAGTTTTATTATTTCTGCACAATGTTCAAAACTACTTCTTAACTTTCCATCACTTACACCTAAAAATTCATAATCTCCATTACAAAGGTCATCAAACCAAGCAATTTCTAAAGTATCAATTTCTGATCTAATAGATAAATTTATCATAAAAAAATTCTTTTTATGATTTTTATTTTGTCAAGGGTTATTTATGAGTTAAGACTTCTATTCCATCCCAATCATCACTTATTCCCAACTTAATTGCTTTTTCACATCTTGCAATATAAAGTCTGGTTGGAGCATCAATTGGATTATGATCTATAACTTTTTTAAACATAAGTTGTGCTTTAGAAAAATCTTTATTCAAATAAGAAATTATAGCTAGTTCAAAATCAAATTTTGTATCCATAAATTTTTCTTTTTGTTCCTCAGAATATCCATCTAAGATTTCAAAAATCGAAATTGGTTTTTTTTTCCCTTTAACAACAACATTATCAATCATTCTATAGTTAAAAGAATTTGGTTCTTTTAGCTCGATTAAAACTTTTTCACTAACGAGTAAGCTAACTCCATAAGTTTTGGTTAATGATTCAATTCTAGATGCTAAGTTTACAGCATCTGAAATTACAGTTCCTTCCATTCTTTCGTGTTCACCAATTGTACCAAGCATCAAAAGTCCTGTATGAATTCCAATACCAACTGAAATTGGATCATAGTTTCTATTTGCCCTGTAAACATTATAAACACGAATTTCTTGTAAAATTTCAACAGCAGATTGAACTGCATCATGAGGGCTAGCTGGGAATAATGCCATAATAGCATCCCCAATATATTTATCAATAAATCCATTATTGTGCCTAATTAAAGGACCGACTCTTCTCAAATAAGAATTTAAAAAATTAAAATTTTCTTCTGGAGTCATTTTTTCTGAAAGAGTTGTAAATGATCTAATATCAGTAAATAAAACAGACATTTCTTTTTGAATTTGGTTATTTAAATTAACATCTAAAATACTTTCTTTACCTAAAAGTTGTAAAAATTCCATTGGAACAAATCTAGAATAAGCTGTATTTGTTTTAACTAAATTTCCATGTGCTGATTCCACACTTTGAGCCATTGTATTAAAACTAGTTGCTAGAGAACCAATTTCATCTTTACGAGTTAAGTTCACTCTAACAGTCATATTCCCATCAGCAATTTCTCCAGCAGCAGTTGAAAGAGCTGTAATAGGTTTAGTTAAATATCTTGCAAGCATATAGGAAAAGATAATTGAAAAAATAGAAAAAATAAAACCAATAGCAAAAAATAAAGTGTACAAAGATTTTTTATATTCTCTAACTTGTCTGTCGGATATTTCTAACATAACTACACCAACAGATTCACCATTTAAATCTAAAATTGGTGCAACAGATAATAAAAAGAAACCATATGCAATTTGACGTGGGTCTTTCATAATATTAGTTTTTTGTTCTTTAAAAGCACGATTAATTTGTTCTAATGAACTAGATTTTTCTTGGTAACTACCTCCAACTGGAGATGAAGAAGAATCTTTTAAACTATAATAATATGTGAACCTATTATTTTCATTATCAATTTTTATATTTGTTTCAGTTTCTTCTTCAATTTTTAATACATTAACTGGATTTGACCATTTTTTTAAAATATGATCATACTCAAGAACTTTAGAGCTATTAATTAAAAGTGATGAAATATTATTTTTATTTTCAATATCCACTACAACTATTCTTTCTGGATAATCTACCTTAAACGATTTTTCAAAATCAAAATTATCATGTTTAACTTTAAATATTCCTTTTTCATCAACAAAAACTTCAAATCCAATAAACGTACTTTCTACCCAAATTGTATCATTTTTAATATGGTAAGGATCTATGGCATAAAAATAATCATTCTTTTCTTTATTATAATTTAAAGTATATATAAAAGTAATATTTTCTTCTTTTTCAGAAACTTTTCTTAAATACTTAAAATAATGATTAAAACTTGGATCTTTTAAAGATTCGTTTGAAGTGAAAGTTTTGTGTTTATCACCCTCAATTGAATTCCCAAGATGAGTTGCAATATTTAGGTTATGATCTAAAAATTTTTGATAAAATACACCAATGCTTAAATAATAAACTCCAACTGCTATACTTGAAATACTTAAAGTAGATAAAGTTAAAAAAGATAAAATGAATTTAGTTTTTAGATTCATAAAACCAAATCCTATTACCAAAATTATCTAAAAAAGATGCATATTTTTTTTCAGGCAAATAACTTTCTAAAAAAAAACTTTTTAATTTAGATTTTAAAAATTCTATATCCATTTTTTCCAAAGTTAAAGTAAATGAACCAGAATCAATTTTACAATGAGAAGAATTTTTACTAAAGATTAGTCTTTGTTCTGAATTTATTTCTAATTCAGAATGATTTTCACTTGAATGAATTCTTTTAAATCCAAAGACATCTTCATATAGCTTGCAAGATTCAATACAATTTTCTGAAAGTAAATTGATTGCATAAAATCGAAAATTTGACATCAAACTATACATAGATTAGATATGGTTTTCTGGCAATAAATTTTCTTTTCCAATTTTGGTTTAATAAAGTAGAAAAATTGGTGCTACAAACTGTTTGATCACCCCACAGGGGTATGACCTAACCCCTAGTTTTTGATAAAACGGAGAGTTTGTTATGGTTTGTCCCCTGTCCCTGAAAGGGAAGGAGATAATTGGTGTTTGGTGGTGGGTTGAGTGAGACGCTCAAGAGATTTTTTTTAAATCAAATAAATAATTGAAAAGCTATTGCTAGTCCAGCCCAAATTGAGCCTAACACGACTAATAATCGGCTATAGTTCATTTAGGAAGTTCATTTTTAATGTTGTTAGAAATCAAATCGCTAAGTCCCCTAAAAATTAAATATATACTACTAGAAATTGTAATTGCAAAAACTATTAATGTATAAGCACTCATACATTCATACATAACACGTTCTATAAAAATAAATCTATTTATAACTTTTATCAAGTATATTATAATGAAATGTCTGCTGACAGTCATCAAGTTTATTTTTATCTACACCCATAAAAATGAGAATGCTAAGTCTCTATTTTATTCAAATTTACTAAAAGTATATTTAACATAGATTTAGTAAATTGTTCCATTATATCTGGTTTTTGAAGTAAGTTTTTTGAGATTTCATTATTTGTATTGATAGTATTTAAAATTGCATATGATAGAACTTTCGGAAAATCACCTAACATAATTTGTTCTTTTGTGTTACCTGCTTTAAATTGATTCATTACTTCTTCGTTTTTTAAAATTTCGGGCTTTAAAGATTCTGCAAATCCATATAATTTTTCTACTGCATCTTTTTCTGAAATTCCTTCTGAAAATAATTCATTAAATGACTCAATAATCTCTGATAACAATTCTTTCTTTTTGTCGATGCCACCACCTTCACTCAATTTATCGGGGTCAAGAGTTCCTGATTTAAGTTGAATCTGATAGGTTCTTTTATTGTGAATTTTATAATGGGATAATTTTAACCCTGTTAATGAAACTTGTTCTTCCATATCTACAATTTTTAAAACTTCTTTTAAATGTTTTAAAAACACATAAAGCTTTTCCAAATCTTCACTGTCATATTCAACTATATTTGTCATAAACTCATAGAAGTCGGTAAAATTATTCACTGAAGTTTTGAATTTATCAAGTGTAGCTTTTATTTCTTTAATAGAATTAAGCCCGGTTTCAGCTTCTTTGATTCTATCTGAATCTTTTGATTGTTTTGCCGTAGATAAAATTTCACCAGCTATTTTTATTTTTTCCAATGCATCACGATAACGCATTTTGAATTCATTTTCTGGAATAGAAATGATTGCACTAAGTTTCTTTTGAGCAATTTCATTTTGCTTTTTGTTTTTTATATTCGCCATTTGGCTGTAATACTCAATTGCAAATTCTTCTACTTGGTTTGTAGTAAAAATTCTTGCATCAATCAATTTATTTCTTAAACTAAATATTTCATTTGGATCAGAATTATCTGTTAGTGTAGCTACTTTATAAAATGGTTCAAAAGCTTCGATTACTTCTTCTGTTTTATTTACAAAGTCTAGAATAAAAGTTATATCTTTTCCTTGATAAGTTCGATTTAATCTGGATAATGCTTGGACACATTCTACTCCAGATAGTTTTTTATCTACATATAAAGCACAAAGTTTAGGTTGGTCAAATCCAGTCTGAAATTTATTGGCTACAATCATAACTTGATACTCACCTGTATCAAAAGCATCTCTTAAATCTTGTCCATCCAAATTTGGATTCATATTTTTTTCAGTATACGGATTCTCTCCATTTTCTTTATCAATAACCTCTCCAGAAAATGCAACAAGTGCTTTTATATCAGTATATTGTTTTGTTTTAATATATTTATCAAATGCAATTTTATATCTCACAGCTTCTTTTCGTGAACCAGTAATTAACATTGCTTTTGCATTGCCTTCTAACATTTGTTTAACATGTAAATTAAAATGTTCAATTATGATTTCAATCTTTTGGGAAATATTATAGGGATGAAGCCTAACCCATTTATTAATTAAAGATTTTGCTTTTTTAGAATCAACTTCTTTATCTTTATTATAATGAGCTAGACGATAAGCCACATCATATGTAATGTAATTTTTTAATACATCTAAAATAAATCCTTCTTCAATAGCTTGTTTCATTGTATACAAATGAAATGGAATTGGTGTGTTTTCATTTGATTTTGGTTGATCAGGAAAACGTAGTCTACCAAATATTTCTAAAGTTTTTGGTTTAGGTGTTGCAGTAAAAGCAAAGTAGCTAATATTCTTCGCTTTTTTATTTCTTTCAACTGTTATTCTGAGAATATCCTCATCAGATAATTCTTCTTCATCAATAATATCTACTTGTAAAACTTCTTTTAATTTCTTTGCTGTCTTTCCTGTTTGTGATGAATGTGCTTCATCAGCAATTACAGCAAAGGTAAAATCTTTTAGTGCAGTTTCTTTTTGAATTGCCTCTAGTATGAATGGAAATGTTTGTATAGTAACAATTATAATTGGTGATTTGCCAAGCAGTGCTTCAGTTAATTTTTTTGATTTGGATCCAATCCCTTCTTCTCGAGATATCCGATTTACAACACCGGCTTGGTGATCAAATTGATAAATAGTATCTTGTAACTGAGAATCTAAAACAGTGCGATCGGTAATGACAATAATATTGCGAAAAACTGCTGAGCCTTGCTTCATTCCTTCTTTAATTGTTAATGATGCAAGACCATGAGCAAGCCAAGCAATCGAATTTGATTTTCCAGAACCTGCAGAATGTTGTATTAAATAATTATAACCAGGACCTTCCATTTCTGCTGTATCAATCAATTTAGTAACTGAATCTAATTGATGGTAGCGAGGAAATATCATTTTGTATTCATTTACTTTTAACTTGTTTCCATTCTTATCTTTATCTTGAAGATGAATAAATCGTCCAATAATTCGAAGCAGAGTTTCTTTTTCTAAAACTTGTTCCCATAGATAAGACGAAGCATATCCGTTTGGATTGGGTGCATTGCCTGCTCCATCTTCATTGCCTTTATTAAATGGGAGAAAAACTGTGTTAATACCCTGAAGTTTTGTGGCCATGTAAACTTCGTCATTAGAAACTGCAAAGTGAACGAGTGATCTATGATTAAATGCTAATAAGGGTTCAATCTTCTTTACCGTTAAATTAAATGGGTTTCTATCTTCTTTGTATTGTTTGATAGCATGATGAACTGATTGAGTGAAGTCTGTTTTTAGTTCTATTGTGACAATGGGAATTCCATTTAGAAAAATAACTAGGTCAATAATGCCGCTACCCTTATTTGTTTTATCAAGCATGTCTTTATGAAAAGGAGAATACCTAATTTGCCTCACTACTCTTAAAATATTTGCATCATAATTTTTTTTAATTTTTTCGTTTGCTAGATTGTCTGGTTTAAATTGTATCAACTGAAACTTAGAACCAACGAATTCAACTCCACGTCGTAAAGAATGCAAACAACCGTTTACGTCTAAATATTTTGCAATTTCTCGAACAATATGTTGTTGGGCAATTTCAATTCCATGTTTTTTTGAGGCTTTTTCAAATTCTTCTGCTTGGGTCGCTTTTAAATAGGAAAGTAAATCTTCTGAATAGACTGCAAGCTCTGCATGGTAATTCTCTGGCTTACCTTCTAAATACGGTTTGGAATAAAGTGTAGTATCACTAGAGGTTAGTGCTTTTACTATATCGTTTTCAAATACTATTTCGTTATGGGGTCTCATATATCATTACTTCCTTTGAGAATGCTTTCAATAACTTCAAAAACTAAAGTTAATGATTCTCTATCCTTTAAAGAAATTTCATTTTCCTCAAAATAGGATAATCCTTGCTTTGCATTTTTAATTCCTATTTTGGTTAATGGAAGAATTTCCGTACATACTTTCTCCAATTCATTTTTTGATTTTCCATAGGAATAGTGTTTCAAATAATTATTTAATTTTTTAGAATAATCTGTTCTCTCCATTTTATCATGCGAATATTGGAAATGAAGAATAAACCAAAATTCAAATGCTTGAATTGAATAAGCAGATGAAATTTGTTTCTCTTTGGCTAGATTAATTGCTTTTTCAAAAATAGGAAACTCAGTATCATCTTTGTCAATTACAATCCAATACTCATCAAAATTTGGATTTTCGTTTTTTCTATCGACTGCATTTTGTGTAAGAGTTAATGCATTTCCTTGCTCACTTAAAACAATTGGAATAATATTTACATTTGTAATTCTATAATACTTCTTTAGCTCTTGGAAATATATTTTTTCAGTTTGTCCTTCACAATAAATTGCAATACTTTTTTTAGGATCAATGGTTTCACCTATTTGCCTTCTCTTTCTAGGTTGCTTAGAATCAAAGCCTGTCATAGTAAATTAGTTTAACCCAGAAATAATTGGAATTGCTCCATATTTACCTTCTAAATAATTCTTTTCTATTGCTTCATCATTTCTGACCGATTTACCTAAATCTGTTTTGAATTGACTAAGGGGAAAAATTCTAGTTTCTCCGAATGAATCTTTTTCCGTTAACCAAATTTGATCTCGTCGTAAAACCTTTGAATCCATGAGGTTTGTATTATGCGTTGAAAAAAGTAATTGAGCATTATTCGGATTCATTTCTTTATCATAAAATAATCGAATTAAATTTTCAGTGAGTATTGGATGAAACTTAGTATCTATTTCATCAATCACTAAGATGCCCCCTTTTTCTAAAACTTCAATTGCATAAAGTGCAATGTCAAAAAACTTTCTAGTCCCCTCTGATTCAAATTGACTGAATGGTAAATTTAGTTTCCCAACTAATTTGTTTTTATTATCGTAAACATTTCTTGTGCTTTCTATTAATTGTTTATTTAGAAATTCTGAGAAAATATTTTCTAATTCAATACCATTGAATTTAATTTTTTCTTTCTTATCTTTTACAAAATTGATATTATCAATCCCAGTATCTGCTTTTTGCAAAAGTCGAAGTAATTTCTGTCTAAACAATTCTTCTTCCAATCTAGGTGTCAATTTATTTCCTTTTATAAAACTTCCAATATCAAAGGTATCGAAAAAATGAAAGTTTTTAAAATAATTAACAATTGTAATAGAATTGATTTCGTTGAAGGTACTCGCAAGTCCAAGCAAAACTGATTCCGGTTTAATCATTTTATTTTGTTCTAGAACAGTTAAAACTTTATATTCATTATTTATATCAAATTCTTGCTTTTCTCGAGTGAATATTTTTGTTTCTCTTTCTTTAGTTTTGTGTAACCATTCGGATTCTACGATTGAATTTAAAAATTTGAATCCATATCTATATTCTATCGAATTAATTATAAAAGACATTTCGAAACAACTTGGCTTCTTAGCAGAATCAGGATTTAATATAAATGGATTGCCTTGAGAGTAATTGAAATTTTGCCAAAGTTCTGAATCTTTTTTCCCAGTTACCGTTTCAATTATAAACTCAATCGCTTTCAAAAGATTACTCTTTCCGCTACCATTAGCACCATAAATAGCAGCCGTGCGTAAAATCTTTTCATTCCTCTCTTCAAAAATAGGGTCTGTTACCAATTCAGGATTTTTTTCTTTCAAACTAGAAGCAGTCATATCAAAAACCACCTCATTCTTATAACTCAGAAAATTCTCAATTTTTAGTTGTAAAAGCATAAAAAACCAGTCCTTAGAGTGTATTCTTGCGAAGAATTTACAATATTAGCCACTAAGAAATACTGTCAATAATATATGAGAAATTTTATTCCTTTCTTTAGTGATTTTCGTGTGTTCCACCCTTCGCTTCGCGAACCTACGCCTTCGCATGGTGAAAAAAAGATAACCACGAAATACACGAAACACACTAAAAAATTTTGACCAACCAACCGGAATCTCACCTAACCATTCCACACCTCTGTCTTTATATTTTGGATATGGTTTCATGGTTTTCCTTTCGTGATTTTCGTGTGTTTTGTGGTTAAAAAATATAAACCACGAAATACACGAAACACACTAAAAAATTTTGACCAACCCACCGGTATCTCACCCAACCACTCCACACCGCTGTCTTTATATTTTGGATATGGTTTCATGGTTTTCCTTTCGTGATTTTCGTGTGTTTTGTGGTTAAAAAATATAAACCACGAAATACACGAAACACACTAAAAAATTTTGACCAACCAACTGGTATATCACCCAACCACTCCACACCGCTGTCTTTATACTTTGGATATGGTTTCATGGTTTTCCTTTCGTGATTTTCGTGTGTTTTG
>JAAFIR010000055.1 GCA_013297885.1 Leptospirales bacterium | reverse complement strand
AAAACTGATCTATTTAATTTATTTTCTTCTAGAAAGAAATTTTTTAATTCAGAAAAATTTTCATAAAAAATTTGATTTTTATATTTCTCTAAAAAATTTTCTATTTCCAAATTTGAAATATACTTCACTTTTTTGGAAATATAAGAATTTTGTATCTCTAAAATTAAATCCATATATCCACTATTTTTATTCGGTTACTAATGTAAATTTTTATATACTAAATGATATAATATTTGACAGAATAAGCGAAGTTCGAACAATATTAGTTAGTTGCAATTTTATTTTCGACAACACAGGAAAAGGAACTGACGATGAGATATTCAGGGTAGGTTTCCTCGACATCGTGTCTCGGAAAGAATTCTAAAGAGGTAAAAATATGAAGAAAAATGTTTACGAATTGTTTGAGCAGTTTATTGAGTCATGCTTATTGAAGAATAACTCAATACTTAGTAAAGAAAATGATATTTTTTCAATTCAAAATATTAATGAGGTAAAGCAGCGATTTATTACTGGAGGAATAGAAGGTTCAGATAGTAATTATTGGGAAAAAATCGAAAAACAGTTTAATGGTGCATCATATCAAGTTAAACTTTGCTTTGCTCATTTAAATTGGTTATGGTATTTAGCGGCAAATGATATTAGATTTGAAACAAAAAAAAATACTCCAGCAGATATTTTAAATATTGATAAAGGAGTTAAAGAGGATACTAGCCGTTTACTGGTTGATGAATTTTGTCCAGACGAAGGTATTGGTTCGGCAGGACAGTATCATAAAACAAATAAACCATTTGAAATAAACTTTTTGATAGTTTTATGTATCGATATAAAAGATAAAGTGAGTCAGAAAAAATTAAATAATATAGATGAAATAAAAAAATATATAATAAGCACTTGTATTAGCCTCCTGTATTCATCAGATGATTACACTGATTCAGAATATATCACGTTAGTCAAAGGGAAAGCAATTGCTATGCATGATATTCTTTTGCATCTATGTGAGCCTAAACAATATGAGCCTATCGCTTCTAAAGGACATAAAAATCAAATTTTTAACGCGTTTCAGCGTTTATTAGACGATGCTCCGGACAATATAAAAAATTCAAATCGAGAAGAGCAAATATCATTTATTCGAAATAAAATTGCAGAATATAAAAATGTAAATAAAGATTCTTTTCATTTTTATGAAAAAGATTTATATGAAATTTGGAATTTTAATTTAGGAGAAGCTGACTTCAATGAATTTCAGGCTTTGCAATATAAAAAAGCTGTTATTCTTTACGGTCCGCCAGGTACAAGCAAAACACATTCCGCTAAGGCACTTGCACGCACTCTAATTTATCAGCATTATTTCTCAAAACCGGAAAATGTTAAGGAATACTTTAAATCCAATCCTGATATTTCAGGAGAACGCATTCATCGTTTACAGCTTCATCCGAATTATTCCTTTGAAGATTTCATCGGTGGCGTACAATTGAATGAAGGAAAAACTTATCCGGCAAAAGGCTATTTTTTAAAATTAATTGAGAAAGTAAAAGAAGATACTTTTCCTCATGTATTAATCTTAGATGAAATTAACCGCATTGACTTATCCCGATTATTCGGTGAATTATTCTCAGGACTTGAAAACAGAGATGAGGAAATTAAACTTTCAGTAGGCGATTTTTATATTCGAGTTCCAAAGAATCTCTATGTTATTGGAACGATGAATGAAATAGATTTTTCGTTAGAGCGAATTGATTTTGCATTGAGAAGACGTTTTGTCTGGTTTTTCTATGGATTTAAAGCTGATATTCTCAGAAGTATTATAGAATATAAACATAAACAAGAAAAACTAAAGACAAACATAAAAGAAAATGAAATAGATAAATTTGTTCTAATCGCTCAAACATTGAATAATAAAATCGAAATGATGGAAGAGTTAGGAAAAGAATATGAGATTGGACATACTTTCTTTGCTGAGGTAATCGATATATACTGCTCTTTTAGAGATTTAGAAGGTCAACCACGTCTAAAATTATTTAAGAAAAATGGACCAATAAAAATATTATGGGATATATCTATTAAACCTATGTTAGAAGCATTTTTAGGAAATATTGATAAGACAACTAGAACTGAAAGAATCAAGCTTATGGAAAAGGATTTTATAAATCAATGAATAGCTCCGATACAAAAATTCTAGAAGCAAAAGACTGTAGCCGATTCGTTTTCAATAAAGAAGATGAATTGACTATTCAGCATTTTGTTCATTCAGTCTCAAAAGCAGATGTATTATATTTTTCTAAGAGCAAACTAAATAATGATGAATCATCAGCAATTGCTGAATATAATTATTCTACTAAAGAATGGCGAGCTGGACGTTTTGTTGGAGAATCAGCATTTTCCCTCGATGGAAAAAACTACAAAGTAGTAATAAAACCGCGCTTTGGAGAACTATTTCTATTCAAGATGCTTGAGGAGATATTCAATGTAAAGCTAACAGAATCTTCGAACTCAATAAAATATACAAATAATTTTGAATATTTTATTAAGAAAATTATTTCATTTCTTTGGCTAAACATATTAGCTAAATCCAATATACATGGATTACCAAGAAATACAAATTCAAATAGTCATCAGGGAAAAACTTTGAAAGGAAGGATTGACATTGTTCCAACGATTAAGAGATATTACACAAAAGATGAATTAGTCTCAAATTATAGAACTAAAGAGGTAAACGATACTATTGCCCAGATTTTATTCCAAGCATATAATATACTGGTAAAGGATTACTATCTTGGTACAAATGTAAATATTCCAAGTAATGCGAAGGATGCCATCACTCAGTTAGAAATTTTGAATCTACAAAGAAGAATAATTTCAAAACACGAATATAGCAACATTCAATATAAAAATATATATCAATCTTTCAAACCGTTAGTAGATTTTTCTTGGGACTTAATTCAGAAAAAGACTATAGCAAATAACGTAACCGATAAATCAAACTCTAAAGGATATAGTTTCTTTATTGATATGGCTGAAATTTGGGAGTTATACTTAAAATCTATCTTAAAGAAATTTCTCCTTCAAAAAGGATGGATACTTAGAGATAATATTATACTTACTTATTCTAATAACTTTTTTGGAAGAAAAATGATTCCTGATTTTGTATTTCAGCGTAATAATGAAATTATAGTTTTTGATGCAAAATACAAATCGATGATGTTGAATTACATAGATGTCGATAGAACAGATTTTTTTCAAATTCATACCTATATTCATTACTTTGAAAATATAGGTAATGTAGTCTTAGGCGGTTTATTATACCCGTTCTCCATTCCTATATCAATAGAAAATAAAAATAAATTGAAAAGTGATACAATATTCGGAATCCTAGATTCAAATCGAAATACAAAATTTATTATTGACGGAATAGACTGTTCAGCCTTAGTCAATGACCATGCTTCTCTTTCTGATTATAAAAAAATGGAAATAGATTTTATTAATCGCATAAGTGAATATGCATAAGGTTAATATGTATTACACTCGACCTCGTGTCGAGGCTGGTTCTAGTAGAAGGCATTAGTCAGACTTTTTAGTAATACACAAGTCTAAAACAGCAACTAACTGCGAGTATCCACTGCGGAGATGAACTATGTTCGGATGCTGTTCACCTCCTTGCTCCAAGCCGGCTTAGTTTTATTAGCCACACTTTATAGTATTTTTGTTGAACTTACGCAAGTCCAGTGCCTTCGTCCACCCGCGATGCCCCCACAACTTTTTCTTTGGAAAAAAGTTGTATGGTCAAAAAACTTGCAAGAGAATAATGCAAGTTTTGCGCCCTACACTCAGTCACGGGACTTGCTAGTAATAGTACGGCTTGGAGACATTGAGAAAATGGGAAGAAAAATGCTTGGGGCATTTTCTTCCCATTTTCTCAACGTCGGATACTCTTAACGTTATGCGGCATTTTAGGTGCGGGCATGTTCGATAAAGGAACCAACGCTAGGATATTTTAGTCGTAGGTTTCTCGACGTCCGTGTCTCGAAAAATGCAAAGAAGTTTTTTAAATGTATAAGAAATTTACTCCGTTTAGTTTTAAATATCTTATTGTGAATGAAACCCAATCCATTTTTGCTTTAAGTTTTAACTTGTGGGATTGGAATGAGATAGAATGATTGCGAAGTTAAATGCAAATTAGCCGCTTCGGCACTAAAAGGAAAAATAATGAATAAAAAATATATTCTATATATATCAGTTTTCTTTCTACAAAATTGTTTAACTTTTATGACCTTAGACACATGGACAGAAAGGGATGGATGTCCAATTTACAGTGGCGTAAGGGTAGGTTGCGGTGTAAAACTAAAACCCGGCTTCAGAGTGAACCGGCGTAGAGGACTCACTGATGAGGAGTTAACGGAGACTATAACAGATATTTTAGGCTTTCCATTCAATCTTGCAGCCGACACATTCCTTCTACCAATTTCGATTCCTTTTGCTTTAGGAAATACATTGTACTATGCAAATGAAGATAGAAAATTGAAAAATATCTATGAACAAGCGTTTCCCTTGCATTATGCGATTGAATACAATCAAAAGGAAAAAGCTATAGCTCTTATTAAGAAGGGAGTGAATATTCATAATCCAGATTCAAATGATCAGACTCCAATTAAAATTGCACTGAATAGAGTAAACTATGAAATTGCAATTCTATTATTGGAAAAAGGAGCGATTCTATATGAACGTAGTGAAGGCTTTTATCAATACATACTGAAGAGTAATTATAAAAATATTGAATTGATTTCAAAACACCAACCATATATAAAAAACGGTTTACTTTTTACGGCCGTAGTTGATGGAAATTTAGACTTAGCCAAGTCTCTAATAAATTTGAATGCAAATGTAAATTATTTTTATGACGATGCTCCAGTATTATTTTGGGCATGCAACAGTGGAAAGCTTGATATTGTTACACTCTTACTAGAAAAGGGGGCTAATGTGAATATTCGCTACGAACATGGGGATATTCGAACACCTTTTACTGAACTTGTTGATGATTTTTTAAGGCATGATGAATTGAAAGAGAAATTGGTATTAATAAGGTTATTCTTTAAGTATGGGGCTAAGATTGGTAAATCAAAAGAAGATATAAGTGACGCAGTCGTGTTATTCGGTCGATTGCTTGGCACTGCAGATAATGACATTATTTTTCTGTTACTAAAGCATGGATTAAATGTAAATGAAAAAGGGCATAATGATAAATCATTATTGCAAATGGCACTGGAAAAGGGAGATTTAAAAGTGATAAAATATTTGAACGAGCATGGAGCCTCAATCAAAAAAATAAATCCAAACGATCTCCTAAGAATTTTTTTAGAAGCGAGGCGAGATGGCAATAATAAAGTGGAACTAGTAAGATATTTTTTAGAAACTAAACTTATAAATGCTAATCGAACTGTAGATGGCGAGCCACTACTATGTATTGCTTACACCCTAGAGTTCGCAAAACTCCTAGTTGAATATGGAGCAAACGTCAACGCAAAAATAAAAAAGAGTGGTGATACTCCATTAGCAATAGCTGTTTATATGAATAATTTGGATATAGTAAATTACTTAATTTCAAAAGGTGCGAATAAATTTGTATTAAATAACAATCAAGAAACTTTACTTTCTTATACTACTGGACACGAAAATGTCACCATGGCAAAATTCCTAATTGAGAATGGTTTAGATGTGAACGAAAAAAATATTAATCAAGAAACAGTCGTACTTCAATCTTTTTTTAAATGGCAAGCTTGCAGCGGAAATCCGAGTTTTGAATTAGCTCAACTCTTTATTGATTATGGTGCTGATATAAATGCACAAAACAATTCAGGAAGCGTTGCTATACACTGCGCAGCTCTTACTGGAAACCTGAATAGTATAAAATTTTTATTAAAAAGAGGAGCAAATATTAATATTAGAGATAAAGAAGGATTATCTGCTTTGGATTATGCAATGAAATATGATCTGACTCTCACTCAAATATATCTGAAATCAAATGGAGCCAATTAAATTTCAGAGCGAAATATAAATTTTACCCCGTTCAGTTCAAAACGTCTTTTTATGAAAGAGACGCAATCCGTTTTTCCTTTAAGCTTTTAATTTGTGGTATAGAAAGAAAAGGAATTATGGGAGAAGTTGAAAGCAAATTCCTAGAAAGATAAATAAGTATTTTTTTATTATGCGCCTAACATTGGATTTGCGGAAATTGCAACAGAATAGTATTTGACAATCAACTTCGCAAACCCAATATATGAAAAGAATCGTATTGGGTAATGGAGTTAAGCCTACACTCGACATCTTGTCGAGACTAATTATAGTAAATCGTCAGTTAGGGCTTTGTAGTTATGTGCTAAAATAAAACAGCAACTAACTTCGCGTCATCTGCTGCGGTAACGGACTATGTTCGGAAGCTGTCCGTCACCCAATGCTGTCAAGTTAAGAGTTCCGTCGCTGATTCCAATGAAATTTTAACCTCCTTTGATTCGATTGTTTTCTTTCAAAAATTCTGTTTGGAATTGTTTTAGTATATTGTCTTATTAAGTATTCATAAACCATTTCTAGTTTAGATTCGATGTCTGAATCTTTTGTAAAAGCTTCTAAGATAATTTTTTTTATTAGCCCATAAGCAATGTTGCGATTTATTTTATACCAATTCGCAACAATAAAAGCACTTCCTATTTCCGTAAAGTTAATTGGGACATACTTTTATCGAATCAAATGTCTTTTTTATTCGGTAAAATGGTATATATGAAGTATCATTTTTCTTTTTTTGTAACTCTTCTTCAACCTCCCCAATCATTATATTACTAAAATTCATAATTAATATTTTAGCATAAAATTCTTGTTTAATACGAAAGCTAGTCTTTGAAGCAAAATTTTCTAATTCAGCTAAAACTTTTTTTCTTTTAATATCAGTTTCAATACACCATCTTTTGCGATAAATTTCTTTTAAATCTTCTCTTGAAAACTCTTCAGTGTTAAGTAAGTTTGTAATTAAGTATTCAAATTTATTTTCACCAATAGAAACTTTTACCATTCTTAATTTTAAATTACGATTTAAGTTATCAAAAATATTTTGATAATCTTTATTATCTCTGTAACGCTCTTTATCAATTGCAACATTTTTAACTAAATCATTTTCTTTTCCATCATATATATCATTAAATTCTTTTATGAAAGGAGATGAATTTCGGATAACAAAATCAATGTTTTTAGAGGCTAAATAAAAAAGCATACCCAAACTTGGAAAACCTCTATCTGCAACTAATAAGAATTTTTTTAAAGGAATTAATTTTAAAATTTTATCAATACTACTCTCAGCCATTTTTCTTTCTTCAGTTGAATATCTTCTCATGCTTGAGCTTAAAATTAATTCATTCAGAATATCATAAACTGCTATACAGGAAGCAATCGGATTTATCGAATCACTTTTCTGATTCTTTGCATAACCAAATTTCTTTCCCAACTTTTTTACATTAGGTAAGCTCATTGTAAATCCATCTACGGCTAATAAAATTCTACCTTTAAAAGTTTTGTAATCCTCAAGATAAAAATTTTGAACAACTTGATTATTCAAATAAATAAAAGCTGTATATTTTAAATTCAATCTAGCCCATGAAAAAGCCTGTTTCGAATAATTGACTAATTGAAAAGTTTGAATCATATCAAATACTTCAATACTCAATGTCTTGGACAAATTAGATAAAAGTGCAATAACTAATTTGGGAAAATCGAGAATTCTTTTTCGACTAAAAGCTTTTTCATTAACTCGAAACATTTTTTTGAAGCCTAAAGAATAAATCGAGTTTTTTAGAAGATTGAGGAAAAATCTTGTTTTTTTTTCATACGATAACAGTATCGTACAACTTGGATTTTTCCTTAACTTGACAGCATTGATCCACGAGACGTTGTGCGAAAGAATCAACGAACTTTTTAAAGAAAAGGAAATAATATGGCAAAAAAAATAACGATAAAAGATTCTTTTAGATTGCCGGTGGTATCATTGGGAGCCGAATATTTGGCGATGGGATTTTTATTGAGGAGAAATATTTTAACCTACAAAGCTCCTCCTAATAATGAAGGCTATGATCTTATCTGTATAAATCCAGATCCAAAGAAGCAATCAAAAGCATTAAGAATCCAAGTAAAGAGTAGATATCAAACAGATTCAGATCGAGGATTTCCTGTAAATCAAAAGTCATTTGACGCATTTGATTATCTAATAGTCGTATTTCTGAATATTGGTTACTATTACAGAAAAAAAGAAACTAAAACCGGATTAAGTTCCCCGGAATTGTATACTCTTCCAAATTCTTTTATTAGAGAAAATCATAAGATCGTTGAATCAGGATGGCAAAAAGTTATGACCAAGAAATTAGATATTGAAAAGTATAAAAATGAAATAGGATTTGAACAAATTGCTGTTGACTTAAAAATTCCTTATCCTGAAAAAAATATATGAAATCAAAAAAGAATTTAATTGAAGTAGCTCAGGATTGGTTTCCAGAAGCGGATGATGATTACGGAAAAGATAAAAAATTATTCATTGATTATTTAGTTACAGAATGTTGCGGAAGGAAGAATGCGAAGTCAATAAATTCCGTTATCAATGCTTTGAAAAACGGACTGAAGAAAGTTTACAAAAAAGAAACTTTTCAGCATAAGATAATTGTACCTTTGCGTAGAGACCCATCTATATTTATTGGAACGTCAAGTACGGGAAT
The DNA here is from genome assembly GCA_013297885.1 of Leptospirales bacterium. GTDB lineage: Bacteria > Spirochaetota > Leptospiria > Leptospirales > Leptospiraceae > UBA2033. The sequence goes on along the minus strand of JAAFIR010000055.1, from coordinate 8,204 downwards.
TTATTTTATCAAAGATGCAGATGATGCTATTACAACTTTAGATTTTTATACAAGAAGAATCAGGTCAGAAGTTAAACACTTAAGAAATCTAAAAATTTTAATTAAAAACAAAATAGATTTGGATAACTACAATTATTCCCATAAGGTAAAAAGAAAGAATAGTGTATATTTTGATGAATCCGGTGTCCCTTCTTTAAATAATATGCAAAACGATCCATTCTTCATTGTGACTGGAATTATTATTGGGAAAGCCAATCTTAGAATTAGATAAAAAATTTGCGTTCATAAAAGTAATTTTGCATAAACCGACAAATTATGAATTTAAATCAGGAGGCTTAAACTATGAAGACTATTCACGAGTTCTTAAAGAACTAAACACAATTGATTACGAATTTGTAAGCGTATGTTTTATAAAGGAAGAATTGTATGGAGAAGGATTTAAAAACTCTTCAAAATCGTTCTATAAATATTCATTCGATTTTCTAATAAAAAATATCACGAATTATATTGAAGGAAATATCAGTCTTTTCTTTGATCAATATTCCCAAAAAAATTCTGCATTTCAAAATGAATTTTTTAATTACTTAAAAGAGAAAAACTTAGAGTTCAAATTTAACAGAGTTGATAATATTGAAATGTTTGATAGTAAAAATCATCCATATATTCAGTTAGCAGATTTAATAGCAGGAGTTTTAAAATTAAAAATGAAGAAAAAGGTAGACTTATTTAGTATTATTGAAGAAAAATGTACAGATGTAATCTACTTCCCGTATAAGGACGTTGATGCCTTCGCCTAACTGCGAGTATCCACTGCGGAGGTGAACTATGTTCGGATGCTGTTCACCTCCTTGCTCCAAGCCGGCTTAGTTGTATTAGTCAAACTTTGTAGTATCTTTGTCAGACTTATGCAAGACAAGTACCTACATCTTGCCGATAGTATTTAAAAAAATTAACTTATATTATTTCTAAAATTATTGACTTTTGAATTTGGAGTGGATATAAAAAAAGGGATAATTAGTTTTAAGAAAAAATTTAATTGATTATGAGTGCCCTCAGCTTTTTTATAAAATTCTTCTATATCTGCAAAATTTCCCCAGTCCTTTGATTTGGTTCTTTGTGTTGGAACATATTGAATAAAAGAATCTGATTCACCATCCCATTCAATTGATCCTTTTGAATGAATACCGTAACCTTGTTCCAATCCTTCTTGTTTAAGTTTGGCAATTGAGTTTTGGAATAAATTTTTATCAATTACATAAGAATCAATTGATATCCATTTTTTATCTAAATAAACTTCTGTATAAGAGTGATCAACTATACTAGAAGGAATTGAAAATCCATATAAAACCTTACCAGTTATTTCAACAAAATGTTGTTTAGCTGGAATTCCCGCTCCACGAAGTAAAGCAACTAATAAAGTAGACTTGGTATTACAATAACCAACTTTATCCGCTAAAACTTCTGATGCTTTACTATCATAAAATTTATTACTCCACCCAAACTTAATTTCATCTCTAACAAATAAAAAAATACTAATTGCTTTTTCTTTATCTGTTTGTTGGGAATTTGTTAACTCTAAAATTTTTGCTTTAATAGAAAAATTGGAATAATCAATATAAGTAGTTTCTTTTAACCATTCATTCATATACTTTTTACTTATCTCCGATTCTGAAAATAAAAAATGATTATAACTTAATAAAATTAAAATTGTAAATAAATGAATCTGTCTCATTATTGCTACATTGTATTAGACTGATTCATTGATAACTTGAAATTTATTTTAATTATAATCATTTATTAAAAAATAAATTTAATATATTTTTTTTTGGAGAATTTTAGTTAACACTTGAAACTAGCAATGACCTACTACTTTTTTGAAAAATCAAAGTTTGAGATACATAAAAAGATTCTTAATCAAGCAGCATGAATTTGTTTGCCAGTGTGCCTTATTAAAAAATTCTATACATTAGAAACCGAATTTTTCGTGTTCAGGTAGCGAAAGGGATTGAAGCGTTTTGCGAAGCAAAGTAGCGGAAAGCCCGTTTTTTTGAAGAGACGTTGCATGCAACGACTCACAAAAAATTCGCCCAAAAAACTTTATAGGATAATTCATGTATTTAGAAAAACAAGACAAAGAAATATTTGAGGCTTTAAAAAAAGAAGACATTAGGCAAGAAGATTCTCTTGAAATGATTGCTTCTGAAAATTTTGTATCTCGTGCAGTTCTCGAAACTTATCATTCTACATTGACCAATAAATATGCAGAAGGTTATCCGGGAAAAAGATATTATAACGGTTGTGAAAACGCAGACACTGTTGAGCAACTTGCTATTGATCGTGCAAAAAAAATGTTTGGTGCGGAATATGCAAATGTTCAACCTCATTCTGGTGCACAAGCAAATATGGCTGTGTTCTTGGCAACACTTCAACCAGGTGAAGAATTTATGGGAATGAATTTAGCACATGGGGGACATTTGACTCATGGCTCACCTGTAAATTTTTCTGGTCGCACTTACAAAGTTTTGTCGTATGGTGTAACTCGCGACACTCATTTAATTGATTATGATGAAGTGAACAAAGTTGCAAAAGAAAATAAACCAAAATTAATTGTTGTGGGTGCTTCTGCTTATCCTCGCACGATTGATTTTTCAAAATTTGCTGAAATCGCAAAATCAGTTGGAGCAAAATTAATGGCAGACATCGCTCATATTTCTGGGCTTGTTGTTGCAGGTTACCATCCTTCTCCTGTTGGGCTTTGTGATTTTGTTACAACAACCACTCACAAAACTCTTCGTGGTCCAAGAGGTGGAATTATTTTATCAAATTCTGAACACGAAAAAATTTTAAACTCTAGAGTTTTTCCCGGTGTACAAGGTGGTCCTTTGATGCATGTGATTGCTGCTAAAGCTGTCGCTTTTAAAGAAGCATTGGAGCCTGAATTTAAAACTTATATTGGTCGTGTTGTAGAAAATTCAAAAACTCTTGCTGAAGTATTTTTAAAACGTGGGTTTCGTTTAATTTCTGGTGGAACTGATAATCATTTGATTTTAGTGGACGTGAGTATAAAAGGTTTAACTGGAAATGATGCTGCAAATGAATTAGATCATATTGGAATCACAGTGAACAAAAACGGAATTCCATATGATGAAAAACCTCCAGCTGTTACTTCGGGAATTAGAATTGGTTCTCCTGCTCTAACGACTCGTGGTCTTGGAAAATCAGAATTTGAAAGAGTTGGAAATTTGATTTGTGATTTGCTAGAAAACATAAACGATGAAAAAGCAAAACAAAAAGTGAAAGATGGAGTAAAAGAAATTACTTCCAAATTTCCAATGGAACATTTTAGAATTTGATTTTCTACTTTTTCATCGATGGAATTGGTTTTGGAGAAAATGATGAATCCAAAAATCCTTATGCAAAATATGCTAAAGGATTTTTTTTGCCTCTCGCAGAAAAACCTGTTCCAGAAAATTCTAAACTCGCAAATGCAGTTTATCTCAAAACAGACGCAAGTATGGGTGTTAAAGGTTTGCCTCAATCTGCGACAGGTCAAACTGCAATTTGGACTGGAATCAAAGCTCCAGAAATTTTAAATCGTCATGTAAGTGGTTATCCAAGTTTTACTTTAAGAAAAATTATTAATGAATTGTCTTGTATCAAAGTTCTAGACGAACGAAACAAAAAAGTCGCTTTTCTAAACGCATACAGTCCTGTTTATTTTTCTCATGTGGTAAATAAGCCAAAACTAATTTCAGCTTCCACAATGATCCAACTTGCTTCCAAAATTCCTCTTCTAAAATTAGAATCAATTTTAGAAGACAAAGGAATTTTTATGGACATCAATCACCAATTTCTTCGTGAATTTGCAAAAGATTTTTTAGAACAATCACATCCATTAATGCAACCTAGAGATCCGTACATGGTTGGAAAAAATGTAACCAAAAATTATTTAGATCATGATTTGGTTTTGTTTGAATATTTTTTAACAGATAAAATGGGGCATGACCAAAATTGGGAAAACTTAGAAACAATTACTCACACTGTTGAAAAATTTATTGAAGGTGTGATGGATGGAATGGATGAAAAAAAAGATTTGCTCATCATCACATCCGATCATGGAAATTCTGAAGACCTCACCACAAACACACACACCAAAAATCCTGTGCCTTGTTTTTTATACGGAAATTATGCTGAAAGTTTTTTGGAAATCAAAGAGCTATCTGACATTCTCCCAAGAATTTACAAAAAACTAAATGTAGATTTTTTTCCAACTTGGGAGAAAGTTGCTTCTATGCAAAATGAGTAATACCCAGATTTAGAATTAATTATGATGAATATAAGTGCAAATCAAATACTTAAGCATTTTATTGGGTATTCAGCAATAAGTATAAGAGGTATGCTTCTTTTACAGGATCGTCAAATAATTTCAGCAAAGTAAAGAATCAAAAAAGAAGACTTTGACAATAAAATAAAAAATTAAGCTATTGAATTTAGATGTATAATTCTAGTTTTTATTTGGATATATTTAAAGAAATTACAAAGCTTTCTGCAATTGAAACAATTCCTCTTTATGGAAAAAATAAAAAAGACGAAGCAGATAAATTAGCAGTAGAAAAAATGCGACTTGAATTAAATAAAAATTCTTTTCAATCTAGAATTATAATTGGTGAGGGTGAAAAAGATAATGCACCCATGCTTTTTGAAAATGAAATTTTGGGACAAGGTGAATTGCATTTAGACTTGGCAGTTGATCCACTAGAATGTACGAATAATTTTGCAAAAGGTTTACCCAATTCGCTTTCAGTAATTGCATTTACAGAAAAAAATAAAATGTTACCTGTTCCTGGAACTTATATGGAACAATGGATTGCTGGACCAAAGATGAAATCTCCATTTGATATGGAAAAATCAATTTCAGAAAATTTAAAATTATTATCAGATAATCTTGAAAAAAATATTTCTGATTTAAGAATTGTTGTACAAGATAGACCAAGACATAAAGATTTAATTTCTGAATTAAGAAATTTGGATGTGGGAGTTTGTTTAATTGATTCTGGTTCTATTTCTTGTATTCTAGATATTTGTTTAGAGTTAGGAAACTATGATGCGTTAATTGGAACATTTGGAGCCCCTGAAGGAGTGGTGGGTGCAATTATTGCCAAATGTACCAATTCTGAATTTAAAGGAAGACTAAAACCTCATGAAGAAAAATACAAACTAAAATGGGAAGCATATGGAAAAAAACCTGAAGATATCTTGGATATAAAAGATTTAATCCAATCAGAAATTTGTGGAATGAGTGCAACTTGTATTTCTTCGAATTCTTTTATCAAAGGAATAACTATACATGGAAAAGATTTTATAGGTGAAACAATTTTGGTTTGCAAAGAGTATTCTAAAATAGAAAAATGGTGAAGAATGGAACAACATGTATTATTTGAAAATGATTTCCTTTTTGGAAATCTCTTTTTAGAGTTAATTCCTCACCCAACAAATTGGGTCGGTGAATTTTTAAAATATTCTTCTATTTTATGCCATATTCTTGGAGGAGATAAATTTTTTGTTTTTCTACTTCCATTTATTTATTTATGTTATAATCGAATTTTAGGAATTAAACTCGCAATAGCATTACTAGGCTCAGGAATTATAAATGGATTTGCAAAATATCATTTTGAATCTGTGAGACCTTTTGGATTATCCGAATCAATTTTAAATTCACAAGCTAATTTTATCAAAGAATCATCTTATGGTTTTCCATCAGGACATACACAAATTTCAATTCTTGTTTGGGGAATTTTATTTTTAGAATTTAAAAATATTTATTTGCGTATTTTTGCTTTGTTCATAATTTTATTTACTCCCTTTAGTCGATTGTATTCTGGAATGCATTTTCCTGGAGATGTAATTGGTGGATTTTTAATTGGACTAATTAGTTTAGCTCTTATCGAATATTTATTTTTAAAATTTCCAAATTTTTTTGAAATCAATTTTCCAATAGAAAAAAAGAAACAATATTTTAGAACGATCATTTTAGTCATAATTGTTATAACTTTAAGTTCCATCTTACTTAAATCAAATGGAACAATTATGTCTGAGTCTTCTATTGATTTAATAATTGCTTGTGCAGGTTCTATTTCAGGAGGTGTAATTGGATTTGTTTTTTTAGATTTATTTTTTCCTGATAAAAAGAATTGGAATAAAGTCTCTAAAGGTAATGATTTTATAAAAAGAGCTGGAATTATTCTAGGGTTTATATTGATTTTTTATTTTGGTATGACTTTTTTAGGAAAAGTTTTAGAAGCAAATGAAACTTTATTTAGATATATAAAATATTCTTTGCTAAATTTTAATTTAGTTGCAATTGCTCCAATTTTATATTCTAAGTGGAAAACTAATTGATAGATTTATTTAGAAAAATTTTAAATTCAAAATTATTCAAATCATCTATTTCAGTTAGTGCTTCTAAAGTTTTTGCTTCTTTATGCAATTTAGCATTTATGATTCTTGCTGTAAATTTACTAATTCGTTCTGAAAACGGAAAGTTTCAGTATTATATGGGTTTTATTCCATTAGTTTTGGCTATTGCTGAATTTGGACTTCCTTCTGCGATTATTAAATTTCTTTCAACTAGTTTAGAAAATAAAGCTAAAATAGGAAACATACTACAAGCAAGTTTAATAATCAAAATCATTTCTATTTTAATTTTAATTTTTTCAGGAGTCATTGCATTTTTATTTTTTAAAGAAGAAATCATTCCTATATTTGCAGTGATTATTGGTGGAATTATCATTTCCTTTATATCTTATTTTGAAAGTATATTTATTAGTTTTAGATATTATTTTTCTTTATCTATTTGGAATCCACTTACAAATTTAGTGAGACTTATTTTATTAATTTTTTGTGCAAACTATTTCGAAAGCCCTCTTACTTATTTAGATATTTTAGTTATTTTTACGATTAGTCCTATTTTTATTTTACTATTATTTTTTTTAATTTTCCCAAAAGACAAATTGTATTGGAATTCTGAATCAAACCAAGAATTATTTTCTCAAATTAAAAATATTAGTTCTTTTAATCTTTGGGCATTCTTAGCAACTATACTTGCAATCACTTCAGATAGATTAGAAATTTTTATGATTCATCAATTTCATACACCAAATGATGTGGCTGTTTATGGAACTGCACTCCAATTATTTAGTGGGTTTGTAATTATTTTATCAACACTAAATTCTTTAGTATATCCAAAACTTGCTTCTCAAATAGATCAACCTGAGTTTAAAAAAACTTTATACAAATCGATTCTAATTGGAATGACAATGGGTGTAATTCTATCACCTGGATTTTTTTTGGCTGAACCTATTTTAAATTTGTTATTCCAGAATAAATACCAAGAATCAATTCTAGTATTTAAAATTTTATATCCAAATTATTTGTTACAATTAGTTTTTGCACCAATGGGTATTGCACTTTTTGCGATGGGCAAACCACAAATTCTAGCAATCCTTGCATTTCTTCGTCTATTGTTTGGTTATTTTTTGGATATTCAATTAATTCCTGAATTCGGTGTAATTGGAGCATCTATTTCATTTTTTTTGGGACAAGTAATTTCTTGGCTCGTGCTAGTTGGATATTTTTGGGCAAGCTTTTGGAGATAAAATGAAATTTCGAGTCGAATTTAAAAGTTTGTGCGATTCGCTCTTCGAGCGACCGTGCTATTCGCTTCAATCTTTTTCAATTCTTCTTTGTTAAAATAATCTTTTACTTAATTATGAAAAAGTATTTTCGCTTCTATCACTATCGCATTTTTTTACCCAATACTGAAGCCCACCTAAATCTGAATAGTTATGCAAAATGGGATTTATGAATTTAAACTTTTTTAAAAAAATGGATTTTATTTTAATGAAAAATTCATTTTGTAAACTATAAATTTGTAGAGGAATAAAAACTTTTTTTAATCGAAGCACTTTTTCGTCTTGGTAGATTTTTTCGCAAAATGAACTTGTTTGCTTTGAGAAATTTTTCTGTATTCAGAAACTTTTTTGTATTCTAAAATCGAATAGTTATGCAAAATTTTTTGCTTGTTCAATTTTTCAGAATTATAATTAAAAAAAAATCCTAAATTTGCAAAAAAATATTAGTTGAATATGACTTTTGCCCTAGACTATTTATATGAACACTTCTAAACTTATCTACGATCAGCATTT
>JAAFIR010000005.1:120551-150525 GCA_013297885.1 Leptospirales bacterium | reverse complement strand
GGTCAACGCAAGACATAACCTTTTCTTTTTTAAAATCTTTTCTATATCTTTCATATGGAAAATAAATTATTCTACTGTTTTTGTACAAGTTTTTTTTAAGACGATTTGTTATTTTGCAACAACTCTAGTAATTATTTAAAAAATTTTCCTGAGTTTGAAAATTATATTTTAGAAATCAAAAAAGAATATTCCTATTCAAACAAGTCTTTAATTCTTCCATTTTATACTCCAACAGCTTCATTACCAAATCAAAAAAAAATTGGGCTTATCGGACGAAAACCAAATCTAAATAAAATTGATACTAGAAAAAAATTTGGATTTGAAGATGATAAAAAATATTTTTTATTTTCATTTGGAGCTTATGGATTAGAAGAAAATTTTAATTTTGAAAATTTATCAAAAAATTCCTATTTAGTTGTATCTGGTTACGAAAAACTAAATCATAAAAAAGTGATTAACATCCCAAATGCATATTACCCAAATTTAGTTCAAGCAGTAGATGCAGTTTTAACAAAACCTGGTTATGGAATATTATCTGAAAGTTATTTTGCTAAACAAAAAGTTTTGTATACTGAACGAGGAGACTTCATTGAATATCCTTATCTTGTTAGAGCACTTGAAAAACACTTTTCATCCATCTTTATTACAAATCAAGAATTAGTTTCACTTCAAATTGAAAAAAAATTTTTAGAATTAGAAGAAAATGTAATTTTAGAAAAAGTAAAATTAAAAGAAGGGTATGAAGAAATTTTCTATGAAATTTTTTTACTAAATTAATTGAATTTCTAAATAGTCTAGAAATTCTAGTTTGAAAGATTTCTTTTTTAGAAATCTTAGCCAATTTCACGGAGAATGATATGTTAAAAAAATTAGGGTTACTTATCCTTATTACTTCTTTCCTTTCTGTAGCAAATGTTTTTGCTCAAGAAGAAGAAACTGATACACCAGAAACTAAAGAAGAAGTTTCTAAAGACGCTAAAACTGCTCCTTCAACTAAAGCAGAAAAAAAAGCTGAGAAAAAAGAAAAAATCGAAAAGAAAAAAGCTGACAAAAAAGCTAAGAAAGAAGCAAGAAAAGCAAAAAGAAAAGCAAAAAAAGAAGCAAAAAAAGCAAAAAAAGCAGCTGCTAAAGAAGCACCAGCAGATTCTACAACTGAAGAATCAGCAAAATAATTTCTTCAAAAAAAAGGGTTTCCTAGGGAAACCCTCATTTCTTTAGTCTTTAACTATTCAGTAAACCATTTTTGAAAACTTCAAAAGTTTTGAGTAATTTTTTTTTGAATTTTAGTTATTTAAAAATTCAACTATCCAAAAAAATTATGAATTTAGCTTTGATACAATTTCTTTAAAATCAGGAAAAGATGTATCAATCCAAGTATCATCATCAATACTTAACTCACACTTTGTCAAATTTTTTAAAACTAAAAAACTCATTGCAATTCGATGATCCATAAAAGATTCAATTAAATTTGAAGTTATACTTTTAACTTCTTCAAATTCATAACCATCTTGATGTTCTTTTACTTCTACTCCTATTGATTTTAAATTTTTTACCATTGAATGAATTCTATCAGATTCCTTTGCTCTTAAATCTTCAGCATTTCTAATTTCAAAACCATTTTTTGAAAATAATCCTGCAATTGCAAGTATTGGAATCTCATCTATGATAGAGGGAATTAAGTCTTTTGTAATTTCTATTTTTTTCAATTCTGAAGGAAAAATTCTTAGGTCACCTATTATTTCACCACATTCTTCTTGAATATTTTCTTCTATAATTTTTCCACCCATTTCTCTAAGAATTTTTAAAATACCTGTTCTTGCAGGATTTAGTCCAACATTTTCAATAAGTAAATTTCCTTTTTCAGCAAGTAAACCAAAAACAATAAAAAAAGCAGCTGAAGAAATATCTCCAGGAACTTTAAACTTTGCACCATTAAAAATGAAAGGAGGTTCAATTTTAAATTTTGTTGGTTTTTCAAAAAGAATTTTACCACCTAGAAATTTTAACATATTTTCTGTATGATCACGAGAAAGTTCCTCTTCTTCATATTCCAAACTAACATCAGAAGAAATCGCCCCGAGCATCAAACAAGATTTTACTTGTGCTGAAGATAGCTTTGAAAAATAGGAAATTGGTTTTAGTTTTTTTCCTGTAATTTTTAAAGGAACTTTATCATCAGAATTGATTGAATCAATTTGAGCTTCCATTAATTTTAAAGGTTCGATAATTCTTTTCATAGGTCTTTTTTTTAGAGAAGCATCACCTGTAAGAATTGTGTTTATTTTATCTAGTCCAGATAATAGTCCTGCTGAAAGCCTGATCCCAGTTCCACCATTTCCAAAATCCAACTCTTCTTTTGGAGATTTTAAATGAAATTTTCCGGGTGAATTTACTATATAATTACCAATTCCTTTTTTTTGAAAATCAACACCTAATTTTGAAAATGATTTCATTGTGTTGATTGGATCTTCAGCTTCTAAAAATCCTGTTATTTCTGAAACACCTTCTGAAAGAGAAGAAAATAAAACTGATCTGTGAGATACAGATTTATCACCAGGAATTTTAATTCTAAAATTTTCTGGAATTTTGAAGTTTGATTTGAGCATTTATAGTTCCAATTTGGTTTTTAGACCTGTTTTTGTTTTGAGAATTTCTTTAACTTGAATTAAAATAGTTTCATTATTTGAACCGGTTTTTTGATATAAATCTTCTAAAATTAAAATTGCTTTTTCACTAAGATTTTGTTTAGCAAAAATTTCAGCTTCATATTTTGTTGCTTCAATTCCAACTTGATTTAATTCAGTTTTTGATTCTCTAAATAATTCTAAAGCTTTTACAAAATCATTTTTATAAAACTCAGTAACTGCTTGTAAAAATTTTTTTTCTTCGTTTGATAAATTGATTATTTTTTCAGATTCATTAAGTATAAAAAATTTTTCTAAATTTATTACATTTCCAGTTTTTGGAATAGAAAAGAAATTAAGAATAAGATAAATTTTTTTTAAATCTTTTGGAATTAATTGATAATCTAATTTTTCGTTCATTAAATCTGAGATTTTTTTTTGATAAATTGATTCATATAAAAATAATAAAACCAAATTTTGTTCTTTTTCACTAAAATCTTCACTAAATGCTTTAGCTCTTAGTGCCTTTTTATACATTTCTTCAAATTCATTTCTTAATTTTGGATTTTCAATAAATTTAATCCTATTATTTAAAGAATTAATAGAAATAATTTCTTCATTACTAATCTTTAAAGAATTAAAGACTTCATAATAATTTGATTTTGCTAGAAAAAAATTTGCACTGGGATTAGTTGTACCTGAATCAAAATATAACCCAGAAATAGTTTTAAAGTCTTCAATTAAATTCTTGGGAATTTTTCCTTTTTCAATATAAGGAAAAATTTGTTCTTCTATTCTAGCAACTTTTAGTTTTGAATTTCCTGAAAAATAAAAACTAATTTTTTTCCAATACCAAATAGACAAAAAAATTGAAACTAATACAATAGTTAAGAAAAAAAATAATCCAAAATTTATTTTGGATTTAGTTTTCATTTCTGTATGTCGTGGTAAATACATGATCTAATAATTAATGGTTAGTTTTTTGGGACTTGAAGAGTGTAATTTGAATTACACTCATTTTCATGTTGAAGATTATTTTCCAAGGATAAAAACTACATTTGTAGTAGCAGAACCACCAATGTTCAACATTAAACCATTTTTAACACCTTTAACTTGATATTCTCCAGCAGTTCCAGTTACTTGTTTGTAAAGATCCAACATCATTCTCACTCCTGAAGCTCCAACTGGATGACCTACTCCAATTAAACCACCTGAAGGATTAATTGGTTTTTTTCCATCAAAATCAATTACCCCTTTTTCAATAGCTTCATGTTCTTTGCCTGGTGCTGAAATTCCAAAAGCTGAAACAGCAGCATATTCGGAGGAAGTAAAACAATCATGGGTTTCAAATACATCAATTTTTTTTACATCAAGTTTAGCCCTTTTGTAAGCGTCATCAACTGTTTGTTTTGTCCAAGGAAGAATATATTTATTCCCTAAAGATTCAGCAACTTTTCCTTCAAATGTAATTGGAGCAACACGATGACCCCAACCTTTAATTTTTGGAATGTTACTTAATTTTAGTTTTCTTTTTTTTGCATATTCTGCTGCATATTTTTTAGAAGATAAAACTAGAAATGCACCACCATCGGTAACTTGAGAGCAATCAGCTATACAAAGTCTACCACCAACAGCCATATTATTTTCACCACCACGAGTAACTGCATGTTCTTTATTCATGAACCAAGATCTTGTTTGTGCGTTTGGATTTCTTTTAGCATTAGCGTAATTGATTCTAGAAATTTCTGCTAGTGCATTCATAAATACTTCTTCTTTTAATTTGTATCTTTCTAAAATCACATCAGCTAATTTACCAAATAATTTTGGAAAAGGAAATTCTATACCTTTAGCTTCTTTTTCGTAATAAGCAGCTGTTCCTAAAAAATCTCCACCAATTGCCGAATTAACTGTTTTCATAATTTCGACACCAACTACAATTGCCACATCATAATCATTTGCTCTGATTTTTGTGGCAGCTGCATCTAATGCAATTGAACCTGATGCACAAGCAGCTTCAAATCTACCCCCAGGAATTCCATTAAAAGCAGGATGAACTTCTGTTAAAAAAGCACCAAGATGACCCTGAGTAGCATATTGTTCAGCATCAAAATTTCCCACAAAAACTCCAATACGATTGTTTTTATTTAACTTTTGAAGTTCAGAATAATCAATCCCAGTTGCGATTAGTCCATCTTCTACAACTTCTTTCATAATTGAAAGAAAAGTTTTACCTTCTTTAGTCCAATTTCTTTGGAAATCAGTTTGAGCTCCACCGAGTACAAATACTTGTTCACTACCCATATAATTTCTCCTTATCCTCTAAATAATGCTCTTGCATCTAGTTTATTTTGTAACTTGTAAAATTTTTCTTTTGGATTAGCATTTGCTAGTACAGGCGGAATTTCAATTTTAGATTCAGCGAGAAATTTTTTTGCTTCTACAACTCCACCTAAATAATCAACTAATGCTGAGGCAGGAACCCAGTTAAAACCAAATCCCATGGCTGCATCTGCATTTTCTTTCGTTTCAACAACTTCTCCAACAATTGAAAGAGAATAAGAAATATACCTTGCTAAAAAATATCTACAAAGTTCAGCTTCAAAACCTTTTGCTTCTTTAATAACATTCATTGCTCCAAAATAATCTGAAGCAGCAATTTTTTTGCTAGCTACTTTTGTAAATTCAATGTTAAATTTTGGATAAGGATCATAATTTCCTGTGCTAATATTATAAACAAATTTTTCTCTTTTTCCATCAGCAGTTTTTGATCGTTTAATAAAACCTTCACCAGTTTTTGCACCAAGTTTACCGGCATCAATTAATTTTTGGATATAAGAAGGAAGTTTAAAAGTTTCGTGGGCTTGGTCTTTAGTTTGTTCATATAAATTATCCACGATAGCTTTGTGAACATCTAGTCCAACAAAATCTACAGTAGCAAGTGGTCCCATCGCTCTTCCAGTGAAACCACCCATGATAGTATCCATTAAAGCAATTCCACCTTTGTCAGAATATTTTTCAGCGTATTGTGCAATTTCATTCATCAACTGAAAACCAATTCTATTTCCAGCAAATGCTGGAGTATCATTAGTATACACAACTGCTCTTCTTAATTTTTGATCTAGATATTTTCCAAGTTCTAAAAAAACTTTTTTATCTGATCCTTTATGGGAAACAAGCTCACATAAAATCATTTTATAAGGTGGGTTAAAAAAATGTGTACCAAAATAATGTTTTTGTCCATCCAAGTCAAAAGCTTTTGAAAGTCTTTCGATTGAAAGACCTGAAGAAACAGTTGATACAATTGTTCCTGGCTTTCTAAATTTTGCTATTTCAGAATTTATTTTTTCTTTTACTTCATAACTTTCGGCAACTAATTCAAAAACCCAGTCAGACTCACTAACAGCTTTTTGTAAATCCTTTTCATAACTTCCAGCAATCATTCTTGTTTTGATTGTATCTGTTCTAACAGATTTGATTGCTTTTGTGATTCCTTCTTTTGCTTTAGCTTCTTCACGAGCTAACATGTAAACTTTTGCTTCACCAAAAGCCGCAACGATAGCAGCAGAGCCTGCTCCCATTGAGCCATTAGCACCAAGAATTGTGACTGTTTTGATTTCTCTCATGGATACATCCAGTGATAAATTATTCAAGAAAATATTTCTTATTTCCTTTGTTTTATAAGAATTGATTTGGAAAAGGATTTTTTAAAATGAATCAGTTTTTTTACTCAAACGTATAAGGAAATTCAATAGTAAAACTAATTAAAAAAGTGTTCATATTTTCTAAAAAGTTTTTTAAATTGTTTATTCTAATTTTTGCTTTATGATTTCTTACAATTTTATCAACTAATGTGAGCCCAAGTCCAAAATCCAAAGTTTCATATTGTTCATGAACTCCTCTAGAAATTCTAAAAAACGGTTCAAAAATTAATGATTGAAACTCATTATTTATTCCTTGGTTTTCAGTTGAATTTTGCTCAGGTGTATTTAAAAAAGAAACATTAAATGAATCATTATTTGTTTCGAATAAAACATACACTTTTGAATTTGCATCAGAAAACTTCAATGCATTGAATAGTAATTCTTTAAACATTGCTCTACAGTATTCTTCATTAATCATAATTTTAATTTTAGTTTGTATATTAAAATCTGAAACTTTAACTTGATGATTTCTATTTTCAATAAAAGTTTTATTTTCTAAAATTATATCTTCAATTAAATTTTTTAAATCTTTAATTGAAAAAGCTTTTTTTTCTAATTCATTATTGATAATATAATCAATTTCACCAATTATTACAATTAGTTTATCTGAAAAAGAAGTTGTTTCAATTAAAGTCTCAATAAGATCTTTTTCAATTTTAAAATACTCACCATCTAGAATTGCAGTATCTTTAATCAAAGCGACAAGTGGCGATAAAGCACCTAGACCAGCTCCCTGAACCAAACTAGAATTGATACTAGTCATTAAACCTGAATCAGTTTTATCAGTTTCTTTTTTGATTAAACCTTCTTTAAATAAATTCCAATCAAGTTGGTGTTGTATTCTAAGTTCTCTTTCTTTTTCAATATTCTGATTAATCATTTTCATTTCAGCAAACTCAAATGCTTTGTTCACTTTTGTTATTAACTCATTTGTTGCAAAGGGTTTTAAAATATAATCATGTATACCTTTCTGAAATAATTCAATTGCAGTATTGATATCTGATTTAGCAGTTAGAACAATAAAAGTTGGTAATTTTCCAGCTTTTAAGAGTTGATCTACAATTTGAGAGCCACTAATTTCTGGCATGTTCAAATCTGAAATAAAAACTAGTGTGGGATTTTTGAGATACTCTTCAATAGCTTCTTTAGGATTAGTTGTTGAAAAAACTTCAAATTTTGATTGTTTTAAAGAAGCCTTAGCAACTTCCAAAATAATTGGATCATCATCTACAATTATTACTTTCTTTTCAATCATACAATCAGTTTAAATTTCAGAGATATTTTCATCAAGGAAAATAATACATCAAAATAATAATTTCTTTTTAAATCTAAATTTCTATAATAATTTTAAACAAGAAAATGTGATTCAACTACTTCAAATGCAGCTTTAATTTTATTTGCAAAATCTTCTCTAGAAAAAGGTTTATAAATATAACCAAAAATTAATTTTTTTGAAACTAAATCTTCAATAGATTCTTTTTCTGTAGCAGAAGTTAAAACTAAAAAAAGTGGTAAAGGATTGCTATTTTTTATCCTTGTTATTAATTCTAATCCAGAAATCTCAGGCATATTCAAATCAGTAACAAGGATTGATGTAGGTTTTTTGTAATATTCTTCTATTGCTTCTTTGGGAGAATTTGTTGCAAATACTTCAAAATCATTTTTATTTAAAGAAATTTTTGCCACCTCTGTGATTATGGGATCATCATCAACCAGGATTAATCTTTTTTTTTCCATTTAATATTCCTATTTTGCTTAAACACATTTTAGACATTAACTATTTAAAAAGTAGATGATTTCGATTTAAAAAATAGAATTTTTAATTTTTTTTTTACTTGCAAAAATTAAGTTTTCAGTTTTTTTTATTTGGATGAAAACTCTAATTATTTTTCTAATTTTTAATTCCTATATATTTTCTCAAAAAGCATGTTTGAAATTTGAATCTTTTAAACTAGCAATTAATTCTGAAAATAAAAGAACTGTTTGTGAATTGGATCTTTCAGAGCAGAACCTTTCAGATATTCCAGATGAAATTTCTGAATTAGAGAATTTAGAAATTCTTCATTTACAAAAAAATTTTTTGACAAAATTACCAAATTCAATTTCTAATTTAAATAAGTTAATTTATTTAAATCTGGATAATAATAAATTTAAAGAATTTCCCACTTCAATAACAAAATTAAAAAACTTAGAAAAACTTTCTATTTCAGATAACTTACTTGTTGAAATCCCTTATTCAATTGGTAGCTTAAAAAAATTGGATTATTTAAATTTAATGAGAAATGACTTAGAACTACTACCGAGGACAATTGGAGAACTAAAAAAACTTCATTTTTTAAATTTGATTTCTAATGAATTAAAAGAATTACCATCTAGTGTATATGATTTAAAAATTGAAAATCTATATTTAGGAAATAATCCTAATTTAGTTGTATCTGAAGATTTATATGATATGATTAGTCTTGAAAGACTTTCCTTATCAGGAACAAATTTAGAAATAGTTTCAAAAGATATAAAAAATTTATATAGATTAAAATGGTTAGAGCTTAGTTCCAATAAATTAGAAAAAATTCCAGAAGAAATTGCTGAATTAAAAAACTTAGAAACAATTTATCTTGGTTTTAATAAAATTAAAGAAATTCCGGAAAAGATACTTCAGTTAAAAAAAATAAAAAAAATTTCTTTAGCAGAACTTGAATTAAGTTTAACAATTGAAAATCAAATTAGAAATGCTTTTCCAGATGCTTGGTTGGAATTTTAAATCGATTTACAAAAAAAATATTAAATCATTTAACCTTACTGAATACTTTCATGACCAAAAGTCAAGTTATTGATACTACTTAAAGCGTTAGGGATTGAAGCGGAAATCTTTTTTCATTTTTCAGAAAAAAGATTGTAGCATAAAGCCCGACCTTTCATTTACTATTGTAAAACAATCGCATGTAATAGTAAATGAAAAGAAACGCAGATATTAAAACTTAAAAATTTAGTTTTGAAAATAAAAAAACCTCTAAGAAAAACTTAGAGGTAAAAAAAATTAAAATTTAGGAGGTATGAAACAATTTGGAACTTTATTTGATTTTAATTTATCTCTTAAGTTTTCTGCATCAGCTCGTTTGGCATAATCACCAATTTGAACTACATAAGTACCTGCACGAGAGAACATAAAAACTTTTTCAGTATACTCTTTTTTAATTACATCTCTAAAATTTTCTGCTCTTTTTTCTTCTTTAAATACACCAATTTGAACAGTAAAACCTTTGGGTTGTCCTGTTACAACTGTTGGGGAACTTGTTGGAACTTCATTTGGAACTTGGACAACAGGAGATGTTTCAATTTTTTTTGCAGGAGGAGGAGTAACAGATTTCGCAGGAGGTGGAGTAATAGTTTTGCTTGGTGGAGGAGTTACAATAACTGGAGGTTTTTTCTTTGTATCTGGTTTAACTGGTGGACTAGTTTCATCATCTACATCATCGTCATCATCATCTTCATCATCATCAACCCCAAATGAATCATCTTTCATTAATTTTAATTCATCATTTGGTTTTTCTATTAAATTTACTCCAACTTTAGCAACTCCGGAATTATCAAAACTTAACTCAGTTGCAGCTTTTTGTGATACTTCTAAAAGTATCCCGGATTGATAAGCTCTATCATTAATTTTTAAATTAGTAGTTTTATTATTACCTAAATTTTGCACTTTTACAATTGAACCTAAAGGCATATCTCTATGAGCACCAGTTAATTTTTCATTATCAAAAATTTCACCACTAGCAGTTTCTTTTCCTTGAAATTGGAATCCATAAAGTGTGGCAAATCCAACTTGTTCAAATTTTTTCTCTTCTTGGTTAGATTCTTCAATTTCATTAGTAGTTTTCACTTCTTCTTTTTGAACTGTTGAACATGAAATCCAAAAAATTATGCTTAAAATGAATAAAATATGTTTCATCCCTTTACCTCTACTACCTTTAAATATCGACAAAATAGAAATATTTTTTTATTTTTTATTATAAAATCATTGCTAAAATAAAAGATTAACTTAATATGATTCAAAAAAAATACTGCTTAAATTAAAGTGAGTTAAAGTTTTGGATTATAAAGAATATAAAATTCAAAAATCTAAAGAGATTTATGAAATCGGAAATGTATATAAAGAAAAAGAAAATTTAGTATCTGCTATAAAATTTTTTGAATCTGCTATTGAAGTTGATACTGGGAACAAATTGGCTTTTAGAGAACTTTTAGAAATTTATACAAATGAAAAAAATATAAAAAAAGCTGCACTATTATTCCAAAAACTACTTAAGCATAAAACAAATGATTCCAATTATTATTTTTATTCCAAATTTTTATACGAAAACTTAAAGTACAAAACAGCAATTTTTTATTTAAAAAAATCTTTAATGTTAAATCGAAAGTTTTTACCGTCACATAATTTATTAGCAGAAATTTATTATAAAAATAATTCTGATAAATATGCTGAAATTTATTTAAGAAATTCAATAAAACTGGATTCTACAAATGAAAAAAATCTTCAGATGATAATTCATATTCTATATAAACAAAATAAATTTATCGAATGTTCAGAGTTTTTAGATAAATATCTCAAATTAAATCCAATTGATAAAAATGAAGTAATTAGAAAAACAAAAGTTTTATTAAAACTGGATAAAGAATTAGATGCATTTAACTTTTTAAATGAATTTCTAGATTCTAATGAAAATAATTCTTTTTTAAATTTTCAAGACTCAAATCAAAAAACTGATACTTCGGAAAAATTATTAGATTTAAGAAATACAAAATTATATAAATTAAAAAAAGAAAATTCTAAAGAAGAAAATTTAAAATTAAATTTAGAAATTTCTTTAATCAATTTATTTTTAGGTCAAAGAAAAAAAGCAATTAAATATATAATCGATTTTTTCAAACTTAAAGATAACTAATAATAAAGAATTAATTTACTTGACTCTAGTCTTAGAATTTATGTAAATTGGAGTTAAAAAAATTTATGGCTATCATTAACGAAAATTATTTAAAACTAAAAGCTGGATATTTATTTCCAGAAATTAGCAAAAGAGTTAAAAAATATTCTGAAGAAAATCCAAGCAAAAAAATTATTAGACTTGGAATTGGAGATGTAACTCTCCCACTTCCTTCATCAATTGTTAAAGCATTAAAAGATGCTTCAGATGAAATGTCTTCTTCTGGAGGATTTAAAGGTTATGGACCAGAACAAGGATATTCCTTTTTATTAGAAGCGATATTAGAAAATGATTTTAAAGCTCGCAACGTAAATTTTTCAACTGATGAAATTTTTGTTTCTGATGGTTCAAAATGTGATACTGGAAATATACAAGAAATTTTTTCTTTAGATTCTAAAATTGCAGTAACAGATCCTGTTTACCCAGTTTACGTAGACACAAATGTTATGGCAGGAAGAACTGGTAACTCTGGTATAGATGGCAGATATGAAAATTTAATTTATCTTCCTTGTTCAAAAGAAAATGGATTTGAGCCTGATTTACCTCAAGAAAGGGTTGATTTAATTTATCTTTGTTATCCAAATAATCCAACTGGAACAACAATTACAAAAGAAAAATTAAAAGTTTGGATCGATTATGCCCACAAAAATAAATCAATCATTTTATATGATGCAGCTTATGAAGCATTTATCCAAGATAAAAATTTACCTCATTCCATTTTTGAAGTAGATGGTGCAAAAGAAGTTGCAATGGAATTTAGATCTTTTTCCAAAACGGCTGGTTTTACAGGAACAAGATGTGCTTTTGTAGTAATACCGAAAGAATTAATGGGCTATACTGGAACAGGTGAAAAAATTTCGATAAATCAATTATGGTCAAGAAGGCATACAACTAAATTTAATGGTGTATCTTATCCAATCCAAAAAGCTGCTGCTGCTTGTTATTCAATTGAAGGAAAAAAAGAAGTTGCTGCAAATATTGAATACTATATGTCAAATGCTTCAAAAATTAAAACTAGTTTAGAAAGTTTCGGCTACGAGGTGTTTGGTGGTGAAAATGCTCCTTATATCTGGTTAAAAACTCCGAAAAATTTATCTTCTTGGGAATTTTTTGATAAATTACTTTCTGAGGTTCAAGTTGTTGGAACACCTGGTTCTGGGTTTGGTCCATCAGGAGAAGGATATTTTAGACTATCAGCTTTTGGATCTAAAGAAAATGTAATAGAAGCAATAGAAAAAATTAAAAATTTAAAATTATAAATTTGGGCGAATTTTTTCACTTAAACCTTTTTTCCTCTTCAAGATAAGGAAAAAAGGTTTAAGTGAAAAAAACCTGCTCTCAGCTCTTGTCAAAATTTTTTATTCAAACTTTTTCTTATTATTATTATTCTGAAAATAACTCAATGTTTAAAAAAATTTTGACACCGCTTCGATCAGTTTCGCACTATATTGAAAAATCTTTTTTTAAAAAATAGTTTTTTATTTAAGTAAATTGATTACTTCACTTGTAGTTAGAATCAATTTATCAACTTCTTCTTTAGTTGTAAAATAACCCATTGAAATCCTAATTGCTCTTAAAGCTTCTTCATTTGAATAACCCATATTTAATAAATTCTTAGATGCTTCTCTAGTTCTAGATTTGCAAGAAGAACCGTTTGAAACAAGAACTCCTCTTTCTTCCATTCCTAACATAAAAAAATCAATTTCTTCAATAGGCAAAATCATAAATATTGTTGACTGAAGCCTTTGAGAATTTTCGGAAATAATTTTGATATTTAATTTTTTAAATTCTGATTCTATTAAATTTCTAAATTGAATTAATTTTTCATTTTTTGTATTTAAATTTTCTAGTTGGATTTTGCTAGTTTCCATAAATGATTCTATTGCCATAGAATTTTCTGTTCCAGCTCTGTGGCCATTTTCTTGATTTCCACCTTTTAATATTCCAAACTCATTTTCTAAATTTTCAAAATAAGTTAAACTTGCACCAAATCCAGCCCCAATTTTGTGACCACTAAAACTAAAACCAGATAATAAATCAAAATCAATTGGAATTTTTCCATAAGCTTGCATCAGATCAGAATAAATTGGAAATTCATTCAAAATTTTTTTTGCTTCATAAATTGGTTGAATTACACCTGTTTCATTTGCTGCATAGATTAAAATTAATGGAGCTTTTTTTTCAGTAAATTTTGTTTCTAAATCATTTAAATCTATTAAACCAGATTTATTTGTTTTAATTAGTCTAAATGGGATTTTTAAAGAATGTAAATTTTCATAAATTGAAGAATGTTCAAATGGGGATACTATAACTTCGTTATGAATTTCTTTTATACAATTTAATAAAAATAAATTTGCTTCTGTTCCTGTACTGGAAAATACTATTTTATCTTTTTCTTTTTTTGTAATATTAGAAAAATAACTTCTAGCAGTTTCAATCAAAGCTTGTTTAGATAAAGAATATCTAGTTGGACCAGAAGGATTGTAAAAATTTTCCGAATAATTCTTTAAAGATCTATCTAAAATATTCTGAAATGGAGGATGAGTTGCATTATAATCAAAATAAACTAGACTCATTCTTCCATTTCTTCAGCTTCCCTAGTTCTACCTAATTTTTTTAGAACTTCAATTCTTGTCCGCTTATAATCTTTTAATAATTCTCTATCAATTCTACCGCCATCTCTTCCATCCACATTGTGCAAAGTACTTTCTAAATTAGATATAGAACTCATTGCAGCTTTATAATCTTTTATTTGGAAATGACATTTTGCGATCATTAACTCCGATTGAAATATATGTGCTAAAATTAATCTAATCGAAACTGGAGACTCTTCCTCTAAATTTGGAAATTCTTTAGAAGCTAAAAATTGATCTCTTGCTTTAAAATAATCACCCATTTTAAATAAGTGAATTCCTCTTTTAAATCTGAAAAATTTTTCGTTTTTGATTTGAATAGGATCATCCGTTTTAGCTAAAAAGAATAACATTATTTCAAATAATTCGTCAGCTTCAACGGGTGACATATTTCTGAGATTTGTATCAAGTAATAGAATATTTAATCCTCTTAGATAATCTAATAATACAGGTAATGCATGGTTTTCTTTAATGTAAGACAAGATAATTGTTTTACGCATAAGAGGTGTTAAACCATAAGTGTCTTTTCTTTCTAAAAAATTCTCTTTCCCGAAAATAGTTTTTAATTTATTCCAAAAAGTATTATTTTTTTGTTGAAAAAGTATATCTTCTTTATCAATTATATCTGACACATAAGAAATTGAGTGGTTCAAATAACTACTATACGCGAGTATTGACTCATTTTCTTTACAAATTGCTTTAGCTATAAAATGAATTTTATCAGCAGCATTAATTTCTGGTCCAGAATAATACAAAGCTCTTTTATAATAATCAAGTGAATCTAAAAGTTTAGGAATATTTTTTTTCCAATAGTTTTCTGGGTAAGTAAAAGCAGGTAAAGCTTTTCTTGAAAGTCCCACAGCATTTTTTGATTCATCTGGATCATCACTCCATTCTGAATTTCTTTCCAGCCAATTTGGATCTGATAATAATTCGTCTTTACTAGCTGACTCTTTTGCGAATCTACAAGAATCTTCCATTTTAGCTAAAAAAGTTTTTATCAATTCTTCCCTTTTTTTTGGATTTTCTGAAAGTTCTTCAATTCTTTTAGATTGAATAGAATCTTCAAAACTAGCATCAACTAATTTATCTCCCTCAGAGATAAATTTCTTCATAACTTTGGGATTATATCCTTTAGGTGAAATAAATGTAGAATACCAATTATATAACTCATTTCTATTTAAAAATAGAATTGGAAAAAAAATTAACCAAAATAAGGAAATTACCAAAATATAAATTAGATTCTTCTTTAAAATTTTTCTCAAAATAAACCTTTCTATTAATACAATCGTAAAAAAACTCGATTCTATATAATAAATAATTGGTTTAATTCAACCTTTTTTTTTTTAAAGTAAATAAGTTTTGTTTTTTAGGAGAAATTTTGAAATTTTTAAGTGTTTTTGTGCTTTCTTCAGCCTTTTTATCTATTTTTTCAAATAGTTCAAAACCAAAATTTTGTCCAGATTCAAAAACTTCTATAGAATTTTATCTATCTAAAGCTATTATTTCTCAAAATAAAGCAAACTTAAACTTTCAAAAGTCTTCTCCAAATTACAAAAAACATCATGCTCAAGCATTGGAATACTTTTCAGCTTATGAAAAATGTGCTTCTGAAATTGGAAAAATTCCTTCCAAAAATTTTAAATACTTAAAAGCCTTAAGTTTAGCCGAAACAAATTCATTAAATGAAAGTTTATTAGAACTAGAAAAAAATTTTGAAAAAGAAGAAAAACCACATAAAGAATCTTTAATTTTAAAAGCTAGGATTTTGCAAAAGAAAAACGATTTAAAAGAATCAGCAGAAATTTTAGAACAAGCGATTTCTTTTTATTCTGATGATTCTGATTTGTTATACTACTTGGGAGTGGTTCATGCTGAATTAGGAAATTTACCTAAAGCAACTTTATATTTAACTTCCCTTTATCAATTGATTCAAAAAAAAGACGGAGATCCTAAATACAAATTAAACTCATTAAAGTTTTTAGGTGATATTTATTATAAAAAAGCTGATATTCCTAAAGCAATTTATTATTATAAATTATATTTAGATTCTAGAGAAAATGATACTGAAATTTCTTACACTATCGCCCAACTTTATTTTATAAGTGGAGATATAAGTTCTTCTAAAAAGTATTTAAATCAAGTTTTAAAGTTTAATCCAGGATCTAATTCTGTTATTCAACTTTTAGCCGAATTTCATTTTATAGAAAATAAGTTAAACTCTTTAAAATATTTTGATAAACTTAAAAAAGAAAATAAATTTAAAGATGATGGACTTTTAGAAGCTATTTATCAATTGCTTTTAGACAAGATACCTGACTCGAATCAGTTTGTAACAAAGTATTTAGAAAAAAATCCAAAAAGAATTTCTGCTAGACTTGCTAAAAGTTTAATTTCATTAAAGTTAAATGAAAATAAAGAATATTTAAATGAATTAAAAATTTTATCTGAAATTGCTTATTCAAATAGACTTTATTTTTTGTGTACAGAAACTTTAAAACAGATATTAGAACATAGTGAAAAAAATCCTGACTTAAAAATAAATAAATCTGAAATTTATAATTTTTTAGCAAGTTCCGAAGAAGAGTCAGATAATCCTTTTAACGCAATCGGGTATTTAAAAAAAGCTCTAGAAAATACAAATAACGAAACTGATAAAAATTCAATTTTAATCCATTTAGCAACTGTTTACAGAAATCCAAAAGTTTCTAAATTCGAAGAGTCAAATAAAATTTTAACTAGTTTAACAGAACAAACAAATAACATTTTATTTTTAAAAGGTGCAAATTATTTTTCTTTAGGAAAATATAATGATAGTATTTCTGAATTTAGTTTAGCTCTTGAAAAAAAACAAATTTCGAGTTATTATTTTTTTAGAGCAAGTAGTTATGAAAAATTAAATCAAATACCAAGAACAATTTCAGATTTAAAAAAAGCAATAGAACTTGATAATCTAAATCCAATGTATTATAATTATCTTGGATATTTATATACAGAAAATAATTTAGATTTGATTGAAGCTGAAAAATACATTAAACGAGCAATCGAACTAGAACCAGATAATTCATCTTACCAAGATAGTCTTGGTTGGCTTTATTATAAAAAAGGACAGTATAGGGAAGCTGTACATCATCTACAACTTGCACTTCAAATAATACTTGATAAAAAAGAAGAAGATGCTGTGATTTACGATCATTTAGGTGATGCTTATTTTAAGTTAAAAGAAATTGAAAAATCTGCAGAATATTGGAAAAAAGCTTCTGAATTACAAAAAAATTCACTTGAAAAAGAAAAAATCAATTTAAAATTAAATAAAATCAACAGGTAAATATGATACAAAAAATTCTATTTAGTTTAATACTCATTCTCCAAAATTGTTCTTGTTCAGAAGGAACTATTAAAGACACTCAACCAACATTTTCAAATAATAAAATTAAAGAAAGTTATAAATTTAATGATTCTAGATCAAAAGGATTATTAAATTTAATTGATACTATTGAAAAAAGTTCTCAAAGTTTTCAAGGTGAATTTAGTATGAAAATAAAAAATGGTGAAAATCAAAGAGATATAAATAATCTTAATGGTAAAATTTTTTTTGACAAGAATACTTCAAGAGTAAAAATTCAATTAATGGAACCTTTTTTTGGTTTAATCATTTCTCAAATTATTTCTGATGAAGAAACAATTAAAATCAAATCATCAGGAAGAGACAATATTCATACTCAAAAAATGGGTGATTTATTTTTAACTGATCCAGCAACAAGAAGGCAAATAATAATTCCTTTTCCAATAATTTATTATTCAATAGTGCAAAATTTTTCTAAAAACTTCATGAACGAAAATTCGTATTTTAGTCCATCTGAAAATAAAGTTAAAGTGATTAAAGATGGTGAAGATTTAACATATACTTTTTATGAAAAAGGATTAATTAGTCTTGAATTATTTGCAAAACTTAAAAATTTAAAAGCAATTTCAGAAGTCCCTTTAAATTTTAGAACAGGGGAAAATCCACCACTCAGAGTTATTACAATTGTTACAGATATTTATACTTCTAAAGAGACTAATCATGTTGATATACAATATAAAAATTTGAAAAAAAATGTAATAATACCTCAATCGATTTTTACATTTAATTGAGTATTGAGGTATAATAGAATTAAATGTTAAAATATTTATATAGTTTTTAAGAGTAATTACAATTTTTTATTTGAAAAAATAGTCTAAAAAAATATAGGTGTATTATGAAGAAATTTATATTCATATTTTTAATTATTTTATTATTTTTAGAAAACTGTATTTTTAGAAATTTGGCAGAATGTGGAAGCACAAATTGTGAAGATAAAACCAAAAATCGTTTTTTAAGTGCTGTTGCTTATCGATTAATTTCAAGACCAGGTCGTGGTGGTTTAGTAATTGATGCAGTTAACTTATCTGGCGCAGATGACAACTCTGTAACATATGATAGCTTCACTGGAAGAATTGTAAATACGTCTTGGAATGAGCAAAAAGTAAGAGATGTTTTACAGGAATTTGCTTATGGTGGTGGAGCAACTCAGACTGATATTGATGCTTGGGTAATGATGGGACCTTCTCGTGCAATTGTTGAAATAATTGGTATGTGGACAGTGAATCCTAAACTTGCTGTTGCATCAAGTGGAGGAAACCTAAGTATAAATCCAAGCGGGGGTTCACTCTCGCATCTTTCTCATAATTTTGCAACTGGAGGTCCAGCAAACGATAGAGGTAGGTTCGATCAAAAAATAGAGTCTTGGGTTGATTCTCCAGCAAATACATTTGTTCAATCTGTTGCCACAAGAGGACTCAATCCAGTTCGTCAAAAAATTGCATTTATGGAATCAAATTATCACATGGCTTTAAACCAAGACAAAGACATTACAGATGTTCAAATGTTTCGTCATTATGATACCATTGCAAATGATATTGCTAGAGCTAATCGTGATTCACTTGGTTATGAAGATATTCTTGCAAATATTTCACTTTCAGCACCAGTAGCTACTCAATACAATCACAAAAAAAATGTATGTGAAAATGGAGTGTTCAAAGGTAATGAGGATTTTGCAAGAGAATACCACCAATTGTTTTTTGGAATTTTGGGAGTTGGTGTAGATAGATCTGGTATAAATAATAAAGAAACAGCACCCGCTGGGAATCCAGAAAGTTTTAATGATCATGAAGCTATCACTATTCCAAATACTGCAAAAGCATTATCCGACATCAATGTTCCTGTTGCTGGACAATTTGGATTTTCAGATTTAGTATCTAGTTTTAGCACAGGAAAACATTGTACTGGGAATTTACTTATTTATGCTGCTAACAACACTGGTAACACTTCTGAACAAAGAATAAAAACTTTATCTAAAACATCAATTAATCATCCCGAAAGTAGAAATTCACTTCCATTAATTTTTGTAGCTGGTTTGGCTGATGAAAATTTAGATGCAGACAGATCACTTCTTACAGGTAATCCTGATTCCACAATTACAGCAAAAGTAGCTGGAATTAGAAGTATTTGGGCAGGAATGCAAAGAAAAAACTTAGTTGAGTTTTTAAGAAAATATGCAATTTCAGAATACTTTCACAATACCAATAGAATTAAATTCCAACATTCAGTCGAGAGAACTTTATCCAATGCAAACACTACTATTGTAACTAACCAAGAATTATTTAATGGATTAGTAAGATATGACTGGGAACTATATTCTGAAAATATCCGCCC
Organism: Leptospirales bacterium; assembly: GCA_013297885.1. Taxonomy (GTDB): domain Bacteria; phylum Spirochaetota; class Leptospiria; order Leptospirales; family Leptospiraceae; genus UBA2033. Next base: position 130,848 of record JAAFIR010000005.1, on the reverse strand, counting down.
TTTTAGACCAGTACATGACGTATTTGGTGGGCAAACTGGACTTGAAGCATCAAACACAGATGACGTATTTAGAAATGTTCACAATACCATGGTAAGCGGGGAATATGGTAAAATTGGTTTTTGGACTGGTTCAAGGGTTGAAAGGCTTAAAGATTACAGAACAATGTTACCTCGAGGGGAAAATATAACTGTTGATGAAGTAGCTAGATTTTTATGGAAAAGATTATTAGGTGATTCTAGTTATACGTATTATGGAAGTCTAGAAAGAGCTCATTTAGTTGCTCTTTTACAATCAGGTAGAGACTTGCCCTATTTTACTTGTGGATCAACTGTTACTTCAGTAACAAATTGTCCTGCTGCTGTAAATTATACTCCTATAACAGAGTCCCAAGTTACAACAACTTTTGCAACTTTAATTAACTCAGCTGGAGCAAGTAACTTATTTCCAACAGGTGCCGCACAAACAACAATTGATCAACATAATGAAAATATTGGCTCTGCTGTAGATTTTATTTTAGCAACACCATTTAATTTAGTGCATATTGGGAGAAACTAATGAAAAGAAAAGATTTTTTAAAATATGGTTTAACTGCTTTTGCAGGACTCAGCCTGTGGGATAAATTAAATTTTGCTTCTGCACTCGAAGCTGCACCATTAAGTATGGCAAATAGACTTTTAATAAATGTGCTACTTGAAGGTGGACCAGATTTTTTACATTTGATTGTTCCAAAACCAAATGTAACTACAACTTCTTATGGATACAAATATTGGAACAATAGAACTAGAACAAATTCTCGAGGAACCGAAGCTAATAATTTCACTTCATGGAATAATGCATATACTAGAGACTATGAAGAATTAACTTTAGACGGACAAACATTTGGCGTTCTAAAAGGTGACCAAGCCGCAAATAAATCTTATAACGGTTGGTTAATTTCTCAAATTAAAGCTCGAAAAGTAGCTATCATTTGTAATGTGCGTCATTCTACTTCAAGAGATCATGCAAATTCTATCATGATTGCCCAATCTGGTCAATATGGTAGCTCTCCATTACAAACTTCTGTTCCTGGCTGGGGTGGCGAATTAATCAATCAATTAGATTCTAGTTCAGCTGGAAATGCAAGAATTTTATCTATGTCTAATCCAATGAGAGCGTTTTGTAATACTAGTTCAACTCATCTTAATAAACCAGTATCTTTTTCTGATTCTAGAAATTTTGGTTTAACACGTTCTACAGATTTAGGAACAAGAGAAGAATCATGGGACAATCGTTTTAGAAGATTGAGAGCAGTCCAAACTTACTTACGAGAAAGAAATGGAACTTCACCTTTTGCAGGAGCTTCTGCACAATCAGTAATAACTAAGTTTGCTTCACAATACAATAAATTGTTTACATTAACAAATGATGTTAAATCTGCTCTTAATACAACCACGAATCCCCAATCAGCTGATATTTCAAATTTGTATCCTGCTAGAGAAGGTGGACAAAATGCTGCAACAGCTTTAATTTCAAATGGTGGTTTTGGTCGTCAAATTGCTAACCTTTATGATGCACTTCAAGTTCCAAGTTTAAACATGAGAATTGCTTCTCTTGCTTATGGTGGCTGGGATTCACATAAAAACCAGAAAGCAGATGTTGAAATTCAATTTGATGATTTGTTTGGAACAAACCGTGCATTTGATATTTTGTTTAAGCAACCTGGTGGTCAAAATGTTTTTCAAAATACAACTCTTATGTTTTATGGAGAATTCGGTCGTCAATTAAAAGACAATGCAGATGGTGGAACTGATCATGGAACTGGAAATTATATTATTGTAATTGGTGGACAAGTTGTTGGTGGAGTTTACGGAACGATGTTTTCTGACAAAGACAAAGATAATTTTGATAAGGGTGGTAGAGATATTGGAGCTTCTACTTCTAGTAAACATTCGGTAACAAGGAATAATTTAACTGAAAATGAATTTACTGATTTTGGTAGAATATTTAATACAGCTGGAAGTTGGTTAAGAGGATCTTCTGTTACATTATCTGGAATAGAAGCTGTAGCTATGGATAATACTGCCGGTAAATTAGTTACCAATTTATATTCATAATTTTTTAGTCTAGCGAAAACGATTGAAGCGGCGTCAAAAAATTGCAAATGCAATTTTTTGACGAAAGCTGAAAGCGTGTTTTTTTGTGGGATAGTTTAGAATTTATTTTACAATTCTGAAACTTTCCCACAAAAAATTCGCCCTTACATTTTTCATTTTGAATTCAAAATTCTTTGAAATTAAGTTGTTTTAGTTTTTTTAATATTATCAGCCACTTCTTGAATTTTTGCTTTTACGGCATCAATTTTTCCTTCTGGCATTTTGCTTTGAATTTCTTCAGTAATTTTATTGTAGTTGTCTATGATTTTACTTCTAGTTTCATCATAATTTTTTCCAGCTACTGAAGAAAAATCTTTAATGTCCCCAAGTAATTTATTTACAGATTCTCTAACTTTTGTAGCAGCTTCAGAAGTATCAGCAGCACCTTTAGTAGAAAGTTCTTGGTAAGTTTTTTCCAATTCTACTTTTGCTTTTTCTACTCCATCTTTTCCAGCTTGAAGTAAACCAATTCCAACATTCAAAATATCCATGATTTGTTTTTCCATTTTTTTCTCCGATAAACAATTTAGTACCAAATTTTAATAGTCTGAAATTTGATAAATGAAAAATTGAAATTAAGAAATATGAAAGAAGACATAATAATTCGTTCAAGTAAAATAAAAGATTTTTTACCAACACTAAATAATTATTTGGTGACTACACAAACTAAATTTAATTTAGAAATTCATAAAAAAGGTCCAGTTGATTTAGTAACTGAAGCAGATTTAAAATCTGAAGAAATGCTCCGTGATTTTATTAATCATGAGTTTAAAGATGACCATATTCTTTCAGAAGAATCTGAATCAAAAAAAGGTAGCTCCAATTTTCGTTGGATTATAGATCCAATTGATGGTACAACAAATTTTGCACATGGACTACCCCTTTTTGGTGTTTGTATAGGTTTAGAAAATTTTAATACCGGAAAAATCGAAATGGGGATTGTTAGTTTTCCTGCATTAAAAGAAATTTATTCAGCAGTTCGTGGACTTGGTGCAATTAAGAATGGACAAAAAATTTTTGCATCAAAACGTTCTGAGTTAATTGATTGTTTGGTGACAACTGGATTTCCTTACGATAAAAAGAATAGAATGAAAAGTATTTTAGAAAACATGGAAAAAGTTTTAAATAAAACAAGAGACGTTCGTAGAACAGGTGTTGCTAGTCTTGATTTATGTTGGGTTGCTGAAGGAAAATTCGATGTTTATTATGAAGAAAATTTAAAACCTTGGGACATGGCAGCTGCTTCTATAATATTGGAAGAAGCTGGTGGAAAACTATCAACATTTGATGGAAATGATTTTAATCCATTTATCCCAAATCTAGTAGCTTCAAATTCCATCGTTCACGAAAAATTTTTAGAACTTCTAAATCCTTTAGACCCTAATGATGAAATAGAATATGGTATAAAGTAGTTTTTAAAGGGCGAATTTTTTTTAAAGGACTTAATGAAATAAGCCCTTTAAAAAAAACCGAGCTTTCAGTTCTGTCAAAAAATTTCAAATGAAATTTTTTGACTTCTGCTTCAATCTCTTTCGCTTGTGTAGAAAAATCAAATTTCAAGTTGGAAGAAAATCAATTTGATTCACATCAATCTTCATTTTCGTGTAAAATCATTCTATTTACAAGATGTTCTAACCTTGTTTCAATTTCTTTTTTTGTGCTTTACTTATCTAAAAATTCCATATTACCTTCATTTTCAAAAAAGAAAAAATGAATTTGTGCTTTTATTTTATTAGAATATTTATTTTGTTTTATTTTAAGATAAGATTTAAAAATTTTCATTTTCTTTGGATATGTTAACATAAGCAATTTATTAATTATTTTAATTTTGTGTATTTTGAAAAATACTCATCTATTTCTGGTCTTAACTCTATTCCAATTTTTTCAAAAATTTCTAGTAAATTAAAATAAGCTCCTTTTCCTCCAATAAAATCCCAAAACTCAGTTGCGACTTTTAATTCATTTTCTAAATCCAACATTCCTCTCATTGTCCAGCGATTATAAGGTTCAGGTTCATAAGGATTATATGGAATAGCAATAATTGTTTCAACTTTTGCTTTTGGATTTTTTGCAAGAACTATTGCAACCCACTCTAGAAGTGTTCTTTTAAATTCTTTAAATCCACCAGCATTTGGTTTTGCAGTTTTAATATCAAATAAATAAATTGTATCGTCATGACCAACAAGTTTAACATCTACTTTAGTTGGTTTCACAGTTTTCATTTCACCGCTCTGACAAACTTTTCTAATTGTTTTGATTTCACTTAATTTATCTGGTGAACTTGAAGCAACAGAAAGATTATCCATAATATTTTGAATTACTCTTTGAGCCTCAGTGGAGATTTGATCTCCAGCAACTTGTTGTGATTCTGCTGATTTAAAATTTTCTATCGCTAGTGCTTTTGCAACTGGTTCAAATATACTTGTTCCGAAATTTGTGTTTAGAGAATGAATAAAAGAGAATAATGCCATTCTATCCTGCCCTAATAATCTAGTATGAAAAGGCATCACTGCTGGTTCTGGATTATAGTTTTGAAATTTCTGTCTTAAGCTATTTCTTAAAACTGTTTCGACTTGAAGGACTTGCTTTTTAGTTAGTGCCATTTGTTTTCTTTTTCTTGATTTGTTTTAATTCAAATAAAGCAAATTCAATTGCACCACGCCAATCAATATTTTCGCCAACTTTTTGTTCAATAAAATCAATATCTTTTTCGTCCAATTCTAAATCAATTTCATCTTCTTCTATTAAATTTAAAATATCTTCAGTAGATAATTGATAAATTATTCTTTCTGAGTTTATGCTATTTGTTAGATTCATAAAAAACGTCCTTTAAATCATTTGTAGTTGATTTATTATAAATTTGCTTTGACTCTTGAATTTCAATTTTTAATTTATCAATAATTTTAAATGTTTTATTAAATAATACTAGACATTTATCTTTTTCTCTTATTGAAATAAGTAAATCATCAAAATACTTTTTCTTTTTTTGAGAAGACAGCATTTCTTTTTTAAATTTTTCTTTTTCAACTAACATTCGAAATAACATGAATGAGTGATATCTTGCTTTATTATATTTTCTTTCAATATCTTGAGTAGATAGAAACTCTTTAAATTGAAATTGAATTAGTCCTGAAATTAAATACGGTTCTAATAAATGTGTATCTAAAAAAATATCACTTTTACGCTCTTTATAAACCTTACCAAAATATCCTGCCACTTCATGAGGTTCATCAAAAAACATACCAACAAATGACTTTATTTGTTCACGAATATCTACAATGGATTTTTTCTTTATATAAGGTTTATTTGCATACTGGTTATTTCGCCTTTCATAATTTAAACCATCTTTTGAACTCGAATAAAACTCTTCTAATTTTTTTTGAAATTTTGTTAATGCGAGTAATTCCTCTTCTTCTATTTTAGATTGGCTATTAGTAGATAAAATTATCCGATCTCTTAATTCTTCATCTTGAGTTATAACAACCTTTATTGGAATCAAAGCGTTATCAATTCCTTCAACATTCCTACATTCATAAAGAACATTTGAAGTCTGACAACCATTTACGATTTGATAATTATGTAAATCAAACTTGTAGGTTCTACCTTTATTTTCGCTAGCAATAATTGTAATTCCATTATTCAGGAGTGAGAACTCGCTAAATTTCTTATTCTCTAGAGTTTCTTTTATTTTTTCATTAACTTCGTTATCAATTCCAAGGAAATCTCGAACATTGTCATAAAATAAACTCCGAAGATTTCCAGTATTTGGATCTATTATTAGCTTTTTAAATTCTCTAAATGGAACAAGCCCTATAAAGGCTTCTTCAATGCCAGTAATATTTTTAATTTCAACCTTTTCTGAAAATTCAAATTCAGCAGAAATTGGATTTGAAGCTTTTTTATAAAGGTCAACTAATCTAGATTTATCAATAGGTTCAGCATTTACCTTATTAAAAAGCCTTGTATTAATAATTTCAGTTATTTTTTTCTCCAAAGTAACTTCACATGAATTACCACTCAACCAATCACCAGTACTGCAATAATAAGAGTAAAAATTAAATTCTTTAATTATTCCAACTCTATCAAGGATCGCTTTATAAATTGTATGATAATTTTGAGCTTGAATTGTAAATTGATATTTAGGTTCTTTATTTAGAAAATCAATCACAGTATCTAAAAATCCTGCTATTTCAATATCTTTAAAGTGTTCAGAAGTTTTTGATTGAAAAAAATATAAGTTAACTGTTAGTTTTTGTCTTGAATCTTTTATTTCTTCAAATTCTTGTAAGCTTTTGACAATCTTTCCATTAATAATCAAAGTTATTCCATCAATGCCTTTGTTCTCTCCAATATCAATACTTTCAATATCTTCAGCCGTAAGTGAATGATTCAACTCATTATTCAAAATAGAATAAAAACAAAATCTTTCGAACTGTTTTGATTCTTGTAAATCTTCAAAACCAAAGTTTTCATTAAATGATTTTAAATGACTAGTAACAACTAAATCTTGCATATTAATTTCTCCTAAAATGTTTTTTTTAATTTACAAATAAATAAATCACTTCCTTTTTAAATGAAAAATTATTTCAGAGTAAGCACCTTTGTCTTTTTCAGTTCTATTCAAGACAGGTCTTTTAAATTGATTTACAATTTGCATTCCTGAATTCTCAGCTATAGTAGGATACATACTGTATTTATCATTTGCAACTAAGAAAACATCAAAGTCATCAACTAAGAATTTTTTTGAATTCAGAAGAACTTCACTTATTCCTTGAATATAACTTTGTTTAGCTTCTTTACCTTGGCCTTTAAACAGTGGCCCAATTTCTAAATCATCTTTTCTATCAAAACCGAATAAATCGTAAGAATAAGCATGTTGTTCATGGTAGTCAATTAATCCTACATAGGGTGGAGAAGAAAAAATTCCTTTAATCTTTTGCTTTTGAACAATTTTAGCGAACTCAGAATTAACTTTATTTAATTCATTAATTAAATTTATATTTCTGCTATCACCTGTTAAACAAACCTTAAAACTTTCCTTTCTCAAATTATCATATTCTTCCAATCTCTTCAAAGTATCTTTTGAATAAGTTTCCCACCATTTTAAAATTGAGAACAGAGGTTTACAAATTTTTCCGTGTTTACTGCAATAATAAGTTTTTGTTACTGGTTCGATTAAAGTAGCTAAATCAGCATGAGTCGTGGCTCTACAACTTCTGATTGTTCTACTTAAAATTATACTAATTATATTTTTTGTTTCTAAGTTTTTTATTTTCTTAATTTCTTTGTGAACAAATTCTATTTCTTGTCTGATATGCTCTGTAAACCATTTGTCTAAAAAAGATTTTTCTGAATCTTGTCTAAGTTTAATTTTATATTCTTTAACAAGTTTTTGATAAATTGGAAAGAATTCTTTTTCTTTTGCATTTCCAAATATATCTTCATCAATTTCTTTTCGTTTTACTTTGTATTTGTATTCAGGTACAGGAAAAAATAGATTATTAAATTTATAAAGTTCTTTAAGCAATTTATTTTCAAATTCAAGAGTTTGATGATTTTTAAGAAATAAATTTAATTCTCCCGAAATTCTCTTGATCTCAGAGTGAACTTCTTTTAAATCATATTTTCCGACTTTAGAATTTCCTATCATCGAATTAAAAATTGAAACATCATTTCCAATAGAATGAATTCCAAGTTCACTTGCTTGAACCATTGTTGTGCCACTTCCAGAAAAAGGATCGTAAACAATATCACCTTTTTTGAAGTAAACTTCTTTTTTAAAATTATCAGTGTGATTGTCTAAAAAATATTCAACAAGTTGAGGAATAAATTTTCCTTTATAAGGATGTAAACGATGAACATGTTTTGTAGTTTCTGCTTCTTTGTATTGGTCAAAAGAAAGTGACCAATTCAAATCTTCACCAAGTTGATTTTTCCACTCCTGTTCTTTTGAGTTTTTTTGAGAGGAATAATACTCGACCAACTCAGTTTTTAAAACTTTTGTAGAACCATTTTCTCCGATTTTTTTGATTCGACCATATTGTACTAGGTATGAAATATTAGAAGGAGTTACATTTTTTTCTAAAAATTTGGAAGCCCAAATAGATGCGTCTTGAATAGAAAGTAGTTCTGCCATAGAATTCTATTTTAGAAAACCAAATTAAATAGTAAACAAAAATTTATGTCGCCTATTTTCAAATTCCTTATTTAATTAGTATTTCACAATACAAAGCGAAAGTGATTGAAGCAGAGGTCAAAAAATTTCATTTGAAATTTTTTGACCGAACTGAAAGCACGGTTTTTTAAATAGTAAGGATTTAATTTATTAAACCCTTACTATTTAAAAAATTCGCCCAAAAAAAAATACTAAATGATCCCTTTTTCTCGAAGACTTTTACGAAGTTGTTTTCCTCGTTTTTGATTTGCATCAAGCATTAACATTAGTGAATCAATTTTAATTGGAGAGCGATGAAACATTCTACGGATTGTTCTTTCAGACATATCATACCATCTTGCTTTTGAAGAAACTAAAATTTCCCCTGTACGTTTGGAAATGATTGTGCACTTGGTGTACATTCTTCTAGACTTAACCATTGTGATCCAAGCTCGCACATATACTTCTTCGTTTATTGAAGTGGCTTTATTGTATTTTACATAAAGCTGGTCTGTCATCACAAAATGTCCTGCGTGAAAACAAACCACACCTTGGGCCTCGTCAACAATTGAAGCGAGAACTCCACCATGGGCAAAACCGGGTGCACCTTCATAAAAATTTTGAAATGTATAATCAAATCGAACTTCACCTGTTTCAGGATGAAATGGAAATACTGCTTTAAGACCACGAGGATTTTCTTCACCACATCCAAAACAATTGATATGGTGCCAGTCTTGTCCTTTTTGGCTTGGCTTTGTTAAATTGTATGCTTCTTGTTCATTCATAAATATCTTTTTAATACTTCAGGAATTTCAAATTCAGCTGTTGAAGTTTGGTAGTTTTCAATAATTGCAGCAAGAGTTCTTCCGATAGCAAGTCCTGATCCGTTAATTGTATGCACTAAAGAATTTTTTCCTTCTTTGTTTTTGTATCTAATTTTTCCACGTCTTGCTTGAAAATCTTTGAAGTTTGAAACAGATGAAATTTCCATATAGCGATTTAGACCTGGCATCCAAACTTCTAAATCAAAAGTTTTTGATGAATTTCCAGATGTGTCTTTGGAGCATAATAACAAAGTTCTATAATGAAGTCCAAGCTTTTGCAAAATACTCTCGGCGTTCGATAGCATTTTTTTGTGCTGGGTTTCAGATTCTTCTGGTCTTACAAATTTTACTAATTCAATTTTTTGAAATTGATGAACACGAACTAAACCTCTTGTATCTTTTCCATAAGAACCAGCTTCTCTTCTAAAACATGAAGTATGTGCCATGACAGAAATTGGAAGTTCAGCTTCGGGAATAATTTCATCTCTATATAAATTTGTAAGTGGAACTTCAGCTGTTGGAATTAAGCTTAAATTATCTGCATCTAAACGGTAATATTCCCCTTTAAATTTTGGATATTGTCCTGTTGTTATCATGGACTCATCGTTTACAAGCATAGGAACAAAAACTTCTTCGTATCCATTTTCTTTTGCATGAGTGTCTAACATAAAATTCATCAATGCTCTTTCTAATTTTGCAGCTAGTCCAAAATAAGTATACGCTCTTGCACCAGAAAGTTTTACACCTTTTTCAAAATTAAAAATTTTTAATTTTTCTCCAATTTCAAAATGGGTTTTTGGTTCAAAATCAAATTTTCTTTTTTCACCATGAGTTGCAACTTCTACATTATCTTCTTCAGATTTTCCAAATGGAACTTCATCATCTAAAAAATTTGGAAAATGCAAATTGATTTCAGAAATTTTTTCTTCGTCTAACCCGAGTTTATCTTCAATTTCTTTAATTTTGTCACCCACAGATTTCATAGAAGCTGAAATTTCAGTGATGTCTTCACCTTTAGATTTTTTGATTCCAATTTCTTTGGAGACTTTATTTCTTTCAGAGCGTAAGTTTTCAGCTTCAGCTTGTAATTTTTTTTTGCGAGCAAAAATTTCGTTTAGTTCATCAACGATTGATGTATCAGTAAAACATCTTTTTTCGAGCATTTTTTTTAGCTCATCTGGATTTG
>JAAFIR010000005.1:0-120541 GCA_013297885.1 Leptospirales bacterium | reverse complement strand
GATTTGTTTGGACAAAATTCAAATCTAACATTCTTCCACTCTTTTTCTTTCTATAAATTTTAAAGAATTTGCATATACAATTTTTTCAACTTCATCATTTGGTTCTGATCTTAACGAAAATAATTTTTCTAAAATGTATTTTAAATTGGAAGAATCATTTCTTTTTCCTCTGTTTGGAGGTGGAGATAAAAATGGTGCGTCTGTTTCAATTAAGATGTTTTTTAAATCAATATTCCTTGCAGCTTCATGAATTTCTTTTGCATTTTTAAAAGCAAGTACACCTGAAAAAGAAATATAATACCCTAGCTCTGAATATTTTTTTGCATATTCTGTATCATAAGTAAAACAATGAATTACACCAAATGCTTTGTCTTTGTATTCTTTTAAAATATCATAAGTGTCGCTGGCTGCATCTCTTGAATGAATTACAACTGGCATTTTTGTTTCAATTGATAATTCCAAAAAATGTCTAAATTGTTTTTTTTGAATTTCGATAGATTGATTTTGGTGGTAATAATCTAAACCAATTTCACCAATTCCAGTGAGTCGTAAATCCTCTTTATTTTCTAAAATCATATCTGTAATTTTTTGCACTTCAGTATCTGAAATTAGTTCATCATTTGCAGGATGACATCCAATTGTATAATTTAGTTTTATATCTGAACTTGTCTCAAGAGCAATTTTTTTTGCAACCACAGATCTTTCCAAATCAATTCCAATCTGCACAATTCTTTCCACACCACTTGCAAAAGATTTTGAGAGTGAATCTGAAATAGACTGACCTTCATTTTCAATTATATCTAAATGACAATGAGTATCTATCATTTTGTAATTCATAATCAAGCTGGTTTTTTCTTAATAACTAATTTTCTTTCGATTTCAAAAATCTTTTCAGGAATTTTTTCTTTGCCAAGTTTCTTTTTATCATTTTCTTTGATAAATAAATCTGCTCCATATTTTTCAAAAGCATCTGCTGATTTAATATTTTTGAGACCAATAAATTGAAGATGAACTTCACCAGCACCAATTCCATATTTATCACCCACATCTTCTACTTTTAAAATGCGGCTAATCGCTGTTACTGTGTCCCCACTAATTGAAGGAACAGTATGATACCCTTCAGTATAACCAAGATCCCAAAGCATATTTTCAGAAATATCACGAGATGCCATTCCAATGAGCCAAGCAAATACAAGTCCACCATATACAATTGGCTCGCCACTCATTGCACCAGTTAAACCTTTGGAATAAAGTTTGTCGTTATGAAGTGGATGAGTGTTTGCAACTCTATACGTCCAAGAATAATGTTCGTCAGTGATGGTTCTGCCGTTTGCGTGAATATAAATTTGACCTGCTTTAAAGGATTCAAAATAAGTGGATTCCCAAGTTAGGTTTCTAAATTCTTTTGGATAAGTGAGAGCAGGAAGTTTTAGAACAGGTTTTTCTTGTTCTGGAAAAAAAGCTTTTGGGTCACCTGGTTTACCATTTCCAAGAGTTTTTCCATTTGCATGAAAGACCATAATTTTTCTTTCGTATTGTAAAACTAATTCATTTACTTGGTTCAAACATAAAGTTCTAACATGAACAATTCCTGGTTTGTCTGCACCCTTATCATCAATTTTTAAAACTTTTGTGCTAGCAGATAAAGTGTCACCTGGATAAACAGGTTGTAAAAATTGAACATTATAATATCCGAGATTTGCCATTGCTTTTTCAGAATCATTTTGAACACCAAGCGACAAAGCGATGTTAAATACCATAAGTGGACTGACCAGTAGGTCTTTGAATCCATGAGCCTGAGCATAAGTTTTGGATAAAAAAAGTGGATTTGTATCCATATACGAAGTTGCAAATTCCTGAGCAAAGCTAAAATCAATTGTGATTGCTCTTGGATGAATGTATACATCACCTTCTTTGTATTCTTCAATATAACGCCCATAAGTTTTTCTAATAATTTCATCAGTTGTTACAGAAGTGCTCGGAGCTAATTCATTAAATGGGTTTTGATCAATTTGTTTCATAAATTCCTTTCTAATTTTATGTTTTTTAGACTTTTATTCTGATAAACTTTTTTTTTCTTTTCAGGATTATTTGTTTTGTTTGTTTTGTTTGTTAATATGATTAAAAAATTTTCTAATTTTTAGCCTCAATTTTCTTAATTCTAATTCGGGCGATACTTGCTTCGCAAGTCCGTGCTTTTCGCTACTTCTGAATCCTCGGGTTAAAACCCGAGGCTATTCAGAAACGCTTCAATCACTATCGCTTCTGTATTGAAAAATTATAAATGTTAAATAAAAAAATGGCTTAAATTATTTTTAATGAAAGCTATTAAAAAGAGCAAAATAATTTATAAAAAAACATCCTGAAATTTTATCTCAATATGAAAAGACTTTAACACTATTAGAATTAAATCGATATCATCCCTCATTAAGACAATATAAACTTAAATGGAAACTTTCTGAGATTTATTCTGTTTCAATCAATATTACATATCGAATTTCAATTGATTTATTTGCACAAGAGGATAAAATTATTCCAATTGATGTTGGTATTCATTATGCAATTTATTTTTAATAATTTTTTTTATAAATTGCATTTTGCATCAATATCATTTTTAATCCAAATATTTTCACGAATACAATTTTTCTAAAAAAAATTTTACTAATGATTATATAAAAATTTTTTAAGAAATAAAAAATTACTTCAAATTAAAATAATAATTATAATTAACAAAAAAAAGTCTGAGCTATGCTAAAATTAAGTACTTGAATTTATAAGTTTATTAAAAAAAATAAATAAAAATACTAAAAAGAAAAATTAATGATAAAAAAACTTATTCTAATATTATCCTTCTCGTTACAAATTTCTTTAAACTCCCAAAGCTCTGAAGAAATAATTATTTTTAATTCCCCAAAAGATTTACTTAATATTGGAAAAAAAATTTATATTTTGGAAGATAAAGAAAATAAGTTAAGTTTTGAAGAAATTTTAAAACCTGAATCTCAAAACTTATTTCAAAAATCTGAATATGAAATTCCAAATTTTAATTTCACCACAAGTAAAATTTGGGTAAAATTTACTGTCGAAAATAAAACTTTTGAAAAGATTTATTTGGAATTAGCACAAGCAAATATGTATTATATAGATTTTTATAAACAGGATGATCAAGGAAATTTTAAATTAACTACAGAAACAGGTATGAAGAGAGGATTGGAAAGTAGAGAACTAGATAATAATTTTTTCTTTTTTGAGCTTTCTGGGCTTCAAATTCCACAAACTTATTATATTTCAATCCTTACTGAATCACCAATGATCTTTCCTCTTAAAATTGCTACGAGCCAAAAACTTTTTGAAGATTCTTCAAAGTATTTACTTTTTTTTGGAATGTTTTCAGGGATTTTAATCGTAATGTTTTTTTACAATTTATTTATTTATTTTTCTGTTAGAGATAAAATATATCTTTTTTATTGTGCTTATCTTTTAATTGGGTTATTTGCATACAATTATATTTCAGGAAATTATGGTTATAAGTGGAATTTTATTTCTTATATACCTGAGTATTTAATCTTTTTTACAGCACTTGCAAATTTTTTTATAGTTTTTTTTATATTAAATTTTCTAAAAATTGGCAAAGAAATTTTATTTTATAAAATAAGTTTTTATTATTTAATTCTCAATATTTCATTTGGATTTTATAATTTAATTACCGGGCATTTTATTTTAATTGTAAATCCATTTCAATTAATCACATTACTGTTTAATATATATATTTTTTCTTATGCAATTTTAGAATTTAAAAAAGGTAATTCTAATGCAAAATATATTCTATTTGGTTTTTCATTTTATATTTTTGGAGTAATAATTTATATTCTACAAAATTTTACATTATTAGCTTCAAATTTTTTAACATCTCATGCAATAGTAATAGGGATTTCACTTGAAGTAACTCTATTCTCTTTTGCTTTAGCAAATAGAATTAAAAAAATTCAAATCGAAAATGAAATTCTTTCTCTCAAAAAAAAATCATCTGATGATTTAAACCTTTTAAGAAAACTAATTGATTCTTCAACTGATGCAATTCAAGCCTCTGATGAAGATGGAAATTTTGTTTATATGAACAATATTGCAATTGAAAGGCTTGGGATCGAAGCGAATAAGGTTGAAAGTTTAAAAGTTAAAGATATTGAAGCCGTTTTTGCTGACGAGGCAAGTTGGAAAGCTCATGTAGAAGAAGTAAAACAATTAGGGGTTTTTGTAATTGAAAGCCAAAATACAAATAAAACAACAGGTAAAATTTTTCCAGTAGAAGTTTCAGTAAAAAATATTATAATCGATGGCAAAGGTTATATGGTTGCTATTTCTAGAGAAATAACTGAAAGAAAAAAAGTAGAACAAGAATTAAAAGATAGCAAAGAATTATTTAGTTCCATTATTAATAATATCGGTGGAATTGCTTATCGTTGTCAATATGATGATAAATTTACAATGCATTTCATAAGCGAAGAAGTAAAACGAATGACCGGTCACCCTCCTGAAGATTTTATTTTAAATAAAAAAATTAGCTTTGCTGAATTAATTCATCCTGAAGATAGAAATGAACTTGATAATGAAGTTTTTGCAGCAATAAAAGACAATAGAGAATATGAATTAAATTATAGACTTAAAAAAACTGACTCTATTTATATTTGGGTAACTGAAAGAGGACAAGCAGTTTTTGATGAAACTGGAAAACCAAAATGGTTAGATGGTGTAATCATGGACATGAGTTCAGTAAAAGATGCAGAAAAAGAAATTTTAAAACAAAGACAAAATTTAATTCAAGTTGGTGAAATTGCAAAAGTGGGTGGTTGGGAATTTGATTTAAAACAAAATAAAATTTCATGGGATAAAATCATTTATGATATTCATGAATTACCTTATAATTTTATTCCAACTGTTGAATCTGTTATCAATTTCTACAAAGAAGGTGAAAGTAGAGATAAAATTAATGAGGCAATTGGAAAGGCCATTCAAACAGGTGAAGAATACAATTTAGAATTAGAATTGGTAAGTCATACTGGAAAAGAAATTTGGGTTAGAGCACTTGGATTTTCAGAATTTGAAAACAATGTTTGCACGAAACTCTTTGGTGTTTTCCAAGATATTACTGAACAAAAATTAATTCAAATAGAACTCAGAAAATATTTTGCTGAAAATATTTCAATTACTGAAGCTTTAAATCAAAGTGCAATTGTATCTGTTACTGATATAAAAGGAAACATAATCAAAGCAAACCCAATTTTCTGTGAAATTTCAGGTTATTCTGAGTCTGAGCTAATAGGACAAAATCACAGAATTTTAAATTCAAAATATCATCCCCCAGAATTTTGGAAAGAAATGTGGAAAACAGTATCAAAAGGAAAAGCTTGGAGAGCCGAAGTATGTAATCAAGCAAAAAATGGTGAATTGTATTGGGTTGATACAATTATTAATCCTATGTATGATGCTTCTGCAAAAATCTATCAATATTTATCTATTAGGACTTTAGTTACTGAAAGAAAAAAAGCTGAAAAAGAATTAAAAATCGCAAAAGAAAATGCAGAATCAGCGAGTAAAACAAAATCTGAATTTTTAGCTAATATGAGTCATGAAATTAGAACTCCATTAAATGGAGTAATTGGATTTACTGAACTATTAAAAAATACAAATCTCTCAGAAGTTCAAAAACAATATTTGGAAAGTGCAAATGTTTCTGGACATACTTTACTTGGAATCATAAATGATATTTTAGATTTTTCCAAAATTGAAGCTGGAATGATGGAATTAGAAATTATCAAAATTGATTTAATTGAGTTATTAGAAAACAGCATCGATATTGTTAAATTTACTGCTGATAAAAAAAATCTAGAGCTTCTTTTAAACATCGATCCAAATTTACCAAGATTTGCTCTCACTGATCCAATCAGATTAAAACAAGTCCTTGCAAATCTACTTAGCAATGCAGTTAAATTTACTGAAAAAGGGGAAGTTGAACTTAAAATAAAATATTCTAAAAATGAAAATGGAAAGGATAAACTTTCTTTTTTTGTGAGAGATACTGGAATTGGAATTTCTGAAGAACAACAAAAAAAATTATTTAAAGCATTTTCTCAAGCAGATAGTTCAACTACTAGAAAATATGGTGGAACAGGTCTTGGGTTAATTATTTCAGATTTGATAACAGAAAAACTTGGTGGAAAAATTCAAATTGAAAGTGAAAAAGGAAATGGAACTACTTTTTATTTTGATTTATTTACTGAAACTGAAGATGGTGAAAAGCTTGATAAAAGTTTTATAAAAAATATAAATAATTGTTTAATCATTGATGATAATTTGAACAATCGTATTATTTTAAATGATATGTTACTTAAATTTGGCGTGAATTCTGAGCTTTTTGATTCTGGAAAAAAAGCTTTGGAAAGGCTTCAAATGGAAAACAATTTTGATGTTATAATTTGTGATTATAATATGCCAGAAATGGATGGGCTTGAAACAATTCGACTAATTAAAGAAAAATTATTAATCAAGAATAAACAACCTATCATTCTACTACATTCATCTTCCGTGGATTCAAAACTTTTTAATGAATGTGACGAGCTTGGTATTAGATTTATGCTTAATAAACCTGTTAAAAGTGCTGATCTTTTTTCATACTTAACTCAAGCCTATGAACCAAAAGAAAAAATAAATTTTACCTCTATAGAAAAACAAGATATAAATAATGATGAAGATCAAGAATCAAATTTTAATATTAAAATTTTAGTTGTTGATGATGTAGAGTTAAACTTAAAACTCATTAAAGCTATTTTAAAAAAGAATTTTAAAACTGCTGAAATTTTTGAAGCTAGGAATGGAATTGAAGCAATGAATGTTTACCAGGAAAAAAATCCTATTCTAATTTTAATGGATATCCAAATGCCAGAAATGGATGGTCTTACTGCTACGAGAGAAATTCGTAAACTAGAAGAAATTACAAAAAAACATATACCAATTATTGCTTTAACAGCAGGTGCTTTTAAGGAAGAACAAGAAAGATGTTTCCAAGCAGGTATGGATGATTTTTTAACAAAACCAGTTGATGCAATTAAACTTAAAAATGTAATAAGTAAATTTATTATGAATTAATTAAGTTTGACTTTATAAAAACATATTCAAAATTAAATTTATGAAAGTAGTTTTATTTTTTTTCTTGTTCCAATTTTGTTTTTATTCAAATGAAAAAAATGATCTAAGAGAAATTGAAAGTGCTTTAGATTTGTATTTTTCTTCCTGGTCAAAAGCAAATATGATAGAATACAAAAATTTGTTTCATGATTCTGCAATGATTCAATTTGATTCTGGTTTTGAAATTAAAACTGAATTTTTGGAAGAGTTTATTGTAGGTCAAATATATGCTCACAAAACTTCATTAAGCAAAATGACTGAAATTCCAATTAATAAAAAAATCCAAATTGAATCAGGAAAAGCACAAGCTATTGTAAGATGGAAATTGACTTCAGAAAATCGTGAGCAAATGGGTTATGATTATTTTACATTTGTAAAAATTAAAAATAAATGGAAAATTGTTCATTTAATTTTTCATAATGATAAATAATTTTTTTTAATATAAAATGAATTTTTTCTATTTAAGCAAAAGTGATTGAAGCGTTTCCTGCAACCTCACCTCTAAGGGTGTAGTTGCAGGAAGTAGCGGAAAGCACGGTTTTTGCTGAGGGATCGAAGCAAAAATTTGCCCAAAAAACTTAATTTGATGAGTGTAAGATAAAAATTGACTTTTCCTAGCAAGATTATAAAAAAATATAAATTTGATGAAACAAATTAACATACGTAAAATGCGTTTTGATGAAGCGAGATATAAACTTGAAACTGAGCTTCAAGAAGCTTTTATGCAAGGTGAAACAGGAGTAGAAGTTCTTCATGGAATTGGAGAAGGCAAATTAAAAAATCTAACTTTAGAAATTGTTTCGAGTTATGATTATTTAAAAGTTTTAACTTCTGAATCATGGATGAATTCAAATCCTGGTACTACTAAAATTGAAATTTTGGGAATTACAAGAAAGGAATTAAACAGATATAAAAAATGAACCAAATTATTGAAATTTTAGATGTTACTTTAAGAGATGGTGAACAGACTCATGGTGTAGTATTTACACCAGAAGAAAAATTAAATATCACAAAATTTTTACTTCTTCATTTAAAAGTAAATCGTGTTGAAATTGCATCCGCTCGAGTATCTGAAGGTGAAAAACAAGCCGTTAAAAAAATTATCTCTTGGGCTGAAAAAGAAAATTTAACAGATAAAATTGAAATTTTAGGTTTTGTTGATTTTGATAAAACTGTGAATTGGATGAATGAAGCTGGAGCAAAAGTTTTAAACTTATTAACCAAAGGTTCTCTAAATCATCTTACTTATCAATTAAAAAAAACTTCCAAAGTGCATATTTCAGAAATTGAAAAAACAATTCGTAATGCAGTTGATAACAAAATCAAAGTTAATGTTTATTTAGAAGATTGGTCAAATGGTTTTCTACATTCCAAAGATTATATGATTGAAATTGCAAAAGCAGTTGCCGATTTTCCAATTGAAAAATTATTTCTTCCAGACACTTTGGGTGTTTTATCACCAGAAGAAACTTTTGAAGGAGTGTCGTTAGTAAAATCAATTGTAAAAAATAAAAAAATTGAGTTTCATGGTCATAATGATTATTCTCTTGCAGTGGCAAATTGCATTTATGCAGTAAAAGCTGGGATTGATGGACTTCATGTTTCAGTAAATGGGCTTGGAGAACGAGCTGGTAATTCTCCACTCGAAGCTGTAATTACTGCAATTCATGATAAACTAAATGTAAAAACTTCAGTTATTGAATCTGAAATTACAACCATTTGTAAATTAGTAGAAGTGTTTAGTGGAAAAAGAATTTCTGACAACAGACCAATTGTTGGTGCAGATGTTTTTACTCAAACTGCTGGAATTCATGCAGATGGAGATAAAAAAGGAAATTTGTATGCTAACCCAATTTTACCTGAAAGATTTGGAAGAAAAAGAACATACTCACTGGGTAAACTTGCAGGTAAAGCTTCCATCTCTGAAAATTTAAAACAACTTGGTTTAGTACTTAGTAATGAATTAGAAAAAAAAGTTTTAGATAAAGTGATTGAGCTTGGAGACTTAGGAGTTGTTGTGAGTCCAGAAGATTTGCCTTTTTTAATTTCTGATTTGAGCGGTGAAGAAATTTTAGAAAATTTTAAAATCAAATCTTGTGAAGTAATTTCTGGAAAAGGAATTAAACCATTTGCAAAACTAAATGTTAGTTATAAACAAAATGAATACTCTGCAAATGGTGAAGGAGATGGGGGCTACGATGCATTTATGTCAGCTTTACAAAAAATCACTGATGAACTCAAAATTGTATTACCTGAACTTCTAGACTACCAAGTTAGAATTCCACCTGGTGGAAAGACATCAGCTCTTGTTGAAACAATCATTACTTGGTCAGGTTCAGTTTTTAAAAATGAAAAAGATTCTTTTAGAACAATTGGTTTTGATGCAGACCAAACAACTGCTGCAATTTCAGCCACAGAAAAAATGTTAAATTTGATTTTAAAATGAGTGATAAATTAATAATTGCAGGTCTTGGAAATCCAGGAGATAAATACAACAAGACTAGGCATAATATTGGATTTGATGTTTTGGATTATTTTTTAGAAAAAAACCAAATTACTTTAAAAGAAGAAAAAAAATTTGCTTCAACTGAAATAAATATTTTAAATAAAAGAATTATTTTTATAAAACCTCTTGAATTTATGAATTTATCAGGTGGAGCAGTTTCGCATTTTAAATCAAAAAACGGAATTGATATTGATAATATTTTAATTTTACATGATGAAATTGATTTTGTATTTTCTAAATGCAAAATGAAAATCGGTGGTGGTGCTGCAGGGCATAACGGTTTAAAAAGTATTATTGAAAAAATTGGTGGAAACGAATTTCATAGACTAAGGATTGGAGTTGGCAAACCAATTGATAATTCATTTGTGCCAGATTATGTTTTAAACAAATTTTCAAGTGATGAAATAAAACTCATTCCTGAAATTTATCAGACTTGTTATTTAAAAATTATGGATTGGATCAAGTTAAAATGAAAGTTTCAATAAGAGTTCCTGCAACTTCTGCAAATCTTGGTCCGGGTTTTGATTTGATGGGTATGGCTTTAAATATTTATAATTTATTTCATTTTCATTTTCATGATAAAGCATGTTTTTCTACTTTACGAATTGATAATACAAAACTTCCTTTTAATGAAAAAGATGATTTATTATTATTTGGTTACAAGACTTATTTTGAAAAATTTTTACCAAATGAAAAAATAATTCCTTATGATGTTAAAATGGATTTACATCTGCCATTTAAAGGTGGACTTGGTTCATCCGCTTCAGCCTTAACAAGTGGTTTTGCAATTGGAAATTTTATACATAAAAAAAAATTTTCAAAAAAAATAAAAATTCCTAGTCTTGAAAAAATTTTATATGAACTAGCAATGATTGAAGGTCATCCTGATAATTCTACTCCTGCTTATCTTGGTGGACTTATCTTTGCCTTTTTTGAAAAAAATAAATTAAGATTTTTTAATTATAAATTTCCAAAAAATATTTCTATGTTTATTTTAATTCCTGAAATTGAAATTTCAACAAATGAATCTAGAAAAAAGCTTCCTGTAGCTTATACAACTTCAGATGTGATTTTTAATATGTCTAGAATTGGAACTTGGTTTCAGTTTCTACAATCTAAAAAGTTTGAAGATTTAAAATTAGCAGTTGAAGATAAAATCCATACACCTTATAGAATGAATTCAGTTTCATTTTTAAAAGAAATTTATTCTATAATTCCAACTCTTGGTGGAGCTTTTACTTTATCCGGTTCTGGACCATCTGTTTTAATTTATATAGAGAAAAAAAATAAAAAAAAGTTTTTACAAAATCTAAATCAATTTTTAGAAAAATTAAAACATACTCCAGAATATATTTTACAAGAAGTTTTTTTAGATGAAAAAGGAATTTATATATTTAAATCAAAGTAAATTTAAAAAAATTTGGACGAATTTTTCCTAATCTTTCTTTGCTATTAAAATGAAAAATTTCATAGCATTACAAAATTAGAATTTAACAATTTTCATTTTCATTTTATTTGATTAAAAGGAAAAAACACGCTTTACGCTACAATCTTTTGCAAAATAGAATGCAAAAGGATTTCCGCTTCAATCGTTTTCGCGAAGAATCTCCAGATTATGATTTGTGTTATGAGTATTTTCTAAGTTTAACTGGTACACTTAAGCGATAGAGATTTAAAATGTCGCGAAGCGAGTCGCAAAGCGACCAAGCATTTTGAAGCTCGGGTCTCATGAAAAATTTTTTTCTTTTCATGAGACATCGCCATTGCTTTTTATTTAAAAATAAGAAATTAGCTTAAATCCCATTTATTTTTTTTAACATAAGCAAAACTTTTTTTATTTTTACAAATGGATCAAAACTAAGCAATATATCTTGTTTTTCTGCATAAGAAATTTTTAAAATTGAAGCTACAAATTCTGAAGGGAAAGGGTGAGTTTTTAATTTTTCAACTTCTTCAAAAAATGCATCTTCTAAGTTTAATTTTTTTAAATAAAGTGATATTTCGTTAAATAGTTCATTTACTAATTCTTTATATTCTTCGGTTTTTAAATGAGAATACATATTTGAAATTTTTTCAACATTAGAAATAATAAATGGATCTGTGGAATCAAAATCAATTATTCTAGCAAGTCCAGCACCTTCTAATAAAATGTTGGAACGTCCATCTGGAAATGGTTCATATTTAATAATTTTTCCCCAACCAAAAATAGATTCAATTTCAGATTTATTATTTATAGATGTGATTCCAAGTTCTTTATCACATTCTAAAGTATAATCAATCATCATTCTATATCTTGGTTCAAAAATATGTAGTGGAAGAAAAGTTCCGGGAAATAGAATAACGTTTGGTAAGGGAAAAATAGCTAGTTTTGCTTCCATATCAAAGTTAAATTAAATTTACAAAAATTTTGAACAAGCAATATTTAAAAAATAAAAAAAGACTTTAAATATTTAATAGTTATTGTATATAAGAAATATGACTGCCACTGTGATATGGAATATCTCCCAAAATAAAAACTTTCCCGTAGAGATTTGGAAACATCCAAAATTTGAATTAGAACTTAAAAAACTTTCTATTAATGAAATTGAATCAATCAATTTTAACAAAGATTCAATTAATGTTTTATTTTTTGATATTTCAGAAACAGACTATAAAGAGAAAAAAAGTTTTCTAATTAAAATGATTCAATCAGTTTCTGAAATTTCACTAATGATTTTTACAGGATTTGAATTTAATGAATCTGATTTTGGGAAATTTTCAAACAATACTTTGTTCATTGAAAAAGTAAAACCAAATGAGTTAAAACAATTACTAGATAAAACAATACAAGCTGAATTTTATAAAAAATCTGTTTTTGAAATTGGGCATGCTTGTCTTGCAAACATTGGTTTTTATGAGGGACTATTCCAACTTGCTAATAAAGAAAATCGAGATAGTAAAGATACATTAAAAGCTTTTGAATTAATTTTAGATTATGAAAAACAAAATAAAACTAATCGAGATGAAATTGGCAAAGCAATGAATCGAGTTGAAGAGTTAAAAGGCACTGAAATGATTTTATTAGTTGATACTTTAAAAGCAACTGAAAGATTAAATAAACTTCGGGAAGAAGAGCTAAAAGAAGCAATAGCTTTTAAAGATGCAACAGAAAAAGCATTACAATTTTCAAGAATAGAAGAAATTAATATGCAAAAAATAATTAAAGCACAAGATAAAATTTTTGAATTTACTGATAAAGAAATTAGAGAATTAATTCAAGAAAACAGTGATTTAAAAAAGAAATTAGATGATTTAGCAAAATAATTTATTTGAATCTTTAGCTTATTTAAAAAACATAAATTTATGGATGAAGTTTCAATTGAATTAATTAAAAGAGGAACAGTTGAAATAATACCTCTTGAAGAATTAAAAAAAAAACTTACAGAAAAAAAATCTTTAATTATTAAAGCTGGTTTTGATCCAACCGCTCCTGATCTACATTTAGGTCATGCTGTTTTGTTAAGAAAAATGAAACATTTCCAAACTCTTGGTCATGATGTCAGATTTATGATTGGTGATTTTACAGGAATGATTGGTGACCCAACTGGAAAATCCGAAACAAGAAAAAGACTCACTAGTGAAGATGTTCAAAAAAACGCAGAAACATATAAATCACAAGTATTCAAAATTCTTGATAAAGAAAAAACAAAAATTGAATTTAATTCTACTTGGTGTAGTAAAATGTCTATTGAAGAAGTTTTGGTTTTAACTTCAAAATACAATGTGGCAAGAATTTTAGAACGTGATGATTTTTCAAAAAGATTTAAATCAGGAAATCCAATTTCAATTTTAGAATTTATGTATCCATTATTCCAAGGATACGATTCTGTAGCTATGGAATCAGATGTTGAACTTGGAGGAACTGATCAAAAATTTAATTTACTTGTTGGTCGTGAACTTCAAAGAGATTATGGAAAAACTCCACAAGTTGTAATTACACTTCCACTTTTAGTTGGTTTAGATGGTGTGAAAAAAATGTCAAAGTCACTTGGAAATTATATTGGCTTTTTAGATAAGCCAATTGATATGTTTGGAAAAATAATGTCCATTTCAGATTCATTAATGTGGAATTATTTTGAACTACTAACTGACATTAATAAAATAGAAATTGATAATTTTAAAGAAGCAATTTCAAATAAATCAGCTCATCCAAAAGAAATAAAAACAAATTTAGCTAAAGAAATCATGATTCAATTTCATTCTAAAGATGAAGTTGAATTTAGCATCGAAGAATGGAACAAAATTCATAATTCAAAGAATCGTTCAATACCTGAAACTGTAGAAACTCATCAATTGGATGAAGACATTTTTTCTTCAAAACAAAATCAATTAGTTCAAGTTTTAACTAAATTAAAATTTATTGAAAGCACATCTGAGGGCAGAAGATTAATTAAATCAGGTGGAATTTATTTAAACGAAGAAAAAGTTGCTGATGAAAAATTTGAGTTAGAGAAAGAAAAAGAATATTTAATTCGAAAAGGAAAAAAAGGACAATTTATTAAACTTGTTACTTAAACTTCTATTAGTATTTACAATTACAATTGAGATTTTTAGTGGAGAAATTGTTTTAAAATCAGAAAAAGTTTTTAGTTGTGATATAATTGCAGAAGATGAAGAATTTGTTAGAGTCAAATTTAAAGGTGATGTTTACAAAATTCCTAAAGAAGAAATTCTATTTTTAAATAAAGATATTGAACCTAAATTTGAATCTTATTCAATTTCAAAAATATTATTGCCTGATGGAAATATTGTACAAGGAAGAATTATTGCAGAAGATGTTTCTTCGATAATAATTGAAAATTCTGAAGAATCTGTAGCAGTTCCAAAAACATCTATAATTAAAATCCAAAGAGGAACAGAAGAATTTGCCACTATTCCAGATATATATTTAGTAGAAAAAAAAAAAGATAAAATATTTAAAAATGAATTTGGGTTTTATTTAAGTGTTTTTAAAAACCAAAAACAATTTTTTGTAAATGAAATTTTAGAAGGAAGTAATGTAATTCATAAAAATTCTATAATTTTTGGTGGTTATATAGAACCTGAAATTTTAAGATTTAAAATGATTCAAACTGGTTTAGATTTTTTTTTTCATTCTGGTAGAGATTATAAAAATAGTGTAATGTTATTTGGATTGAATTATTATGCTAATTTTAAAAAAGAAATTTTTAATACTCATTTTATTTATTTTCAATTTGGTCCAAATATAGGACTCGTCAATTTAATAGAGGATTATAAAATTACTAAAAGAAATTTTGTGGTTGGATATTCTTTTGAAGCAGGTTATCAAAGATTTTTTTCAGAAATGTTTCATGTAAAATTTGGATTTAACTATATAAGATTTGATACTGAAAATGATGAAATGATTTCTTATGGTCCAAAAATTAGTATTGGAAAAAGGTTTTAATTATGAAAAAAGCAGTGATTGTATCTGGGAAAAGAACTCCATTTGGAAAATACAAAGGAAGTTTAAAAAAAATTAGACCAGATGATTTAGCATCAATTGTTCTAAAAAATTTAATTGACGAATTGGAACTTAATAAACTTGAAATTGATGAAGTAGTGCTTGGTTGTGCAAACCAAGCTGGTGAAGACAACAGAAATATCGCAAGAATGTCTTTATTACTTTCAGGAATTTCTCCAACTGTTCCTGCTGTTACCTTAAATAGACTTTGTGGATCTGGACAAGAAGCAATTCATTACGGAACTTTTTTAATCGAAACAGGTAGAGCAAAATTAGTATTAGCTGGTGGAGTTGAAAGTATGACTAGGGCTCCATGGGTTATGTTAAAACCTGAAAATGATTTTGATAGAGGTGAACATAAGTTAATTGATAGCACCATAGGTTGGAGGTTTGAAAATCCAAAACTAAATAAATTGTATCCAATCTATTCACTAGGTGAATCTGCTGAAATTATTTCGGAAGAATTTTCTATTTCAAAATCGGAACAAGATCTATTTTCATTTAATTCTCATAAAAAAGCAATTGAAGCAAAATCTAAATTTAAAAAAGAAATTATTTCAATTTTTGAAAATGAAAAATTAATTTTAGATTTTGATGAACACATAAGAGAAGATATTTCTTTAGAAAATTTAGAAAAACTGACACCTTTATTTAAAAAAAACGGGACAGTTACTGCTGGAAATTCTTCGGGAATAAATGACGGATCTGCTATTTTAGTTTTAATGGAAAAAGAGTTTGCGTTGGCAAATGGATACAAACCAATTGCAGAAATTTTTGCAACTTCAGTTGTTGGAATTGACCCAAAATTTTTGGGAGTTGGACCAGTTTATGCAATCGAAAAAATTTTAAAACAAACAAATTTAAATTTAAAAGATATTTCACTTTTTGAAATTTCCGAGGCATTTGCAGCAATGACACTTGGAACTGTTAAAAAATTAGATTTAGATATAGAAAAAGTAAATATAAACGGTGGTGGAATTTCAATTGGTCATCCACTAGGAGCAAGTGGAACAAGAATGATTTTAAATTTGGCCAATGAGCTAAAATTAAATAGTCTTGAATATGGAATATCATCAATGTGTATTGGAGTGGGTCAAGGAATAGCTACTATAATTAAATCTATTTAAGAAACTGTAAATCTTTATAGTCCCAATTCCTTTCTGGGTTGGAATCAATATTATTTGGACTTAAATTCCATAAGTAGGTATTCATATTATTCGCACCATTTAAATTAATTCCTAATGAAATTAAAGTCAGAACACTAAATAAAAAAAATAAAAAATTTATTTTTACATATTTTAAATAATATATTAAAAAATAAATAAAAACTGGAATTAAATCTGACATTAGTCTATAACCAAATGAATGTCCACCCCACCAATTTAAATTTCTTGAAATCAAAATTAAATGAGATATTGATATCAAAATTAAAGAATAATCAAATAAATTTAAAAATTCAAATTTCTTTTTAAAATAAATTCCTATGAAACTAAATAAAAAAATAGGTGAATAAATAAATATTCCACGAGAAGGACTAATTAAATTTCCCAAAAAAGCTTCCATAAACCTATCAGATTTTGAAACTTTATTAAAATCATAATAAGGATGAATAAAATTGCCAAAAATTTCAAAATTTAAATAAAAATTAATTCCTAAAACAATAAAACCTAGAAAAAGAAAATTTATTTTTTTAAATTTAAATACTAAAAACACTGAAATAAAAATTAAATACAATAATGAAGTTGGACGAACTGCATAAGAGCAAAATAAAATTATAGAAATTAAAAATAAATTTTTTTCTTTTAATATTAAATAAAATAAAATTGAATATAAAAAAATCAAACCAGTGTGTTGCCAAAGCCCTCTTGTTAAAACAGAAAAATTTAAAGTACAAAATGAAAATAAAAATAATAAAAATAAAGATTTTAAATTAGAAGAAGTGATTTCAAAACAAATTAAAAAAAATAAAATAGAAGAAAAAGAAATTAAAATAGCTGAAATCAATTTATCCAATTTAATACTTTTTTGTTCCATTTTAGATTCTAAATCAGAATCAAATAAATTTGCAAAGTATAAAAAAGGAGTCACTAAAATAGAAATTCCAAATGGATAATAATTATAATATTGATTATTTTTTTTTACTAAATTAATATATTCTGTTTTTTTTAAAATCAAATGATATTCGTTTAAATTAAAATCAAAATGTTTCACTATACTTAAAGAAACAAATGAATTCCAAATTGAATCATTTTGGTTAAATACTTTTGATTTTGTAAAAATAAAAATTTGTAGTAAGAATAAAAAAAATAAAATAAATTTTTTCAATTTGAGAGTTCTAAGATAATTTATATCGTGAAACTATATAAATTTTTTTTTTCAAGCTAATAAGAGAAAGTGAAGAGGAGGAGAAATCTCTTTAAAAAATTTAGATGTAAAATTTCTAACCCCCATCCTCTAACTTCTATTTTCTATTCAGCTATTTTAGCTAAGAATAAGGCTTCTGTTTCTACTTTAAATAATTTAGATGCAAGATCTTTAAATTCATCGCTAGGTTCAAGTAGTCCAAGTTCAACTTTTGATAAAAAAGGAGTTGAAACTTTTAATTTTTTTGCCATATCGTATTGTTTAATTCCTTGTTCTCGTCTCATTGCCCAAAGTTTGTTTGTGAGCCCTGCACTAAATTCAGGAAAAACTTCTTCAACAGTCTCATCATTAAAAAGTTTTTCAACAGTAGTTTTCAAATATTTTGAAGCATTAATTTTAAACTTTTCTGTTGGTTCTTGGCTGCAAGTTTCAATCTTTGACAAATAACTTGGTGATACAGATAAAGCTCTTGCCATATCATATTGTTTTATCGCTCTTTTTTTTCTTAACATATAAATATGATTTTTCATTTACGACTCCTCTTTTACAATTAGAAATAATTTATTTTCTTTTTCAATAATAAATTTACTAAATAAATTATTTTTTTTCAAAACTCAATTAATTCAATAAAATCAATATTTTGAAAATTTTCTTATGTTGAAAGATCATTTTTTTTGGCGAATCAACCCCAATTTCATTTTGATCCATAAAGTGAATGTTAAAAGGGGTTGACCGTGCTTTCTGCTACAATCTTTTACAGACCTCCTCTTACCAAACATCTATTAAAAAAAGTAAAAGGATTTCCGCTTCAATCACTTTCGCTTTTATTGAAAAATTAGACAGATATGAAATATTTTTTAATACTACTTAGTTTTAATTTATTTGCAAAGAGTTTACTTTTTGTTACCAATCCAAATGGAATAAAAGTTTATTCTCAAGACAAAACATCTGAACTCATTTTTAAATACAAAGATAAATTAGAGTTAAACGAGAATAATCATTTTACTAAAGAAGAAATTGAATATGAAATTCCAAATTCAGGAGTTGAAAAATTTTTATTCTCAAAAGAATATTTTTATACATATGAAACAGTGAAAATATTTGAAAAACCTTTTTTAGATGAAAAATCAATTAAATTAAAACCCAAAAAAATTTATCAAATTCAATTTCAATCTGATTCTTGGTTTGCATTTGAATTTGAAAATAAAATTTATTTTATTAGTAAAAATCAAAATTCTGTTATATCTGATTTATCAGAAAATAATTTAAAAGAAAATTTAAAGATAAATTTCACTAAAATAGAAAATTCATTTGTAAAAACAGATAAAAAAGTACAATTATTTCAATATAAAACAGGAAGAGTATATAAAACAAAAAAAATTTTGAAAAAAGGATTTTATGATGTTTTTTATCATTTAAAATATAAAAATAAAATTTATTATTCGTTAACTACAGAAAAAATTAATGATAAAGATTATTCAGAAAATATTACTAATCTTTATTTAGTAGAAAGATCAAAATTATTTACTTATACTGAATATTCTGAATACACTTTAAAAAACTCAAAACATAAAGATAAAAAATTATTAAAACAAATTTTGTATAAAGGAATACAAAGCGGAATCGATTTTTCAAAATTAAGCTATAAAATTTATCCTCACAAAGATTTAAAAATTATTCATATGGAATTTGAAAATCCAACTATAACATTTAATAGATCAAGTAAATACGATGGGGGCTATTACCAAATACAAGCACTTGTATTTATCAAAAATGGAAAAATAGTGGACAGTCATATATCTGGAGATACAAAATTTGAAAAACTTGACTTACCACAAACTGAATATCCTGTATTTGTATTTAAAGAACCTTTTAGAGGAGGAATGGCTTACGATTTTACTTTTTTATTTTTTACAAAAAAAGGAATTTTACAGCATAACTTTTTTTTATCATCTTCAAAATATGATGAAGAAGAAGAAAAAACTAATGAGTTTTATAAAATTCAAAAAAACAAACTAGATTTATTTGAAGTAAAAAATAAAAAGAAAAAATTGATTGCTACTTACTTAGTAAAAAATAATACATTGTACAAACAAATTAAAGGGAAATTCCAAAAAATTCCTATTAAGTTTACTCCAAGACTTGGTGCAAAATATACAAGACATACATTAAATGGTGATGTGTGGTATGAGTGAATTTTTTTTGTTAGAGATTAAAAATTTTTTGTTATAATTGATGTTTCGATTGTTTTTCTAATAGTTCCTTTAAAACTTTTATATCCCATTTATCCTGTTCCCTTTCAGTTTCTTTGCTTTTTATAAGAGAAGCAAGTCCAAGGTAGGGAATCTCAACACCTTCTAAAATTATTTTACAAATGTCTTTTTCTGCTTCTTCATAAGTAAGTGACCATGCACTAATCATTAGATCCAATTCTGGTTCGTCTAAAATTTTGATTACTATATTGGAATAGAAATCTTCTGCTGTTAGTTCATTTTGTAAATGAGGATATAGCTCCTTAACAAACTGAATTGCTTTTTCTAGGTTTTGTTTATCTTTTTGGATGAGAACATCAATATCTTCTGTAGCCCTCACATAGCCATGTATTGCACAGGCTCTTGCACCAATAATTACAAATTTTATATCATGTTTTAATAATAAAAAACATACTAGGGCTAAACTATCATTTGGATTCAACGAAATCTATTCTTCTTTTCAAGTTAAACATGTTTAATTCTTCCCAAGTTTTAAATTTTAAAATGAGTCCTTTCTTTTTTTTAAATGGACGAACTTTTTCAAGCTCCTGAATTAATTTATTCTGGGCTAAATGGTTTTCCAAAGCTGAACGGATTTTTTTAGTTCCGATGATTTTCATGTATATCCTTTGATTAGCAATCTCACTATAATGTAATTTTGAGACAGAATAAAATCAATTAGAATTTCCTGAAAACTCAATCACTCAAAGAAACCATTTAGCTAATAAAAAATTACCCTTTAAGTTCAAGCCAAGACTAGATGCAAAATATACAAGTTCAACTTTGGAAACTGATTTGTGCTGTGAATGATTTTTTTTTGTTAGAGATTAAAAATTTTTTTGATGAAATTTTTCTTATCTATTTTTAATTCTATATTTTTCTTTTTTGCAAAATCAGAATACCACTTAATCGAATCTGAAATCGACTGTAATTCAGATTCCGAAAATTTGGATTTATTCAAAAGAATTTTTTCTTTATCTTGCAATGACTTGTTATAAAGCTTATTCCAAAATATTTGAGCTTTTTCTTTTTGGTTTATTCTTTCCAGAATCATAAATTTAACTATTGGATTAGTAAAAATTTCTTTTTGATCTTCAAAAATTTCAATTAAAGTTTCAAAATTAGAGTATTTTTTATAATATGGAATTATTTCTTCTTCTATATCCATTTTTATTTTTTTTTGAATTTGTTGGAAATCAGTATCATTTTGAGATAAATTATATTCTTCAGGAAATCTAAACCTGATATTACATTGATAAGATTTTGGAAATTTAGGAATTGGTTTATTATAAATTTCGGTATAGGATTCAGAATCAATTAAACCTATTTCAAACCAAAATTTTTTTTCATCCTTTGTATTCCATTGGCTTTGCCCTATTCCAAAGGCTTGTCCTATTTGATTAATTACTCTATAAAAATTATTTCCAGATTTTTTAAACCCTTCTAATGAATATATTGGAGAAATTATATTTTTAATTATAAAATTAAATTCTTTATTTAGATCATGTGTATGCACAAATACAATAAATTCATAATAAAATTTATTTTAAACTAAAATTCAACAGCCCAAAAAAAGAAAAATTCTATTCAATAAATGAAAATATATATATTTGGAAGAATGTATATGAAGTTATTTGCTGTTTTGTTAGTCCTAATTATTGGAATAATTTTCTTTTTTAATAATTGTTCTGCATTCGGAAAAAATCCTTCTGGTGAACATCTCAAAAAAATTTCAGAATCAAATCGATTTGATAAAGAAAGAAAAGAATTTGTAAATAGAGATCCAAATGTTCTTGATGAAATGCAAAAAAAAGCTGGATTTTGGAAACCAATGAAAGAATTTTTTTTCGGTGGTAGTAAATATTCAAAACCAAAAGAAAAACTTCCAGAACTAAAACCAGACTTAGAGTATTTTACAAAAAAATCAGAATCAATTAAATTTATTTGGTTTGGTCATTCTACATTTTTACTAAATCTAAATGGAAAAATTTTATTTTTTGATCCGGTATTTTCTGAATCTGCAGCACCATTTAGTTTTATGATTAAAAGATTTCAAGACGCTGTAATCAAATTAGAAGAACTTCCTGAAATAGATTATATTTTAATTTCTCACGATCATTACGACCATTTAGACGAAAACACAATCAAATTTTTTAAAAACAAAAAAGTAAAATTTATCACACCACTTGGAGTTTCTTCTCATCTAAAATATTGGGGAATCGAAGAAGATAGACTTATAGAACTTGATTATTGGCAAAGTTTCATATCAGATGAACTAGAAATTTTTTTAACTCCTTCTCAACATTTTTCAGG
Source organism: Leptospirales bacterium (assembly GCA_013297885.1). GTDB lineage: Bacteria > Spirochaetota > Leptospiria > Leptospirales > Leptospiraceae > UBA2033. The sequence continues at coordinate 98,421 of JAAFIR010000005.1, read as the reverse complement.
AAGAGGTCTATCACAAAACAAAACTCTTTGGGGATCATATTCGATCACATCTGGAAAGAAAAAAATTTATTATAGCGGAGATTCTGGTTATGATGTTCACTTCAAAGAAATTGGAGAAAAGTTTAATGGATTTGATTTAAGCTTTATTGAAAACGGACAATATTCAGAACATTGGAAAGCAGTTCATGTGATGCCTGAAGAAACTGCACAAGCATATTTTGATTTAAAGAGTAAAGCACTTGTTCCTGTTCACTGGGGAATGTTTGATTTATCCCTTCACTCTTGGTATGAGCCTGCAGAAAGAATTGAACAAGAATCAATAAAGCGAAATATCAATTTGCTCACTCCAAAATTTGGTCAAGTTGTGGACTTACAAGAACCAAATGCTTATGAACGCTGGTGGAAAAAATTGATTTCTAGTTTTAAATAATTCAAAGATTAATATTTTAAATATGAATTCTAAATTTTAATATTGATCTTTGAATTCTCAAGGTTATAGGTAATACAATTTTAAAACTCCTATTAAAGCTATTGATTTTACTGTAATTTTAACAGTTCATTTAACAATATTAAAACTAAAAACTTCTTTTCACATAAGCTAAATTTGAAATCTTTACAAGTGGAACGCGATAGTGATAGAAAATGCCGCTCGCTTGCGATGCGGGTTTCGTTAGAAACGGAACCATTTTCTAGCACGATCGCTCGAAGAGCGAATCGCCCAAAGTATCAACCAAAGAGAGTCTAAATGGCAATTGAAGAACAGAACGGAAAAGTTTTAAGTTTTAGCACAGCATCAAGACCAGACATAGCCAATGCATTAAAAAATGGTGTCAAAGTTATTCCAGTTGAAGTGGAAGACCAAATGAAAGATGCGTATCTTGGTTATGCAATGAGCGTAATTGTAGGTAGAGCTTTACCTGATGTGAGAGACGGTTTAAAACCAGTTCATAGAAGAATTCTTCATGCTATGAATGAACGAGCATGGAGATCTGATAGACCATTTGTAAAATGTGCAAAAATTGTGGGGGAAGTAATCGGTAACTATCATCCTCATGGTGATACAGCAGTGTATGACACTTTAGTTAGGATGGTGCAAGATTTTTCTCTTCGTGTTCCTCTCATTGATGGACAAGGAAATTTTGGTTCTGTTGACGGAGATAATCCTGCAGCCTATCGTTATACTGAAGCAAGACTTGAAAAAGTGGCTGAAGAATTATTAAGAGACATTGATAAAGAAACTGTAAATTTTTCTCCAAACTTTGATGATACAAAACAACAACCAGATGTATTACCTGCAAATTTTCCAAACATATTAGTAAATGGAACTTCTGGAATTGCTGTTGGTATGGCTACAAATATTCCATCTCATAATTTAAAAGAATCAATTGATGCTGTAATTGAAGTAATTAATAATCCTGATGTTTCTATTTTTGATTTACTAAAAATTATCAAAGGACCAGATTTTCCAACTGGAGGAATTTTAATTGGTGGAGAAGGTTTAGTCTCTGCATACACCACAGGAAAAGGCTCAGTTAGAATTCGATCTAGAGTTGAAATTGAAGAAGGCCAAAAAGGAAAAGAAGTAATTGTAATTAGTGAAATTCCTTACCAAGTAAATAAAAAAACATTACTCGAAAAAATTGGAGAACTTGTTAACGATAAAATAGTAGAAGGCATTAGCGAAATTTTAGATCTTTCAAACCGCAAAGGAATGAGAATTGAAATTTATATTAAAAAAGATTACAATTCTCAAGTTATCTTAAATCAGTTATATAAACTTACTCAACTTCAAGTGAGTTATGGAATTACAATGCTTGCGATTTTAAACAATCGTCCAAAAGTATTTAACCTCAAAGAAATTTTAGTAGCATTTAAAGAACATAGGCAAGAAGTAATTGTTCGTAGAACCAAATATGAACTTCGTAAAGCAGAAGAGCGAGCTCATATTTTAGAAGGTTTAAAAATTGCACTTGATAATATTGATGAAGTTATCAGAATTATTCGTGCATCCAAAAATCCTGCTGAAGCAAAGAGCGGTTTGATGTCTGCTTTTCCACTTTCAGAAGTTCAAACAGATGCAATTTTAGATATGAGACTTCAAAGATTAACTTCACTTGAAGTTCAAAAAATTATTAACGAATTAGAAGAAATTAGAAATTTAATTGCTGACCTAAAAGATATTTTGGACAAACCAGCTCGTGTTCTAGAAATTATCAAAACTGAATTAATGGAAGTATCCACAAAATTTGGAACTCCTCGTAAAACAGAAATTTCAAATGAATCTATTTCAACTACTTCATTCGAAGCAAAAGATTTAATAGATGATGAACAAGTTGTGGTGCAAATTTCTGATGACCAATTTATCAAAAGACTTCCACTTGATACTTTCAAAAAACAAAAACGTGGCGGCAAAGGTGTTCAAGGTGGTTCGAATAAACGAGATGATGTAATTAAACAAATTAAAATTGCCTCTACCCACGACAATCTAATGTTATTTTCCAATAGAGGAAAAGTGTATATGATGAAAGTTTATGAACTTCCAATTACATCAAAGGAAGCTCGTGGAAAAACCCTCAAAGCATTGATCAATCTTTCACCAGATGAAAAAATTACTTCTATTTGTACATTTAAAGAATTTACTGAAGATGCGATTTTTATGGCTACCAAAAGAGGAACTATTAAAAAATCTTCCCTTTCCGTTTTTTCAAACACTAAAAAAGGTGGAATCATTGCCATTGGTTTAGATGATAATGATGAATTAATTTACGTGAGTCTTTTAAAACCTGAAGAAGATGTAATACTGGCATCACGAAATGGAAATGCACTTCGCACAAATCTTGCAAAACTTCGTACACAAGGAAGAACTGCTGGTGGTGTACGTGGACTAAGACTTGCTGACGACGACATCATTGCAGGGGTCACAGTTCTTGAAAAAGATGCAGACTTTTTAGTGATCACTGAAAAAGGTTATGGCAAAAGAATGGAGTATTCTGAATTTTCCCCTAAAGGTAGAGGTGGAAAAGGTATGACTTATCTCAAAATCACAGACAAAAATGGTTCTGCAATTGGGATATCTGCTGTAAAAGAAAAAGACGAGGTGATTATCATTGCTGAATCAGGAATGATAATTCGAATGGAAGCATCTGGGATTTCCAAAATTGGCCGAAGCACTCAAGGTGTGAGAGTTGTAAACCTCAAAGACGATGATAAAGTTGTTGATTTTGCTATAATTGGTGAAGAAGAATCTGAATCTGAGTGATCTTTAGATTTTTATTTATCAAATCTTGAAGTTTTATTTTTGTTAAAAGGCGAATTTTTTTACCTAATCCTGTTAGCTTTTTAAGAAAGAGTATAGGGGTTAGATAAAAAAACCTTGCTTTTCGCTTGTGCTGTGAAATTTGATTTACTTATAAAAACTATATTCCATAAAATTAGTAATAAAGAAATGAAAACAATTGTTAAAAATAAAAAAAAGTCGATTTTTTTAATAATCTATGGTATCTAATATTTAGGAGACTTTATGTCTAAATTAATTCTTTTTTTAATTTCTGGTTCTATTTTTTCAATAACACACCCTATAGATATTTTTTTAAAAAAACAAAAAAATGATTCTTATCAAATTGAAATTTTTGCAAAATCAGGTTTTGCAATTCAAAAAGATGCACCAAATAAAATCAAATTTTCATCAAAAGATAAAATTAACTTTTCGAATTCTGAATTAAAACTTAGTGGTAAAACTTATTTAGACAAACCTGAATACCTAGAAAAAGTAGATCCAATTTCTGTAAAAATTTCTGGTAAAGGAAAAATTGAATTGGTCTCAAAAATATTTTATTGTGATCTAAACAAATCAATTTGTTATCCCGCGACAATTAAACAAGAAGAAGAAATTAAGTGATTACTTACGAATACTCTGAATATTTTCCTGACGATGACGATAAAATAGATAAAGAAAAATTGATGTCTATTTTATCAGACATGATTATGAAATATGATATTTCACTTGAAGAAGCATTAAGACTTTTAATTGAAAGGGGCGGTCCAGTAAATCTTTTTTTAAAAGAAGGTGGAATGGATTCTTTAATAGAAAATTTTAAAAATCAAATTGATGAAAAAATAAAATCAATACAAGAAGAATTTCAAATCTCGCATAACATTGATTTATTAAAAAAAGAAGTTAACTCAGACAAAAAAGAAATCGAAAAAAAAATATCAGATAAAGAATTAGTAAAAAAAATGCTTTCAGCAATTGACAAAGAAAACACAGACGAGTTTAGAAGAATTAAATGGAAACTCCAATCTGAAAAAAAATTTGATAAAAAATTAGACGAAGTTCTACTAAAACTAAATGATCTTTCCATTTTACAAAATGGAGAAAAAAAATATAAATTTACTGGCAAAACAAAATTAAACCCTCCAGAATCTATTGAGTTAATTCAAACCCTGGATCAATTATCAGAGCTTTTAAAAACTTTAAGTGATTCCTTAGAAACGGGAGATTTGTACAATTTTAATTTAGAGCAACTAGCAAAATATTTGGGACCAGAAAGTTATAATGAATTTTTAGAAAGAAGAGAAAAAATTTTTGAACAACTAAAAGAATTACTCAAACAAGGTGGCAACATTCAGGAATCTGAAGAAGGTGAAATTTCACTTTCTCCAAGTTCGATTCGTAAAATTGGAATGCGTGCATTAACAGAAATTTTTTCCAATATGAAATCAGATTCTTCTTCTGGCTCACACAAAACAAATGAATTTGGCGATTCCGAAAATATAACTTCTTCAACAAAACCACTTGAATTTGGTGATAATTTATCTCATCTAGATTATACTGGAAGCATAATCAATTCTCATATTCGTGGAAACGGAAATATTCCTTCTCTCAAAGATATGGAAGTTTTTCAAGCAAGAGGCTCAAGCAAATCTGCAACAGTGATTTTAATGGATATGTCTGGTTCAATGGCACGCTCTTCTAGATTTTATAATGCAAAAAAAATGACTCTTGCAATGGACTCTTTGATTCGTAATGAATACAAAGATGAAAAATTAACTCTAGTTGGATTTGGAAGCACAGCAAAAATTATACCAATCACAGAAGTTCCAACTCTTCAGCCATACCAAGTAACTATTTTTGATCCATACATCAAACTCAAATTTGATTTTTCAAAACTTTCAAAAGAACAAATTGCAAATCGTGTTCCAGAATATTTTACAAATTTGCAAAAAGGTTTATCTGTAGCACGACAAGCTTTGTCATCTAAACAAACTAAAAACAAACAAATTTTTTTGATTACAGATGGAGCTCCAACTGCTCATTTTAAAGGCTCTGTTCTTCACATCAATTATCCCCCTACTCCTGCTGATTTTGATGAAGCCCTCGCAGAAGTAAAAAGATGTAAAGAAGATGGAATTGTAATCAATACTTTTTTACTCACATCGGAATGGGATTATAATTATTTTGGTGAAAAAAGTTTTATCAACCAATTTGCAAAAATTGCTGAGGGCAGAATTTTTTATCCTCACCCAAATGAATTAAACCAAATGATAATTTACGATTTTATCCAAAACAAAAAGAAAAAATTTTCTTATTAAGTTTTTTGGGAGTTCCCCTTTTTTTAAAAGTAAGATTTTAAAAAAAGGGTCGAGCTTCAAAAAGCTTGGTCGCAAAGCGACTCTCTTCGAGACTTTTTTAATCTCTAACTCTAGTATTGAAAAATTTTTACTTTAAAATTGATACGCGTTAGAGATCGAACGGGGTCATTTTTTTTGAATAAAAAAAAATGACCAGAGTGAGACGCTCGACCTTTAATGAATTAAGAATGAAAAGTTAAAATTGAACATTTTAATTTTTCATTCTTAATTCATTAAAGGGAACGCCCAAAAAAAAACTTTTTATCTTGAAAGAAAACCTACTTTGATTAAAAAGGCTAAATGATAGAAGACTTAAAACATAGATATGCGACAAAAAGATTTAATGATGAAAAAATTACGGAAGATAAATTAAATAAAATTAAAGAAGCAATTTTATTTGCACCAAGTTCTTATGGAGCTCAACCATTTACAATATTACACATCAATGATAAACCTACTTTAGAAAAAATAAAAAGTTTATCTTTTAATCAAAAACAAATTATAGAATGTTCAGATTTGTTTCTATTTTGTGCAAATGATAATTTTACAGAAAACTCAGTTGAAGAATATATAAATTTAATTTCAAAAACCAGGGAACATTCTTTAGATTCATTAAATGGATTTAAAAAAACTTTAAATGATTTTGCAAAAAAAACCTATGGTGATAAATTATTTTGGGCAAAAAAACAATGTTATATTGCACTTGGTTTTGGATTATTTGCCGCTGCTCTTGAAAAAATAGATACTTGTCCCATGGAAGGTTTTGAATCAGAAAAAATAGATGAACTACTAAACTTAAAAGGACTAAAATCCACAGTTATTCTTACACTAGGGTATAGAGCTGAAACAGATAAATATGCAAACGAAAAAAAAGTTCGTAAACCAATAGATGTTTTGTTTCAAGAATTTAAGTTATAATTTAGATTCAACTAAAGAGCCATTTACAAATTTATGAATCAAACTAGAAATTAATGTTTGGTAAGGGATGCCTTCTTCTACAGCCTTCCTTTGCATTAAAATTAAGTCTTTTTCAGAAATTCGAATATTAATCCTCTTGTTTTTTGCAAGAGTTGATTTTGCATAAGATTCATATTTCTTTTTTTTTGGTAAAAAATTTTTGCTACTCACCCATTCACCTTTTTCAAAAGAATTAAGGATTTCTTTTTCTTCTTTATTTAGTTTAACAGTTTTATTCATTTTTTTCTCCTAAATAGATTTTAGTTGCTTTTCGACTAGGTATTATGGTTTTTAAAAAATTTCCTTTTCAGATTCAACAAACGAAACTAAATAAACAAAGTTTTCTATATTGATAATAAAAATTTCTTGGTTTTTATACTTTTCAGAATTTAGATTTTTGATTTTAACTAATAAAAATCCATTTGAAAGATAATAAACAATATCTTCAAAAGAAATTTTTCTTTCTTCAATAAGCTCTTTATTTTTATCTATATTTCCAATTATAATATTTCATCTAGAAATATTTTGAATCCAATGTGTGCTTTTTATCAACTGATATTTTTGATAAAATATAATGTTATAATTGACAAATTGAATTATCGTTTAATTTTATTTTAATGAAAATATTTTTAATTCTATTTTTAATTCTTAACTGCACAGTGACTTCTTTTAAAGCAAAAAAAGAAAAGCTAGGAGAAAAAACTTCTATAGATTTTTCTTTTTATGAAAAATCTAAATCAGTTTTAAAATTTACAAAAGTAAAAATGGCAGATTGGGAAGTTCCAAGAGAGGGCTTAATTGATTTAAACGATCCAGTTTCAAAATCAAATGGTTTAAAAGAAGGATTAGAGCCAGTAGGAATTTTTATTTATGTTTTAGAACATCCAAAAGGAATTTTTATAATTGATACAGGAATTGCAGAAGTGTTTAAAACTCCTAAAGATGTCCCAATATCTAGTATTGTTAAATCTCAAATGAATTTTGATAAATTAAAAATTCATTTTACAACAAAAGAATATTTAGTAAAAAATAAAATCAATTTGAATGGAGTTTTTGCAACTCATTTACATCTAGACCATATCATGGGTGGACTAGATTTACCAAAAAACACAAAAATTTTTACTGGTCCCAAAGAAACCTCTTCCAAAAATTTTTTAAATTTATTTGTGAGATCTAGTACGGATAACTTAATTGGTGAAAATAATCAAATTTCAGAATTAGAATTTTCTGGAGTTGATTCAGTAACTGACCTTCCAACTATAGATTTTTTTGGAGATAAATCTCTTTTAATTTTTCACACAAAAGGCCACACAGCAGGAAGTTTAAGTTTTTTAATTTCTTCAACTTCAGGATCTCATTTGGTTCTTGGTGATACCTCACATACAAAATTTGGTTGGGAAAAAAATGTTCCTCCTGGAAAATTTACTGAAAATCTTGATGAGAATCGAATTAGTTTAAACAAACTTCAAGAAATTGCAAAAAAAATTCCTAAACTAAAAATTCATCCAGGTCATCAGGAAATTAATTAAGAAATGTAAATTATTTACAGTTGTTTTAACCAAGAGTTAAGGATTGAAACGGTGTCAAAAAATTTATTAAGAAATTTTTTGACATGAGTTGAAAGCCTGACTTTTTTTGAAAGAAAGTGTTTTTAAATAAGTCAAACTTTTATCAAATAACTTTTTCTTTCTAAAAAAGAAACTCCCAATTTTAAATTAAAAAATGATAACATTTTTATTTCAAGTTTAAATTTTACTTGAATCTTTATATAAAGATTTAAAAAATGATTTCATTGGCTTTTGTAATTTTTTGTTTAAAGCCTAAAAATATAACAAATAGGATTCAAACTTCATGGGAAATTTCAAAACTTTAAACGAAATGTTTTTCTCGATTAATTCAAATTTCGGAAATAATTTAACTTATTTTACAAAAGATATAAACAAAAAATTTCAAGGTGTGACATTTAAAGATACATATACTAAAGCAGAAAATCTTGGTTTATATTTAATGTCTGTTGGTATTGAACCAGGTGATAAAATTGGACAAATGTCTGATAACTCTGTTGAATGGGCGATTGCTGACATGGCGGTTTTATTAAATGGTGCAGTAAACGTTCCTAGAGGCTCTGACTCAACAGCTGGCGAAATTGAATACATATTAGAACATTCAGAGTCAAAATTATGTTTTATAGAACATGAAAAACTTTTAAAAACTGTTGAACCTGTTCTTTCTAAAACAAAAGTGAAACAGGTTATTGTTTTAGATCCAGATTTCAAATCAACTTCTAATATTTTAAATATTACTGATGCAATTGAAAAAGGAAAAGCTCTTAGAAAAGACAAGCTAAACGATTTATTAAAAAGAGCAAAAGAAACTAAAGAAGATGATTTGTTTACAATCATTTATACGTCTGGAACAACTGGTCTTCCAAAAGGTGTTATGCTTTCTCATAAAAATATGATATTTAATGTTTTATCCATACCAACTCTAATTGGTCTCAAAAAAGGAGATAGGATTTTATCTATCTTACCTGTTTGGCATATTTTTGAAAGAGCAAATGACTATGCAATGGTTAATTCAGGTGCAGCAATTTATTATACAAATGTAAGAGACCTTAGAGATGATTTTACAAAAGTAAAACCAACTTTTATGGCTTCAGCTCCAAGACTTTGGGAAAATTTATATGCTGGTATCAAACAAAAATTAGAGAAAGCTGAACCAGTTAGACAATTAATGTTTAATACTTCTTATGAAATAGCTAAGAATGTAAAAAAAAGTATAGATTACATTCAAGGTAACCAACTTAAAATGGTTGAAGAAGATCCAATTTCAAAATTAGGAAATACTTTTCAATCTGTTCTCACTTTAGCTAATTTAGGAATTTTATCAAAAGTAGCTGATAAAGTAATTTTTGAAAAAATTAGAGAAGTTCTTGGTGGAGAAATGAGAGGAACCATCTCTGGTGGAGGAGCTTTACCTTCACATATTGATGAATTTTTTAATGCCATTGGAATTCCTGTTTATGAAGGTTATGGTATGACAGAATGTGCTCCTGTTATTTCCATTCGCTCTGTTGGTCATGTTGTACAAGGTTCAGTTGGTTTTGTTCCTGCTGGAGCTGAAGTAAAAATTCTAGATGAAAAAGGCAAAGAAGTACAAACAGGTTCTCTTGGTGTAATTCATGTGAGAGGTCCACAAGTAATGAAAGGTTATTATAAAAATCCTGAGGCTACTGCAAAAACAATTGTAAACGGTTGGTTAAATACTGGTGACTTAGGCTTTAGAAGTTTTAACGGAACTATTTCAGTTCGAGGAAGAGTAAAAGACACAATTGTATTACTTGGTGGAGAAAATGTAGAGCCAATCCCAATCGAAAATTTACTTTTAGAACATCCACATATCAATCAAGTTATTGTAGTTGGACAAGACCAAAAATCTCTTGGATGTTTAATTTGGCCAGAAGTTGATAAATTAAAAGAGTTAGGTTTTCCGATTAATTATGGTGATGATCTTAATAAAAATGAAAAACTTAGAAGTCATTATATGACTGCAATTAAAGATATAATTTCAGGAAATAATGGATTTAAAAGTTTTGAAAGAATTTCTGATTTTAGATTTTTGCCAAAAGCTATGGAAGTTGGTGATGAACTTACAAATCTTTTCAAAATGAAAAGAAATGTAATTTCAGATAAATACAAATCTTTAATTGCTGATATTTACAAATAAAAATGTTCTATCAAGCTTAGGGGTTAACCCCTAGCTTGATAAAGTTTTACACCACTAACTCGCTGTCTTTATAGGTTGAAAAAAAATTAATTCAAAATATTTTAAAAAAAAACTTGATTTTTAATCTTAAAAATTTATCATTTTTTATGACTGCGTTATTTAAAGAATCAAATAATTTATCCACTTCCCAAAAACTAACTTTAATAAACTCTGTTTGGAGTTCAATTCCAAAAGAAGAATTGATTAAACCTATCTCAACAGAACTTAAATCTTTATTAAAAGAAAGAGTTTCTAATTTAAAAACTTCAAAAAAAATTTCAGTTAAAGAATCAAAAAAAAAATTAGAAGTTAAACTTGCTCAAAAAAATTAAAGTCAAAAACTTCTAAAAAAAATTTTTAAATAATTTATTATACAAAAAAAGAATCCAAAAAATTAAATGATCAAATAACTCTTCGGATTTATAAACTAATCTATATTTACATCTAAAGTTCTGTTAATAGTATAACTAGTTCCACCAATGGAAACTGTTCCTGAGATACTTCCTGTTCTAGAAATTAATCTCGGTCTAGAAACTCTAGAATTTGTGATAGTCCATTCTCTCACTCTGGAAGTAATTGTTGCTGTTTGGTTGATAACGATGTTTGCGGTTCCAGATCCCCTTCTCCCACTAGCAGTAACATTAATTGTTCCAACTACTGAAGTTTTTAAATTACTTAAAGTTCTTCTTAATGTTCCAGATGCATTTGTTCCAGAAGTGATTTCTGTTTGCATTGTAGTAGTTCCAGTATCAGGTGCAGATTGAGTGAGTGTTAGTGTTCCAGAATTAATTGTGGTGGTTGTTGAAACTTGGCAATTATTATAAGTGATAGTTCTTGTTCCATTTGAAATCGTAGTAGTTCTGTTAAAAATATCGGAACTTGCAGATGTAAATGTTTGGCTTCCATTAAATGTAACAGTTCCACCTAATAAACATTCATAAGATTCATCTGTGATAGTAATTGTCCCAGCAAGAGAATTTCCAGTTAAACTAATTGCTCTTTCTAAAATTTGTGCTGCCCCATTTGCTTGAGCCATTGAGCCTTGTTCACTTGAATCATCAGAGGTTAAGTTTGCACTGCTGGAAAAAATTTCTGCTGTACTTTGGTTATTTGGAAAAGTAGTTTGGGATTGGTTTCTATTTAAAGCAAGAAGTAAAAGCCCTCTTCCGTCTCTTTTATTTTCTTCCTTTGGACAATTAACTAATAAAAAAATTAAACCTAAAATTAAAAATTTCATAATTTACCTCTCTTAATAGAACACAATAAAAACATATTTTGTCAAATCAAAAATAAAAAATTTAACATGTGTGATAATGTATTTTTAAAACTAAAATTTACTTTCAAGACTTATAAAAATTCCAATATCAGGAGAAGTTGAAAAATTTATTATATCTTCTGCTATTCCCATAACTAATTCTTTATCAGAAAAATTATATTTGTAACCAAATGAAATTTGGTGAGTAGGTTTTCCAAGTCTTCCAAAATTTTGAAATGGAGCTTCTGTAATTACATATTCAAAAAATAATTTTAAATCTGGTTTCCAAAAATATTCAAGAGAATTTCTTAAAACATTTCTTCTTTTTGGTAAATTAAAACTTAAATAATTTGTTTCACCAAATAAAATATGAGAATAACCCAATTTAAAAATCCATGCATTTCCTAAATTTTTTCCAAACACAAAAAAGATTGATCTATCATAACCGGGACTTGAAATTAAAAAACTATTTGGAATAGGAAATTTGTATTGAAATCCAATTTTTATTTTATCAAAAAAACTTTTATAAGGAATTTCATATTCCAAAAAAATTCTAGGATTTCCTGAACCATTTCTATCCTGTGATTTGAGAGCTATAATTTCAGTCTTATCAAAATAAGCTAAATCTGGTCTTTGGTATAAAATAGAATCTTTAAAACTAGAACGAGTAAATTCATCTAAACTTATCGGTGGACTATTTTCATCTCTTGGATAAGTTCTTGTATCATACTGCCTGAGATAGGTTTTGAGAGGATTATTATCAATAATTCCATAATACTTTCCAAATGGTTCATAACTCACATTCATTTTATTTTGTGGATAGTTATCTCTTCCACCTTGTGTGACACCTGTCATACGATGAAAACCTTCTACTGTGCTATCAAAAAATCCACCTCCCTGTGAAATATGAGAAATTGCAAAACCGAAAGAAAGTTTATCAGTGATTCCATACCTTGTTGAAAGTTCAGCCTGAGACTCTTCCCCATCAATGATATAATAATTTTGTTGTCTTGACCAAATGTTAACATGTCTCAAAGCAATCCTTGTACTAAATTGGTTTTTAAAAATTTTTTGGTTATCTAGTGGAAGTAAGGGTTGTCGAATGATTTGAAAATTTACACCATAAGGATAATCTACAAATGGATAAATTGAAATTAACATAAAAAAAAAGAATAAAATTTTCATCTATAAAATAAATTTTTTGAATCTAAACTTAAATCAAGTAAAGTATTTTTTGGGAGTTCCCTTTCATTCATGAAGAATTTAAAATTAAGAATTTAGAATATTTTTTTTAAATTTTAATTCTTCATGAATGAAAGGTCGTGCTTGAAAAAGGTTCCGTCTCTTTGAGACCTAGCTTTCACTAGCTTTTTCAATCACTAACTCATGCTTCGTTGAAATGAAAAATTTTAATCTTTATAAAAATTTTTTATAATACTAAACAAAAAACATTATGGTTTGATAAACTTACCAATCGGATTTCATAAAACTGTAAGTAGCTTAAGACAGCGTGTAGCTATCAGCTTTCCTTGGTTAAAAGTTCGGTATTTTGAAAAGTTACACAAAATATCATACTTTTATAAAATAAATATTACTTAAAAATTAAAATTTGTGAAGGTAAGATTAAGGGGAAGATTTATGAAACTAATATTCTATTTCATTTTATTAACAAATATATTTACAGAAGAATTAAAAAAAGAAAATTTAAAAGAGTCTGAGGTTTTTTTAGAAAATTTTGAAACATGTGCTACTGATTGTAATTTAGAAATAAATTGGAATTCAAAAAAAAATATTTTTCAAAAAAATACTATTCAGTATAGAAAAAATTTCTATTTAGAAAACTTTGATGAAACCAAATCATATTCAATTAATTTAGGAATCATTTCTGATAAAGACCAAGTTTTTTTTAATGGAATTTTAATTGGATCTTGTGGAAATTTTTTAAGTGAATTTGCAGAATGTTATGATAAAACAAGAATTTATGAAATTCCAAATTTATATTTCAAAAAAAATCAAACTAATTCAATTGAAATTTTAGTAAAAGGTTATTTTCCAGATGAAATGGGACTTATGAATCAAGAAGTTAAAATTTCAGAAAGCAAATCTATTTTAAAAGAATTTTATAAATCAGAAATTTATAAACTTATTTTTCTAGCAATTTATTTCACTGTAAGTTTCTATTTTTTATTTATGTTCTGTTTTAGAACAAAAGAAAAAGATTATTTGTTATTTTCAATATTTATTTTTTCTGTTATCATATATCAATTTTTAAGAACCCAAATCAAATACTCATTAAATATCAATTTTATTTTTTCAAAACAAATTGAATATTTAATTTTTACCTTAATGCTTCCTTTATTTGTAAATTTTATTCGAGTTTATTTCAAAATCAAATTAAATAAAATTTTTTTTTCATTAAGCTCAATTTCGTTTCTATCCTCAATTAGTTTTATATTTTATAAAAATTTAATTTGGTTTGATACAATTAATAAAAATTTTATACAACCACTTGGAATTTTTTGGTTACTGAATTTATTTTATTACATTTATCTTGCCAAAAAAAAATCTCATCCTGATTTTAAGTATTTATTTTCAAGTATAATATTACTATTCATTTCATTAATAACAGATATTTTTTCAGATAGAGGTTTTTTTGAATTTCCTAGAACTTTTGGATTTGCATTTTTAGCTTTTATTTTATCAATAGCCTTGATATTAGCTCATAAATTTGTCAGACTAAACGATGAAGTTGAAGAATTAAATTTTTCACTAGAAAAAAAAGTAGAAAAAAGAACTGAAGAATTAAATTTATCTCTTTTAAAAATTGCTGAAGTAAAAAAACAGCAAGATGGTGATTATTACCTAACTTCACTATTACTCAATCCATTAACAAGAAATAAAAATAAATCAGATTTACTCAAAACAGAAATTTATTGCAAACAAAAAAAAGTTTTTGAATTTAAAAATAAAACTCATGAAATTGGAGGAGATATTTCTATTACAACAAATATTGAACTAGAAGGAAAAAAATATTTAGTATTTGTAAATGGTGATGCAATGGGAAAATCAATTCAAGGTGCTGGTGGAGCATTAGTAATGGGTGTTGTTTTTAATACTGTGCTAAATAGAAGTAATATTGCCTCTTTTAAAAATAGAAGTCCTGAGCGTTGGTTAAAAGATACTTTTTTAGAGCTTCAAAAAGTTTTTGAATCATTTGATGGAACCATGTTTATTTCATGTGTTATTGGTTTAATTGATGAAGAAACAGGTTTTTTATATTACTTAAATGCTGAACATCCTTGGACCGTTTTGTATCGTGATAATAAAGCTACATTTATTGAAAAAGAACATAACACAAGAAAACTAGGAATTTATGAAAACGAAAATTTATTTTATGTTAAAACATTGGAGTTAAAACCTGGTGATATTCTAATTGCTGGTTCAGATGGAAGAGATGATGTAATGATTGGAATATCTGACGAACATAGAATCATTAATGAAGATGAATATTTATTTTTACAGAATGTTGAAAAGTCAAAAGGAGATTTACAACTTATTTCCGAAAATGTAAAACTATCTGGAGAAATTACTGATGATTTAAGTTTAGTAAGAATAGAATATTTTGGTCCTGATATTTCTTATAATAAAAAAAAATTTACAGAAGTTGTTTCAAGAATTTTTCCAAAGTTTCAAGACCTAAAAGATTCAGATTTTAAAGAAAATATTCTGTTTATGAAAAGTATCTTCAAAATAAATCCTAATAATGAAATCGCAAACAAACAATTAAGTTATTATTATTTTAAAATTAAAGATTTTTCACAAGCGATAAAACATATTTCAAATTATAATAAAAAAAAACCAGATTCACTTGATATGTTATATTTAGAATCCATTTCAAATAAAAAATGTGGAAATTATGAAAGGGCAATAGATATTGGAGAACAAATACTTATTAGAGAACCTAATCATTTTAAAAATCTAAAAAACTTAAAAGAACTTTATACCATTTTAAATAAAACGGAAAGAGTAGAAGACTTGGAGCAAAAAATAAAAAGTTTATGAATTATAAAGAATTAAAAATCAATTTACCAAAAGATATTACAGATGAGTTTAATCAATTTTTAGATGAGTTAGAAGTAGAAGGATATTATGAAATTTTATTTGATTCATCATTACCAAAATTAAATAACCAAATTTTAAGAGATGATACAAATATCAAAGTTTATATTCAGGATATAGATATTTTAAAAGAAGTAAAAATAGAAATTTATTTAAAAGTTAAAGCAGCTGATAAATTTTTTATCGAATCAAGACAAATTGAAACCATAGAATATGAAGAAGCTTATAAAGAATTTTACAAACCATTTCAAATTGGAAAAAATTTCTGGATTGTTCCTGTTTGGGAAAAAGATACATCTGAATTAGAAAAAGACTCTTCCAATCAAATTTTGTATATGAATCCCGGTCTTGCTTTCGGAACAGGTCATCATGAAACAACAAAATTGATGCTTTCAAGAATTCAAGAATTAGAAGTAAAGAATAAATCAATTTTAGATTTAGGTTGTGGTTCTGGAATTCTATCTATTGGTGCTGCTAGACTAGGTGCAAATAAAATTTTTGCATTAGATATAGATTCAAATGCTACAAGAGCCACAGAATTTAATTTTAATGAAAATTCTTTTTCTCATGAATTAGATATAAAAATTATATATGGTGGAATAGATTCTGAATTTATTTTTGAAACTGAATTTGATTTGGTGCTTGCAAATATTACTTATGCTGTAATTTCCCAGAATATAGAATATATTAAAAAAATTAAATCCAATCATTTTTTATTTAGTGGATTAATTATTGAACGAAAAAATGATTCTTTGAATTTGTTTCAAAAGGCACTAGGGGGGAGTTTAGTTTATGAAGAGCAATTTAATGATTGGTTAGTATTAGAATGGAAAAGAGGTTAACAATTAAGTTTTAAAAAATTTTATTTCTTCTTTTAAATCTTTTGCAATTCTGTTTAAGTTTACTGAACTTTCAGCGATTTTCCCTGAACCATTCATATTTGAAATTGAAGATTTATTAATGTCTTCAATTGCTCTTCCTATTTCTGAAAAAGAAAGATTTAATTCTTCAGTAATTTTCGCAATCTCTTCTGATTCTTTTTTTACAATTTCAGATTCACGTTCAGTTTGAAATTTAATAGAAATTTGTTTTTGCATAATTTCGAAAAGTTGGTTCATTTTAAAAACAGTTTTTTCTATTTCTAAATTAATTTCTATAGTTTTTGAATTTACTGATTCTAAATTTGAAATTCCTGAATTTATTTCTTTGTTATTTTTTCTAATTATTAAATCGATGCTTTTTACAGACTCAGCTGTTTTATCAGCTAATTTAGAAATCTCAGTTGCAACTACTGCAAAACCTTTACCAAAACTACCAGCTCTCGCAGCTTCTATGGAGGCATTTAGTGCAAGTAAATTCACTTTTTCAGAAATATCATGAATTACTTCTATTGTTAAAAATAAATCTTTTGAACTAGAATGAATTTCTTTCATACTAGAACTTACTAAACTCAATGACTGAGTTTCTGTTAACATATCTGAAGAAACTTTTTTTATATTTTTCAATGATGAAATAATTACCTGATTCATAGATTCTATTTCAACTGATAAATCTTGAAGTTTAGAACTTAATGAAGATAAATTTTTATTTTGTTTACTGGTGCTAATTTTTACAGTTTCTGAATTTTCAGCAAGATAAGAAACAGTAGATGAAATTTCTTCTAAAGCAGCTGCTTGAGATTGAGTATTTACAAAAAAATCATTCGTTTCAATTTTTAAATTTTCTGATGATTCTAAAATTAATTCTGAATTTGCTTTTACAGTTATAATTGCGTTAGAAATTCGATCAGTGAATTCATTAAATTTATTTCCCAAATCTCCGATTTCATCATTAGATAAAATTTCAATTTTTTGTTTTAAATTCCCTTTAGATACAGAATTAAGTCCGGTAATCATTCTTCGAATTGGTCGTGTTAAAGTTTTTGTTCCATATAAAAAAGTAAAAAAAATAGCTATAATTGAGATTCCACAAATAATAATAGTTCCATAGGCAATTGGTTTTAAAATAGAAGTTGTACTTTTTCTTGGAATCTCGAAAAGAACAGAATAATTTTCTAAACTAATTGGAAGATAAATTAAATCCACTAATCCCTCCTTTGATTCAAATTCAAAACTCTGGGTATTTTTTTTATTTTGTAAAATTTCTTTTTCGATTTCTTCATTAGTGATAGAACTAATTTCTTTATTTAAGTCATTTTGATTTGAAGAAATTTTAATTTTCTGATTTTGATCTATTAGCCAAATTTTTGAGTTTAAGTTTTTATCTGATTCACTAAACTCTTTAGCAACATCATTAAATTTTAATGATACTCCAGCAATTCCAACCGGTTTATCCAAATCACCAATTATAATATTTATAAAAACATAAGTATCATTTTTAGAATCAGTGTTAATATTAATTTGATTTTTTATTTTTTTTGAAATAGCATCATAAAACCAAGAATTATTTTCTTTGTCAGTCAAATCTAAAATTTCTTCTGTATTTCCTCTATAATATTTTTTTGTGATATTACTTGCTGCAAATGAATTTGTAAATTCTAGACTTGAATCAGAAATTGATTTTAATTTTTTTAAAACTAAATTTTTTAGTAATAAATTTGAATCATTTGATAAAAAAAATTCAATTATTACTGGATCAGTAGCAAGTGTTGTTGAAATATCAATTGCTCTAGAAATTTTAGAATTTACTTTATCAGCTTTATTTGTTGCAAGCGTTATTAAATCTTGAGATTTTAATTTATACAAAATCGAAGTTTTGGTTAAAAAATAACTAGTTAATCCAGTTACTAAAACTGAAATAGTTACAGAAACAACAGAGAAAAAAATAAACCTCTGACTAATTGTTTTAAATTGAATCATATTCTTTATTAAACCAAATAATTTTTAGTTTTGATTTTAGCGAATATATTCTTAATTTCGACAAAGAAACTTTAAGATTAAAGCTATTCTGAATATTTTTCTGTAACAAGTCTCATCTCAGGAAACAAAAGTCCTGTTAGCTCTCCATATCCCCCATTTTTAGTTTGACCATAATAACAACCAGAATCTAAATTCGCATAATGTTCTCTTAAAACTGCTTGGTACAAAGGCGTGTGACCAAAAACATTAAAATATTAGGAATATCTTCTACTAATTTTGGTCTAGCCCATAAAATATGATTATCAAATGAATCTTTGTAAATTGTATCTGATTTATTTTTATAATGCCAAACTTTAGAAACATAAGAATGAGTTACAAAAAGTTTTCTTTTTTCAGAATTAAAAATTTCAAATTCTAAATAACTTGGCAAATTTAATAAAAACTGAAATTCTTTTGTTTTAAGCAATTCTTCTTTTGCAAATTTTTTTCCTTTATTAAAAGAAGTTTCAAAATAATTAAATTCTTTTAGAACTTTATCACCACCATTACTTGGATTTAACCAAATATTATCATTTTTGAAAAAAAACTTTTTAACCATTTCTTCATGATTGCCTTTTACTGATTTATAACCAGAATCAATTACAAACTCCAAAACTAATCGACTACTAGGTCCTCGATCAATTAAATCGCCCACAAAACAAACTTCTTCATTGGGAAATTGAGAAATTAATTTTTTTAAAGTTTTATAACAACCATGTACATCGCCTAAAATTAACATTCATTCTTTTCCCACTAATTTACTGAGCTGATCCAAAACATTTCCTTGGTTAGAAATAGAAATCGAAGAAATTTTTTCAGAAATTTTTTCTAGGTATTCCAGTTCTTTTAATCTAAATAAAGTTTTATTTTCATCTAAAAGTTTAGCAGTGTTTAATAGAGAACGAGTAGAAGCAATTTCTTCTCTTCTAGTGATAATATTTGCTTGTGCTTTTTTTTCTGCTAGTAGAACAGTATTTAAAATATCTTTCATTTCTCCGGGCAATATTATATCTTTAATTCCAGAGTTAATAAATTCAACACCAAATTCTTTTTCTCTTAGTTTTAAATTTTCCAAAACAGTTTTTGAGATTTCTTCTTTTTTATCTAGAAGTGAATCTAATTTTTCTTTGCTAGTAAATTCTCTTAATGCAAATTGAACAGCAGAGTGAAGAGTTACCTGTTGATTTTCCATGCCAAAAATAGCTTTTTCAGGATCTAAAATTTTATATTGAGTAGAACAATTTAATCTAATTGTTACTCTGTCTAAAGTCAAAATTTCTTGCCCTACTACTTCAAGATTTTTTAGTCTTAAGTCAATTCTATAAACCACAACAGGAGACTGGGTTTGATTCCAAAAAAAATATCTTCCTTGTTCGAGTCTTCTAATAAATTTTCCAGACTTAACAAGTAAACCAACTTCATAAGGTTCTACTTGGTGTACTAAAAATAATCCAGCCATTTTTGGATTTGAAAAAATAGATTTATCAAAATCTGAACTAATTTCAACTTCTCTTAAATCAATTTTTACATATTTTCTATTAAAAGGAGACTTCCAATGAACATACTTTCCAGATTTTAAAACTTCAAAACGAACTTCATTAAAATAATACAAACAAATTTCATATTCATTTATATCAATTACATCAACTGCATTTTTAAACTCTTCATTTTCTAAAAGAACGTTCACTGCAATTTTAGAATTTACATCATTAATTAATTTATGAACTTCTACATTTTCACCAAGCCAAGTAAAAATATAATGTTTTCCTGCACGGAGAAGTTTTTTTAATTTTCCGTTTTTAAATAAAATTCCAATTTCATCTTCATAGATAATTGAATACATAATTTCTCCTTTTATGAATAGGTCTGTTTTTTATTCAAAAAAAATTTGCGGAGTTTATTTTTAGTTTTAAATACATAAACCTCACAAGATTTATTTTTTTAAAACGGTATCCAAAAAACTTCAAAGCAAATTTTCTTGTCGTCATTTAAAACAGAATAAAAAACAAACCTATATTTTTGTTTGAGAGTGATTAGAAGTCACTTGCCTAAACCATTTGGCTTCATTTCTCGAAAGAAACGACAGGAATCGAACCTATTTTTTGGGATAAATGCTCTACCAATTAAGCTAAAAATCTTGCGACTTTATATGAATCGAACATATATCTTTTATCCTGGTGCAAACCTTCTTTTATTTTTAGAATACATCTCTGCACTGGGTTGGCTTTTGAACCAACACGTTAAAAATAAATTCACTTAAGCCTACGAAATAAAGTTCAATTTTTAAAATCTTACTGTCAAGAATTTAAAATAAAGTCTAACTTTTAAATTACATAAATTATTTCCTATTGTAAATAAAATTAATTATTAAAATAAGAAGTACTATATAACTTTTTTTATATCCAATCTTAACAGCAAAAAACACTCTATTATTATTAAAATTTACAAAATCTCATCTGGATTAGAATATTCATTTATTAAGAATTTAACTTGAAAATTTAATCATCTTTATTCAAGTCTTATATGGAAGCATCGTAGGGGAAAAAATGAAAGAAGTTATTGAAATTAAAAATCCACAACTTTTAGGTTTTAGCAGAATAATAATAAGAATTATCTTATGGATTTTTATTTTAATATTTTGTATTGTAGGATTATTTGGCTTAATCCTAATTGGTGATAGTGGAAATTTATTTAACGGTTTATCATTTTTAGTAATAGGTTTTGGACTTGGGTTGTTTTTATTTATGGGATTAATGAGTTTGAAATGGAACGAAAGATATGAAATTTTTTCTTTTAGTTTTGATACTTTTAACCAAAAATTTTTTATTAAACAAAAAAATGGAGAACAAGGATTTATACCGTTTAATGAACTTGTAGAATTTAAAACAAGAGTTCATATTCAAAGTGGAAAAAATTCAAGAAAAACTTATTATGTTGTATATGTTTTAAAAAAAGATCGAGCTTTTTGGGATCTAACTTTTTTCTCAAAAGAAGATGAGGCAAAAAATTTTGCTGAAAATTTGAAATCAAAAGTAAAATTTGAAAATAAAGAAATTTTTCAAGATGACTCTAAGTTAAAAATTAAACACAGAGTAACTGAAGATTCTTTTCAAACTAAAATATACTGGAAAGGTCATATTCCATTATTTCAAAAAGTTTTTACATTGTTAGGGATTTTAGGATTTTTATCAGCTTTTTATAATATCTTTATAATTGGAATAGAATTTAATTCAATTGGTGGATATATTGCCACTGTTATATTTTTAATTTTTGCGACTGTGATTGGTTTTTTTGTTTTTAAATCCTATTTTGATTTTAAAGAATTTGAACTAATCATTGATTCATCAACTCTAACATTATTTGGAATTAAATCATCTCAAAGAAAAGATCTAAACAGAATTCAAGTTGCAGAAATTATTTCTACTAAATTTCAATTTAATATTTTTGAAACGAATGGGCACAATATGGGAATTTTAATTTTAAATAAAGAAACAGAAGAATTATTTGAAAAAATAAAATCTGGTCCAAAAGATTTTTCTGAAGCTATAGATTATCTACAAGATGTTCTTAAGTTTGAAAAAAAAGTTATTAAATTAAAATTTGTAGATTTTACTCCAATAGATATTTTAAACTTTGAAAAAGATTTAGATAGAAATTTAAAAAAATACAATCCAAGTTTAAATTGAGTTTTTAGAATATTTTTTTAGCGAATTTTTTTGCAGAACAAAAAAAACACGCTCGCCTCTTTGGTCAAAAAATTTCCCCTCTGCTTCTTTGAAGCATATAGCTAAGCTATAAAATTTTTTGACCCCGAGTTGATCGTTTTCGCTAGTTTTGTGGAAATTAATCCTAAACTGAAAACTTTTTATTTAACAACAATTTATTTTATAATTTTAACTTTTTAGTTTTTACTAATTTGTTTGATTAGGGAAACTTTTGGAACCCCAAAACCAAAGGAGTTCCTTTTAAGTTCGCTTTTTTGTAATTTAAAGTAAATTTCTGAACTTTAAATCCACCTTTTACAAAAAAAATTCAATTTTAAAAAACTCAGTATTTTCTAAGAAATAGGAAATAGTAAATTTCTAAAATAAATTATCCAAATTAAAAAATTTGTCATACACCATTAAATATCATTTTATTTAAATTTCATCTTATAAAATAAGCGAATATGATAGTTATAGTAAACCCTTTGTTAGCAACTCAACTTCACCAATTGCTCAATACTAAACAAATTTAAATTCAAGGTCTATACATTTATGATTAATAGCTACATTGATTTTCAAAAAAAAGAGTTAAGTTTTAAAAATGATTCCCCTCTACATATTATAGGAGAATAGAGAGGGAATTTAACTTACTTATAAAACTATTTATATAAAGTTCTGAGAGTGGCTAGAAAGAATTGATAGCCAAGTTTTTTTTCACTTATACTTTTTAAATTTGTGGTATAAATAGAATTATGTGAAAAAAAATTCGCACTAAAATTTAATTACCCAATCCAATTCCATAATGAGTAAATCCAAATTTTTTCATTAAAGATTTTTTGTATAAATTTCTTCCATCAAAGATAACAGGAGAATTTAATTCTTTTTTTATTTTATCAAAATCAGGTTCTCTAAATTCAGGCCATTCAGTTAAAAGTAAAAGAGCATCTGCACTTTGTAAACAAGATTCAGCATCATCTTTGTATTCAACTTTACCCTTAAAATATATTTCAGAAGTGTTATGAGCTTCAGGATCGTAAACTTTTAAAACAGCACCTTCCTTATATAATTCATTAATTATAGGAATAGAAGGAGCTTCACGCATGTCGTCTGTTCCTGGTTTAAATGCGAGTCCCCATATTGCGAATGTTTTTCCTTTAAGTGATTGGTTTTTATAATGTTTTTCAATCTTGGAAAGCATTTTTGTTTTTTGAGCTTCATTAACTGCTTCAACAATTTCAATGATTCGAATTCTTGAACCAACATCTTTTGCAGTTTTGATCAATGCTCTAACATCTTTTGGAAAACAAGAACCACCATAACCAATTCCAGCATATAAAAATTTTTTACCTATGCGAGAATCTGTTCCCATTCCATTTCTTACATCTTCATAATTTGCACCAACTGTGTCACATAAATTTGCAATTTCATTTGCAAACGAAATCTTTGTAGCTAAAAAACAATTACAAGCATATTTAGTGATTTCAGCTGATTTGGTACTCATCATAATAATTGGGTTTCCATTTAAAACAAAAGGTGAATACAATTCTTTCATCATATTTCCTGCTTTTTCAGAATCAGCTCCAACAACAACTCTTTCTGGTTTCATAAAATCATCAAGAGCAGTTCCTTCTTTTAAAAACTCGGGATTAGAAACTACATCAAATTCAAGTTTTGTTTCAAGTGAAATTACTTCTCTAACTTTATCTGCTGTACCAACAGGTACGGTTGATTTATCAACAATCACTTTATAACCATTCATTGATTTTCCAATTTCTTTAGCCACAGAAAGCACCATCGAAAGATCAGCTTCACCTTCTGCCCCAGTAGGTGTTCCAACTGCAATAAATATGATGTCTGATTTTTCAACACCTTCTTTAAGTGAAGTTGTAAAATGAAGTCTATTTTTTTTAACATTGTTTTTTACTAGGTCAGATAGTCCAGGTTCAAAAATAGGGATGATTCCTTTTTTTAAATTCTCAATTTTGTTTTCATCTATATCAACACAAATTATTTGGCTACCAAATTCGGCAAAACAAGCCCCTGCAACTAAACCGACATAACCACTTCCAATAACACAAACTTTCATTTTAATTCCTTAAAGATTACTAGTAACCAAAAATAAAATTAGATTTGATTCTAAAAGAATTTTTAAGGTAAAAAATTAGAAATTTTTTCTGCTAATTTTTCAAAACTAAACGGTTTTGGAAGATAATCGTTCATTCCAGTTGTAAGAACTTTAGTTCTTGTATCTTCTAAAACTGTTGCAGTGAGAGCAATAATTGGAGTTGGATTTAAAATTTCAGATTCCAATTTACGAATTTCAATTGTAGCTTCAAAACCATCTAAAATAGGAAGTTGAATATCCATTAAAATTAAATCAAATTTTTTTTCTTTTACTTTAGCTATTGCAACTTTGCCATTCTCTGCAATTTCAATTTCTAAATTTAATTTTGCTAAAAGTTTTTTTGCAATTATTTGATTTTGGATATTATCCTCAACTAAAAGAACCTTTTTTCTTCTGAAATCTTTACCTACTGAGATTTCATTTATTTCTTTTAAAAAACTTTTTATACTATTCGGAATATTTAATTCAAAATAAAAATTACTTCCTAAATCAACTTCAGATTCAACTTGTATTTTTGAATCCATAAGTTTTAAAATTTTTCTTACTATACTTAAACCAAGCCCAGTTCCATTATTGGTATTTTTTGTTGTTTTTTTTGCTTGGGAATAAGATTCAAAGATTTGTTCTAATTGATCATTTGGAATTCCTATACCAGAATCTTTAACAGAAAATAAAACTTTACTAAATTCTGTTGTTTTACTAATTAATTTAATTTCAACTTTTACAAAACCTATATCAGTGAATTTAATCGAATTATTTATTAAATTCATAAGTATCTGAGTTAATCTTTGTTTATCAAAAAAAACTAAATGTTCTAACCCTGAAGATAAATTGACAAGAAAAAAAATATTTTTTTGTTCTGCTAAAAATTTAAAATTTTGATTTAAAACTTGAATCAAATCTTTTAAATAAAAATCAATTTTTTGTAATTCAAATTTTCCAGATTCGATTTTTGAATAATCTAAGATATCATTTAATAAACTTAACAAATGATTAGAAGAGTTTTTCAAAGAATGAATAATTTCTTTTTGCTCTTGGTTAAATTCTGAATCAGATTTTAATAAACTAATACTTCCAATTATACTTTGAATTGGAACTCTAATTTCATGACTTAAATATGAAAGTTGATTTATTTGACTATCGATAAGTTGAAAATATCCAAAATATTTAAGTTCTACTCTTTTTAATTCAATTTTTAAGTTCTGATTTGAATGAAGAATTTTTGTTTCTAATTTAATAATTTCTTTTTTAGATAAAATTTCTTCAATTAAAAATTTATATTTTTCAAATGGAATTTCAAATTCTAATAAATGTAAATTTTTTTTTAATTCTTCTAAATCTACTTTAAAAAAATTCTCTTTTGGTTTTGATAAACTTACTATTTCAAAATCTTTAATTTCAATAAATAAATTTTCAAAATTATTAAAATTAAAACTAAACATATAATTTATTTGGTATTGGAAATTGAATTAAGAATTGATTTACTGAAATCCCAAAATATAAATGGCTACAATTTGAAATATTAGGAAATATATTTTCATCTGATTCAAGATTTAAAATTTTTACTAATTTGCCTTTGCCCTTTCCAGTAAACTCTGTTTCTAAAAAGTAATTTTCGATAGGTTGAAGAAGATAAGTTGGATATATTGAAGTATTTAGAGGAAAGGAAAATAATATTTCTTCAAAATTAATTTTAAAAAAAATTTCATTTGTTTTTACTTCAATAATATTTTTTGAATTTTCTTTTTTCCAATCGAAACTTGCTAACTCTTTTGGAATTGCCCAATTTTTAATTCCTTCTTTAATGGACAATTCACTAGATACAAAAATTTTTGTAATTCGTTTATAAATTTTATTTTTAAATTGAAAATCACCAGGTATTAATAATAATTCATAATAAGGTCCAACATTTGAAGTATAATAATTCACTAACATAACACTTCCAATTCCACCTTTATAAATTTTTTTATCTTCATCACTTAAATAACTAGAATTTAAAAAATATTCTTTATTTGCATAAAATGGTAAAATTATACCTTCCCCATTTAAGTTCCAAGGTGGAGGAAAATTCATTTGATAAAATTCTCAGCATAAAATTTTGAATAATAAGAAATAATTAAATCTGCACCAGCTCTTTTCATACAAACAAGAGTTTCTTCAACTGCTTTTTTCTCGTCAATTGCATTATTTTTTATAGCAAACTTTAACATAGCATATTCACCACTAACATGATAACAAACAATTGGAATTTGAAAATTATTTTTCAATTGGTAAATTATATCTAAATAATGAAGTGCTGGTTTTACCATTAAATAATCTGCTCCTTCATCAAAATCTATTTTTGCTTCTAAAATAGCTTCTTTAGAATTGCCTGGATTCATTTGATAAGTTTTTTTATTCCCAAACTTTGGTGCTGAATTTAGTGCATCTCTAAATGGTCCATAAAATGAACTTGCGTATTTTACTGAATAGGACATGATACTTGTGTCTTTAAAATTATTTTTATCTAAAATTTCTCTCAAATATAAAACTCTTCCGTCCATCATATCAGATGGCCCAAGAATATCAGCTCCAGCTTCAGCTTGAGCTAAAGACATTTTTCCTAAAATTCCTAAAGTTTCATCATTTAAAATTTTTCCGTTTTCATAAATTCCATCATGACCATCTGAACTATACGGATCCATTGCAACATCAGTAATCAAAACAGTTTCAGGGAATTTTGTTTTTATATCTTTAATTGCTTTTAAATAAAAATTATTTTGATTGTAAGAATAACTAGCTAGTATATCTTTTTTTGATTCTTCAATTTCTGGAAAAAGTATAAAATGAGTTAGACCTAACTTTAAACATTCTTCAATTTCTTTTAATACAAAGTCTAAACTTAATCTAAAATAATCAGGCATTGATTTAATTTCTGATTTTATATTTTTTCCATCAGTCAAAAAAATTGGATGAATTAATTCCTCAATATGAATTTTAGTTTCAGAAATAGCATCTCTTATTGAATCGGATTTACGATTTCTTCTTGGTCTTCTAATCATAATTACAATTTTTTTTTTATTTTAAACATTACTATTAATTTTTTAGTTACATGAAAATAGTTTCTATGAAGATGAAGATAATGAAAAAAATTCTTTATTTTTTATTATTTTTATTCAACTGTAGTGGAATCATAACACAAAAAGAATATTGTGAAAAAAGAGCAAATTATTATTTCACTTTATGTATTGCTAGTTTAAATATTACTCCTAACTATATGAATAGACCAGAATGGAGAGCTGGAACTGTTCAAGATTATGGTCGTAATTATTGTCTAATAGAATATTTGAGGAAAAATAGATGTGTAGATAAAAGCTCTTTACCTAGAAAGGACGAAAAGTGAAACTAGGTTTTAAACTTTTTATTTATATTATCTTATTTTTTTTTTCATATCTAGAAAGTTCATGGTTTATATTTTTTCCAAAAGAAAATTTTAGATTTTTATGTGGAATTTGTTTTTTTTTAGAAATTGTAATTTTTAAATTTAAATTTAAAATTCGTATTAAATTTCCAGTAAGTTTTTTATTTATCTTAAGTTTTATGTCTATGATCTTATTACCCATTCAAAATTTAAAAATGGGAGATGGTATTTTGTTATTAAATTATTTTAATTTAGAAACATTTTATTTCGGATACCATTTAACTTTAGACGAAATTTTAGAAGCTTTTTTTCATTCAGTTTTTTATAAGTTATTTTTTTTAAATGAATTAGAAGTTTCAAATCCAATGTTAATTTATAGAATTTTTAGTACTATACTTGGAGGAATTTTATTATTTCAAATTTATCAGTTTGTTAAAAAAAGATTTTTTAAATTTAGTACTTCAATTTTAATCTTAACTTCTGGTGGAATTAGTTTGTTTTATGGGTACTCTGAAAACTATTCTATAATTACTTTTTTAATTTGGAATTATATTTTTTATTCAATCAACATTTTAGATCAAGAAAAAAAAGGTTTTAATTACCTAAATAAAATTTGTATTTTAGCTTCTTTAATGATTTTAACTCATTTGGTTTCAGGTTATTTAATTTTTTCATTAATTTATTTATGTTATGTATTATCAGACAAAAAAACTTTTCTAAAAAATTCAATTTATTCATTTCTACTATGTTCAATAATTATTTTACCTATTATTTTTTACTTTATGTTTTTTTCATCCGTAAGGTTTGATTTTTTACAAACTCACCTTACAAATCCCAAATTTTATCCAATAAAAGATATTTTATCCATTGAACATTTTAAGAATATTTTTTTTACAATTATTGGTTCTAGTTTTTTAGGATTTATAATTTTTATTTATTCTATAATTTTTCATTTTGAAGAAATTAAAAAATTGATTTATGATAAAAAAATTCAATTTTTACTTTTTATATTATTAGGATTTTTGATTCATGGATTTTTTCACTATCCTCAACTTGGTTTTCCAGCTGATTGGGATTTACTTGCTTTTTTTTGGACTCCAATATTATTTTTAGCTATTTTTATTTACGAAAAATTAGAATTGGATTTTAATTCTTTTTTTGTGTTTGTTATAATTTTATTTTCTCTTAATACATATTATAATTCAAAAATTAATATTTCTGAATTAGAAAAATTGGATTCTTCTATTCTACATTTGAATGAATTTATTAAGACAGAAAAAATAGATTTTTCAAATGTTAAACCAGAGCATAAAAAATTTTATTTAAAAACGATTTATTTTCTTTACGAATCTAAGCAAAAAATTCAGAGTATTGATAAAACTAATAGTTTGATTAAAGAAAATGATTCTTTTCATGACGAACTTATAAGACGTGAATATAAATTTGATAAAGTTTGGCAAAAAGATTTTTATAAAAGATTAACTAAGTTTCATTTAAATTATTTAGAGTTTTTGAATAAAAAATAGAATATCTTCATCATTTAAACTACATGAATCAAGAATATCTTTTGCTTCTTTTTTTAATATTTCAAAATCAAAATTTTGGGTTTTAGTTAGATCTGAAATTTTAGAATTGATTTCTTCTTCTTTAAATGCTTGATAATTTATAACAGCAAGTATTGAATTATCTTCAATTAAAATTTCATTTTCAACAATATCGATATTTGGCATTACACCTAATATTGATTCTCGATTTTGAGTTAAATAAATTAATTCTTTATTTTTGATTAAAACAGGCGGAGCTAGTCCAATTAAAGAATAGGACAACTTTTTAGTTTTTTTATCAAATATGTATGCGAAACAAGTAATCGAATGTAAATTGATTTGGTAATAAATTTGATTATTCAACTCAGAAAGAACTGTTGAAATTTTTTTTCCAGTAAAAATACATTCTTTAAATATTGAAATAGATAAAAGTGCTACTAATGCAGAAGTTGCTTCTTCATTTTCAATATTCCCTATAATTGAATAAAAATTATTTTCATTTTCATAAAAATAATAAAAATTTCCTGAGTTTTGACCTTTAGAATTAAATTCTGCAAAAATTTTTTCTGAATCAATTCTAGGAAATAAAATATTCTTTTGTATTTTAGAAATAAATTTTATATTATAATCCATCTGTTCTTGATAAATAAAATTTTCTTTTTGAATCTTATAATATTTATCTGCTCTTGAAATAGCGGTTTTTACAGAATCAATAGAAAACGGTTTAAATAAAAAATCTGAAGCATGATTTTTAAAACTCGAAATTATATTTGAAATATCAGTTTCACCAGTAATCATTATTACTTGAGTAAAAGGTGATAGTTCTTTTAAATAAGGTAAAATTTCTGTACCTTTCGAATCTGGCAAATGAATATCTAAAAATAAAATTGGATTTAATTCAGAAGTGAAATAACTTAAACCTTCTTTTGTTGAAGTAAAATATTTTGCTTGGTAATCAAAACTTTCAACTAAAAGACTTAGGGATTCACAAACTTCTATTGAATCATCAATAATTAAAATTTCCATCTATTCCTTTATCTCAAATTCAGTTTCAAAAAATTTTTTATATTGATTTTTATAATTTTCATCAAAAATACTTTCATAAATAAATTCATTCATACTTGATAGCATTTCCCCATGATTCCATAAAAATTGTTTCCCATTAGATTTAAAGAAAATTTTACTTTCATGTATTAAATTACTTAGTTCTCTAATAGTAAAATTTTTAAATTGAATTTGTAATTTCTTAAAATAGGCCTCTTTTTCATAGTCGACGAATCTGAATTCTTTTTGAAATAGTATTGCATCATGAAAGTATTCTGGTATGTTAAAAACCCCATAACTTTGAAGCTTTTTATGTATCATAAAAATCAATATTGTGATTTCTTTAAATACATTTAAACCTGGATATTCTTGCCCTTTAAACAACTTTTTTTTATATTTTTCAGTTTTAAGAGATACATTTTGAGTAAGTAACCAATCAATATAAATCATTTTTCTATTTTCAGAAATTTTTTTTATAAAAAAATCTGCAAATTTTAAACGTATATGAACTAAAATTTCTCCTTCTCTTGTTTTTAAAAAAATTCGATTATCAAGATCAGAAAGGTATTCTATAGAGAAATTAATGTTAAAAAAATTCCTATCATTTAGTTTTTGAATTAAACCAGAATTTTTAATTAACTCGAAAACCTCTGTTTCTCCTAATTTTCCAAAAAGTAAATTTCCTATTTTGAGATTTGTATTTAAATCAGAATTTGGGTCAACTAAATCAAGATCGAGTTCAATTGGTTTTTCAAAGTTTTTTTTATCAGAATCATCAAAAATCATAATTCACCAAGGAAAACTTTTGCGGTTTGAATATGGATTTGAACTGTTTCTATAAAATTTTTTGAATAACCACCTGCTGTTAAAATTATTGTTTTTGAGTTTTGTTCTAAAGCAAATTTTTTAATCATTTGATCTCTTTTTTTTATTCCAATCATATCAAGTTTTATGGAACCGAGTGCATCATTTTCAAATACATCAGCACCTGCTAAGTAAAAAATAAGATTTGGTTTAAATTCGTTTTTAATTCTTTTTAATGAGTTTTCTAAAATTTTTAAATACTCGTCTGTTTTAGTAAATGATTTTAAACCTATATCCAAACTAGACTTTTCTTTTTTTGGATAAAGGTCTTCCTCATGCATCGAGAAAGTATAAACATTTTTATGATTTTTAAAATAAAAAGCGTTACCATTACCTTGATGAACATCTAAATCAATAATTAAAATTCTTGCTTCTGGATTTTTTTTTAAATAAATTTCAGACGCAATAGCAACATCATTTAAATAACAAAATCCTTCTGCGTGTTCAGGAAATGAATGATGAAATCCTCCTCCTACATTAAAAACAAACTTATATTCATCAATTAATGTTATTGCTAATTTTGCACCACCTGCACCAAATAAAAAAGAGTTTAAAATTTTATCAGTTAATGGAAGTTCAGAATTTTTAGTTTTTTCAGTATGTTCTAAATTAAACAAATCATCTATATATTTTTTCTCATGTGCTAAATATAAATCTTCTTTACTTATTTTTTCAGGATCATAGAATTTTACTTTAATAAAGTCATCATCCAAACTTAACAACTCAAAAACTTTTCTAAATTTATTTCCTGGAAAAACATGGTTCACTAAATCAATATTATAACTTTCTGAATAAATAAATGCAATTTCATCGGGGAAAATTTTTTTCTTTTTTTGTTCAAAAAAAAAATCAAAGATGTTCATTTTTTAAATTCTTTAACTATAAATTGAATACTGGTGCTTGATTTAAAATAATTTTCTTCTAAATATCCAAATAATTGAACTTCGGAGTTTTTATTTATAAGTTCAATAAGTTCCTTTGCTTTATTCCAAACCACAAAATGAATTTTAGGACTAACCCCTAATACTTGAAATTTTGCATGCTTATTTTCACTCATTGGTTTCAAATTTATAATTTTTGCATTTTGTATTGAAAATAATGGTTCTTCATTTTCCATTCCGAATGGTTGAAATATCTGAATTTCTTCAAAAACTTTTTCGTTAAATTCAGTAGCATTAAAAGAAATTAAACTTTTTTTCAGATTTTCAATTTTGCTTTCTTTACCAAGCCAAATGTCTGCTTTAGCTTCGATTTGAATTTCAAGCTCGGATATATTTTTTGGTTCAAGGGTAAATCCACCTGCTTCTTTATGTCCACCATAATGTAATAAAAGATCAGAAAACATTTCTAAAAATTCTAAAACATTTTCTGTTTTATAAGATCGAATACTTCCTTTTGCAATTCCATGTTCCGGTGTTATAAATATACTTGGTTTTTTGTATTGCTCAACTAGTTTTGTAGCAACAATTCCAGATACTCCTGGTTCAAGATCGGGTTCATAACAAAAAATAACTTTTTTTTCTGCTCTTTCTTTTTTTCTTTTAAAATATTCTTCAACTTTATAAAGATTTCTCTTAGTTCTTTCTTTTCTTTCTTCGTTGAGTGATTTTAATTTTGTAGAATTTTCTTTTGCCTCTTCTTTAGTTTTTGATAATAGAAGTTTTGTTGCAAGTTCTGTTTGACCCATTCTCCCAGCTGCATTTAACATAGGTCCAATTGTCCAACCAAGATCTTTTGATGAAATCTTATTCGGATTTAAATTTAAATTTTCAAAAAAAGTTTTAACTCCAATAAAATTTTCGTCTTCGGTTTTTAAAACTTTTAAAATTGAAAATAGTCCTTCACTCACTAAAATTCGATTTTCACCTTTTAAAGGCATCATATCAGTTATTGTTCCAACAGCTGCCAAACTTAAGAACAACTTATACTCATTTAAAATTTCTGGATTTTCTAAAAAAAAAATTCTTAAATCTAATGAATTTAATTTTTCTTGATAATTAAAAAAAAGTTCTGTTTTTTCTTTTTCTAATTTTTCTAAAATTAACAATGCTAAAACTATTTTGGAAGCAATGACAGCAGTACAGATTTTTTCTTCGGGGTAAATAGAATCTTCTCTTTTAGGATTAACCAATTTACAATTTGGAATTTTTTTTGGTATTTCATGATGGTCTACAACAATTACAGAAATTCCTTTTTCTGAGATTAAATTTATCTCTTCAAAATTTGAAGTACCAAAATCTAATGTTATTAATAAATTTGGTTTTTCTTGGAGTATAAAATCAACAACTTTTTGACAAAGACCATAATCATCACCATGACTTGAATTTTTTACAACTAAATGATTTGTTCTTTTTCTTAAATACAAAGCTAAAATTGATGTAGAAGTTACTCCATCTGTGTCTCTATCACCATATAGTAAAATTTTAGAATTATTTGTCAGATTTTTGTAAATTAGAAGTATTGAATCAATAAAGTCAGGTAATAAAAAAGGGGATGGGATTTTATCAAAATCTTTTTTTAAATAGTCATCAATATTTTCTATTTTATTTTCTGATAGAATTTGAGTTTGGATTTTTGTAAAAGATTTTTCAATTTTTAAGTCTTTGAAATTTATACCATGTTCCATATTTTGTCTCTTTACGAATAAACTTCAAATCAAACTACATAATTGAATTACCAGAAAATTTTGCTCCAGATTTAATCTCTAAAGTTGGGGTTTTTACATCACCAACTAATTTTCCTTTTTCACCAATTTCCACTTTTAGTTTTGCATCAATATTACCTCTTAATTCACCATTAATAGTTATGGATTGAATATCTACATCGGCTTCAATAATTCCTGTTTCATCAATTATTAGTTCACCACTGGATTCAATGATACCCTTCATTTGACCTTTCATTTTTAAAGAACTATTAAACCTCAAAGTTCCTTTAAAAATGATATCATCTCCAACAATTGTATCAATTTTTTTTTCTTCTAACATAAAAGACCCCATTAGTAACTAGATAAATTAAAAAAGTAAATTTTACTTTCTTTTACCAAATTAAGAAGTTGAAAAAGTAAAGCTAGTGATTTTTAATAAGCTGCAACTAAAATTGTTTCAATTTCGTTTTTTGGTAATTCTCTGGGTAATGATTCTAAAAAGCTCATTGAATGTGCAAGGGAAGCGATTTTGGGTAATTCATTTTTTTTAACTTCATATTCAGATAATCTTTGTGGAATTTTTAGCTCAATATAAATTTTTCTAATTCCTTCAACAGCTTTAATTGCGGCTTCAATAACAGAAATATCAGAAGTATCTTCATCTAAAGCTCTTGCAATCATTACATATTTATTTGCTGAAGTAGTTAGATTGTATTCCATAATATGAGGTAATAAAATAGACATTGCTTGAAAGATATCTAGTTTAGTTAAACTAACAACAGCAAGAGACATACCAAAACACAATCCAACTGAACTAACCGATTGGCTAATACCAGTTAACAAACTTGCAGAAAATAAAGCATTTTTACTTGTTAAATTTTTTGGATCTCTAATGGATGGAATTAAGTTTTTAGCAATTAATTCAATAGCTCTTAGTGAAGATGAATTAGTGAGTTCATTTGAAAATTTTGAAAGAATTGTATCAATTGAAGCGGCTAAAGTTGAAGTAGCAGTTTTAGCAATATCAGATGAAGTCATATGGTTTGAAATTTTTGGATCAGCTATTACGAGTTCAGGAAAAAATTCTGGACAAGCAAAATATTTTCTTTCGTAATCCCTTTCGTCAAAAACAGTACAAAATGGTGAACATTCTGTTCCCATTAATGGCATTGTAGGAATAATTACAAGAGGAAGTGGTTTCTTTTTTAAAACTTTAGATCTAAAAATTAATTCTTCAGAAAATAAATCATTAGTAGCTAAAACAGAAACTATTTTTGAAATATTAACTGCTTCAAATCCACCATATCCAATTATACAGTTAACTTGTGATTGACGTGCAAAATGAGCAACTGTATCGAGGTCAGCAAAAGTTGGTGTGTCTACAATATCATCGTATATGATAATTCCTTCTGAATTTCTTTCAATAGAGGATTTAATTTGAAAAAGTTCAGTTGGACTTTGAAGTTCTTTTTGAGTTGTAATTAATAAAAATCTACTTCCAATTGACTTTATATAACTAGCCATTTTGGAAGTTGCATCTATCTCGATATGGAGCTTAGAAGGAAACTGAAAGCTTACCCAATCTTGAAGTACTGGCATTTAATTATTCGATTTCTTTAAAAGGATTAACCATTTTGTCTGCAGTTTTTTTCAAAACATCTTCACTTAAATTATCATAAAAACCATTTTGCAGTTTTGATTTAATTTCTTCAAGTTTTGAAAAATTGATACTTTCAGAGCTGAGAGCTAAAGTTTTTAAATTTGATAATTCTGCTTTTAAAATTGCATCTTTTGAAATTTCAATATTATCATTAGAATGAACTGAATTCGAAGATTTGATAGGAGCAGATTTATTTGAATTTAAAACGGAACCGATACCTTTGATTTTATCTATTAACATTTTTTTCCTACCTCACTACATTATTATATTCGGATAAATTCTTATTTGCTTTAGCAATTTTTTTTAAATGGTTGTTTATTAATACAACAAATTCTCCTTTTTCAGTAAGTTTTAAATTTTTTAATTCAGAGGATTTACAAAAAATAACTTCTTCATGTAATTTAGTCAACTCTCTGCCAATTAAAACTTCTGATTCTGGAAAAACTTCTGAAATAATTTCTAATGTATCTTTTAACTTATAAACTGATTCATAAATTACAATTAAAGCTTCAGAATCTTTGTATTCTATTAGTTCGTTTCTTTTTCTATTTTTTTTCTCAGACAAAAACCCTAGGAAAAAACTTGGATTCGCCTGAAATCCTGAAACTGAAATTAGAGTTGCAAATGCTGATGCTCCTGGAATTGGAATTATAGAAATTTCTTTCTTTCTGCAAATTCTTATTAGATTTGCTCCTGGATCTGATAAGCCAGGTGTACCTGCATCAGAAATATAAGCTAAATTTTTTCCCTCTAAAATTGTTTCATAAATCCAATTTAGTTTTTCATCTTCTGCATGAAATAATGTTTGTGCTGAAGTTTTAATTTCATAGTGTGCTAAAAGTCTCGAAGAATTTTTTTTATTTTCACATAAAATTAAATCAACTTCTTTTAAAGTTCTAACAGCTCTATAACTCATATCTTCCAAATTGCCAATCGGTGTTGCAACTATATATAAAGTTCCTATCATGATAAACAGTTTTCATTAATTGTTAAAAGAGAACTATGTCAAGCTAACAGTTTTTTAGAATGACTTAATAAAAAAAACATTTCACACCTTAAAAAATGCATTTCACACCAGAAGAGTTGTAAGGATTTTTTTTTGTGATATTTATATATTCATTAAAAGAAAGGAATCAAAAATGAATCTAAAATTAATTTTATTAGTATTAATTTTTTTACAAATAACTGGAATATTTTCTCAAGCTGGGAAAGTAAAACAAGTAGTAAAAGATGAATCAACTAGAATCGAAGAAGAAAAAAGAAAAAATGAAGAAGCTCAAAAAAAAGAAGATGAGCAAAAATTAATTCAAAAATATTATGCAAAATTGAAAAATCCTCCTGGATTTTATGAAGGTGCATTTTTAGTTAGCTTTATGGGTGGAACAACACTTGCTCCAACAGGAAGTTATATCTCTCATGAAAAAGTTTACGATGAAAGGGTGCAGCAAAAAGTTATATCTGGTGCTGTAAATCAAGGAGTTTATCCAGCTGGCACTCAAGGTGTTTATTTTCAGCCAAGTTATAATCCTGGAATTGCACGTCAGTTTGATTTTGAGTATGGTTGGAAGGACAAAATTGGTCTTGGTTTTACAATAATGCAAAATTCGATTGAAGTTGTTAGACAGGATGTCATACCTGGAATACCAGCTGGTTTTAGAGAATTTGTAGATCCAGCACCGAGAAAGAGAACGCTTTACAAAGGAAACTCAATGCAATTCTTAGCAACCTATCATCCTCTGCCAAAAACGTTTTTTGATCCATACTTAGCTTTTCGAGCTGGAGTTGTAACATTTAGTGGAGAAGCACATGCTGGAATTGATTCCAATCGATTTGCATTTTCGAATCAAGTAAGCAATGGTATCGGTGGAACAATTGGTGGAGCTGCAGGATTAAATATTTATTTTGGAAGATACACAGGTTTAAAAACTGAAGTTGGATATTATAATGAATATTTAAAAGCTGACCAGTTTTCAACTAGAACCTTAAATTCATACCAAGCAATGATTGGATTTTTTTTAAACTTCTCAAATATTCAATCTAAATTAGAAGAGTAAGAATGAGAATTTTAATTGTTGAAGATGAAGCAATTGCAGCTCGCGGATTAGAAAAATTAGTCCGTGAACTTCTTGGAAAAGAAATCATTTCTTTAAAAATTGAAAAAACTCTTTTGGGTGCAGAATGCTTTTTAGAAGAAGATCTAGTTGATTTAGTCTTTTTAGATTTAAATTTAAATGGGAAATATGGATTTGATTTATTAAAAAATATTTCTGCTCAATCTTTTTATACAATTATTGTTTCTGGTTCTACTGAAAAAGCTATTCAAGCTTTTGAATTTGGAGTTCTTGATTTTGTTACAAAACCAATTTCAAAGGATAGATTAAAAAAGGCTATCCAAAAAATAAGTAATTTTAGAACAAATTCAAAACTCACAAAATTTTTAAGTATTAAAAAAAATGATAAATTAGAAATTATTCAAATTAAAGAAATTTGTTTTATTCAGGGAAAAAATAAAGAAACTTTGATATATAAAAAAGATTTAAAAACAGAAACACATAAAAAAACTCTAGATGCACTTTCAAAAATTTTACCGAATCATTTTTATAGAATTCATAAATCTTATATAGTAAATTTGAAAGAAGCAAAATTTTTAAATTCGAACAATATTGGAAAATATTCATTAGAATTAAAAAATGGGAAAATTTTACCAGTATCTCGTAAAATTTATTCTGATTTGAAAAAGCGATTAGAATGATATTATTTCGGAGCTGACGGGACTTCGGTCACGATGCACTCGACTTCCTGTCTCGTTTTGGCGACCCACACGCTTTCTTTGCTCGACTTCCTGTCTCGCATCTGACGGACATGAGGTGTCTCATGTCCTTACAGAACAGAAAGCTTTCTTCGAGTCCCAATTAAGATTGTTTATAATATTATTTCGGAGCTGACGGGACTCGAACCCGCGACATCCTGCGTGACAGGCAGGCACTCTAACCAACTGAGCTACAGCTCCAAATGCTGTAAAGTCATTGTTTTGGACTTTAGACTAGAGTCAAGTGATTTGAAAATTTTTAATTGATAATTTTTAATTTGTCAATAAATTATTTAGTAAAAAAATTATTGATTATTTTTCAATTACTTAAATAATAGAAAAATGAAACTCTTAGATATAACAAAAATTTTTTATCATCAAAAAGAAGAATCATGGGAAAATTGGAGAAGATTTGCTAGAAAAAATAATTTTTTATTTTCTTTAATCCAAGAAGAAGACGAAAAACCCATAATGAGAGGTATTATTGGTGGGCGTTCAGTTTCTATTGAAGCCATTAAAACACTTCAAAATAATTATTTATCGAAGACTGTTTTTCCACTAAATAATTTTAAAAACTTTTATTTATTATTAGAAGAAAAGAATATTTTAGAAAGTAATGAAGGAATTTTTCAAAAAAACTTTACTATTCTAAATGAGTCAGTAAAACAAAAATACACTTGTAAATCTAATTCAGAAATATTCCAAAAACAATTCCTAAATTCAGAACTTATCCAAAAAGCTTTATTAAAACTAGAAAATCATTCAATTGAAATAATAAATTTTGAATGTATTTTTAGAAATTATCAATTTGAACAATTGGAAGTTAACTTTTCAGATAAAATGAAACTTTATTATGAAGTTCTATCAGAACTAGATCAGATTTATTTAAACTATATATACAATTTTATGGATTTATGATAAAGTTCGACTCGATAAAAAGTATGTCCCAATTAACTTTATTGTTAAAGGAAATACATCAATTTATGAAAATTGCTATAAGGTGATAATGGATATTTTAATTTTTGCTTTTTTAATCGTTTAATTTTTTTCAATACAACTGGTTATTGCGAGAGGGATCGAACAAAAACAGTGTTGAAGTTAGAGCCCGTTTTTTTTAAAGTAAAAACTTAATTGATTAAGTTCTTACTTTAAAAAAACTCGCCCTAATTTTTATCAGGAAGTTTTTTAGTTAAAAAGTTTACTTCTTTTTCTAGTCCAAGTTTCCCAAAAATATTTATCGCAAGTCTGATACCGCGAAGATCATTTGGCTTTGCTCTCATGTATTGGTTAATAAAATTTTTTGCTTCTTCATAATTTTGCAAATAAAACTGAACAACAGCAATTTGGTATTGAATACCAATAAAGCTAGGAATTAAACTAATTCCTTCTTTAAATTTTTCTAAAGCTATTATTAAGTTTTTTTCACGTAAAGATTTTAAACCTTGATTATAACTCTCAGCAAATTTTGCCCAAGAAGGATCTAGCTCTAACACAAACATGGATATATCATCTTTGATTGGAGCTGTTTTCATAAACGATTTTAAACTTTCTCGCACTGTTGAAATTTGTTCAGCAATAGATTTAGTTTTGGTTAAAGAAAGAACTTCTATAAACCGATGCATACCAAATTCTTCACCTTCTGGATTTTTGTGTTCAATCACACCATCCGTGTAAAGATAAAGACGATCTCCACTTTGAAGTCGTGTATCTTTTTGTTGGTAATGCTCTGATGCTTCTTCAATTGCACCAATAAACATTCCTTCTGTATCCAACAATTTGTATTCGTTTAAACTAAGTACATAATGAACTAAATTTGGATGAGCTGCATTTGCATAAGTTAGTCTATTTTTTTCATCTATCTTTAATAAAAAAGCAGAAAGATAATCAGAGGTTTTAACTCTTTCTGTAATTATTTTATTTGCTTCTTTAAAAATTTCAGAAGGACTAGACTCTTCTTTAATCACTTGAGAAAAAGCTTGTTTAGCTGTCATTGTTACTAATGCTGCTGGAACACCATGACCAGAAACATCTGCCATTAAAACATAAATATGTTTAGAAAAATAAAAAACATCATAATAATCTCCTGACACAGAACCCATAGGTTCGTAATGAGTTGCAAATGAAATTCCATTCCATGGTTCAATGTTATGAGGAATAATTCCTTGTTGAATATTTTTTGCAAATTCTAATTCTTGTTCAATAAGTTCATTTTTTTGTGCAATTTGTGAATAAGCTTCGTTTAATTCTTTTGTTCTTTGTCTAACTTTTTCTTCCATTGTATGTTTGTAATCTAAAATAGTTTTGGAAGCTTCATTCATTCCAATTGCAACATTGATAAATTCTTTATCTAAAGATTTTGGGTATATTTGTGCTGATTCTCCATCAACTAATTGATAAGCTGCATTTTCAATTTGAGCAAGTGAGTTATAAATAATTTTAAAAATCATATAAGCAAATAAATTGGATAAGACTAAAACTAAAATAGAAAAACTTATAACTTTATTCATTTCATCATGATTGTAAAAAGTAATAACAATAGCTAAATAAAGTGAAACTGCAAGTAGTAGTAAAAAGAAAATAAATTTAGTTCGAACAGTAGAATTTGCTTTTTCTTGGTATGGAATATGTCTAGAATCTAACAATTGTTTGCATTTTTCTCTCATACTGCCAGTGATTACTTCACTTGTAATAGAGGTTAAGCAATAAAAGTTAAATAATACAATTGAGCCAATATTTAAAATTGAAAAATAAAATGATTTTGAAAATCCTTCAGTGAAGGACCCAGTTATAACCATAATTAAAATTAAAGCAAATACCCATAAAGTAGTATTTTTTGTAATGTAAATGGGATATTTTACCAAGGCTTCAAGTAAATTCTCTAATTCAGAAGAAGTTAAAGTATCAGGAATATAAAATTCTTTTTCTGTTTTAATAAATTTATTTACTAAAACAACAGGTCCACCCCAACCTTTTATTCCAAGTTTAAAAAGAAAACCATATTGAGTTGCAAGAATCAACCACCACATTGCAATAGAAATTTTTAATATTAAAAAAAGAGTTGAAGAGATAAGAATATTTACAGCATCAAAATAATACAATGCAAAAATTGTACTTACTAAACCTGCAAAACCTGCAGAAAATAATGCAACTGAAAAACCATAACAAGAAAGTTTTGCAACAAATAACAAAATGATTCTGCCAATATTTCCTAAAACAGTTTCCAACTTACTAGTTTCTTTTTTTCTTAACAAATTTTTATCCTCTTTTTTTAACTAGCTTAAATTCTATTTTTTTTATTTAAGCATTTACTCGGAAATAAACAACATCTCCATCTTTCACGATATAATCTTTTCCTTCAATTCTTAGTTTGCCTTCTTCTTTCACTTTGTTTTGGCTACCAAGTCTATCAATATCATCAAAAGTCATAACTTCAGCTCTAATATATGCTTTTTCAAAATCAGAATGAATCACTGCTGCTGCTTTTGGTCCTGTGCTTCCAGCAAAAGTAGTCCAAGCTCGCACTTCTTCTTCACCTGCAGTTAAAAAAGTAATCAAGTCTAAAAGTTTATAAGAAGATTTAATCATTCGATTAAGTCCAGATTCTGTTTCACCTAAGTCTTTTAAAAATTCAATTTGTTCTTCTTTATCTAATCCTGAAATTTCTTCTTCCACTTTTCCGCAAAGCACAACAACTTCTGAATTTTCATCTTTTGCTAATTTATAAATTT
Source organism: Leptospirales bacterium (assembly GCA_013297885.1). Taxonomy (GTDB): domain Bacteria; phylum Spirochaetota; class Leptospiria; order Leptospirales; family Leptospiraceae; genus UBA2033. The sequence goes on along the minus strand of JAAFIR010000005.1, from coordinate 56,275 downwards.
TATCTAAGTATGGATTTGATTTGGATTTAATATCTGACTCAAGTATATTAGCACAATACAATACAGGTTTAAATGTTATTAAATGAAGTTTTTCAGCTAGTTTTATTTGTTCAGGATTTAACTCGGTTGCTCTTGCAGATTTTCCAGACTTTAGGGTTTCCAAAACTTTTTCCATTACTTCCAGTTCAATTGCTGCTTCTTTATTGTTCTTTGCTAATTTTTGCACACGAGGAATTTGTTTTTCTAAACTTTCGAGATCAGAAAAAATTAATTCTAAATTTACAACAGATACATCGTCAATTGGATCAACTTTACCGTGAACATGAGTGATATTTGAATCGTCAAAAGCTCGAACCACATGACAAATTGCTTGCACTTCTCTAATATGAGATAAAAATTTATTTCCAAGACCTTCCCCACTTGACGCACCTTTTACAAGACCTGCGATGTCCACAAACTCTGTAAATGTTGGAATGATTTTTTTTGGTTTATAAATTTCAGCGAGGCGATATAGTCTTGGGTCTGGAACTTCTACAATACCTTTATTTGGCTCAATTGTGCAGAATGGATAATTTGCAATTTGTGCACCTGCTTTAGTTAGTGCATTAAAGATTGTTGATTTACCTACATTTGGTAAACCCACAATACCACAGTTTAAACTCATTTAATTTCCCTTATGTGAAAGTCATATTATGTGTATTTCATAATGAATCAATCACTTTGTGAAGCTTAAATTATAAATATTAACTGAATTGTTTTTTTTGGGATCCCTGAGCTTATAGCAGGGCGATTCATCGCTTCGCGATGACCGTGCTTTTCGCTTCAATCTTTTTGTTCCAAAAAGGATTTCCGCTTCAATCACTATCGCTAGTCTTGAAAAATTAATTTTAATTCTGAAATTTTATTTCTGATTTGACATGAAGTAAAATTATTTTTTAAATAAAAAAATGTTTATGAATTTAATTTTGGAAGAAGAAAAATATTTTAAAGAAATGGTTGAGGTTTTGTTCGAAGCTTCCACTTCAATAACTTATTCATGGAATACAATTGAATTATGTAAAACTGAAATTAAAGAATGTTTAGATAAATTTGCCTTAGTTGGATTTTTAGTTAATGAGGAACTTGCTGGATTTATTGGACTAAGAGAAATGTATGAATTTACTTACGAAATTCATCCTTTGATGATTAAACCAAAATTTCAAAATCAAGGAATTGGAACAAAACTTCTTTTGGAAATTGAAAAAATTGCAAAAGAAAATAAAATTCCAAATTTAATTCTAGGCACTGATGATGAATTTGGAAAAACTTCTTTGTCTAAAATTGATCTTTATAGTTCAGATTTATTTTTAGAAATCCAAAATATTAAAAATTTAAATCATCATCCTTTTGAATTTTATAAGAAAAATGGTTATAAAATTATTGGTGTAGTTCCTGATGCAAATGGAAAAAACAAACCAGATATTTTGATGGGAAAAAGAATAGTTTGATACTTTATATACTAACTCATTTGAAATATATTTTTCAATTCTTAGCGATGTATTTTATACTTTACTGTAATCAAATTGAACAAAGATTTGAAAAGAGTAATTGTGGACTTGGGTCTTACAAAAAAAATATTTCTATTCCTTGTTGGTATACAGGTTATTTTTATATCAATCCTCACAAGAAATATATTGAATACATTGATAATGTAAACGCATTTTACATTAATGGAAAAAACTTTGAAAGCGAAAATGCTAGGAATAAATTAAAGTCTATTTTTTGGAGAGGTAATCAAGTAGAATTTGATGTAATTTTTTCTGACGGCGTACTCGCGATTCATACAAATATGTATTTAAGCCCCAATCAAATTGATTATGAAGTTTGTGGAAATCTTCATAATATGAAAGATTGCGATTTGAAGCCTATTTGTTATATAAGTATATTAATCACCGAGAAAGAATCTATTATCCAAAAAAAAATTAATTGTGAGTGAATAAAAAAATTTTTAACTTAGATTTTTTTAAATTCAAATCAAGTGATTTTTTCTTTTCATTTTGTTTTTTAATTAACAGGTAGAATTTCTATTTCTTCAGAAAATCTTTTAAAATCATTCATATTTGCTGTTAAAATGTATTGAACTTCATTTGATTTCATCGTTGCAAGAATATTTGCATCATGAACTTGTTTTCCTTTAACTTTAAATTTTTTGCAAATCTCAAAAAGAGTTTTTGAAATTTCTTTTGAATCTTCAAATAGTTCAAAATAATTTGTAAAATCATTACAATCAGAAAAAACATCTTCATAGTTTAAATGGAAATTTTCTCTAGTACAACTGAAAATGTATTCACGTAGCACTTGAGTTGAAATACAAAATTTATTTTCATAATCCATTAGTTTTGAAAATACAGAAGCAGTTTCTTCATGAAATGGTAGATTTGAAAATTTGAGATAAATTAGAATATTTGTATCTAAAAATATTGTGGATTTTTTTGGCAGGTCCAACTATTGCTCTTTATTCGGAATAAATTTCTTCTCTAGAAAAATCACTTTTATAAGTAACTTTATAATCATAAATTTTAAAAGGAATTTTATAGTTTTTTAATTCTTTTTCTTTATTTTCAAGTTCAGATTTTGATTTTAAATCTTCCTCAAGTGCAAAATTATGAACTTTAAGATTGTGAACAACAGTTTCTAATAGAACAATTAATTCTATTCTAGAAAGTTCAGGAACTTTAGTTTCAATTACTTCAAGTGCAGTCATTCTAAAAGAATTGCTTGATTTAATAATTTTGTCAACAATTTTTTCTTTTTTTTTAAAATAGCATTTTAAATTATAAAAAGGTTTTACTAAAAATATTAGTTTTGATAAAAATTCTATTTTTAAAAAAACATCACACCATGTTAAAATCCAGACAAAAAAGTTTTTTATTGAAAAAGGAAAATTTTTAAATTTTTCCTAGGAAAAACTTTTTTGTCAGGCTATGATTCTATATTTGAGTAATTTGCAAAGAGAAACATCAAAAGAATTATTAAATAGGATGATTCAAATCAAAAATACTACATTTTTATGAAATTTATTTTTCTATTATTTGCTATATTTTTTTTTTAATTTATTGTAATCATTTTGAAAAAAGATTTGATAAGAGAATCTGTTGACTTGCATCATACAAAAAAAATATTTCTGAACATATCCAAGCGAGTGAAAGTAACTAAAAAGTTTCCTTTCAAAAAAGAAGATTCTAATGAATCATTATTCAATTTGATTCTGAATTAATAAAAGATTGACAGTTCTTTTTCTGAAATAAATAAATGCTCTATGAAATTACAATATTTATTTCTTGCTTTTTTAGTTTTTAGTTCATTTTTAGTTCCACAGGATTCAAAGAAAAAAATGAAATCATTTGAAGTTGAATGGAAACAAGTTGAACAAGATGAACAGAAAGGTTTACCAAAATCTGCGTTTTCAAAAGTTTCTGAAATTTACGTAAAAGCTAAGTCAGAAGAAAATCATTCCCAAATAATAAAATGTGTTTTGCATAAATTAAAATACATTGGTCAAATTGATGAAGAAGCATTTGAAAAAGCAATTTTAGAAATTCAAAAAGAAATTAAAATTTCTAAACCTGTCACGAAACAAATTTTATATTCCATCCTTGGTGAAGTGTTTAGTCAATATTATCAAAATAACGCGTATACAATTAATCAAAGAACTGAAACAAAAGATTTTAAACCAGAAAAATTAGCTTCATATGATGCAAAAAAATTAATTGAAGCCACAGTTGAATATTATATCAAATCCACAGAAAATTTGGAAGAAACAAAAAAAATAGAACTTACTCAAATAGAAGAAATTTTAAATTACAAAGGCTCACCTGTTCCAAATGGAAGATATTTAAGACCCACATTATATCATTTTTTGATGGACAGAGCTATAAATTATTTTTCCACTAATGACCATTCTCTCATAAAGCCAGCTGATACTTTTTTATTAAACAAAGAAGAATATTTTTCACTTTCAAGAGATTTTATAAAATTAGATTTAAAAAACCAAGACCCAGTTGCTTATAAATTTTATGCCTTAAAATTATTTCAAGATTTTTCAAAAGAAAATATTTCTAGAAAAGAAATTTTACAAGATATTGAATTAAAAAGATTTGGATTTGTATTTAATCACTCCAATTTAGAAAATAAAGATGAGATTTATATTGAAGCATTAGAAAGACTAGAGAGAAGAAATAGAAAAGATGAATTTTCAACTGAAGTTAGTTTTGTTTTAGCAAGTCATCTATTCAATAAATCTGAAAAATTTTACCAAACAAAAAATCCAAAAGATGGAGTTTTTGCAAAACAAGCTTTTCAAATTTGTGAAGATGCAATTGAAAGATTTCCAAAATCTATTGGTGCAAATAATTGTTTAAATTTAAAAAATAGAATTTTACAAAAAGCAATTTCAGTTCAAGTTGAAAAAAATCATATTCCAAACAAACCAATTAAAGCTTTGCTTGGTTTTAAAAATATTTCTGAAACAAATCTTAAAATTTATAAAGTGAATAAAGAAATTATTTCAGAAGTAAAAAAAGAATTTCAAGCTTTATTTAAAAAACAAAATTATTATCCAAATTATCATGAAGTGATATATAAATATTTTAAAGATAAAAAAGAATTTTTAACTGAAAAATATGAAGTCCTTGATAAAAAAGATTATTTACTTCATAAAACTGAAATTAAAATTCCAGAATTACCAAAAGGAGATTATCTGGTTTTATTTAGTTTAAATGATGAGTTTAACCAAAACAAAAATATTTTAGCACATTCATTTATTCAAGTTACAAATCTTTCTCTTGTGGACACCCAAAATAAAAACGGAGAATTTGAAGGTTTTGTTTTAAATAGAAGCACAGGGCAACCATTAGAAAAAGCTGAAATCATTCCTTATCATTATTACTATGATAATTCCAAAAATAAATATATTTCTGAAAAAGAAAAATTAATTTACACAGATAAAAATGGATATTTTAAATTACCAACAAATGAAAATCAATCTAAACAATACAAACTTAATATAAATTTTAAAGAAGATGAATTAAAATCAATTGATGAATACAACAATCCATACCAAGAAGATATTTTTAATGTGTATTCAAGTAAATATAGACAATATGAAAATTTATTTACTAGAGACACAATTTTTTTGGATAGAGCAATTTATAGACCATCTCAACCAATATATTACAAAGGAATTTTAATTGAGCAAAGAAATGATAAATCAGAAATCAAACCAAATACTCCAATTGAAGTTTATTTTTACGATGTAAATTCTCAACTAATAGCAACAGATAAAAAAACTACAAATGAATTTGGAACTTTTTCAGGAAGTTTTACAGCTCCAATTGGTGTGCTAAACGGTAGAATGAGTATTAGAACAAATTACGGTTCTCATACTGAGGTCACTGTGGAAGAGTACAAAAGACCAAAATTTGAAGTAAAGTTTGATGATATCAAAGGAACTTATAAACCGGGCGACAAAGTGAAGTTAAGTGGATTTGCAAAAGCATTTACAGGTGCAAATATCGATAACGCAAAAATTTCTTATCGGGTAATGAGAACAGCTAATTTTCCTTGGTGGTGGCATTACTTCAGATCATACAATTTTAGCCAATCTAGTATGGAAATTAAAAATGGGGAATTAAAAACAGACGATCAAGGAAAATTTGAAATTGAGTTTGAAGCAATTCCAGATTCCACTGTTGAAAAAGATCCTTCTGTTTATTTTACTTATAAAATCCAAGCGGATGTAACTGATTCAAATGGGGAAACTAGAACTTCTTCAAAATTGGTAAACATTGGTTACTCGTTGTTACGTGTTCGAGTAGATGTTCCTGAAAAAGTAAATCATGAAGATAAAAATGAATTTCCGATTGTCACAGAAAACTTAAATGGAGTGTTTGAACCATCTATCGGATATATCACAATTCACAAATTAAAACCCTACAACAAAGCTTTAAAACCAAGAGTTTGGGATAAACCAGATACATTTATTTATTCAGAAAAAGAATTTCATGAATACTTTCCAAATGAAATTTATAAAGACGAAAATGAATATCAAAATTGGGAAAAAGAATCTGAAGTTGTAAATTTACCGTTTAACACTGAAAAAGAAAAAAAACTCACTATTCAAAATTTAAAAAATTGGAAAATGGGAAAATATGTTTTAGAAATTAAAACATTTGATAAAATTGGAACTGAAGTAAAAAACATCCACTACTTTACAGTATTTTCTGATGATGAAAAAAAACAAATTCCTGTTCCAAACTATTTGAATTTAGTAAATGTAAAACCAATTCTAGAACCAAATGAAAAAATGAAATTGGTTTTAGGAAGTTCAGAAAATTTATATTTGTATTATGAAATTTCTAATAACGAAAAAACTTATAGAAAAGATTGGATTAGACTTACTAATTCCCAAACAAGTATTGAATTTGATGTGGAAGAAGAGCATCGTGGTGGATTTTCAATTACTTATTTTTATGTAAATGATAATCACACAAAATTTGGTGCAGAAACAATAAATGTTCCTTATTCCAATAAAGATTTAAAAATTGAATATGAAACTTTTAGAGAAAATTTAGAAATTGGAACTGAAGAAATTTGGAAATTAAAAATTTCTGGAAAAAATTCTGAAAAAGTTAGCTCAGAAATTTTAGCTACACTTTACGATGCTTCTTTAAATTCGTTTAAAGAAAATTTTTGGAATTTATCTATTTACCAAAATAAATATTCAAATCGTTTTTTTAGAAATTCAATTGATTTTTTAAATCAAAATTTACAAACTTTTCATTATGGTTTAAATGATTCCTATTATGCAGTGAGTTCAAGAGCTTATGACCAACTCAATTGGTTTGGAGTATATTTGTACAACTTCAGAGGATATTATCCTTACCAAACTAGAGCTTCAAGAAGATATAAAAACGGTGGCGGAAATTATCATTTAGATGATATGGTTGTCGCAGAATCAACAATGTCTAGAGATATGCCTGCACCTTCAGCCCCTGCTGGTTATATGGATTTGGATTATAAAGCAAAACCAGTTGAATCACCAAAAAAGAAATCTGCTCGGGTTGCAATAAATGGTTCTGGTGGAGTTGAAAAAGAAGAATCAAATGCAAAAGAACAATCTACAACTGATTCAGCCTCTGGAGAAGTTTCAGGAATTAAAGCCAGATCTGATTTTAGAGAAACTGTATTTTTTTATCCACATTTAGTTTCAGATAAAGAAGGTGTAGTTACTATTAGTTTTAAAATGCCAGATGCACTTACCAAATGGAAATTTATGGTAATGGCTCATACCAAAGATTTAAAACTTGGTTTTAGCCAAAAAGAAGTAATTACTAAAAAAGATTTAATGGTAGTTCCAAACTCTCCAAGATTTTTTAGAGAAGATGATAAAATTATTTTTACAACCAAAATAAATAATCTCTCAGATAAAGATTTAAAAGGAAAAGCAAAAATTGAATTTTATGATTTAGCAAGTGGAAAAGAAATCACAAGCCAAATTTTAAAAGACGAAGAGTTCAAAGAATTTGAAACAAAAAAAGAACAAAGCTCTGTTGTAGAATGGAATTTGTTTATCCCAAAATCTATTACTGGAATCACCTACAAAGTTTATGCTAAGTCTGGAAATTTTACAGATGGAGAAGAGCTTCCTGTTCCAGTTTTAACAAACAGAATGCTTGTTACTGAAACTCTTCCACTTTGGCATTCTGAAAATAAAGAAAAAGTTTTTAAATTGGAAAAACTTCTCTCAAATAAATCTACTACTTTAGAAAATTATTCATACACATTGGAATACACATCAAATCCTGCTTGGTATGCAGTTCAAGCTCTTCCATACATAATGGAATATCCTTATGAATGTGCAGAACAAATTTTCAGTAGATTTTATGCAAACTCTCTTGGCTCCCATATTGCAAATGCAAATCCAAAAATCAAAAAAGTTTTTAACAAATGGTTGGAAGAATCAAAAAATAAAGATTCCAAAACTCTGCTTTCCAATTTAGAAAAAAATCAGGAACTAAAACAAGTTTTACTTGAAGAAACACCTTGGCTACTAGATGCAAAAGATGAATCTGAATCAAAGAAAAAAGTAGCAATTTTATTTGATTTGGTTCGTATGTCTCGCGAATTTAAAACTGCATTTGCAAAACTAAAAAAATTACAAAGTAGTAATGGTGGATTTGCTTGGTTTAGTGGAATGAAAGAAGATCGTTATATCACTTCTCATATCATCACTGGACTTGCAAAATTAAAAAAATTAGGTGTGAATCTCGAAACAATTGAACCAGGAATTGCTTCTGTGATGACAAACGGCGTACATTACTTAGACCAAGCGATTTTAGATGATTATCGTTACCTTTTAAAAATGGAAAAAGAACATGGATTAAAATTAAAAGACCAACATATTTCTTATCTACAAATTCAATATTTGTACATGAGAAGTTTTTTTCCTGAAATTCAATTTCAATCTGGATCTAAACTAGCTTTTGATTATTACAAATGGCAGTCGACAAAGTATTGGAATTCATTTCTTGGAAATAAAATTATGCTCGGAATGATTTCTATTTCACTTCATAGACTTGGTGAAAAATTAGATAAAGATTCTATCAAAATTTTAAAAGAACATGGACTTGCAAATTTTGATGAAGACAAAGTTCCACCAGCAATTATCAAATCCTTAAAAGAAACTTCATTGAACTCAGAAGAATTAGGAATGTATTGGAAACAAAGTTTTGGATACTACTGGTATGAACTTCCAGTTGAAACAATTTCTATGATGATTGAAGTTTTTTCCGAAGTGGCTAAAGATGAAAAATCAATTGTTGGACTAAAAACTTGGTTATTAAAAAATAAACAAACCAATGATTGGAAAACCACCAAAGGTACAACTGAAGCAATTTATGCACTTCTACTTCGTGGCTCCGATTGGCTTGATACTGACCGCACATTAGATTTTGAAATTGGAAACCAAAAACTAGATTTTGAAAAAGACAAATCTATTTTAGTGGAAGAAGGAACTGGATATTTTAAAAAAGTGTATACTGCATCTGAGATGAAAAAAGATTTTGGACAAATTAAAATTTTCCCAAGATCCAATTTTAAACCAAAGCCAAGTTATGGTGGAGTGTATTGGCAGTATTTTGAAAACTTAGATAAAATCACTGCATCCAAAACTCCACTTAAAATTACTAAAAAAGTTTTTCTTCAAGAGAATTCAAAATCTGGTCCGGTGATTACTCCAATCGAAAAATCTAGAAAACTCAAAGTGGGTGATTTGTTAAAAATCAGAATAGAAATTTCTGTAGATCGTGAAATGGAATACATCCACCTTAAAGATATGCGAGCATCAAGTCTTGAGCCCACAAATGTATTTTCTGGATATAGATGGCAAGATGGACTTGGGTATTATGAAACAACCAGAGATACTGCAAGTCATTTCTTCATCGACAAACTTCCAAAAGGAGATTATGTTTTTGAATACCCTTTACGAGTTACACATCGTGGAGATTTTTCAAATGGAATCACAAGTATTCAGTCAATGTATGCTCCAGAGTTTAGTTCCAACTCAGAAGGAATTAGAATTCAAATAGAATAAGAGGGCGTTTCTTTTTAATTACTCTCATTTGTCGATACTACTGACAAACGATAGTAATTAAAAAGTCAGGCTTTCAACTCTAGTCAAAAAATTTCATCACTTCGCCCGAGCTTCAGTGACTAGAAATTTTTTGACTCCGTTTCAATCCTTAACGCTAGTATAAAATAGATTTTTTAAATACTAGCGATACCGATTGTAGCGTTTCTGAATAGCCTCGGGTTTTAACCCGAGGCTATTCAGAAGTAGCGGAAAGCGGGTTCGCTCGAAGAGCGAATCGCCCAAAAAAAACTATCTGATTCAATCTATAAAGTTCTTGATTCTATCCTAAGAAGAATAATTTTAAAATTAAGGAAATAGAATGAATCAGAAATTTGATGTATTTGGTGTTGGAAATGCACTAGTTGACACTTTAGTTCCAGTTGAACATAGTCACTTAGATGATATATCCGTAAAAAAAGGTATCATGACTTTAGTGGATACAACTGAACAAGAAAAATATTTGGACTATTTAAAATCTCACTCTAAACAACTTCGTTCAGGTGGATCAGCTGCAAACACTATGATTTCAATTGCAAACGCTGGTGGAACTGGTTTTTATACTGGTAAAGTTGCAAATGATGATCTTGGAAAATTTTATAAAGATGATATGGAAAAAGCTGGAATTCAATTTTTAGTGGAACCTAGTAATTCTGGAAAAACAGGAACATGTATTGTGTTAACTACACCAGATGCAGATAGAACAATGCTCACCAATTTATCTGTTTCCACTACACTTTCCAAATCAGACATCAATGTTGAAAATTTAAAAAATTCAAAAATAGTTTATGTTGAAGGTTATCTTTGGGATGGCACAAACACTAAAGAAGCATCTATTCACACAATGGAATCTGCAAAAAAATTTGGCTCTAAAGTTGCTTACACTTATTCAGATCCATTTTGTGTAAACCGTTCTCGAGCAGATTTTATTAAACTCACAGAAGAATTTGTAGATATTGCTTTTTGTAATCATGATGAAGCAATGGCTCTAAGTGAAACTGATAATCCAGAAGATGCAATTAGAGATATTGGAACTAGATGCAAACTTGTTTTTATGACTTGGGGCTCTCGTGGAGCTTTTGTTTCTGTGGATGGAGTAATTAAACCCATCACTGGATATCCTGTAAAAAATCCATTGGATTCAAATGGTGCTGGTGATGCTTTTGCAGCAGGAGTGTTATTTGGTCTCACACAAGGTTATTCAATTGAAAAATCTTGTAAATGGGGTAATTATGTAGCAAGTCAAATGATACAGGAAATTGGAGCAAGGTTATCAATTGATTTAAAAGATCATTTACATGTAGTAAAAGATCACCAATAATTTTTATGATACTTGAAAAACAAAAATCACCCAAACAAATTCTACTTAAAGCATCATTAAAGTTAGGACTTGTTTTTTTTGTTTCATATGTTTTTATTTTTTTGATTAAAGAATTATTTTTATTTAGTTATATTGTTCCAGACTCAAAAATGGAACCGAGTATCAATAAAGGAAAAAAAGTTTTTATAAAAAAATCAGTTTCAGAAAAAAATCTATTTTTAAATGATATTATTCTAGTAAAAAATGAATCTGAAAAAGTTTTTTTATCTAGAATTATTGCTCGCTCTGGAGACAAAGTTTTTATTGAAGCAAAAAAAATTTTTAGAAATGGAAATGAAGTTAGTTCAAAAGAAATTAAATTTACTGATAAACGTCCTTCCATTCCTGAAAGAATTTCATATAGAGATTTTTATCCTGAAATAATTATAAAAGAAAAACATTATTTTTTAATATCCGACAACCGCGATGAAGGAATTGATTCAAGAGAACTAGGACAAATTCCTTTAAATCAGGTAATTGGAAAGGTTTGGTTTTAATGCTCAAAGCAAATTATATATTATCCATTTTTGAAAAATCAGTAAAAGAATGGCATGAAAAAATTGAATCAAAGTATGATAAAGATTCAATGGAAGATATTCTTTATTCCAAAAATCAAATAGATACTATTCAATGGCATGTGGAAGACGAAATCAGAAGACCAGATTTACCAGCAGTTGAACTCGTAAAATTTAAACGCGAAATAGATTCTTTAAACCAAAAAAGAACAGACTTAGTTGAAAAACTGGATGATTATTTTTATAACCAATTTATAAATGTAAAAAAAGTCGAAAATTCAAAAATGAATTCTGAAACTCCTGCATGGTTAATTGATAGAATGAGTATTTTGGAATTAAAAATTTTTCATATGGATGAACAAGTTCATAGAACAGATACAACTGAAGTTCATGTTGAAACTTGTAGAAAAAAGCTAGAAATTTTATTTGAACAAAAAAATGATTTGTCAATTTGTTTAGATGATTTACTCTTAGAGCTTGGAGAAGGAAAAAAATATATGAAAGTATATCGTCAAATGAAAATGTACAACGACCAAAACCTAAATCCATCTTTATATAAAAATAAATCATGAACTTATTAGTAATTCGATTTTCTGCAATGGGTGATGTAGCACTTTTAGTCCCTGCTTTAATAGCTATTGTTGCAAAGTATCCTAATATACAAATTACACTTTTGACCCGAGGAAATTATACTCCATTTTTTTATAATATTCCAAATGTTCATGTCATTGGGTTCAATTTAAAAAAATACCGTGGACTTTTAGGAGTATGGAGACTGTTTAAAGAAGTCGAAAAGCTTGGTCCATTTCAAAAAGTAATAGATCTTCATTCTAGTCTAAGAAGTTTCTTGTTCACTATTATCTACAAATTTAAAAAAACACCGGTGTTTAAAATTAATAAAGGTAGAAAAGAAAAAGAAGCTCAAATTAGAAAAAAAAATAAATTACTTATTAAACTTCCTCACATAGTAGAAAGATATTTAAAAGTTTTTGAAAAAGCTGGCTTCCCTGCTGAAACAAGAAAAGGTCCGTGGATAAATATTGATACTGATTCCAAAATTTTTGCAAATGAATATTTTAAATCAATTGGTGTTGGAAAAAAAGATACTCTTTGGGTAGGATTTGCTCCATTTGCTGGACATAAACTTAAAGAATGGCCCTTATATAAATCTATAAAATTAGTAAATACAATTAAAGAAGAATTTAATGCTAAAATTTTCTTATTTGGTTCGAAAGAAGAAGCCCAAAGTTTAGAACTAATTAAGAACGGTGTAGAAAACTGTTTTATTGTATCAGGTGACAAACTTGGCATTCGTGGAGAACTTGGAGTAATGGAAAAATTGGATATGATGATCGGAATGGATTCATCCAATATTCATTTGATGGCATTATTAAAAAAACCAGTCATTGCTCTTTATGGCACAACTCATCCTTATTCAGGTTTTAGTCCATTTGCACAAGATGATACTGGTGTATTACAAGTGGATCTTCCATGTCGTCCTTGTAGCATTTATGGAAACACAACTTGTTATCGAAAAGATTTTGCTTGTATGGAAATGATAGATCCATCTGATGTGATTAAAAGGATTAGAGTTATCTTAAACGTGAACACTCTTTGGTAATATGATGGAATGTTTTTTTAACCCTGCTGTTTCATGTGAAGTTTTTAACCAATATGGAAATTATATCTGGCTTGGTATTGGTATTTTTTTAAGTTTAATTGAGCTTTTAATTCCTGGAGTATTTGTAGTATTTTTTGGAATTGGGGCAATTTCAGTTGGAATAATTTTATCTATTTTTCCAATTCCTTTTATAGCTCAAATTTTAATTTGGCTAGTAATTTCAGTAGGTGGAATCTTACTTGGTGCAAAATTTTTACATCGTTTATTTCCAGCTCAGGCAACCAAAGATCCTTCCAATTATAAAATTTATGAAAACAAAATTACTCTTGTTATTAAAGATATTAAACCAAATAAAAAACACGGAAGAATTCAATTCCAAGGCACTGAATGGGATGCCAGTTCCAATGAAGAAATTTTAGTTGGAGAATATGCAAAAATATTACATCGAGATAATATTTCTTTTTCTGTGACAAAAGCAAGTTCAGAAGAAGTAGAAAATTTTTTAGCAAGCAAAAGGAAATTTGAAGAAGAAGAATGATTCTATTCCCAAGGATCTTCTATTTCAACTTTGCTTCTTTTTATATCTTTTCCATTATGAGTAATGATGATTAAGTTGTAAACAAGCCCAGTTGCTGCAATGAGAGCATCAATTGAAGGAATTGGTTTTCCTGATTGTTCCAATTCTCCTTGAATCACACCCCATTTGAGTGAAATTTCTGAATCAATAGTGATTATTCTATCTTCAAATCTTTTTTGTAATTGTAAAAACCAACGAGCAAGTTCATCTTTTTTTTTTGAGTTTGGTAATTTGGAAATGCCTTTTTTGATTTCCCCAAAAGTGATTACAGATATAAATAATAAATCTTCTTCTTTATCTAAAAGCCAACTAGTTACTCCTTTATTTGGATTTTTTTTAATTAGCTCTGAAATAAAACAAGTATCTAATAAATATTTCATAAAGAAATATTTCTGTCAAAATCTTTTTTACGATCAATTTCTAAATCTATCTTTGGTGCTTTGTTAAAAAAAGAGATTAAATCATTTTTTGGTTTTTTTAATTTATTAAATTCATCAATTGAAATGACTACAACTGTTGTAACACCACGTTTTGTTACAAATTGAGGTCCTTTAGAAATAGCAGATTCAACTAATTCGCTAAATTTACTTTTTGCATCTTGTAATTGCCAATTTGATGTTAAATTCATATTTTTCTCCTAACTAGTCAGTCTAGATAGTATGACTTATAATAAGTCTTTGTCAATAAAATTTTTTTTAAAGCTAAGAATTTTTTAATTTTTGAAATCTCTAAATCAAAAAAATAGAAATAAAATTTTAAATTTGCAATTCTTTAATTCAACTTATATTTGGATTTATGTACACTCTAAAAGATAAACTATATATTTATTTGAGAATTGCAACTGCTTCAATCAAATCAAGAATTGAATATCGAGCTAGTTTTATAATTTTTTTATTTACTTTAATTTCATATTATACTGCTCAAATTTTAACCATTTCTGTAGTTATAACTCGTTTTAAAAAAATAGGTGGTTGGAGTATGGGTGAAATGGCTTTTTTGTATAGTTTGCTAATTTTATCTTCTGGAATTGTAACATTTATTTTTTCTGGAATTTTGGAGTTCAGTGAACAAGTTCGGTCTGGAAATTTTGATAGATATTTAGTAAGACCAATACCTCCACTTGCTCATGTAGTATTTGGTGGATTTGAAATAACAGGGATTGCACACATCATTTTAGGTTTTATAACTTTTTTAATTGCAAACACTTACACAAATATAGTTTGGGATATGAATAAAATTTTTCATTTCATAATTGTAGTTTTTGGAGCTTCATTTATTTTGAGCTCAGTAAGAATCATCATCGCAGCAATAGCATTTTACGCTGTAAACACAAACTCGATGGTTCATTTATTTGTATTTTCATCTAGGGAATTTTTACTTTATCCTATCAATATTTATTCAACTGCTATGAAAATTTTATTAACATTTATAATTCCACTTGCATTTGTAAATTTTTATCCCGCTCATCTTTTTTTAAATAAAACTGGTGATACATTATTTCATCCAATTTTAGTTTATGGCACTTTTCCAATTGGTGTTTTATTACTTTCATTTGCATTTTTTTTATGGAAAAAAGGAATGAAAGCTTATGAATCAGCTGGTGGTTAAAATGGAAGAAAAACAAGAATTTCAAAATCTTATCACAAAAAAAAAATTCCTAAATGGATTAAACTGCGATATTGAATTTTGGAATTTTTTTTCTCTTGAAAAAGAAATTAAAAAAAATGTTAAAAATGAAAATAATTATATTAGAAACAATATTCAATCTGATATATTTTATCAAGTTTTAAAAAAAGCATATCCAGAAGCCATAGAAATTCCAACATATGGTTCAATAAAAAAAAACTCTGAGCTTAGTTTAAAATCTACTGAATCAAATGATACAATATTAAATTCTTGTTTTTTGATAAATGAATTTTTTATTAAAATTGATTTATTAAAAAAAAATTCTGATTCTTTTGATATTTATGAAATCAAACATTCAGTTGCTGTAAAAAAAGATTATATATCAGGAATGTTTTTTTTAAAATATGTATTTGAATTATTTGGTTTTAAAGTTAGAAATTTATTTTTAATACAACCAAACGAAAATTATACTTTAAGAACAGAAATTTTTCCACATGATTTTTTAAAATATACAAATCTGAGTTCAAAAGTAGAAAAAGCTTCAAAATCTTTAACTGAAAATTTGAATAGACTAATGTTGTTACAAAATTCAGAAAAACCATTTCTTAATGAAGAATTTTCTTGTAAAAATCCAAAAGTCTGTAAACTAAATTGTTATTCTCATCCTTCAGATATGGATATTTTTGATCTAAGGGAAGGTAAAGAACTCTGTCACGATTTTTATAAAAACAAAATTTATTATTTAAAAGACATCCCAGAGAATTCAGAACTTAATGAAAACCAAAAAATTCAATTACATTGTTTAAAAACCGAAACTGAGCATATAAATTTATTCAAATTAAATGATTTTTTAAATCGAATTAAATTTCCAATTTATTATTTAGATTTTGAAACAATTAATCCTTCAACACCAATTTATCAAAATACAAAACCTTTTCAACATGTTCCATTTTTATATTCATTACTTATTGAAAGAAATATAGATTCTGAAATAGAAACATATTATTTTTTTGATGATGAACAATCTGATCCAAGACAAAAAGTTTTGGAAACTTTAGAAAATCAAATCAATCAACCAGGAACAATTCTTTGTTTTAATGATACTTTTGAAAAAAGATGTATTAGGGAATCAGCAGAAAATTTTCCCACATTTAAAAATTTTTATGAAAAAATTGAAAATGATTTTTTAGATTTATCAATTCCATTTAAAAACTTTGCTTATTATAATAAAGACCAAAAAGGTTCAGCTTCTCTAAAAACAATTTTACCAGTATTAACAAATTTTAGCCATAAAGAACTTCCTATTAATGATGGAAATTTAGCTAACTTAGAATTTTTAAAAATTAAAACGGGGAAGATTACTGATAAAAATGAAAAAGAAAAAATCAAAAAAGATTTAATTGATTATTGTCATTTAGATACTTATGGTATGTATGAAATTTTAAAAACTTTGAGATTAAAAGCTCAAACTTGAAAATCTTTTAAATGTATAAAGAGCTTTCATTAAAACAATAATTTCTTTTCTATTTTCTTTGATCAATTTATTAGCGTTTTCATTGAGATCAAGTTTTCTTTTATCTTCGCCATTTAATTCTTTTTTCTTTTTTAAATTGCGAATATTACTTTTGTAAAAATTGGGAGTTCTCATTTTGAGATTTTTAAGAAGAGTATTTACAAAATTTTTCTTTTCAGTGTTCACAATAGAATCTGTGATTTGGAATCTTTGTCCTGCTTTTAAAATTACTGAAGGTTCAATCGCTGCTTTAGCATGAAAAGTGTTTAATAAAAACTCAACAATTTCTTCTCTTTCAAGTTCATCAAAATTGATTTTTTTTATTTGATTACTCATATTGATGATTTCTGTGAGATTAAAATGAAGCAAGGTTGTTTTAACGGCTTCATCATCCATCGTTGCAAGTAGATAATAAAAATCATTATCTTTGTTATAATTTAATTCAGTTGAAGCTGTCATCGAATACTTCTCACACGTTTATGTCATAATTTTTCAGAAACTTAGCTTGTAAATCAAAAAAGAATATTCAATTTGGGTATAATATTTAGGGCAAATTTTTTTGTGGGTTTAAATTCAAATACTTTAAAAATCAATTGAGAGCAAAATTTCCCACAAAAAAAACGGGCTTTCAACTACTTCTGAATAGGCGGACTAAAGTCCACCTATTCAGAAACGTTTCAATCCCTTTTGCTAGTATTGAATAATTTTTCTAATTAAAACTCACTTCACCTGAATTACTACCTTCCCTGAAGCATGAGAATTTTTGATATATTCAAAAGCTTCATTAGTTTTTTCTAATGGATAAATTTTTTCAATTATTGATTTTATTTTTTTTTGTTTTACTAAATTAAAAATAAATTTTAAATCTTCCCTGTTTGATTTTGCAAATAAAAGTTCAAATTTTTTTGAACCAATAGACAAAAATTTTGAAACCAAAATAAATTTAAAAAACTGAGATAAATCTCCACCTATTAAAATAAATTTTCCATTATCTTTTAAAATTTTTTTATATTCCAAAAGTGGGTAATTCCCATTTATAGCAAAAATTTTATCATACTTAAAATCTTGTTTTAGAAAATTCTCTTTAGTATAATCAATCAAAGTATCAGCACCCAAAATTTTTGCCTGTGCTGTTTTTTTTGTGCTACAAACAGCAGTAACTTTTGCCCCAAAATATTTTGCTAATTGGATTGTAAAACACCCCACTCCACCACTTGCTCCAACAAGTAGAACATTATCGTTTAACTCTATATTGCCACAATTTCTAAGTCCCTGAAGAGAAGTAATTGCTGCAAGTGGAATGGAAGCAGCATCAATAAACGTAATCGATTTAGGTTTATGAATTAAAACAGATTCTTTGGCAACGGTAAATTCTGCAAATGCTCCAAATCCATCATTAGACAAATCCCCTACTACATCGTCCCCAACCTGAAATTCTTTTATATTTTTTCCAATTTGTATTATAGTTCCTACAACATCTGCTCCAAAAATTTTTCTTTTAGGAGTTATTCCTAGTTGTATTAATCTCATATCAGCAGCATTAATAGATGAAGCTCTCACTTGAATTAAGACTTCATTATCTTTTGGAATTGGAATTTCAACATTAGTAAAAACTAATTTTGGATTTTGTTTTTTATCAAATATTACTGCTTTCATTTTATTTCCTTTGTATAATTTTAAATATTTCTTATCATTAATTGAGTAAATCAATTTTGGAAAAATTAAAATTCTAGTTTAGAAAAATTTATATATTCCGAAATTACAAATATGTTCAAACTAATTTTTATTTATTTCTCACTATTTAATTTATTTCCAAATGAAAATTCTATTTTAGATAAAAAATGGATTTTAGTTGAATTAAATAAAAAGAAAATCACTCGCTCAGAAAAAAACTATATCGAGTTAAACAAAAAATCTAAAACAATTTCTATTTTTGCTGGTTGTAATTCAATGGGCTCTGATTTCACTTTAAAAGAAAAAGAATTACAAATCGGAATGATTCACTCTACGATGATGGCTTGTGAAAATATGGACCTAGAACAAAAACTTGCTTTAGTAATGGAAAAAGTAAAAACCTATTCAATAGAAACAAATACACTAAATCTATTTGATAAAAACAAAAAAGTTTTGGCTAAATTTAATTAGTCAAAAAAGCAGATCGAAGCGGCGTAAATTTTTTAAGCGATTTCAAACCTTTAAAATGGTTTGAAATCATCTTTAGTCTTAAAAAATTTACGAGAGCTGAGAGCTTGTTTTCTTTCTAATTTTTGGATCAAAATAAAATCCTTAAAAAGACTCTTAAAAATGTGAATAAAAAAATCTTGTAATTAAATTCTGATTATTTTATATTGGAGACATCTATAATAATTCTTAATTATAGATTTGTAAATTTAGTTTTTAATTAAACTATTTTATAATAAATATAAAGAGAACAATTGATGATACCATTTTTTAAATTAAAAGAAAAACTATTTTTGCCTTTGCTTATTTTTCTGTTTGTGCAATTTAACTTGTTTGCAAAAGAAAGAATAGCTGTAATGAATTTTACAGAATCAAATGGAGTTCCTGTTGGAACGGGTGATATTGCTTCTAATAAAGTAATTTCTGAACTTCTAAAATCAAAAAAGTATGCTGTAATTGAAAGAGAAACAGTTGATTTGATTTTAAAAGAGCAAGCTTTAGTGGAACAAGGTTGCACTGATACTGAGTGTGCTGTAAAAACGGGAAAACTACTTTCAGCAAATTTAATTTTGACTGGAAGCATTATTCATTTAGAATCAAATTATATTGTTTCACTAAGCATCAGAAAAGTTGATGATGGAAAAGTAGAATTTTCTGAAACTAAAAATATTTCTGAATTAAATCAATTGGAAGATTCCATCGGAGATTCATTAAGAAGATTTTTATCTAATAAAATTATAATTTCAAAACCAGAACTCACTAAAACCCAGAAAGAATCACTTATCGGGTCGATGGTTTATCCAGGTGTTGGTCATCTTAAAGAAAATCAAGTAACGAAAGGAATTATTTTTTTATGTTTAAATAATTTGACACTATATAATTTGGTATATGTAGTTCCAAACTCTAATAGAGATTCCAAAAGAGGAATTAAAGATGAGTTAGACTTTAGCATTTTTGGTTTGTATTTATCGAACAACCAATCAGTATTTTTTCCACCAGTTTCAAAAGAAATCGCTATTGGAATTTACGCAAAAGCTTTAGATGATGAAAATAAAATTGAAAAAGAAATGAAAATAAGAACTTTAAATAGTTACTTTTTTTTTCTTGCAAATTGGATTTTTGTTCAAACTGAATTAAATTTTACAACTTTGGATAATTACTTTTTTAAAAGTCTTAGATTTAATTATTATCCAGAAAAATCAAATTTTCAAAATTCTATTTACAAAGATATAAATTTTAGTTCTAGGTACGAACTAGAATTTACTTGGAGGTTTTAATGCGTTATATAATTTTTTTATTTAGTTTAAGTTTATTTTCAAAAGAAAGAATTCTTGTTTTGGATTTTGTTCGAGCAGAAAATGTTCACAAAGAAATTTCAAGCACAGCTCAAAATTATTTTATTTCAGAATTATCTAAATCAGGAAAATATAGCATCATTGAAAAAGATCAGCTCAATGAAGTTTTAAAAGAGCAAGAACTACAAAAAAAAGGTTGCACTGAAACAATTTGTGAAATTCAAATCGGACAGATGTTATCTGCAAATAAAGTTGTATCTGGAAATATAATTAAGTCTGACACAAAATATATTCTTACTATTCAGATTCGGAATGTGGAAAATCAAAGTATAGAATTTACTGAAACTATGAATATAAATGATTTGGATAAACTAGAACTATCTATAAGCTCCCTAGTGCAAAAATTTGTTCCAACTGAAGAAATAAAAAAAAACAGAATTTATACTGAAGAAGAAATTGAAAAGTCGGCTAGATATTCTGTTTTTTTGCCAGGTGCTGGTCAAATTTACTTAAAAGAATACTCTACAGGTATAATTCTTCTCACTCCTTATATTTATACTTTTTATAATATTTTTGTTAGGATACCACAAACTAAAAGAGATAATTTTACTCTTCGAGATACTGAGGCTATAATACGAATTGGGGCTTACCAGTATGCTGTGAATACCTCAAATTCAATCGTAAATGACACAAATAGTATGATTTTTATTTATTTAGATATAGAGAATAATTTCAAAGATCAACAAAATTCAATTATCAGAAGAAAACAAACTGAAGCTAGCTTAACGATACTAGGGGTAATGTTCTTTAATTTATTTGATATAGTATATCGAAAAAAAAAGAATGAACAAAATTTTTCATTTAATATCAAACCTGAACATAGAACTTCTGATAATAATACATATAGCAGTCAATCTAAACTCGGAACAAATTTTGAACTGTATTATACATTTCGATTTTAAAAAATGAAGAAACTTTTTTTTTATTATACTTTTTTTTCTTTCTTCTTATTTGGTGAGGTTGGAAAACCTGCTCCTTCTGCATTTATTCTTCCAAATTTAAAAACAAATGAGTTTAAACTTTTTAGAGAATACATTTCTGGAAATAAAGTGATTGTAAATTTTTTTGCATCTTATTGTGTTCCTTGCAAAGAAGAAATTTCTGAAATCCAAAAATTAGTTTTAAAATATCCGAATATAAAATTAATCTTGATTAATGTGGACGAAAAATCAGAACAAGAAAAAGTAGAACAACTTATTGTCGATTGGAAAATTGATTCTATGGTTTTACTCGATCCATATCAAGTTGCTTTAAAACAATATTTAAAACCAAAACTTGCAATTCCTGCAACTATCCTAATAAATGAAACTGGAAATATTGTTTTTGAATCAATTGGTTATGAAAAAAATACAATCGGGAAAATACAAAAAGGATTAGAAAGTTTATGACAAAATTTTTATTTTTAAGTTTTATTTTATTGTTCAATTTATGCAAAACTTCTGATAAAGAAAATATAAATAAGTTTCCTGAAAATAAAAAAATTAGATTTCAAATTCCTATTTTTGAAATTAAAGATATTTCCAGAGAAGAGCAAATTCGATTCACTGAAAAATTTGCTAGTTCTTTTACTAGACATTCAGGAAAAGAAGTTATAATTCTTGATAAAAAAATTAAATCCGATTTGATTCTCTCTCGCAAAGTAGTTCCTTCAACAAATTATATTATCAATTCTAGTTTCACTTCCAATGTTTTTCAAGTTAGGATTGTCGATCTAGAATCAGGAGAAATTATCTCTTTTGGGAAAGTTTCATTTAAAGACTATGAAGATTTGATAAATAAATTTGATTCTTTAATTGAGGAACAACTAGTTTATTAATGTTGAATGTTGAATGTTGAATAGTGAATTTATTTTTGTTAAAATGAATTAATAACTAAATTTATCCATTAAAGATTTAATTTTATCAGTTTGATGACTAAGATTACCAGCGACTTCTGAAATTTTTACAGATCCTGAAACTATTAATTCTGAACTAACTGCAAGGTCTTGAACATTTGTATTTATTTTAAGATAAGTGGATTTTGTTTTATTAAATTCTTCTTTTAAAGCTTCCATTCCACCAGAAATTTCTTTTACTCTTTCAGTAGAATTTAGCAAATTATTTTTTTGATCTTCAATCTCAAAAAGAATTTTTTTACTAGATGCAAAAATTTTTTCAACTTTTTCTTGTATCTCATCAAAAGTGACTTTGAATTCTTGCATCTCTATTGAACTATTTTTAATATTCAAATTACTTATATTTATTAAATTTTTAATTTCTTTAGTACTAACTATTGTGTGTTCTGCAAGTTTTGAAATTTCACTTGCAACTACTGAAAACCCTCTTCCATGTTCTCCTGCACGGGCAGCTTCAATAGAAGCATTTATTGCAAGTAGATTTGTTCGATCTGATATTTCTTCAATCATTTCTAGAACTTTTTTAATTTCATCAGAGCTTTTCTTTACAATGTTGAACATTTCTACTGTGTTTTCCACTTTTTGTTTTCCTATTTTTGCTGTGTCTGAAGAATTATTTGCTTCTGTTGAAAATTGATAAACACTATCATTAATTTTTAAAATTCCTTCAAAGTTATTTTGGATATTCATTTCTAAGTCTTTTAAATTTGTAGCTGAGTTTAGAGCAATTAATGACTTTCTCTCAACAGCTGTTGTTAATTGTTCAGTTTGTTTTACAATTTCATGATAGCTATTTAATTGTTTATTGGATGCTCTTTCAAATTCATTGGACATAGAAGTAAATTCTTTACAAGCTCCAGTTGAACCTAAGACATTAAAATGAATCTCTGAAATAATTTCTTTCAAAGCAAATTCCATTTTATTTATATAATTTAACAATTCCCCCATTTCATCACTAGATTTATAAGAATAGATATTATTTAATTCTCCTTTTGAAATTTTAGAGGCAATTCCCAAAGCTTCTCTTAATGGAATCATTATTGATTTATAAATTATAAACAAAAAAAAGATTGCTAAAATAATTATAAAAATTGATGAACCAGAAATGAAAATGACTGAAATATTAATTCGATTTTCAGCTAATATTCCATTTGTAATAGAAGTATTTTTTTCAATTCTGACTAATTCTTTTATTACTTTTTTTATTTTTTCTCCTTTTCCAACAACACCTCTCACATAAAGAATATTAATTTCATCAACTCGATTTTCTAGTTTTAATGTTTTAAAAGATTCTTCATATGATAAAAGCGAATCAATATCTTCCTTCAATTCTTTGATCATTTCTTTTTCGGAATTACTTAAATCAAAGATTTGAAATGAAATTAGATTTTTATCTATATCTGCAAATTCCTTTTTTAAATTTGTACTGATTTCTTCAATTAAGTAAGCATCATTAGTTGATATCAATGAAGATAAAGAAAGTTCAATTTGAGAAACACTGTTTTGTAAATTATTTAAAGCCTCAAATTTGGGATAGGACTCATGTATTGTTTTTCTAAAAGCAAATTTAGATGATAACAAACTAACTAAAACCATCGATGAAGTAATTAAGAATAATGTTACAATTATTCCATAACTTGCTCTAAGTTTATTTTTTAAAGAATACTTCTTTAATAAATTCATTTAGAGAATTTATTTCTTCGTATTCGAAATTTTATTAATGTAAGAAATAAGATCTTTAATTTGTTCATTAGATAACTCGCTACCCCATGGAGGCATAAAAGGAGAACGTCCAACACTTTCACCACCATTACGAATTATATTTTCTTTTTGTTCATCGGTGAGCATTGTTTTATTAAGATTTGCAGGTGGTGGAATTTTACCAACAGCAAGCCTTCCTTTACCATCTCCATTTGCTCCGTGGCAAAGAACACAATAGGTTTTGAATACAATACTTCCTCTTACTATTGATTTTTCATTTGCAATTGTATTTAAACTAAAAAGTAAGAAATTTATAAAAAAAATAATTTTAATATTCATTTAGTAACTTCAATTGTCATTTTCATTTCTGGATGAATGGCACATTCAACAACAATTTTGCCAGCTTTATCAAAAGTGACTTTTCTAGATTGACCTTTTGGATAAGAACCTAAGTCAAATATCTTTAAAGGAGAAAGGGAAAAAACATTATGGAAAAATGTGTCTTGATTGGGAAAATTTACAGAATCTCCAACTTTAATTGTTAATTTATCTTTTGAAAATTTCTTGTCTTTTTGAGCAACTTCATATTCGCCAGCTAAAACACTCTCCACAGTTAAAAGTGTTAACAGAATTAATAAAATTTTTTTCATTTTAGTCTCCTTAGTTTTGTGGTAATTCTGGAATAATTAGATTTTTTGGTTTTCCTGTTAGAGCAATCATAAATGAAACTAAATCTTTCTTTTCTTCAGCAGTAAGCCCTAATGGACTCATGTTTGGATCAAGGTTAGATTTCTCATCTCCACCTCGATCATAATGCTCGATAACTTCTTCTAATGTTTTATAACTTCCATCATGCATATAAGGAGATGTTAAGGCCACATCTCTAAGAGTTGGAGTTTTAAATGCACCTTTCATTGATTTGATTGGAACTACTGCAAATCTACCTAGATCAGTTTTATTGGATTTTAGTCCAAGATTATGAAATCCATTATCTGTAAAATTATTTCCCATATGACAAGCTGTACATTTACCTTTGCTACTAAATATTACTAATCCTCTAGTTGCGGATTCGCTCATTGCAGTTTTATCTCCTTTCAAATAACTATCATAAGGAGAATCAAATGAATTGATTGTTCTTTCAAAACTTGCTATAGCTTTTCCAATTGTGATGGGTGTTATACCTTCTTTTGGATATGCTTTTTCAAATAAAACAAGATAGCTCTTTATAGCTTTTAATTCTAAAAGTAACTCATCCATTTTTTGATTCATTTCACCAGCTGCTTGAATTGGACCGAGTGCTTGTTCTTCTAATGAATTTGCACGACCATCCCAAAACATTTTAGTTCCAAAAGCAGAGTTAATTATTGTTGGAGTATTTTTTCCCAATACTTTCATTCCATGACCAATTGCAGTTGGAAGACCATCTCCAAAACCTAATCCAGGATTATGACAAGTAGCACAACTAATCCAATTTGAACCAGATAGTCTTGGATCAAAAAAAAGAATTTTTCCTAATTCAATTCTATCAGGATTAAGTTTGTTGTCTTCAGGTGTTGGGATTATTGGCTCTGTTTTGCTTTTTGGAGCAGAAACAAGTTTTTCATTTTCACTTACTTCTTTAGTTTTATTACAAAAAAGTGTTACTAATAAAATTGCTATTAAAATGAAAAGTTTTCTATTCATAAGTTTGAATATAATTTATCAAATTGTTCAGTCAATGATTTTTCATAGATTGAAGTCTTATTCATTCTCTACAAAAAAATAATTTTAATGAAAAATGCAAACTTATAAAAAAACTAAAAAGTCAAAGTCAAACTAAGCATATAACTTCTTCCAGGTTGAGGTAGTAAAGATGAATCATAACCTGTTGACCTCGCATAATAGTAATTACCCGCATTTGCATTTCCAACACCAGGATGAACATAATATTCGTTAAACACATTCATAATTTTAAATGTTAAAAAACCATATTCCCCATAATTATATGTAAAACCAGAATCAAAAACAAAATAAGGCTGTAGTCTTTTGTCTTCTTGCTGAACAATTCTTCTGAGTAATGTTTCGTCTGAAGTATTTGGCAAAGGTCCATTATTATTCAAAACATTTCTTGAATAAAATTCTCTTGCACTTACATAATTTCCTCTGAAGTTTAAAATAAAATCTTCTTTAATTGGAAGATTGATTCCAAGATTAATTTTGTGAGGTGCAATGTCCCCTAAATTTGTGTATTTCTCTTGTCTTGGAATATAAGAAGCAAGACCATTATCATAAGGACCAAAAGGACCATTTGTTCTAGTTCCTTGAAATAAAAATTCATATTGTCCAAGTGGAGTTACACCATCTTTCCACTGCCTCATATTGTGGTCATAATAAGACGTGGACTCAGCAAGTGTATAAGTATAATAAGTATAAAAACTAATTGGAGAAGATTTAGTTACAAAATTTTGAAAGTTCCATCTAAATTTATATTCAAATCCATAAATTCTTCTTCTACCAACATTTGGTCCTGATTCTTTAATCACATCTTCATATCTGGAATAATAAAGAGAACCTTCATTGGTAATTTGTTTTGACTGTTTCATTAAAATTAATTCTGTAGTTTTTACTTTTTCAGGTCTCAAATTTGCATCTGAAACTCTTCCAGAAAATCCTCCATACAAAAGAAGTGGTGGAGGTTCGTTAAATGCTTCACCATACAATAGTTTAATTGCTGTTTGTTCCTGAAGTTTATAAATTGCAGTTATCCTCGGGTTCATTGCTCTTCCGTAAACTGAATTTTCATCATATCGAATCCCTGGACTAAAACGAAATTTACCTATGTCAATGATTGATAATAAAAACCCACCTCTATCATATGTTCCTATTGTATTTTCTTCAGGCATTTTATTTCTTGGTGAAGGTGCTTTTAATAAAATTGGATCATTACTTAAATAAATAGAATATCCCCCATTTGGATGAAGTGGATCTTTATCAACTCCTTTGTTTACATTTGGATTTAATGCATCTACAGAACTAAAATATGTAGAGCCCCAATAATAACCAGGAATGTCATAAAACTTTGTTAATTTTTTTGCTTCGTATTTTAAACCAGCTAAAATTTTTAAACTTTCATTTACTTTGTATTCAATATTTTGATTAACTAAAATACTTGAATTTCTATTTTGCCATCTAGTAATACTAACTGAGGATGGTCTTGTTAAACTTGAACCATCTGCTTCTGCCCAAGTTCCATAAGTGGACGTGTCTCTTGTAAGTGCCAAAGTGTATGAAGTTAGTTTTGGAGTTATCTCAACTGTGTTTTCTGCATAAATATTTAAAAGTCTTTTGCTCCAATAGGCGTTGGGTTGAGCTTTGTCACCAGGATAATGTCCCCCATAACTTTCATCTTTGTTGCTGATGTTTGATCCAACTTTTAAAGTTTTGTAATTTACTGAAGTAATTGTTCCCCAGTTGTTTACTGAGTCTCTGTATGTTCCAAATGGTTTCCCCATATCTCCATAATACAAAACAGGTCCCCAAATATTTGGATTTCTTATAAAAAAAGGAGAACTAAATCCTTTACCTTTCACATTATTATTTTCATCTTCACCTTGTGTGGTTCTTGCTGATACTGCAATTCCCAGATCCCCTATTTGTGATGTTGCTTGTCCATCGACTGTCCAATTTGGTCCAGTTCCATACATCATACTTGCTCTTCCAGCAAGAGGTTTTCCACCATTTTCTTTTGCAGTTTTAGTAATGATATTGATTATACCTTGAAATGCATTTGGACCATAAACGGCAGAAGCAGGACCATAAATAATTTCGACACGTTTAATTGCTGAAATGGGATAAGTTCTGTCAACAGTTGCTACCTGATTCCATAAATCGTTTTGAATAATCCCATCAATCATCAGCAAAGTTCTAGATGTGTAAGGAGTTCTGTAACCTCTTTGGTACAAATTAATTGCATCTGATCCACCTAGCCCAATTGTATCAAACCCTGGTAGGTCTTTAAAAATATCTTCAAGACTTGTATAACCTCGATTTTTAAAATCAGCTTCACTCACAACCATTGTAGTTGCAGGAACATCGATTACAGATTCTTTTGTTCTAGATGCAGTGACAATTTCATTTGATTGTAAAAGTTTGTAAACATCTTCAGCTTGTTTTGCAACGTTTTCTGAGGTAATTGGAAAAAATAAACTTTTATCTTTTCCTAGAATACTCTCTATAACATTTTCATCTATGTTTTGACGATTTTCTTTTTTGGAAGGATTAGATTTAATTTTAGAAACTAATTTTGTAGTTTCTTTTTCAATAATTTCGTTATCTGGAGTTTTTAATTCATTTATATCAAGTGGAGCATCAACAACTTCATCATAACTTCCTGAACTAATCCCAGCATCAATCATTGTTCCAGTTTCTGGATTGTATATTTGGGTATACAATACAATATTTCCAACTTTATCTCTTCTATAATATCCCTCTACTAAAATTGAATCTTTTTCTTTTTTAGCTTCATTTAGATTTGTTTTTAAATCATTATTTAAAAATTTTACAGTAAAACCTTGTTTAGTAAGTTTTGATTCTAGAGACTTGTTTACTTGTGATTCTAAATTATTATCTTTATTTGTGTTGTATGGTTTTAAATTGCCTATATAAATTATTCTTTGGGATTTATTTTCTTGCGAATAAAGAACAGTGTTCAATATGAAAAGTATAAAAATAAATAGTTTAATCAAATACATAAAAACTCCAAAAATCAAGTTTCATCAAAATTAAGAAAGAGTTTAATTAAGCAAGACTTTTTTTTATGTAATATTTAATTAAAAAAATTCGTAGTATTTAAAATTAATTAAATTGATTAGTATTTTATAAATTAATCATTACTATCACTTTCTTCATAAAAAATAATTAGCGACATCAAAAGAATGATTAAACTAATTATAAGCACTATACTTATAATCATATTGGATTCAGGAAAAAAATAAACTGTTATTCCATTTAATACTAACATTAAAACCAATGTTAAAAACTTAGCTTCATTTTTTTTAAATTTTTTCATATGAATTGAATTACCCTTTTAAGTAAGATTTTTTATTTTAAAAAAGTCCTTAATATTTTCATTCTTTCCAAATAAGTCAAATCAATTATACCAACTCAATAATTTTTAAAATCAATTTAAAAAATTTAAAACTAATTAAAAAAAAATGGCTTATTGAAATTTTTTATAATTTTTGCTCATTAAAAAAATTCCCTATTTTCGAATAAAATCATTTTTAATTTTAAAACTTAAATTGGTTTTTTTACAATAAAATCTATTTGTAGTAAATTTTTAAAAAAAATCTTTTCAAGAAAAGTTATATATAAATTCTTAACTTACTAATCCGTTTAGGAATAAAGGAATAAAGAATGAAAAAAATCATTTTCTTAATTTTAATCTCTTCTATATTTGCTATAGCAAATTGTAAAGGTGAAGCAGTTAGTGCTGCAGAATGTGAACCAGTTATCACAAAAATGTTTGATAACTTAACTAAAGCTTTAAAGCCAGAAGAACAAGAAAAAGTTAAAGCTATGGAAGCTACTTTAAAAGCTGGTGTAGTAAAAGAATGTACTACTGGAAAATACGATCTTAAATGTATGGCTGAAGCTACTTCAATTGCAGCTTTACAAACTTGTAAAAAATAACTTTTACTTCAACTTGGTTTTCGAATTAAATCAAAACCAAGTTTTATTGTTGTACACATAAAATTCTTCTTTGTTGATCACAAGTCAATGTAGAATTATTTATACTCATTGCATTAGTACTAATCCCATCCCCAAAAACTCCATTAATGACATTTGAACTTGAAGTCCAGCCAGCGCAAGTATTCGCAGAAGCAGTCCAAGTATTAGTTAATCCAGACCAAAATGGATTATTTGCAAATGGATTTGTCAAGGCTCCAAAAGTAAATACAGCACCAGCATCTGTTGTCATTATTGGAGTGATTCCATCTGATTGAAAAATTCTTGAACTTGCTGCAAAAACCCAATCAGCTACTGGACTACCTGTTCTACTTGATGTAACTGCTAGCATAGCTTTATATGTATTTGGTAAAATACTTGGACGATTGGAATCAGAATTACATTTTGTATCTGCTCCAGCTTTTCCCCCCAAATTTCCATTATAAGTAGAGTTTGTCAAAAAAATTCTTTTTTCTCCAGCATCATTATTTGTAACTGCAACATTTGCAGGATCTTTATTATTAAATCTGGCATCTCCACTAGTTGCTAGTCCAAGATCAACTGTATAGGTAATATTACCGTCTGCAACACTATCATTTATTGGGGTAATTGTTACTGTTTGAGCCATATTCCAATTTCCCATTGTAAAAGTTAAACTAGCTGGGGAAATTATTCCTTCAGCTGTATTTGATGAGCTAATTGGAATTGTAACATTTGCAGTTGGAGCAGTTGGAAGCTCAACTGTGAAAGTTTGAATTCCTGATCCTTCTGTAGTTGTTATGCTGGTCGTACTTACTGTGAAATAATTCTCATTGTCAATATTTGTTAAACCATATGCTGAGGCTACATACCCATGGAAATAAAGATCAGCACTTGATGCGGCTGTAAAATTAATGTTATAATTAATATTACCGTCATAAAATGAATCATTTACTCCAGTGATTAAAACTCTATTGGATGCAAGTAGTTGATTCCAGTTTGATGTATTAATGATTATACTTGCTGGACTAACTGTTCCTTCAGTTGTATCTCCGGATAAAACATTAACTGTTACATTAGCAGTTGGAAGCTGGTTTGCAATTAAATAAAATTCATTTGTAGCTAAATCTTCTGAAGTATTACTATTTGGAGTTGCTCTACAAACAGAAATTTTTGCAGCAACTGAATTATTATTACAAGAAGTACCTGCTTGATCATTTGGATCAATTGCAGCATAAACTGTATCAGTTGTCGTTGGTAGTCCAAGTGAAATTGTGAATGTTTTATTTCCATCAATTGGATCTCCATCATCCACTCCACTAATTACAATATTTTGAATTGTATTCCAATTAGTTGGAGTAAAAGTAATACCAGCAACATTTGGATTTGCTTCACCTGTATCTGAACTAGTAATTGGAATTGTTACATTTGTTGTTGGCTGAGAATTAAGATTCACCTGGATAGTGGATTGAATTTCTCCCCCATCAGATACTACTAAATACGAATTAACTAAATTGATAGTGTAACCAGCAGTATCATTGTCATTATTTATTATAGCAACTGTTTGGGTTGTAAGTCCATTATAATCTAAATTTAAACTAGTTGTAGAGCCTACATTAATTGTATAATTTATATTCCCATCTTGCACAAAATCATCAACACCTGTAACTGTTATTATGACAGGAATATTCCAATTTGTAGAATTAAAACTAACACTACTTGGGCTAACAGTTCCTTCACGGTTATTGTTTGATGATAATGAAACGGTAACATTTGTCCCTGGGTTGGTATTTAAAACAATATTAAAAGTTGTTGTTCCACCAGCTTCAGTTGTATTGCAACAAGGCATACCAACTGTTATCCCACTCCCACCTTCATCGTCTCCATTCACAATAGAAATTGGATTAGTTGTTTTTCCAAGATAAAGAGGATCATCACTTGTGGTTGGGTTAAAATCAATTGAATATGTTTGGGAACCGTCATCTATTAAATCATCAACACCTTTTATTGTAACAGTTTGAGCTATATTCCAATTATTTGGAGTGAAAGTTAAACTAGAAGGTGAAACAGTACCTTCATTTGTATTGGAACTAGAAATTAAAGGGAGTGTTACATTTGCTTTAGGTTCGCTTGTTAAAAAAACTGTAAAACTTGTTGTTGCTCCTGATTCATTGGTTACTAAACCTGAAGTTGGTGTTACAACTAAACCATGATCATCATTATCAGTTGTTGAAACTGTTATGGTATCCAATTTTAAAACTGTAAATTCTAAATCAGCAGAAAGAATTTTTGTGAAGCTTATTTCTGTATTTTTAGTCCCATCAACAATAAAATCATCTTTGCCAGTAATTGTTAAAATTTGAATTTTTTGCCATTCAGTTTTTTTAAATTCGATGAAAGGTTTATCTAATATAATTTCATTTTCATTTGAAAGAATTGGTTCAATTTTAACATCTGCTAAAGGTTCTTTGTTAATAGAAAACTGAATTTGAATAGAAGTGCCACTCTCACTTACAATTAGAGAAGCAGGTTTTGTAAATTTTATTATTGGTGGGATTTTAGGTTGGTTAGGAAATAAGCCAAATAATTTTGGAGAATTATTAATATTACAACTTGAGATTAACAAAAACATCAATAATAAAAAGTTTTGTTTCACAATTTCCTTCTTGACTAATATGATAATACTCATACTGACTTATACTAAATTATGTTAGTCAAATCAATTTTTTTTTTAATACCAATATTATTATCATCGGAAGATCAGTTCAAAAATCCTATTTTACTAGAGAATTTTAAAACTAAAGTTAGAATTATCGAGAACCAAACTAATAAAATTATTCCAATAGCTAGCCTAACAAAATTATATACAATTTTTTTTGTTAAAAAAAGCTTTAAACTAGATAAAGAAATTACTATTTCGAGTGATTCACCATCTAATTCAATTAATCCTAAAGCTGCTAAGTTTAAAAAAGATGAAATTTATTCTAGTTTAAACATAATTAAAGCGATGATTGTTACTTCTTCTAACCAAGCTACTTTAAGTTTAACAGAATCTTATTTTTCTTCAGAAAAAAATTTTAAAATCAAAGCAAATCTTTTTTTTGAAAGTGAATATCCAAATACATATCTTGAAGACTCATATGGACTTTCAGAAAAATCAGTTTCTAATATTGAAGATATTTCAAAATTATTAGATAGAATATATTTGGATAAAGTTTTTTTTAATATTTTAGAATTAAAAGAAAGTGAAATTAAAACAGAACTTGGTAAAAGTCAAATCCTTTATAGTACAATTGAATTAAATCAAATAAATGGATTTGAAATATTTGGTAAAACAGGTAGCACTAAAAAAGCAAAAAAATGTTTTGCAGGATTCTTAAGAAAGAAAAAAGAAATTTATAAAATAATTATTTTAAGTTCTGAAAATATATATATTGATATCGCAAAAATTATAAAATTTATTCATTCCTCATCTTGAGTTTCTATGATTGGATCTGGATTTAAATCTAATTTTTTTATTGTGGTTTTATATCTATGAGAAAATAAATTTGATTCAGATGGTTTTGATAACTTATATTTCTTAATTCGTTTTTCATTTGCTTTTAATCTATCTTCTGCCATTGGATGTGTAGATAAAATTTTTTCTAAAACTTTTGAAGATTTAGATTTTTTTTCTGTTTTATCAATTTTATCAAAAAAATACGACATTGAACCTTGGTAATAAGGTGTGGCATTTAAATAAATAAAAGCTAAATCATCTGCTTCTAGTTCATCTTTTCTTGAATTATTTAATATAGCCATTTCACCAGCAAAACTCATAAGCCATTGACTGATCCAAGATGCATCTCTACCTAATAATAATGAAACTATTACTTGAATTGAAATTGCTGAAATCATTCTTTTTCTAGAATGTCTTTTTTCTGCATGAGCGATTTCATGAGCTAAAATTGCTGCTAGACTTGCTTCATTTTCTAAGAATTTAATGAGTCCAGTGAAAACATAAATAAAACCACCAGGTGTACAATATGCATTAATTACTTCATCATCTTGAATTACAGTAACTGTATAAGGATAAACTTTTTTTTTATTCACAGAATTGGATTTTAATATTGTCAAAACAATATTTTGAACATATTTTTGGATTTCTTTACCATCTAAAATTTTAGAACTATTTGCTGCACGAATTTCTTTGTCAAGAGTTTGTCCCAAGTTAACATCATCTTTATCAGAAAAAAAGCTATCTACCAATTTATCACAATTTATAAAAAGCAAAAATAGGAAAATCAAACTAGTTTTGGTAAACAACGATTTCATAAAAATAAACTAAATTAAGAAATAAGTTTGTCAAGTAAAAGGTTTTTGATTTCTAAGAATTAAACAATACATTGTAAATTTTTAGATTTTAAAAAGTTCACGAGTTAGGTAATAAAACGATATCAAAAAATTTTATATAACTAAACTTTAACTTCTTTTGAATCATAGATACAATTATTTTTAATCAGAAGGGAAAGCCTGCTTTTTTTAATGAATTAAGATTTAAAAAAAAAGGTAAAACTACAAAAAATTCAGCCTTTTAATGGTTTTTTATTTTTTTAATTCTTCATTTATTTAAATAGGAGCTACCAAAAAATAGAATAAATTTCTTTGAAAAAAAAATCTTATAGTTAAAACACTTTAAAGAAAAATTCTTGCAAAGTAAAACATATATTAAATTTTAAAATTAGCTTAATTTTACCGATAATTAAGTGTGAGGGAAAAAATGTTCTTAAAACTAATTTTTATTTTAACAATTTCAAGCTTAAGCTTAATGGCTCAAAATTCTGGTCCTTATCCAAATAAAGAAGGTGGAATTGGAAATACTCAAAGTTCTTCTTCAAACCAACCCAAATCAAATTCCAAAGAAAAAGAATCTAATTATACTAAATCGATTTTAGAAAATATTTCAATTGTTGAAAAACAAATTACATCTAAACTAACTGACGTAGAAAGACTTCAACTGGAAGCAACAGAATTTAACAAAGAATTACAAAAAGAAATTTTTTTAATCAGTGAAAGTTCATCTGCAGCTGTTGGTGCAGAAGGAGTTATAACTGCTAAATATGTTGAATTTGTTTTTGAAGCTGGAAAAACAAAAGAAATAAAAATTGTAAATCGCAAAAAAATATTAAAAAATGATTTGCATTCTATAACTAGAACATTAAGTTATACTCCTGGAAATTCAGAAAGTATCAAAATTACAGTTGAACAATTTGACTCAAAAGTAAAAGGTATCAATGAAACAGAAATGTACAAAGATTTAGTTAAAGAATCAAAACTACATGCTTTAAAAGCAATTGATAATGCTTTATATGCAACTATTTTCAGGCTTGACAGTTTTATACAAAAAAGTCAAATTAGTAAAATTGAAAAAAACAGAACACAACTCGAAGGATTATAAACATGTCAAAATTTTCACTACTCTTTTTTTTATTTATTAGCCTAACATTTTCACAATCAAAAGCACCAGCAGATACCAAATTAGAAAGGATTGATACTGGAGATTCAGTTCGTGAAAAAGCTCTTCAAAATTATCTCAAAAACGAAGAAAACCTGATCGCTTCTAAAATCTCTGAACTTGAAAAAGCTCAACCAAAAGTTGTTCAATTTAACAAAAGGTTTGAAAAAGTTATTACAATTCTAAACGAAAACACTTTAACAACTGCAGAAGAAAGACAATACTATTCTATCACAAGATATATTGAATTTGAATTTGAAGGTGGAAGTAAAATAAAAGAAATTAGATTTATTTATAAGAAAAAATCTCTTAAAGATAATGTAATTTATTTATTTAAGACCATGTATATGACTCCTGGAAATTTTGATTCCATCCGTATCATTACTGAAAAAGTGGAAAACAAAGCCCAAGGTGTTACAAGCACAGAAAGTTATAAAGAGTTTTCACCAGATGTAAAATTAAAAACTCTCAAAATCATCGATTCAAATTTACAAGGTTCCATTTATCAACTTGATGCTTATTTACAAAATAGCAAAAGAGATAAAGACAAAAAATCTGAAAACGAGTTAGTTGGATTTTAATTTAATCAATTTTTTTCACCTCTAAAAAATGTTCCCTTCTCTGTTTTAAAATAATGGTGAGGGGATTTTTGTTTAAAACATATCTATTCAAATCAAGTTGCGGTGATGTGGGCGAATTTTTTTAGTAAGGACTTAATTAATTAAGTCCTTACTAAAAAAACCGAGCTTTCAACTATGGTCAATATTTTGTATAGCAAAATATTGACCCCGTTTCAATCTTTTTCGCTTTGTATCGAAAAATCAATTTTATAAATAAAAATTTCTCAAATTAATTTCTTTTTATAATCAATTAGTTTAATAAATCAAATAAAATAACTTAACACTAAATTCCATTTACAAATTTTAAATCTCTAAATTTATAAAATCTATGTTGGAATTAAAATCTATTTCTAAAAATTATGGTGATTTAGAAATTTTAAAAATAATTGACCTTAAAATAAAAAAATCTGAATTTGTTGCAATCATGGGACCATCTGGTTCTGGAAAATCGACTCTACTTGGACTTGCTGCAGGGCTTGACAAACCAAGCTCAGGGGAAGTGATTTTGGATAACCAAACAATTTCCAATTTTACTGAAAACCAACTTGCTTCAGTTCGATCAGAAAAAATTGGTTTTATATTTCAAAACTTTCAATTAGTAAAAAATTTGACAGCATTAGAAAATGTTTATCTTCCTGTGTTGTTCC
This sequence comes from Leptospirales bacterium, assembly GCA_013297885.1. Classification (GTDB taxonomy): domain Bacteria; phylum Spirochaetota; class Leptospiria; order Leptospirales; family Leptospiraceae; genus UBA2033. The sequence continues at coordinate 19,819 of JAAFIR010000005.1, read as the reverse complement.
AAAAAAATAAAGTTGAAGATTTTGAAAAAAAAGCTAATCTACTTTTGGAAAAAGTAAATTTGACAAGTAGAGCTAAACATTTTCCAGGACAGCTCTCAGGTGGTGAAGAGCAAAGAGTTGCTGTAGCTCGTGCTTTTATGAATAATCCTAAAATTTTATTTGCAGATGAGCCAACAGGGAATTTAGATTTAAAAAATGGTAACTCTGTTTTAAAATTACTTTTAGATTTAAAAAAAGAAAACGGAACAACTCTTTTGATTGTAACACATGATGAAAAAGTTGCAAAACTTGCAGATAGAATTATCAAAATGGAAGATGGAAAAATTCTTCCAAACAAAAAAAAGAAATGAATTTAAAATATAAAATTATTTTACGTGAAATTTTTTCAGGTTTTGATTATTCATTACAATTCATATTTGCTGTTATCATTGGAGTATGTTCTATTGTTGGAATAAATTCTTATAAAGATTCATTAAGCAAAGCAATTTTTAAAGAATCAAAAATGATTATGGGATCTGATTTATTAATTGAATCATCTTCCAAAATTGATTTTAAAACAGAAAAATTTATTTTAGAAAATTTACCAGAGAGTTCTAGAACTGCCATTTCAGTTCATTTTAGCTCTATGGTGTACACAAAAGACAAAGAAACTTCCCTTGCACTTGTAAAAGCATTAGATAAAAATTTTCCAATTTATGGTGAGGTTGAGACTAGTCCAAAAAATTGCTTTAAAAATTTAGGAAAGTCAGATTCAATTTTAGAAGAAACACTTGCTAAAAATTTAAAACTAAAACTTGGAGAAAAAATTTTTATTGGTAAAAATGAATTTAAACTAAAATGTTTTTTAAAAAAAGAACCAAGTCTAGTTGGTAGTTTTACTAGTTTTGCACCAACCGTGATTATTCCACATGAAAGCCTTGGCGCAACTGGTCTTGAAATCAGAGGAAGTAGAATTAGATATAATTATTTAGTTGGATTAGATTCAAAAATTGATTCTAGAAAATTTAAAGAAGATAATTTTAAAAAATTCATTTCAAAAGATTTAACAATTTATCATAATACAGAAATTGGTTCTGGCTCACAAAGATTTTTAAATAATAGTTTTGATTTTATGAACTTACTTGGTTTATCAGCTTTTTTTCTAGGTGCAGTATCTTTGATTATTTCTACCAGAGCCAGATTAAATAATAGAATTAAAACAATTTCTACATTTAAATGTTTAGGTGCAAAAAATGGATTTATACAAAGTATTTTTTTAGTTGAAATTTTATTTTTAGCAATTTTAGGAAGTTTATTGGGAATCTTTATTGGATATTTTTTTCAATTTTTAATTCCTGATTTAACTGGTTCAGACTTTTTAGCAAATATTAAACCTAGTTTAAATTTAAAATCTATTTTATGGGGAATATTTATTGGAATAATTTTACCATGTTTAATTTCAATTGAATCTTTATTTAAAATAAAAAATCTTTCCCCACTGAATTCAATTAGAGAAGATTTTGATAATTCTGTTGATTCAAAATTTTTTTCAAATCATTTTAAATTTATAGAAATTTTAATTTTATTTATATTATTTTATTTTTTAGCAGTATTTGAAACCAAAAGTTTTCTAAAAGGTTTAATTCTTTCTGGTGTTTTATTTATACTACCTATTTTATTATTTTTCTCGTATCAAATTTTAAGATTAATTTCAAAGTTGGTATTAAATCGAATCAATTCATTAACTGAACTAAAATTTGTATTCCAAAGAATCTTCCGATCAGGTGCATCTTTATTATTGCCAATAATTGGAATTGGTTCGGGTTTAAGTATTTTAATTTTATCTTTGATGCTGAGAAGTAGCTTAATAGAGTTAAGTGGTGGAAAAACAAAAGATAGAAAACCTAATCTATTTAGTTTAGATATTAGAAAAGAACAAGAAGCAGAGTTTAAAAAAATACAAAATAAATATAATGCAGAACAAGTTATCATTTCAAGAATGATAGGTGCAAGACTTAGTTCAATAAACGAAAAACCAATAGATAAAGAAACGACTGAATCTAATGCAGTTAAAAGAGATTGGAGAGAAACAGCAAAAACTAGAGAATATTTTTTATCTTTTAGGGACGTTCTTTATAACTCTGAAAAAATTGATAAGGGTAAATTTTGGAATAAAGATGCTGTAAATGAAATTTCAGTTGAATCTGATTTTGCAAAATCACTAGGTGTAAGAATTGGTGATACTTTAGAATTTAATGTTGGAGGAGTTGAAATTTCTGGTAAAATCACAAATACAAGATCTGTAAATTGGGCTGATATGAAACCAAATTTTGTTGTAATATTTTCAAGAGGAATTTTGGAAAAAGCACCTGCAACTCTAATAAGTTCATTTTATATTTCAGATGCTGAAAAAAGATATGAATTTCAAAAAGCTGTTATATCAAAATATCCCAATATTACTGTGATAGATGCAGAAAAAACTATTCAAAATTTTTCAAGTATAATTGATAAAGTAACAGGTATTATTAGCCTTATGACATATTTGATTTTATTTTCTGGGATTTTACTTTTAGTTTCATCATTGTATTCAAGTAAAAAATCTAGGCTCACAGAATCTTTTTTATTTAGAATACTAGGTTCAAATAATTTATCTATTATCAAAATTTATTTTTTTGAATCAGTTTTATTAGGAATATATTCCTTTTTTTCTGCGTTTGTTTTGGCTTATGTTGCAAATTATATTTTTTCAAGTTATTTTTTGGAATTAAAAATTACTTTACCCATTATGGAATTGATTCAAGTTTTTGGGTTAGTTATAGTTGTGATAATTATTCTATATTTTATTAGTTTAAGAAAAATTTTTAGTGCAACTTCAAAAGAATTTTCAAAAAGCATTTGAGGAAATATGGAAGAAAAAATATTAAGAATAAATTTAGCAACATATATCGCAAGATATTTTAGAAAACATTTAAGAGATGAATTAAAAAAAAAGCCTGAGTTAATTAATGTAATAACTCTTGAAGGAATACCTTTTTTTGAAATTACAAATTTGCATATTCAAGAATTAGAAACTGATTTCCCTGTATTAAAACAAACGAATGAAGAAGTTGAAAATATTTTTATCGATTGGAACAAAGAATTTATGGCTCTAGAAAAAACTGTAAAACCTTATTCAGAATCTACTTATAAAATGTTTAATATTCGATGGCTCACTAGACTTAGAGATCTTCGAGATGGAACAGTAGAAACAAGAGAAATTTTAAGAAATAATTTTTTAACTGCTGTTCCAAAATTGAATTTTTATGGTCAAAAAGTAAATTTTAACCAATTATTCTTGGGAGAAAATTTATTTAAAGAAACAATTCGAAAATGTATTTTTAATCAAACTAAATTTCCTGCTGAAGCTGGGTATAAAATATTTAGTGAACAATCAGTGTATTTTACAAATTTGAGTTATGAATTTTTTGATAAGACCCTTCAAGCCTCTCTTGATATTACTGACACAATCTTAAAAAGAACACTGCCAGAATCAATAGCTGAAGAATTAAAAAAAACTGAAAAAGTAAAACCTATTTTTATAGAAAAAGCTTCAGTATGTTTTACTGATTTTTCAGGTTTTACTAATCTAGCTAGTCGAATGACACCAGAAGAGTTAGTTGAGGAACTAGATTTTTGTTTTTCAAATTTTGATTCTATTATCCAAAAATACAAATTAGAAAAAATCAAAACAATTGGTGATGCTTACCTTTTTACAGGTGGAATTTTTTCTGATAATATCTGCCAGCTTAAAGAAGTGATTTTAGCTAGTTCAGAAATTTTAGAATTTATGTTAAATAGAAAAAAAGAAATGGAATTAAAAAATAAACCTTACTGGGATATTCGACTTGGAATTCATTGGGGGGAATTAGTTGCTGGGGTAATTGGTGTTAAACGATTTGCTTTTGATATTTGGGGAGATACTGTAAACACAGCAAGCAGAATGGAGTCCAATTCAATACCTGGAAAAATTAATGTTTCTGAGATTGTTTACCAAAACCAAAAAGAAAATTTTTTATTTGAAGAAAGAGAATCTTTGGAAGTAAAAGGCAAAGGTAAAATGAAAATGTATTTTTTAATTGGCAAGAAATAGAATTGAGAAAAATCCTATTCACATTAATTTTTCTAATACAATGTAATAGCTTTAAATCTTGGAAATATTTACCTGAAAACAAATCAGATGAAACTTATATTTATATAGTAAGTCATGGTTGGCACTCAGGAATAGTACTACAAAATGAAAATTTAGGTGAAGAATTAAAATTTTTAAATCAGATTTTTGGAAAGAATCCTTATTATGAAATTGGTTGGGGAGATAAAGGGTTTTATGAAGCTGAAGAAATCACAACTAAAATTACTCTAAAAGCAAAGTTTATTCCAACTCCAACTGTATTACATATTGTAGCTGTTCCAACTAGCCCCGAAAATTATTTTTCAACTTCTGAACTGATTCAAATTCCAATTTCAAAAAAAGCTCATAAAATTTTGAATGAAAAAATTTTACAAACTTTTAAAAAAAATCGAAATGGAGAATTGATTAAAACAAGAAAAGGAATTTATGGAAATAGTTTTTTCTTTGAAGCAAATGGTTCTTATTATATTTTAAATACTTGTAATACTTGGACTGCTCAAACTTTAGAAGAAGCTGGTCTTCCCATAAACAGCATTTTAACTTTAACATCTAGGTCAGTTTTATCTCAAACAAGAGATGCTGTGCTGTCCTATTTATGTTGTAAGAATTAATTTTTCATTACAAAATTACAATCAATTTTAGATCGAAGCGGTGTTAATTTTTTAAACAATTTCAAATCTTCAAAACGGTTTGAAATTATTTTTTGCTTTAAAAAATTTACAGTAGCTGAGAGCTGTTTAGCAAATCAATTTTATCTTTTTCTAAAACGTTCACCCAAAAACCTAGATTCATGAAGTATATTCTTCTAATTTTTCTATTTCAAAATTTTTTATATTCTGAAAGCTCAAAAGAAATCCAAGTGATAGGAAAAGAAAATCCTGTAGGAACTGAAAAAACAAAATCAACTAAATCAGATAAAACAGGTTTTGTAGAAGTTATTGATTTGGAAAATTCCAAAAATCGTTATTCGTCACTTACTGAAATTTTAGAAAGAGAATCTGGTGTTAGAGTGAGAAGATTTGGAGGACTTGGGTCATATTCTACTTTGTCTATCCGTGGATCAAATGCAAACCAAGTTAGAATTTATATTGATGGAATTCCATTAAACAATTCACAAGGTGGAGAAATTAATCTTTCAGATTTGCCATTTGATAATTTAGAAAAAATTGAAATTTATAAATCTGGATCTTCGTCTGGATTTAGTGGCTCAGCAATTGGTGGCTCAGTAAATTTAATAACTAAGAAAAAAAATTTTACACCTTCATCTAGATTTAGTATTGGAGGAGGAAGTTTAAATACATTTAAAGTGCAAGCTTCTAAAATTGGTAAGATGGGTGATCTAAATTATCAAATTCAAGTTGGTCAGGAAAAATCGGATCAGAATTTTATTTTTAAAACAGATAATGGAACTCCAATTTTAAATCAAATTGATGATAAAGATATTCGTAGAAAAAATGCACAATTTAATAGATATAATTTTTCATTCAATCTTAATTATGAATTTGGTAAAACTATAATTAATTTTTTAAATGATTTTGGATATAGAAGAAATGGAATCCCAGGACCTGGAAATAGACAAACTGAAAAAACAGATCGTGAATATTTGAGAAACACAACTTCAATTGGAACAAACACTAAAAGTTTTTATTTGAAAAATTTAGATTTGGATACAAAATTTTTTTATACAGGAATTAGAGATCATTTGTTTGATGAAAAATCTGAACTAAGTAATGGAACTCCAAATTCAAAAGCAGACATAGCTCAATATGGAATTCATTTACTTCCTACTTTAAATTTTTTAAACCAAAAAAATATTTTGAGATTTTTATTTGCATTAGAAAGAGAAAGTTTTATTCGAGATAGAAGAAATGCTCTTGATGTGCTGTTAGATAAATCCACAAAAAAATTTCGCAATCATTCCACTTGGCAAGTTCAAAATGAAATTAAATTATTTTCAAATAAATTAATTCTTACTCCACAAATTCAACATGAAGTTTATATAGATAGATACAATCCAGAAAATGATATTTTGTTTCAGAATAATTCTTCTGAAAAGTACAAAACAGTTGAATTTACAAATTATCGTTTTGGATTTTTATTTACCATTTTAAAAACTGAATCCAATTTGCTGAATTTAAAATCCAATATTTCAAATGAAAAAAGAATGCCAGATTTTTTGGAACTATTTGGTGAAAGAGGATCTGTTATTGGAAATACAAATTTAAAAACAGAAAAAAGTATAAATTCTGATTTTGGTTTTGTACATGTATTTGAAAAAAAAGATTTATTCTTACAAAATTCAATTTCTTTTTTTAGAAAAGAAATCAAAGATATGATTTTGTTTATTCCAAATTCTCAATTCACTTTAAGACCAGAAAATATTGATTCAGCAAATATAACTGGATTTGAATTATCAAATAAATTAAAATTTCAAAATTTAAAATTAGAATCAAATTATACTTACCAAAAAGCGATTAATCAATCTGAAATCACATATCTAAATGGAAAATATTTACCACTTAGACCGCTTCATGAGTGGCATGGTCTATTTGCATTTAAAAAAGATTCATTTGAAATTGGATATGACCCAATTTTTATTGGTGCAGTTTTTAAAGATAGAGCAAATGAATACCAAAACTACCAAGCTTCAAGACTACTTCATAATGTATATTTTACTTATTTTTTTATCAAATCAACTGAAAACTCAAATAAAGAACTTAGTATTAATTTTGAAATAAAAAATATTACTGATAAAAGAGCAGAAGATAATGTGGGTTATCCTCTGCCTGGAAGGATTTATTATTTTACTTTATCTGCTAAATTTTAATCTTCTTTTTTGGAAGAGCTTGGACTTAAAATTTTTCTATCTTTTAATTTGTATTTATCCAAATCTCTTAATGAAAAAATTAACCATTTACGATTATTAAACCCATCAATTTTTGCAAAGCTAATATTTGAATCTTTATCTTCTTCTATTTCATTTTCATCAAGACTAGCTGATATTTTTAAATAGATTTGAGGAACTTGTGTCCAATCAAAAAAGTTTTTGCTATCGTCTCTAGAAACTTCTTTTTGCATTTGACCAAATACTATATTTAGCCCAAGTTCATCCACCCAAATTAAAAAAGTAGTTCTTTTATAACCTGAAATTACTGATTGTGTGTGGTCATACATCGAAATGACTTGAACTACTTCATCTGATTTAGTATTTTCTAAAACTTGTTTTAAATCTCTAGATAAAGTTTCTAATTCATTTAGATGAAAAACATAATCTCTCAGTTCAATAATTCTTGTGCTTTTTTTAAATTTTATATTGCCGAGTATGTCTCCGATTTTTGATTGTTCTAATTTGATGGGATGTTTAAAACTTGCTGCAAGAATCTTTCTTTCATCTCTTTCAAATTCCGCTCTTTCGATTTTATAAAAAGCTGAAGACTTAGTAGCATAAGCTCCTTTCCTAGTTTGGTAAAAGGAACATTCCAAAAAACTAAAAATGAAGAGGATTAATATTAATTTCATAATTTACCTTAAATGTTAAATTCAGGAAAATTTGTTTGAAACTCTTCTTCTGAATAAATACTTAAAATTGTGTCTAAACCAGATAATCTGAATACTGATAAAAGAGATTTATTTAAATTAAAAACATTAACAGCAGAAGAATTTTTTTTTATGATTGAAGCAGACTTTATCAAAGAACCAATTCCTGAAGAATCCATAAAATTTACTTTTGAAAAATCAAAACTCACAAATTTTGGAGGATCTATATTTTGAAAAATTAACTCAAATTCTTTGAAAAAATCTTTAGCGTTATCCATCATAACATCTTTTTCTATTTTTAGGACAAGATGAGATTCAATTATTTTTGAGGATAAAATCATAAGCACAAAATTTCTTTACAAACATCAAGATGATTCAATTCTATATTGTCTAGTACAAAATCTTTTTATTATCAAATTGGCTCTAAATCTTCTTTTTTGATTCCTTCAATAAAATGAGGATGGCCTTCTTTGTCTGAATAAGAGATAGAATAAGTCTCATTTTGTAATTCAACTATTTCAACTAAAGAATTACTTAGAATAAAAACCCCTTTGTGCATAAAAGTTTTTTTGATAAGTTTAGCTTTATCTCCGATTTTCAAACAATTTCTTCCTTTTCATAATAAACATCTTTTCCAAGTTTTTCCATTACTTGAAATATATGAATTTGTTTGGAATCAACTCTTGTTCCAATATCATATTTTGCATTGTCAAAAATTGCTCCTTCAATATTTGCCCCAGCAAGTTTTGCCCATCGTAAATCGGCACCTGTAAAATTTGCATTTTTTAAATTACACGAATTTAAAAAAGCTCCTCGTAAATTAACACCAGAAAAATTTGCATTTTCAAAATTAGAATTTTGCAGATAAGCATTATGTAAATCAGCACCAGAAAAATCAATTCCTGAAAGATTTTCTTTTTCTAAAATGATGCTAGATAAATCTTCATCTTTTAAATTTCCTTTTTCGTTTAATAGCTGTAATGCGAGAGCTTTAGTGATTCGTCTTCCTTTGGGAATTCCAGAACCATCTTCAAAATCTTTGATTGCTTGACGAAGTGCTGAAATTGCAGATTCAGGATAATTTTTTCTTCGCTCTGGAAATTCAAAAACTTTTTCTATGTCTTCGACATTCAAAGCTTTTGCTTCTTCAACAGTTTTATCTTTTGCAATTTGAGTTGCCATTGCAAGGGCAGTGACACCAAATCCACAACCAGTAGTTGTGTAACTAGCATCAATGATTTGATTGTTTTCTATTTTTAGATAAATTCTATAACCATCACCACAACCCACATTTCTATAATTAGAAACAACTGTTGCATCTTCCATTTCGCGATAATTCATTCTAGTATCATTAATTTCTTTGAACTTTTGAAAATCCATTGCCATAATTTTACCTCTAATTTTAGACTTCTTAAGGAACTTATATTGGAAAGATTTTTATTTCGCTTTGGGCTTTTCTTTTCCAAATCCAAATGGAAAATCTGATTTTGGAGTAGAATCAGCTTGAACATGGTCAATTCTTGTTACAAAATCTCTTCTAAATACAATTATAATTTCTTTATCAGGATCATGCTGAATTGAATATCTTGTGATTGGTTTTTTTTGATAAGAATAATATTCCATCCCACTACCGTCTCGATAATCTGAATCTGGTTTCCCAAGTGTCTCTATAATATAAGATTTAGTTTTGCCGAGCATTTTTTCTTTAAAAATATCTCTAAGCTCAAGACCTTGCATTTGTTCGTTAGTTAATTTTTCTTGTTCAATTTTTTTTGTTGTGTCACGCTCTTCAGCTTTTTTTGCTAAAGAATCACACTTTGCTTTATCACCAACTGTTTCTAAACAGTCTTTTAAAAAATTTTCATCTAAAGATATTTTTTTTTCATTAGCACAATTAAACAGCAAAATCATAATCAAAATAGTTTTCATAAAGTTAACATTTCAAGTTAAAAAGTAAAATCAATCTTAAAAACTTGACCTTAAAGCTTTTTAAAAAAAGATGTCACTATCCAAATGGAGGAAGAAGGGTGTAAGTCCCTCGCTGTCCCGCAACTGTAAAGCCAGATACTCCTCTTTAATTTTATTTTCTCGTGGAAAGGAAAATATATTTATAAGATTTTTTTATTTAATTTTTGGGAGATTTTTTTTACCTCAGCCTTTCCCTAGTAGTGAAAGTCTTTGGTAAAAAAATCGTGCTTTTCGTGGCTACGCTATCGCTCTGGTCGTTTAATATTAATTAAACGACTGCTAACGCACCACTTCAATCACTATCTCATAATTTTTAATTTTAAAATAAATCAATAGAGGCAGTAAACCGAAGTTCGGAAATAATTTTTTTTTAAGGAAAAAAAATGTTTCTAAAAACAATATTCACAATCACTCTTTTATTTGTATCATGTACAAATGAAGAAAAAAAAGACAACACTGGTTTGTTATTAGCGCTTGTTCAAACTAATAATCTAAACAATGCAAATCAAAATTTAACTGCTGAAAGAAATTCACAGTTTATTTTAAATGGTTCCTGGAATAGTTTTACAGGTAATGCTACAAATGGTGGATCTATTGTCACAATCAGTTCAAGATCTGGATCAAATGGAGTTTATTTAACTGATGGAATTGGTTTTAGTTCTTGTTCCATTATAAATCAATTTGATAACAATGTAGGGTTTTATGTTTCACAAAATCCTGAAAATAACGGCGGATGTTTTACTGGAGATACAAACAGAGGTAGATATTTTAAAACAATTTTTTTTGCAGAAGGAACAAGATATTGGACTTGTACTATTTTTAATCCTCAAACAACTGCTGCTGCTGCTGCTGCTTTGGCTGATAATACAACTAGAACTAGTCCAGGTACAAGTGGTTGTGGTGGATTTTCTTGGTCAAGAATGGAAAGAAGATGATTTTTCTTTAATCTAGAATTAAAATTGAAGAATGAAAAACTTTTTTCATTCTTCAATGATCCATAGGAGAAAAATGAGTAAACACGAACACAAAAATTGTGGAAGATGTAATAAAAGTTTTGAATGTAAAGTTGGTGATATTTCTAATTGTGAATGTATGGAGGTAATTCTATCTATTCAAACAAAAAATTTCCTTTCTAAAACAGAATATGATTGTATATGTAAAAATTGTTTAATTCAAATAAATCAACAAGTTAATAAATCACATGAATTAGTTTTTTCATCTAAACATTCTGATTTAATTGAAGGTATTCATTATAATATCGAAAATAGAAACATCGTTTATTCAGAATTTTATCATATCCAAAGAGGTTTTTGTTGTAAAATGGGCTGCAGAAATTGTGCTTATGGTTATAAAAATAAAACTTAAATTCTAGACTGAATTAATTCTTCTTTAAAACTATTAAAAAATAAATATAATGAATCTGGAAATTTTCCTAATTGAACAATTTCAATTAAGTTATCAAGACATGGAATAATACATTCTTTGTATTTTTCTTTTTTTTCATTGTGAAATAAAACTAAATATGATCCTAATGCTTTAAAGGATCTTTGCAAACCTTGAGTCAAATAATATTCTCTTTTTCTTTCTAATTTAATTTGAGAATTTTCTAGAAAAAAAAGATATAATTCTTCTCTTTTCTTTAAAGGAATAATGCGATATGCATCAAATAAAATAGAAACAAGATCATAATAAGGAGTTCCCATCATCATATCTTGAAAATCAATTATTACTTGTTCATTATTATTCATCATTATATTTCTTGCATGAAAATCTCTATGAGTAATTACTTTTGGTGAATAATTTGCTAAAAAAATTGACACTGATTCCATAAAAGAAATCACTTCAATACTTAAATCAATACTAAAATTGTAAAATTCTTTTAAAGAATTAAATCCATTTATGGTATGATTTAATTCAAAAAATAATTTTTCTTTATCAAAAGATTTAGATTCGATTAAATAATTTGGTTTTAGAGATTGAAGTTTTGTTAGTAATAATATTGACTTTTTTAATTCTGTAAAATATTTTTCATCATCAACTGAAGTTAAATCTTTTAAGCCCAAATTTTCTTGAAAAATTAAATTGAATTTTTCATTTATCGAAATAATTTTTGGAACTGGAATATTATTTTTTTCTAAAAATTCATGTATTATTATAAACGAATATTCATAGGAAGTAAATTTAGGATCTTTACAAACAACTAAAGATTCAATTGGGGTTTCTATTTTATAATAAGTTCTACTTGAAGCTTCTTGTTGGAGTGGGATAATTTTTGAATTTGGATAATATTCATTTATGGATAAAATATCTTGTTTAGTTAAATTCATCAAAACTCTTTAATTTTTTATGATCATTTTCTGCTTGCAAAAGATTTCCTTCTCGAATCATTAAAAAAACTTCTACTCCAATATTTTTTGCAGCATAAGCTTCTTCATTGATATCAGTAAAAAAAACACATTCAGATGAATTTGCTTTTAATTCTTTTAAAATATTTTTATATGAATCAGATTCTCTTTTTCCACCAACAGTAGTATCAAAATAATTTGATATAAATGGTTTTAAATTTCCTTGATTAGAATATTCAAAAATTAATTTTTGGGCTTCAACTGAACCTGATGAATAAATAGAAATTTCAGAATCAGATGATTTTATTTTTTTAAAAAAAGAAAAAACATCTGAAAATAGAATAGATTTTAATTCTCCAGATTTATATCCAATTTCCCAAATTTTTCCTTGGATTTCTTTTAGAGGTTTTGATTTTCTATCTACTGATATTAAAAATTCTAAATAATCGATTTGTTTTTCAAAACTTTCAATCCCAAAACTAAAAAGTTTTTTTTCATTATCAATTTTATTTTCATTTTTTAAATCTTCTAGAATATTTTTTTCAATATGATTTTTTTCTAAAAAAGATTTTAAGTTTTTTTTAGAATAAGGAAATAAAATTTCATGTACAAATGAGATGGGAGTTGTTGTACCTTCAATATCAAAAATAAAATGTCTAAATTTCATAAAGCTTTTAAACTTTTCTTTATTAACTCATTCGTTTCCAATTCTTCTTTTTTAAAATTAAAAACTGCAGGGAACCAAAATAATGCACAAGGAATCCAAAATAGAATTGCAATTGCAAGTCCAGTTGATCTATCTTCAGAAAAAATAGTTAAAAAAATCACACTAAATGCAGGACCAAGTCCTCTTCCCAAATCATCAAATAAATTATAGATAGCAAAAATTGCTCCTCTTTCTTTTGGTAAGTTTACTGCACTTAAAATAGACCTAACATTAGAGATTGGAAGAGAAATTATTATCCCTGAAAATATATTTAATACTAAAAACATATTTGTGTTTACTAATTCTTTTGAAAACAATAAATACAAACAAGGAAATAAACCAAAAAAAATAGATACCATTACAAAAATAGGTTGATAGGAAGAATTTTTGTTGTACAGTTTTTGTCCTATGATTCCACCAATAAATGTTCCTAGAAAAATTCCCACAGCCATAAACACAATTAATCCACTTGCCTCTACTTTATTTATTAGATATGTACGTTCATAATAATCTGCTAAAAAAACAAAAAAAACTGACCAAGGAACACATCCTGGAACTCCTTGTAGTAAAATAGAAAGATTAGTTTTCTTTTTTAAAATTAGTTTAAAATCTTCTAAACTTAATTTATGATTTTCATTACTAGAAAATTTTCCAACCGTTTCAGCTCTTCCTCTTTTTGGTTCAGGACAAAATAATGCATAAATTACTATAAATAAAAAAGATGGAACAGACATTAAAATAAAACTGGTTCTCCATCCATTTATTGGATCTTGATTTCCATAAATTCCACCTACTAATTGTCCAATTCCCACACCAAGCCCCATAGAAAGAGATACATATGCTGTTGCTGTGACTCTTGATCTAGAAGAAAAATAATCTCCAACTAGTGAAAATAAAATAGGAAAAACACCACCTAATCCAAAGCCACATAAAACTCTATAAATAAAAAATTCTGGGTAACTGTTTGAAAAAGCAGTTAAAAAACAAGGAATTTCTCCAAGTAAAACTGATGCTATTAATAAAGATTTTCTGGAATAACTTTGGGACAAAAATCCCATACTGACAGAAACAAAACCACCTAAAATAAAAAAGAAAATTGGTATTAATCCCCCAATTTTCCAATCGATTTCACTTTGTTCAATGATACCGAGTGAAGCAGCAATATTTTTTAAATTGGGAGAAATCAAATTTTGATCTCCAAATAAAAAAAAAGTTAAAATACAAATTAACCAAAATGAAAGTTTAGCTTTTAATCCTTGTGAATCTAATTCACCTAGACCAATAAATTTATGAATCGAAAAATTCATTTCTTTTTCTTTATCATCGGTGGTTCAGATTCTACTTTTATTTCTTTTGAAACTTCTTCATCATTTTCAGCATAATAATATTTTTCTGCTAAATCTATTAATTTTTTTTTAACTGCTTCATCTTTTTCAGCATCAGCTTGAAGAAATAATGTTTCTCCTCTTTTTTGTCTGATTCTTTTTTTTAGGACAACTTTTTCTGGTCCTCCTAAATCTTTATAATTTAAAGCTTCAATAATTTGATTTTTTGTTCCTTCTGATATATCTGGAAAAGATAATGCAGTTATTAAAGTTTTTACTCCATGATGTTTAAAACGATTAATAATTCCTTTTGAATCTTTAGAATTTGAAGTTTTAAAAAAATCATCTGACATTAAAGAAATTGCTTTTGAATTTTTAGTACGAATTGCTTCTTTAAGTGAAAAACCATATTGATCTATCAAAGCATAATATGAACTAATTGCAATTGAATCACTTGGCTCATTAGTTTCATATATTGCAGATCTAATTTTATCTAGATATACTTTTAATTCTTTATCTCCTGAAAGCAGTTCTGGAACAGTAACATCTTTTAAATCTTTAAACATTTCAGGATACAACATAATCTCATAAATTTTTTTTCTAACTTCACCGTCAGGGTTTTTAAAAACACCCACAAGTGCAGGAAGAGAAGTAATCTCTGATTTACCAATCAAAGTATCTGGATTTTCTTTTAATGCATTATCTAATTCTTGTTTGGATAATTTTTCAAAATAAGAAGAATCACTATCTTTTATAGCTTGTTTAATTGATTTAGTAGTTGATGCAAAAATTGAGAAAGTTAAAAAAAGAAATAAAATTTTATTCATAAGCGGATATATGTTTTAACTTACCGACTTAATTTCAAGAAATTTTTTTGAATAACAATTTCTTACCTAACTCAACTTTAGAACATCACTTAAATCCAAACCACACCCAACTTTACTTAAGTCGTGGAGTAGGACAGTTCAATGCTCTCTCCATTGCTTACTCAACTGAGAAGGCAACACTATAAAAACTCTCCCTTCTCCGTTTAATTAGAAATGGAGAGGGGACTTAACTATAAAACTCTTCAACTCAAAACAAGTTGGGGTGAGGTGCAAAAGGGATTGAAGTGGAAATCCTTTGTGAGAAACGAACAAAGATTGGAGCGTAAAGCCCGGTTTTTTTGTGTGCTTTAAGGAATATTTGCTACTATTACTTAAAGCACACAAAAAAATTTGCCCCTAAAATTTCTACTTAAGTTCCATTAACATTTCTAACACAACGAACAAGTAGCTTAGTTGTTTTGTTAGGGTTTTCATCTTGACCAAATTTATCTGTAGTGAAATTGATTCCTTTAGCAGTTTTACTAGTTTGGTCTTGTTCATTTGACCAAGAACTCCAATAAATTTCTTGTGGAGTATTAGGAAAATTAATTGTCATTGCAGTTCTACCAGTAGTGGTAAGAGATTTTAATTCAGTTGGATTTGGAACTCTCCAGTTTGTAAAACCACCTGTTCTATCTCCAATACATGAGTAAAATGCTTCAGAGTTTGCTTTGTTTGCTTGCATTCTGTCGAGTCTTAGAATTTGAGGGATAGAATCAGTATTACAATAATTTCCCTCTAAATCACAATAAGAAAGTTGGCTTGCTCCATAACTTCCAATTGCAACATTGATAGTTGGGGCAGCAGAATTTCCTGTTCCTTGACAATCATTTTGTCCTGAACGAAAAGATTGTCCTTGAGAACATTTTTTCCATTCCAAACCATTTCTATTATCTACAACAGTTCCAATTGAAGTTTGTGTTGTGCCTTGATTTAAAATTAATCCTGCAATAAATTTGTCTTTTTCATCATTTGGAATTCCATAAAAACCTTTTTCAGGTTTTCCTTCGCAGTTATTAAAAATAAAAGCAATTAAAAATATTATAATTAAATTTTTCATGTTCCTTCCTTAAAAAATATGCCCAAAGTTTAGATAAAAATTATTTTGATTTCCAATCCCACCAGTTTCACGAGACCTTGCCCACTCAAAATAAATTACGGTTGACTGATTCCAAATTATTCTCAACCCTACCCCTGCCGAATATTTATAACCATCCCAAGCATTTGCTTTAACTGATCTTAAATCATTCCAAACTCTACCCACATCAAATAATGGTGATAAATTAAAAGTAAATCCTGGAATTTCTAAAAATCTCCATCTAAATTCTATATTTGCAAAACCCATTTCAGGACCAACAAATCTATCTTGGATAAAACCTCTTAATGTAGTTCTACCACCAAGACCACCTAAATTTCCTTCTGTTCCCCAAATATTTCTATATTCAAAAAATGGTAAAGTTCCAGAATTATGAACAAAAGCTATTCTAGAAGCAAAAACTAATTTTTTAAATACTGATGGTAAAATTTGTTTGAAATATCTAACTGATGCATAAGTTCTATTAAATTCATAATTGGAACCAATAGCACGGTGGGATCTTTCATGAGTGATTTCTGCAAAAATACCTTTTGATGGATCTGGTTCGTAATCTCTTGAATCATAAACTAAACCAACTCTAGCCATATTCACATAACCACCATTAGCCCCAATAATTTTTCCTTTTTCTAAATCTTCTGAAACTTTTGTTTTACCTTGAACAGTTGGAATGTTATTGATATTTGCAAACTCAAGTGGTGTATTATCCCAAAAATTATCAGAAGCTTTCTGAATACTTCCATCATATGTTCTTAAAATATTATTTTTTAATTGTCCACCAACTACAGTTCTAACCAATCCACCAAAAAAAGATTTTTCAAAACTGAAAGCAACTTGTGGAGAAGTTAAAGCATATCGATTGTATTTTCTATCAGTTACAAATTGATTTCTAGAATTAATTGGATTTTGTTGAAGCAAATATGCGTTTACCGCAGAATTTTCGCCAGTAAAATCAGGGTAATATGGTTCATCACCCCTTGGAGCTCTTCTATAACCTTGAGCATTTTGTTGATCTCCAAATTTTCCATTATTTGTATAAGGCTGTGTAAAATCATTTCTAGGATAATAACCAAGTCCTTTTAAAGAATCTTCACCAATTCCAAAATACAATAGATTTGGATTTGAATCTAAAATTGCACTTGCTCTTCCTCTCCATGTAGAATTAAAGAGATATGGTGCATCCCAATCTAATTGATGAAAAATTGCATTTCTTGTTGTTTGAGATAAATTTAAAAAGAAACGATGACGATAGGGAGTGTATTCAAAAAATGGATCATCTTTTTTTCCATTATTAAATAAAAATACTCTACCACCAACTCCAAATCCGTTGTTTGGATCCGAAAATGGTCCACCTACCCCTGTTACGAACCAACCTTCTTTTTTCTTAGCAGCTTCTGCTTCAGAAATTCTTTTCTTTTCATCTATTGGAAAAGGCAGTCCTTTAATTGGTTCTCTTGTTTTTTTTTCTTGGGCAAGTAAATTAAAAATATTTACAAACCCAAAGAATAGAAAGATTACTAAAAAGTTTTTTTTATGCATTTAATTCTTATTCCTCTTGATATTATGCCAATGAATTTTAGGCATGAAGACTAAGAATTAAGATAAAACTTTTCAAGTCAAACTTTTTTAAAGTCTAAGAGAAAAAAAATCAATTTTCAGGATAATCTTTTAAAGGAACTTCAATTAATAAAATCTCAGAATCTTCTAAAACTTCTAAATCAATTTTATTTGTATTCCAGATAGAAATTGAATCTCTTGAATTTAATTGATTTTCACTTAAAGATAATTTTCCTTTTATTAAAAATAAATATACTCCTGCTTCATAATCCTTTAATTCATATGATAATTTTTGACCTTCTTTAAAATCTCCAAGATAAAAATATGCATCCTGATTTATCAAAACAGCATTTGGGTTGTTAGGCGATACCACTTCTTGAAAGTTATTTAATCTTTCTTCTTTATTAAAAAACTTTTGCTGGTATCTTGGCTTAATGTCAATTTTTTTTGGTAAAATCCAAATTTGTAAAAAATTAACTTTTTTATCTTTAGAATGGTTTAGCTCTGAATGTCTAATTCCGGTACCAGCTGACATGATTTGAACTTCACCTTGATAAATAGTTTCAATTGTTCCAATACTATCTTTATGGGAAAGTTCACCCTCAAGAGGGATTGAAACAATTTCCATATTTTCATGTCCGTGAGTGGCAAAACCTCTGTCGGGCTCGACAAAATCATCGTTTAAGACTACCAATGCTCCAAATCCTAATTTTTTAGGATCATAATAATCACCAAAACTAAAAGAATGACTACTTTTTAACCAACCATAATCAGCTTTCCCTCTTTCTTCATCTCTTTGAATCAAAATTTGCATAACTACCTTTAAACACTCCCATTATTAGTTAGACATCGAATTATTTATTTTATTTATTCTTTTTCTATTTCTGGAGGAAAAAATACAATTGATTCAATTTTTCCACCATTTTCTTTTCCAGAATAAACTAGTTCCACTTTTCTTTTAAATGCTGGTTCGTATAATTGGTATGCTTTAACATAATCGTAAGCCTTAATGGAATAATCTAAAATTGTAATAACTGCTTGAATACCTAAAAAACGATCTTTTTTTGTTGTCTTTTTTTCAGTTTTTTTTGATGCAACAAGCCATTTATAAATTCTTGTAGATGAATTTATTTGTTTTAAAGTTTCAAAATCAATTGTTGCTTCTGGAAGAATAGCTTTGGATTGTCGAAAAAAAACTTGGATTTGTTCTTTATTGTTATTACTATCTTTAAGTGCATTTGAAAGGGATAAATCAAAACTTTCATCATCTAAATATTCGATTTGTTTACAGTTTGAATATATAGTTGAGCAAACATCTCCAAAATTTTTATGAACAAAAAAAATCATCATAATTTTTTCTGTTTTAGGATGGTATAAAACTTTTGCATGATAATTTTTAGTTTCAGAATATTTAATTAGATTTTTAATTCTTTTATAAAGAGTAAAACCTATCATAGCTGAATCAGTAAATGCTGAAATTCCTGGTGGAGAGGAAGCTTCTCTTTGTCCGATGTAATATGGCTCTATAGAAACCCTACCCTCTCTTTTTTGAATTTCTCTCAAATACGAAACAACATCTTCCAGTTTTTCATCATTAAGTTTTGTAGTTCTTGAACCGAGATGAATTAAAAACTTTCCTACATTTTTTGTCATTTGATTAGAAATTTTATCATCTAGATCAGAAAAGCTTTCAAAAGAAATTCTAGCACATTCTTTTTCACTACATGAAATTTGTTCTGCATAGTTTACAGAACTACTCATGGTTTCATCATCAGCAATTTCAGATTTTGGATTTGTTGGAATTGTTTCTTCTTTTACATTAGCACAATAACCAATAAGTAAAAAAAATAATATTATTTTCATATTTATTTTTTATTTATCTAAAATAAATTGTCAAGGTTTTTTGTTTTATTTTGAGCAATTCCCAATTACACCCTGGGTGAGTTTTTGTATATTTTTGCTTTGGTAAAAATATACAAAAACCAGGCTCTTAGCTACTATCAAAAAATTTCATGCGAAATTTTTTGATATCGCTTCGATCCTTCTCACTTTTATTGAGAAACTTTTCGGTATTCTGAAGCCCACCTAAATCTGAATAGTTATGCAAAATGGGATTTATGAATGTTTAAACTTTTTTAAAAAAATGGAATTTATTTTAATGAAAAATTCATTTTGTAAACTATAAATTTGTAGAGGAATAAAAACTTTTTTGCCTCGAAACACTTTTTCGTCTTGGTAGATTTTTTTGTAAAATGAACTTGTTTGCTTTGAGAAA